>NZ_LNQV01000130.1 GCF_001515305.1 Aquitalea pelogenes
GATCGAAAGAACATCGCAGACGCAAAACTGCGGTGTAAGCGTCAACTGGGTTTGTAGCTCAGCTGGTTAGAGCACTGTGTTGATAACGCAGGGGTCGAAAGTTCGAGTCCTTCCAGACCCACCAGTTTTTATCTGGGTGCTGTAGACAGCACTACGGATAAACCATTTTTGCTTCAGGCAAGGCGCGAAGAAGCGACGTGTACGCACTGTACACGAGCGACTGAGCAACGCAGCATCAAGCAAAAAGAGGGGGATTAGCTCAGTTGGGAGAGCACCTGCTTTGCAAGCAGGGGGTCGTCGGTTCGATCCCGTCATCCTCCACCACCACCTTACAGTGCAAACAA
>NZ_LNQV01000131.1 GCF_001515305.1 Aquitalea pelogenes
CACCACGTCACTGGGCGTATGCCGAGGACTTTGCCAGTCGTTTACCCGCAAAGTGGCGGCTGGACCCGGCAGTACTGTATGTGGAAGACGGGCCGCTGCAGGCCTTGCAGCAGGCGAGTCAGGCTGGCGTGGCAGATAGTTCGGCCTGTGCCTGGGGGCGTATGTGGCTGGCCGAAGCCGGTTTGCTGGATGGGCGCAATGCCACCACGTCACTGGGCGTATGCCGAGGACTTTGCCAGTCGTTTACCCGCAAAGTGGCGGCTGGACCCGGCAGTACTGTATGTGGAAGACGGGCCGCTGC
>NZ_LNQV01000132.1 GCF_001515305.1 Aquitalea pelogenes
AGCGCCTGTCACCGGGCGGTGCTGCGACCTGCTGGCCGCCACCCTGCTGCTGGACCGGCTGCCGGACATGCCAGCCATCTGACAAGCAGGAATCGAAGGCGCACAGGCGGTGCTGGATGCAGGCGGGGTAGCCACGCTGCCGGGCGCCGCCATTTTAATCAACTGGAAAAGGACATGCTGGCGCAGCGCCTGTCACCGGGCGGTGCTGCGACCTGCTGGCCGCCACCCTGCTGCTGGACCGGCTGCCGGACATGCCAGCCATCTGACAAGCAGGAATCGAAGG
>NZ_LNQV01000133.1 GCF_001515305.1 Aquitalea pelogenes
ACTGGGTTTGTAGCTCAGCTGGTTAGAGCACTGTGTTGATAACGCAGGGGTCGAAGGTTCGAGTCCTTCCAGACCCACCAGTTTTTATCTGGGTGCTGTAGACAGCACTACGGATAATCCATTTTTGTTTCAGATGCTATCTGGGACAAAAAGATAAAGCCGAAAGACAAGGCGCAGCGCGACGACGTGTACATCATGTACACGAGGAGCGATGTAACGCGGTATTTCGGGTTTAGAGGGGGATTAGCTCAGTTGGGAGAGCACCTGCTTTGCAAGCAGGGG
>NZ_LNQV01000134.1 GCF_001515305.1 Aquitalea pelogenes
CGCCCGGCAGCCTGATGGCCCCGGCGCCGTAATTCCGGCATCAGCATGAAGACACCGCTGCGGTCTTTGCCCTTGCCTTGCTGCTCTCGGTACTGGTGCCAGCTCTACCCCGATGCCGTACGACGTTTTGTCGCCGATGAACTGAACATTATTGATGGCCGCGTGCGCTCGCCAGACCAGCCGCCCGGCAGCCTGATGGCCCCGGCGCCGTAATTCCGGCATCAGCATGAAGACACCGCTGCGGTCTTTGCCCTTGCCTTGCTGCTCTCGGTACTGGTGC
>NZ_LNQV01000014.1 GCF_001515305.1 Aquitalea pelogenes
CAATGCGCTGATGCATGGCCGCGATGGCACCAGCGGGGTGGACTGGACCCAGGTCAGCAAGGTGGGCTATTCGCTGCTGCTGTCGCCGCTGGTGGGCTTTTTCTGTGCTGCCCTGCTGCTGGTACTGCTCAAGCGTCTGGTGAAACAGCCGCAGCTGTTTGAAGCACCGGAAACCAAGGAGGCTCCGCCGTGGTGGATTCGCAGCCTGCTGGTTCTGACCTGTTCCGGCGTATCGTTTGCCCACGGCTCCAACGATGGCCAGAAAGGCATGGGCCTGATCATGCTGATTCTGGTCGGCACCGTACCGCTGTCCTATGGCCTGAACCGCGCCTTGCCTGCCAGCGAAATGGGCAAGTTCGTACTGGTGGCCCAGGCCACCCGACAGTCGCTGCAACAGGCGGCTCCGGCAGCAGCGCCGCTTGAGCCGCGCATGGTGCTGACCCGCTATATCCGCAACCAGCATTGGGAATCCGATGTGGTGCCGGCGCTGGCGGCGGTTACCGGCCAGATCGGCAAACAGATCGAAACCCACGGCACGCTGGCAGCGGTACCACAGGCATCAGTGGGCAATGTGCGCAATGACATGTACCTGGCGTCGGAATCCATTCGCCTGCTGCTGCAAAGCAAGGACGCGCATCTGGATCAGGCCACGCAGGCCAATCTGAAAACCTTCAAGGGCGAGCTGGATGCTGCCACCAAGTTCATTCCCACCTGGGTGAAAGTGACCGTGGCCATTGCACTGGGCCTGGGCACCATGGTGGGCTGGCGTCGCATCGTGGTGACCGTGGGCGAGAAAATCGGCAAAACCCATCTGACCTATGCCCAGGGTGCCTCTGCCGAGCTGGTGGCCATGAGCACCATTGGGGCTGCCGATGCCTTTGGCCTGCCGGTGTCCACCACCCATGTCTTGTCTTCCGGCGTCGCCGGGACCATGGCGGCCAACCGCTCCGGCCTGCAAATCGATACCATCCGCAATCTGCTGATGGCCTGGGTGCTGACCCTGCCGGTGGCCATTGCCCTGTCGGCCAGCCTGTACTGGGTGTTCAGCAAGCTGTTTGTCTGAGCCTGAGTCTGAGCGGGTGCCGTACTGCCATCGCGCTCACAACGCCCCATGAGAAAAGCCGCCCGAGGGCGGCTTTTTAGTGTTCCGGCAAAACGGAATCAGATCACATAGTCCTGCTGGCCGGAGGCATCTTTCAGGAATACCGCCAGCTTGCGCGGCGTCACGTACACGGTATCGCCCGGTACGATGCCCAGCGCGCGGAAGCGCTCCTTGCTGACTGCGGCCTCGATGGTCTGGCCATCGGCCTGCTGCAACTCCACCCGCACCACCGGCCCGACAGCGTGAATGTGCTCGACCCGGCCTTGCGCCAATGCACCTTCGGCCTGCAGGCTGAGGTCCAGATCATGTGGGCGTACATAGGCCACGGCAGCGTCGCCGTCGGCATCCTGATGCTGGCTCAGTGCCTGCTCGTAATTGCCAATGGTGAGCTGACCGGCATCCACCCGGCCGTGGAACAGGTTCACATCGCCCAGGAACTGGGTGACGAAAGGCGTGGCCGGATGTTCGTAGATATCATCCGGACGGCCCACTTGCTCGATATGACCGTGATCCATCACCACCACGCGGTCGGACACTTCCAGCGCTTCTTCCTGATCGTGGGTCACGAACACGCTGGTGATGTGCATGTCGTTGTGCAGGTCGCGCAGCCAGCGGCGCAAGTCCTTGCGCACCTTGGCATCCAGCGCACCAAAGGGTTCATCCAGCAGCAGCACCTTGGGTTCTACCGCCAGCGAGCGGGCCAGGGCGATACGCTGGCGCTGGCCGCCGGACAACTGGCCGGGATAGGCATCGGCCAGCCAGTCCAGCTGCACCATCTTCAGCAACTTCATCACCCGCTCGCGGATTTCCTCTTGCGACGGGCGTTCGCGGCGCGGCTTCACCGACAGGCCGAAGGCCACGTTGTCGAATACCGTCATATGGCGGAACAGGGCGTAATGCTGGAACACAAAGCCCACCTGACGCTCAGCCACATGGGTATTGGTGGCGTCGGCTCCGCCAAACAGCACCTGGCCGGCATCCGGCTTTTCCAGCCCGGCAATGATGCGCAGCAAGGTGGTCTTGCCGCAGCCGGACGGCCCCAGCAGCGCCAGCAGCTCGCCGGAAGCGACATCAAGACTGACATTGTCCAGTGCGGTGAACTGGCCAAACTGTTTGCGGATATTGCGGATTTCAATGCTCATCGTGGTTCTCCGGCCGCCGCCTGTGGCAGCGGTTCACATCATTCGGTTCAGGGTTGTGCCGCCTGGGCTTGCATGCGGGCTTCGGCAGTACGCAGGGTGGAGGCCTGTTGCTGGCGGTGCAGCCGCCATTCCACCAGCGACTTCACCAGCAGGGTCACCAGCGCCAGCAAGGCCAGCAGCGAGGCGCAGGCAAAGGCACCAACAAAGTTGTATTCGTTGTAAAGGATTTCCACATGCAGCGGGATGGTGTTGGTTTCGCCACGAATATGGCCGGACACCACGCTGACCGCGCCAAATTCGCCCATGGCGCGGGCATTGGTGAGGATGACCCCGTACAGCAGACCCCACTTGATATTGGGCAGTGTCACCTTGCGGAAGGTCTGCCAGCCGCTGGCCCCCAGCACGATGGCGGCTTGCTCTTCATCCGCCCCTTGCGACTGCATCAGCGGAATCAGCTCGCGGGCAACAAAAGGGAAGGTGACGAATACCGTGGCCAGCACGATGCCCGGCACGGCAAAAATCACCTGCAGGCCGTGGTCCTGCAGCCAGCTACCGGCAACAGTATTGGCACCGAACAGCAGGATGAACATCAGCCCCGCCACCACCGGCGACACGGCAAACGGCAGGTCGATCAGCGTGGTGAGCAGGCTTTTGCCGCGGAATTCAAAGCGTGCAATCGCCCAGGCGGCCGCCACACCAAACACCAGGTTGAGCGGCACCGCGATGGCGGCGGAAATCAGCGTCAGCTTGATGGCGGACAGGGCTTCCGGCTCCACCAGCGCACTCAGGTACAGCTGCCAGCCCTTGTGCAGCGCCTCCCAGAACACGCCGATCAGGGGCAACAGCAAGAACAGGAACAAAAATACCAGCGCCACGGCAGTCAGGGCATAGCGTACCGGGCGGCTTTCAGTCGTCAGAGTGGCCATGTTTACCCCTTAACGCGCACCGTGGCGGCGTGCGGCCCACCACTGGATCAGGTTGATCAACAACAGGAAGACAAAGGAAATACCCAGCATCACCAGTGCCACCGCGGTAGCGCCTTGCTGGTCGAACTGGTCCAGCTTGGAGACGATGATCAGCGGGGCGATTTCCGACACCATCGGAATATTGCCGGCAATGAAAATGACCGAGCCGTATTCACCGGTGGCGCGGGCAAAGGCCATGGTGCCACCGGTAATCAGCGAGGGCAGCGTGGCCGGAAAAATCACCCGGCGGAAAATGTCCCAGCGGCTGGCACCCAGGCAGGTAGCGGCTTCTTCCAGTTCCTTTTCCAGGTCTTCCAGCACCGGCTGTACGGTTCGCACCACAAAGGGCAGGCCGATGAAGGTGAGCGCCACGATGATGCCCAGCGGGGTGAACGCCACCTTGAGACCCAGCGGAGCCAGAAACTGGCCGATCCAGCCATTGGGCGCATACAGGGTGGTCAGCGCGATACCGGCCACTGCGGTAGGCAGGGCAAAGGGCAGGTCCACCAGCGCATCCACCAGCCGCTTGCCGGGGAAGGGGTAGCGCACCAGCACCCAGGCCACCAGAAAGCCGAATACCAGGTTGATGAGGGCGGACAGACCGGCAGTGGCAAAAGACAACCGGATGGATGCCATTACCCGCGGGCTGCCCACTGCAGCGGCGAAACCGTCCCAGCCCATGCCGACGGTGGAATACACCAGCGCGGCAAAAGGCAGCAGCACGATCAGCGCCAGCCAGAACAAAGTAATGCCGAAGCTGAGCCGGAAACCCGGCAGCACGCTATGGCGCAGATTGAGGATATTGCTCACAGTTACTCCGCTTAACGCTTGCTGTAGATCTGGTCAAACACGCCGCCATCGGCAAAGTGCTTTTGATTGACCGCCGCCCAGGAACCGAACACGCTTTGCACGGTAAAGGTTTTCACATAGGGAAACTGGGCATCGAATTTCTGCGCCACGGCCTTGTCCTGCGGGCGCAGATAGTTTTGTGCGGCAATGGTCTGGCCTTCGGTACTCCACAGGAAGCGCAGATAGTCTTCCGCCTGTTTGCGGCTACCTTTCTTGTCCACCACCTTGTCGACAATGGCCACCGGGTTTTCCGCCAGCACCGACAGCGGCGGGTAGACGATTTCAAAGCTGCCACGGCCGAATTCACGGGCAATCAGCTCGGCTTCGTTCTCGAAGGTCACCAGCACATCGCCAATCTGGCGCTGCATGAAGGTGGTGGTGGCGGCACGGCCACCGCCATCCAGCACCGGTACGTTCTTGAAGATGCCCGTCACCAGTGCGCGCGCCTTGGCTTCGCTGCCGCCCGGCTGCTTCAGCCCGGCACCCCAGGCCGCCAGATAGGTATAGCGGCCATTGCCGGAGGTTTTCGGATTGGGGATGATCACCTGCACACCCGGCTTGGCCAGGTCATTCCAGTCGCGCACCTTGTGCGGATTACCCTTGCGCACCAGGAACACCGTGGTGGAAGTAAACGGCACCGATGCATTGGGCAGGCGGCTGGACCAGTTGGCCGGAATCAGGCCGCGCGTAGCCAGCAGGTCGATGTCCGAGGCCTGGTTCATGGTGATGACATCCGCCGCCAGGCCATTGGCCACCGACAAGGCCTGCTTGCTGGAACCGCCGTGCGACTGCTGGATGGTGACGGTTTCCCCGGTCTTCGCCTTGTAGGCTTTCTGGAAGGCCGGGTTGTAGTCCTTGTAGAAATCGCGCATCACGTCGTAAGACACATTCAGCAAGCTGGCATCAGCCAGAACATGAGCGGATAGCAAAGCTGCCAGAACACCGGCAAACGCGCGCAATTTCATGATGGACTCCAGAATGGTGAGGTTGCATCATGCTAACCCGACAGCTTTATTCGATTTAATAATATTATTACCTACACTTATACAAAATTAATCTATCAATCCTGTGGCGGGTGACAAGCAAGTTTCCACTCGGCCATGCTGGCTGTCCGGAAACCAACACAGCCCGCTAGCCCTGAATGGCACCATCACAGCGCCAGGCCTTGCTGAATGGTGCTCAGTGCCGGCTCTGGCACGCTGGCGTGGTAATTGCATGGTATGCCAGGGCGACGTTCGGGTATGCTGATGCGCGCAAGCGGTTTGAGTACTGGGCAGGCTGGCGGCCACCCCAGTCCTGAAACCGTTTCTTTTTCAGGATCTGTCATGACCACACTCACCCCGCATCACCTGCGCCGTGAACTGAACGAAGAGGCGCATGCCCGGCCCTATGCCGCCATTCCCTCGCCTGCCCGGCTGACCTCGCTCAGCCTGTATTACGACTTTGACGACGCACCACAACGCGCGGCACTGGCCGATCTGGCCCAGCGCATGGGCCTGCCTGCGCCCCTGCCCAGCCAGGCTTATTACTCGGCCAGCGCAGGCGACTTGCTGGTGCGCTGGTCCTTGCATGCCGAATTTGCCCGTTACACCTTTATTGTCAGTGGCGATTGCAACGACCCGTTCGACCGCACCCCGCTGGACCGCATTCCTTCAGCCTGGCTGCGCGAGCTGCCCGGCGTGGTGCTGGTGGCACTGCACGCGGTGCTGTTGCCGGCTGAGCGGGAAACCGAGCTGGCCGACATGTCCAGCCGCTGGTTTGGCGGCCGCGAGCTGATTGGGGCCGAAATCGGCGATGGCAACGGCGCGGCCTATACCGACTTGCGACTGCATCCCGATGCCCGCCTGGCCGAAGGCTTCTCCCGTTATGTGGTGGTGGACCGCGCCATGGGCCCCAACCAGTCCGGCCGCATGCTGCAACGGCTGTTCGAGCTGGAAACCTACCGCATGCTCACCTTGCTGGCGCTGCCCATTGCCAAGAAGCAAATGCGTGATCTCGACAATCTGGGCATCGCGCTGCGTGCCATCACCGAACGCATGGCCAGTGGCGAGGGCAATGGCTCGGACGCACAACTGCTATCCGAGCTCACCGGCCTTGCCACCCGCGTGGAACAGCTGATTTCGGAAAGCCAGTACCGTTTTTCCGCCTCACAGGCCTACTACCGCCTGGTGGAAGCCCGCATTGGCGAATTGCGCGAACAGCGCATCTCCGGCATGCAGCCCTTCCGTGAATTCATGGAACGGCGGCTGTCCCCGGCAATGAACACCTGCGACACCGTGCTGCGGCGGCAAGACCGCATCACCGCCCGCCTGCAACGCACCACTGCGCTGCTGCGTACCCGGGTAGAAGTGCTGCATGAAGAACAGAACCGCGCCTTGCTGGCCAGCATGGACCGCCGCGCCGCCCTGCAACTGCGCTTGCAGGAAACGGTGGAAGGCCTGTCGGTGGGGGTGCTGACCTATTACATGGTGAGCCTGCTGCACCACCTGTTGGCTGCGGTGGAGTCCGTCGGCATCCATCTGAATGTGGAGCTGCTCACCGGCATCGCCATTCCGCTGGTGGCACTGGTGGTGTGGTTCAGCATGCACAAGCTGAAAGCCTCGCTCGGAAGCGGGCACGATTGAAGCCTGTCGGCCCGCCACCATCAGGCGGGCGATTTGTCAGGATACGCCGGGCCGCAACCCGTCCTTCCGGCCCAAGCAAGCCATTGTTTGACAATTATGATTGTCATTACACAGGCATTCCCGGAAAATCCCCGGTCTGTAACAGGGTCAGTGCCGTTTAGCCAGCACACACCTTCAAGCAAACCGGCAAATCAACATTACAACAGGCTCAGCCTCACCCCCGCACGGATTCACGCCATGACTCACCAGAACCAGAAGCTAAAACCCGTCCTGACCGGCTTTATCGCCATTGTTGTCGTCCTGCTGCTTGCTCTTGGCGGCATCACACTGTTCAGCCTGCAACGCATAGACCAGAGCGCCCATTACGAGCAGGACGTCACCAATGCATTGGTGCAGCACATGACGGACGTGCGCTACCACGTGGTGCAGATCCAGCAGTTTCTGACCGATGTCAGTGCCACCGGCGACGCCGATGGCTACAAGGACGCGGAAGAGCACTACCAGGCCCTGCAGAAAAACCTGCCGGCCATGATCAGCCTCGATCCGCAGCTCAGCAGCCAGGTTAATGGCATGCAACAGTCGCTGGACCAGTTTTACGCGGTGGGCAAGCGCATGGCCAAGGCCTATATCGATGGCGGACGCGAAGCGGGCAATGTGCTGATGAAGGAAAAGGGCAGCGGCTTTGATGACCGCGCCGAAGCACTGACCAAACAGGTTGAAGCCCTGAACGAGCACATCCACAAGGCCGATGACGCGGCCTATGCCGCGATGAACAAGACGGCGAATGATCTGCGCAACATGATGCTGGGCCTGACCGCCATGCTGGTGGTGGTGGTGGTGCTGGGCGGAGTACTGCTGTACCGCCGCGTGTTTGGCGTACTGGGCGGCGAACCCGCCCTTGCCATGGAAGTGGCCAACCGCATTGCCAGCGGCGACCTGAGCCAGCGCATCGAGCTGTCGTCCGCCAGCCAGGGCAGCCTGATGGACAGCCTGTCCACCATGCAACGCCAGCTGCGCAATATCACCAGCAATATCCGCACCTTGTCTGGCGAACTGGACAGCAGCGCCGACAGCATGAGCGGTGCCGCCCACAATCTGCAGCAAAGCAGCACGGTACAAAGCGAATCCACCCGCTCGATGAGCGTGTCGGTGGAAGAAGTGCTGCAAAGCATCCAGCAGCTGGGCAGCCAGAGCGACGACGTCGGCCACGAAGCCCGCAATGCCGGCGCCATGGTGAGCGATTGCGAACAGCTGATCCATGCCACCGCCAGCGACATCAGCCACATTGCCGAGCGCATCGGCAGTGCCGCCAGCGCGATTGACGACCTGGACAAGCAGACCGACGCCATTGCCTCCATTACGCGCACCATTCATGACATTGCCGATCAGACCAATCTGCTGGCGCTCAATGCCGCGATCGAGGCGGCACGCGCCGGGGAAATGGGCCGTGGCTTTGCCGTGGTGGCCGATGAAGTGCGCAAGCTGGCCGAGCGTACCGGCGTGGCCACGGTGGAAATTTCCGGTCAGATCGACACCATCCGCCAGGGCATGGGCAGCGTGGTGGGGGTGATGCAAAGCAGCGTGGATGCGTCCAATCACGGGGTGGAACAAACCCACAAGGCACGCGAAGCCATCAGCGGCATCCGCCAGAATACCGACCAGATCGCCCAGCACATCCAGGGCATCAGCCTGGCCTTGCATGAGCAGCAAACCGCCATGAGCGACATGGCCCAGCGTATCGAAGTGGTGGCCAACATGACCGAGGCCAACCAGGCCACGGTAGAAGCTTCCGCCGCCGCGTCCGACCAGCTGAGCAGCCATGCCAAGGCGCTGCATGCGGCCGTTGGCGTGTTCCGCACCTGATGCAAGCGCCATAAAAAAACCGCATCCTGCAAAGGATGCGGCTGAATCCACAGCCGGAAACTGACCCGTACCGGCTGCTTCCACCCAATCAATCGTCCGTCTAGGACTGCACCGCCTCGCGCACTTGCTCCAGCCCGGTCGGGTCGTCCAGCGTGGTCAGGTCACCCGGGTCACGCCCTTCGGCCAATGCCTGGATGGAGCGACGCAGCACCTTGCCGGAACGGGTCTTGGGCAACTGGTTGACGAAATACACCCGTGCCGGATTGGCAATGGCCCCCAGCTGGGATGCCACCTTGGCAATCACTTCTTTTTCCAGTGCGGCTTTCTTTTCCGGGTCTTTCAGTACCGACGGGTCGCGCAGCACGGCAAAGGCCTGCGGCACCTGCCCCTTCAGCGTGTCATGCACGCCCACCACCGCCACCTCGGCAATGGCGGAGTGACCGGACACTGCTTCTTCGATTTCCCGCGTACCCAGGCGGTGGCCAGCGACGTTGATCACGTCATCGGTGCGGCCAAGAATGGTGAAGTAGCCGTCGGCATCGCGAATGCCCCAGTCGAAGGAGGAGTACACCTTGCGGTCCTGGAACAGGCTAAAATAGGTGTTCACAAAACGCTCGTCCTGCCCCCACACCGTGCTCATGCAGCCCGGCGGCAGCGGCGGAATCACCGCAATCACACCCTTCTCGCCGGCCGGCACTTCCTCGCCGGTAGCCTCGTCCAGCAGCTTCACGTTATAGCCATACACCGGCAAGCCGGGGCTGCCCAGCTTGGTGGGCAGGGCTTCCACGCCATTGCACACGGTCAGCATCGGCCAGCCGGTTTCGGTCTGCCAGTAGTTGTCCAGCACCGGGATTTTCAGTTCTTCGGAAATCCAGCTGGCGGTGGGTTCGTCCAGCGGCTCGCCCGCCATGAACAGGGCACGCAGGCTGGACAGATCGTATTTGTGCAGCCATTCAGGGTCTTGCTTCTTCAACACACGGATGGCGGTGGGGGCGGAGAACATCACCGTGGCGCGGTATTTTTCCACCAGCTGCCACCAGATGCCCGGATCGGGACGAATCGGCAGGCCTTCGTACACCAGCGTGGCCATGCCACAGATCAGCGGGGCGTACACGATGTAGGAATGGCCCACCACCCAGCCGATGTCCGAGGTGGAGAAGAAGGTTTCCCCCGGCTTGCCGCCGTAGATGTATTCCATGCTGGACGCCAGCGCCACGGCATAGCCGCCGGTGTCGCGCTGCACACCCTTGGGTTTGCCGGTGGTGCCGGAGGTATACAGGATGTAGCTGGGATGGTTGGACTCGACCCACACCACCTCGGCGCGGTCGTCCTGATGCTGCTGACGCAGGGTGGCGTAATCCAGATCGCGCCCCGGCTTCATCATCGGCGCTTCGGCAAGGCCACGGTTGACCAGAATCACCTTGGCCGGGGCGGCGGCACCTGCCAGCTCCATGGCCTCGTCCACCAGCGGCTTGTAGGCAATCACCTTGCCACCGCGCATGCCGGCATCGGCGGTCACCAGCAGCTTGGGCGCGGCGTCTTCGATGCGGGTGGCCAGGCTGGCCGAGGCAAAGCCGCCAAACACCACCGAGTGAATCGCACCCAGCCGCACCGTGGCCAGCATGGCAAACACGGCTTCGGGAATCATCGGCATGTAGATCAGTACCCGGTCGCCCTTGCCCACGCCCTGTGCCTGCATGATGGAGGCAAAGCGGCTGACTTCTTCGTGCAGCTGGCGATAGGTGTAGGTGATTTCGGCACCGGTTTCGCTGGAGACATGAATCAGCGCGGCCTGGTCAGGCCGGGTTTCCAGGTGGCGGTCTACCGCGTTGTAACAGAGGTTGGTCTCGCCACCGGCAAACCATTGGCGAAACGGTGGATTGTCGTATTGCAGCACCTGCGTACAGGGCTTGTGCCAGTGAATCCGCTGTGCCTCGGCACCCCAGAAGACATCTGGCTGCTCGATGGAACGGCGGTGGAATTCTTGATAGGCGCTCATGCAGTCTCCCGAGGATGTAGGCTAGTTCATTGTTTTATTTATCAACCAAGCGGTTGCTAGATTAACAAAATAAGCCCTTTGCCTCACAGGGTCAAGCCTGATCACAGCCAGAGCCATCCGTGCAAGCTGGCCGGTGGGCCCAAAGCAACAGCCCTGGCCCTGCAATTACCGTAACTTCACTTGCAACAGATAATTACCAATTGATACGTATTTGATTAGCGATAAAGCAAAATTCATGGTGTCGTAACCGAATCATCATGCGGGAATCCTAGACTGCCGCCAGTCACTTCTTGCCGAGACACACCATGCCGCTAGACAGCACGCCCCAGCCCGCACACACCGCCACAATGGCTGGCCATCTGTTGCAAACGCCGCCAACCGTGAGCCCTTCTGACAACAACTACCACGTACTGGAGCTGTTCTCGCAGGACGAATCACTGGCCAACATTCCGGTGGTGGAACAGCAGCGCGCGGTCGGCATCATCAACCGCAATACCTTCATGAGCACGCTGGCACGGCCCTTCCATCGCGAAATTTTCGGCCGCAAGCCCTGCACCTCGTTCATGAATGCCAGCCCGCTGATCGTGGACTACCTCACACCCATCACCGAGCTGTCCTTCATGGCGCTGGAAGCAGACCGCAAGGTGCTGTCCGACGGTTTCCTGATCAATCTGGACAATGCGTATGCCGGCATGGGCCAGGGGGTGTCGCTGATGCAGGCGCTGGCCGACCAGCAGGCAGAAAAGCACCGTCAGATGATGGAGAGCATCAACTACGCCAGCGTGATCCAGCAGTCTTTCCTGCAAAGTTCGCGCCGCGACATGGCCGCCGCGCTGGACGACTACTTCATGGTATGGGCCCCGCGCGACATCGTTGGTGGCGACTACTACTACTTCGTCAAACGGCCGGACGGTTTCTTTGTGGCGGTCATCGACTGCACCGGCCATGGCGTGCCGGGTGCCTTCATGACGCTGATCATGGCCTCCACCCTGAAACAGGTACTGAGCAGCCACGACCTGCACAACCCGGCCGCCCTGCTACGCGCCATCAACCAGCAGGTCAAGCAGTCGCTGGGCCAGCTCACCCCGGAAGAAGCCGGCCTTGCCGATCACCCGGAACTGAACTCGGACGACGGCATGGACGGAGCCTTCTGCTGGTTCGACAACGCCAGCCGCACCCTTACCTACGCCTCGGCCAAGACGCCGTTGTTTGTTCTGCAGCCGGGTAAGGACGAAGTAGACACACTGGACGGCAACAAGAAGGGCGTGGGCTATGTCGGCACCCCGCTGGACTATCACTGGGACAACCACCAGGTGCAATTGCCGCCGGGCAGCCGCTTGTATATCAGCACCGACGGCATCATCGACCAGATCGGCGGCCCCAAGCGCATTTGCTTTGGCAAAAAGCGGCTGAAGGAAAACATCCTCAAGCACGCTGGCAAGCCGATGCAGCAACAACAAAAACTGCTGATCGACGCCTTCCTCAAGTGGCAGGGCGAGAACAGCCGCCGCGACGACGTCAGCCTGTTCGGCGTCCACCTGGCCTGACCCATCAACATTGCAAGTGAGCACAGCATGAGCCTGACCGACTTTCACCGATTCAAGGAACTGGCCCGCCAGGAAAACGTGGTGTTTTTCTATACCGGCTACTTCTCGCAAAGCATTGTCACTGCCATGGGCGATTCGCTGCGCCTGCGGCTGGCCAGCCTGGACGCCAGCCAGACCGCCCGCCGCAAGCTGTTTTCCGTCTTCGTGGAAATGGCACAAAACGTGGTGCATTACTCCGCCGACCATCTGAGCGCCAGCAGCGCCGCCGACCATGAAATCCGCATGGGCTCCCTGTGGGTGGGCGAAACCGACGGCCAGTTTTACGTGGTCTGCGCCAACCCCATCACCCCGGAAGGCGTGGAGCACATCCGCGCCAAGCTGGAACCGCTGCGCACCATGACCAATGAAGAAATCAAGGCACGCTACAAGGAAAAGCTGCGCGCGGAAGGCGAAGCCGGCAGCAAGGGCGCCGGCCTTGGTTTTCTTACCGTGGCGCGTGACTCCAGCAATCCCATCGAATTCGATTTTGTTGAAGAAAACGACGGCAAACCCTTCACCACCTTCTACCTCAAAGCCACCATTTAAAAGCAGCCATCATGCAAAACCTGTATATCGCGCCCACTTCGTCCACCCCGGAAGTGAATTTCCAGTTTGACCGCCACCAGCTGAGCCTGCGCGGCGAGAGCTATCCGGAAAACGCCCACGCCTTCTTCGGCCCCATCATGCAGGCCATCAAAGCCTACCTGCCCACCCTGCAATCCACCCAGGTCACGGTGGACGTGCAGCTGGCCTACTTCAACAGTTCCAGCACCAAGGTGTTGCTGGAATTGTTCAGCCTGTTCAATGACGCAGCAGTGGCAGGCAATTACGTCACCCTCAACTGGCACTACATCGAGGACGACGAAACCATTCTGGAATTCGGCCAGGAAGTGGCGGATGACTTCACCGCGCTGGATTTCCACCCCTGCGCACTGGTGGAATAAGCCACTGTCCGACAATATCCATCTGGCGGCTGACTGGATACGGCAGCAGGTTTTGGGGTAATCTGGCTGACTACCCCGACAAGATCTGATTCAGGACATCCGCCATGAATGTGAAGGACTACATGCAGCGCGTCGGCCAGGCGGCGCGCAAAGCCAGCCGCGCCATTGCCAAGGCTGATACCCGCCAGAAAAACCAGGCACTCAATGCCATGGCCGATGCCATCGTGCGTGACAGCGCCAAACTGTTGGCGGCCAACCAGCAAGACCTGGACGCTGCCCGCGCCGCCGGGCTGGACGCCGCCTTCATCGACCGTCTGGCCCTGTCTGACGCCACCGTGGCCAGCATGGCCGAAGGCCTGCGCCAGATCGCCGCCCTGCCGGACCCGGTGGGTGAAATGGACGATTTTTGCTACCGCCCTTCCGGCATCCAGCTGGGCAAGATGCGTGTGCCGCTGGGCGTGGTAGGCATCATTTACGAAGCCCGCCCCAATGTCACCGCCGATGCCGCCGGCCTGTGCCTGAAATCCGGTAATGCCACCATCCTGCGTGGCGGCTCGGAAGCCTTCCACAGCAACCAGGCCATTGCCGCCTGTGTCAGCGAAGGCCTGCGGGTAGCCGGTCTGCCCGCCGAAGTGGTGCAGGTAGTGGAAACCACCGACCGCGCCGCCGTGGGCGAGTTGATCACCATGCAGCAATACGTCGACGTGATTGTGCCGCGTGGCGGCAAGAGCCTGATCGCCCGCATCAGTGCCGAAGCACGCGTACCGGTGATCAAGCATCTGGATGGCAATTGCCATGTCTATATCGACGACACCGCCAATCCGGACAAGGCATTCAATATCGCGATGAATGCCAAGACCCAGCGCTATGCACCGTGCAACACCATGGAAACCCTGCTGGTGCACACCGCGTTTGCCGAATTCATCCTGCCGCGTCTGGCTGAGGCCTACTGGGAAAAAGGCGTGGAATTGCGTGGCTGCGAACGCACCCGTGCCATCCTGGGTGACCAGGTACTGACGGCGACGGAAGAGGACTGGTTTACCGAATACTCCGCCCCGATTCTGGCCATCAAAGTGGTGAAGGATCTGGACGAAGCCATCGAGCACATCAACCACTACGGTAGTCATCACACCGATGCCATCGTCAGCGAAGACTACGGCCGCGCCCGTCGCTTCCTGCGCGAAGTGGACTCCTCCAGCGTGATGGTGAACGCCAGCACCCGCTTTGCCGACGGCTTCGAATATGGCCTGGGCGCGGAAATCGGCATTTCCACCGACAAGATCCACGCCCGTGGCCCGGTAGGACTGGAAGGCCTCACCAGCCAGAAATGGGTGGTGCTGGGTGACGGTCAGGTGCGCGGCTAAGCCGGACTGATCGCAGCAAAAACCGGCTCCGGCCGGTTTTTTGTGCCTGCCACATGCACCAGCAGCGGCAATTTCCCCACAGGCAGTCCGGGGGCCCGGACAAAATCCGGCCACCGCTTGCCAGCCCGCAACGGCTTCTCTAGTGTAGGAAAACTTGGCAGACCGGGGGGTCATCATGCTGCAATGGCTGCTTGCCACGCTTCATCTGCTGGCGCTGGGCTGCGGCCTGGGTGCCATCGCCGCACGCGGGCGCAATCTGGCTGATCAGCCCGATGCCCCGGCCTGGCAGCGCAGCCTGCGCGCCAACAACTGGTGGCATCTGGCGCTATGCCTGTGGCTGGCAAGCGGCCTGATGATACTGGGCCAGCACCCGGAGCAGCTGTGGATTTCCGGCAGGCTGTCGCCAGTGGCCCTTGCCAAACTGTTGGGCTGCCTGCTGCTGTTCATGCAGGAATGGCGCAGCCTGTCCCTGCTGCGCCAATGCCGCGAACGACTGGAAAGGGGCCGCTTGCCCGCAGATGAGCTGCGCAGTCGGCTATACCGCGCCAGCCGCCGGCAACTGGCCTTGCTGCTGCTGTTGCTGCTGTTGTCCACCGCCTGGCATGCCGGGCTGTTCAAAACTCCTTAACATCTGCCCGCCCGGAGGGTGGAACCAGCCCCCAGGCACAGCACTCCATCCGTTTTTATTGTCGGGAAACCAACCCATGCCACCACAGACCCTGTCCCGCATCCTGCCTGCCCTGGCCTGCCTTGGCATTTTTTCCGCCAGCATCAGCGCGCAGGCAGAAAGCACCTTGCAATTACAGTCCGCCAAAGCCCCGGCAGAAGTCGCCGAATGCTTGCAGCAGGGCATGCGCCGGCTGAAGATTCCAGACGATTATGTGAAACGGGACACCGCCAGTGACGGTGCCGCCGCCATCCGTCTGCTCAATCCGGTCAGCAACAACACCAGCCTGCAAGTCAGCATCACACCGCAAGCATCGGGAAGTCAGGTGCAGGTGGACCAGAACGGCATCCCGCTCACCCCGCCCTGGCAACGGATGATCAAACGTTGCGCCGAATGAACACACAGGCAATCCCAGGCCTGCCATGACAACCCAGCCGTCCTGCCGGATGGCTGTGGATAATATGCAAAACCGGCACAGATCAGTGGATAGCCTGAATAGTTTCTGCACAAGCTGTGGATAAATTGTGTTTTCATGCACATTTGTGTGACAAGCCCCACCACTGACGACGCAACACGCTGTGTACAAAGCGCAAGGCAACACCTGTAGCGGTGGATACTGTGCACAGCCTGTGGATGTTTCTGTGGATAACATCCACATGACAAATACCTGTACAAGGGGCAAGATTCCCGTTTTGCCCTCCCCCTTTCACCGCCATGTCCTTGTTCCCGCTGCCCTGTGGCGACCATCTGCTGCACGGCGATCAACTGCATTGCGCGCAACCACGCACCCACCTGCTGTTGCTGCACGGTGCTGGCAATGGTCAGCGCGCGCCTTTTCAGCCCCTGCGTCAGACCTTGCAACAACAAGGCATTGCCAGCACGCCTTTGATTTTGTCGGCCATGGCGACACCGGCGGCAGCCTGACTGGCTCCAGCCTGGCACACCGTGTCCGCCAGGCCGAAACCGTGCTGGTTGCCGGTGGGCTGCACACACAGCCCCTGGCCTTGCTGGGCAGCAGCATGGGCGCTTATATCGCCATCCGGCTGCTGGACGACATTCAATGCAGCCACCTGATCCTGCAAGTACCCGGCGCTTACACGCCAGATGCCTTTGCCGTCCCGTTCGGCCCGGCGTTCAGCGCGTGCTGCGCCAGCAGAACAGCTGGCTGGATAGCGATGCCTGGGACAGGCTGGCTGGTTTTCGCGGCCATCTGCTGCTGGTGGAAGCAGAACACGATGCCGTGATTCCCCGCGCGCTGAGCCAGCGGCTGCATGACAGCGCCAGTCAGGCCAAAAGCCGCAGCCGCTTGCTGATTGACGGTGCCGGCCACCTGCTGGCTGCCCACTGGCAAGCCCATCCGGACGCCGCCCGGCGCTATCAGCAGCACATTGCCCGCTTCCTGCTGCAGGACTGAAGCCGCCGCAAGCAGCGCGCCATGCCGCCAATCATCAAAATTTCATGACTTAACCATTACACTGGGGCTGACTGTCATCTATCAGGTTGCCTGCCATGCCCAGCACTACCCATCCTCAATATGAAAACGGACTTGCCGCCGGCAAGGCCAGACGTGAACACTGCCCGCGCACCCGGCAGGCAGAATGTGTACTCAGCCCCAGCCGCGATGTGCTGGCCATGCTGCGCCAGAGTTCGGCGGACCGCGTACCCGGACTGATTGGCCTGCGCTACCAGCGCATGCAGGCCTCCCCGTTTGCCTTTTTCCGCGGCATGGCCATGATCCAGGCCGCGGACCTTGCCGCCGGCCCTGACAGTGGCATCCACCTGCAAGTGTGCGGCGATGCCCATCTGATGAATTACGGTTTTTTTGCCTCGCCGGAACGGCAGCTGATGTTCGACATCAACGATTTCGACGAAACCCATCACGGCCCCTGGGAATGGGACCTGAAACGCCTGGCCGTCAGCGTGGTGCTGGCCGCCCGCCAGCGCGGCTTTGGTACCGTCAGCGGCGCGCAGGCGGTGTACCAGCTGGTGGGCACCTACCGCCGCCGCATGCAGGACTACGCCCGTATCAGCCAACTGGAGTTGTGGTACAGCAAGGTGGGTTTTGAGCAATTGCTGGAACGCTCGCCCAACGACACGGTACGCCAGCAATTGCTAAAGCTGGCGGACAAGGCCAGAAACCAGACACAGGAAAAGCTGCTGCCCAAGATGACGGTGCTGGACAATGGCAATCTGCGCCTGCAGGACAATCCGCCGGTCATTTTCCACATGCAGCAGCAAGACCAGGTATGGGGCAATGACGAACACTGGCTGGGCGAAGGGCATGCCCACGATCTGCTGCGTCCCATGCTGTCGGCCTACCGCACCACCCTTAAAGAAGATCGCCAGACGCTGCTGGACCGTTTCCGGCTGGTGGACGCGGCCTTCAAGGTGGTGGGCGTGGGCAGCGTGGGGACGCGCTGCCTGGTGATGCTGCTGCAGGACAACTACGACCAGCCGCTGTTCTTGCAATTGAAAGAAGCGCGCCGTTCGGTACTGGAGCCTTACACCGCCGCCTGCGTGCATGGTCATCAGGGCAAGCGGGTGGTGTTTGGCCAACGGCTGATGCAGGCCGCCAGCAATGTGTTTCTGGGCTGGACGAGCGGGCCGGGTGAACGGCACTTCTATGTGCGCCAGCTGCGCGACATGAAGGCCGCACCGTCACTGGAGTCATTCGCCAGCGCGGACAGCCTGGCTGCCTTTGGCCAGGCCTGCGCCTGGGCACTGGCCAGGGCACATGCCAAATCCAGCGGCCGCGCGGCCGAACTGGCCGGCTATATCGGCCAGTCGGACAAATTCGACCAGGCCATTGCCAGCTATGCCACCGCTTATGCGGATCAGGTAGAACGTGATTTTGCGGTTTTCACTGCCGCCCTGGCAAAACAGGAGCTATAAACAAAAGAGTTGAAAAAACGACACAAGCGTTTGCCGGATTGGGGTTTTCAGCAGTTATTTTCCCCGGCGAACACGGTTTAGTATTAAAAATGCCACGGTATATTTTCAATGCCGAACGCAAATACGGACTTACAGCATCACCCTCACCGGTCATTGCCCTAATGACAAGCTGCGCTGCCCGATCTGGTAGCCCGGAAAAGCGCAGCAGGACAAGGGGCAATGATGGTGTTTGACAAAACCAATACAGCCAACCGGGAAGACAACCGTGCGAGTCAATACCCGCCTCATCATCATCGTTGCAGCCAGCCTTTTTGCCCTGATCGCGCTGGCGGCATCGTCCCTGTACATCACGCGCAGCACGCTGCAGAGTGAAAAACGCGAGCAGATCACCATGCTGTTGCGCATGGCGGAAAACACGCTGGACTACTATGCCAAGCAGGAAGCCAGCGGCAAGCTGAGCCGCCAGCAGGCGCAAGACCAGGCGCGCAAGACGCTCAAGGCACTGAAAGTGGATGACATTTACTTCTTTGCCCGCGACAAGGATAACCGTCTGGTACTGCACCCCAAGACCGAGCGTGAGGGCAAGGTGGACATGGGCAGCACCGTACCCGATGGCCGCACTACGGTAGCGGTGTATGACGAAGCGCTGCAAAAGGACCACTACGGCATCGTCACCATCCTCACCTCGCGCGGGGCCAACAAGGAGCAATTGCCCAAGCTCAATGGCGTGGTGCGCTTCGACCCATGGGGCTGGACGGTTGGCACTGGCTTCTTCATTGACGACATTGACGCCCTGTTCTGGAAGCAAGGCACGGTGCTGCTGGTGCTCAGCGCCGTGGCCGTGGTGACGCTGATTCTGCTGGGTGCCGCCATGTCGCGCAGCATCGTGCGCTCGCTGGGTGGTGAGCCGGCCTATGCCGCGCAGGTGGTGCGCCATATCGCCCAGGGCGACCTGACCGAGCGGATCGAGGTCAATGGCCCGCCGGAAAGCCTGTTGGCCGCCATGCAGGAAATGCAGCAAAAGCTGCGGGAAATGATCAGCCAGATCCGCCAGTCCACCGACGACATCGGCGTGGCCGGCCAGCAGTTGTCGGAACAAATGCAGAAAGTGGACGAGGTTTCCGGCATTGCCAGCAACTCCACTGCATCCGCAGCGGCCTCCATCGAACAGCTGTCGGTCAGCATTGATCACGTCAAGGACAATGCCGGCGGCTCGGAAGAGGGCGCACGCCGCTCCAGCCAGCTGGCGCGCGAAGGCGAAGTGGTGGCCAAGGAAGCGGCCAGCGGTATCCAGTCCATTGCCACCCAGGTGGGCGATGTCAGCGACATGGTGGGCAGCCTGGCCGAACGCACCCGCAATATCAGCGGCATTGCCGAAACCATTCGCGACATTGCCAACCAGACCAACCTCCTGGCCCTGAATGCCGCCATCGAAGCGGCACGCGCCGGGGAAATGGGCCGCGGTTTTGCCGTGGTGGCCGACGAAGTGCGCAAACTGGCCGAGCGTACCGCGACCGCCACCGATGAAATCACCCATATCGTCCAGGCAGTGGTCAACGAAACCGGCACGGTAGCTGGCCGCATGGAAGAAATCCGCCCGGCAGTGCAACTGGGGGTAGGCAAGGCCAACCAGGCGGCAGAAACGCTGGACACCATCAGCCGTCAGGCCCATGCCGCACTGGAAAGCCTGCACGCCGTGGTCAGCGCCATGACCGAACAAAGCCAGGCCGGTGCCAATATTGCCGTCAGCGTGGAACAGGTGGCCGGGGTGGTGGAAGAAACCCAGTCCTCGGTACAACTGGCGGTGGAAGCCATGCACAACATCGACAACCACGCCCGGCAACTGAACGCTTCGGTATCCCGCTTCCGGCTGTGACGCGGCAAACCCGCCCCATGGCAAGCGGATGCCAGACAGCCTGGCCGGGTGATTTGCAGATACAGGGCTGAACCTGGCATTGCCGGGATGATTCGGGAAGGCTGGTTGTCAGCACGGCCTTCCCGTTTCATTCCCACCACGCCGCCCTTGGCTGACATCAGCGCTGCACTGCTCCGCAGGCTTGATGAATTTGTGATCACACGATAGCACCACCCCATGTGTGCCGAGCAAACAGCCCAAGACCGCGACAGGCCCCGGCATCATCCAGTCTGCCTGGTAAAGCCTTTGCCTGATGACTCTTCCCGATAGACTCCCATCCATCCGCTCTTGTGCGGCCAGAATGCCGCGCATTCCACACCAAACACGTGCTGCCGTTTGTGATCATACTGTGGCCTGCCACATACAACAGCCTTGTATTTGGGCCACATCCGATCAACAAGGCGACGCCACGCTTGCCCTCCCCCCTGCCGGTGGCATAATGCCCACAGGGCCAAGCCCGCAAAATCAAAAAAATGCATGACAGACAGGCAGATAGATAAAACAATCGAGAACGCTCCAAGGGAGACCTGCATGTCCCAACTCTCCATCACGGCCGCTCAGGCCGAATGGTTGACGCAACAAAACGTCCGCGACGTTGAACTGGCCTTTGCCGATGTCAGCGGCTTCCCGCGTGGCAAAACCCTGCCCGCTCAGGCGCTGATCAAAGGCCAGGAATTGCGCATTGCCCGCGCCGTGGCCATCCAGACTTGCGTGGGCGAATTCCCCGATTACCGTTTTTACGGCGAGAACGATCCGGACGTGGTACTGCGCCCGGACTTTGCCACCCTGCGCCCGGTACCCTGGGCCAAAACCCCGCGTGCGCTGGTGGTGTGCGACAACATCGACCATGACGGAAGCCTGTCGCCGCTGGCCCCGCGCTCGGCACTGAAAAACATCCTGGCCCGCTATCAGGCACGCGGCTGGACCCCGGTGGTGGCTCCCGAGCTGGAGTTCTACATTTTCGCCGCCCATGCCGACGCCAATCAGCCCTATCAGGCACCGGCGCTGCGCACCGGCCGGCGTGAGAGCGGCTTCGATGCCTTCAGCTTTTCCACGCTGAACGATCTGGAAGGCTTCTTCGACGACCTGTATCGCGCCTGTGAACAGCTGGGCATCGACACCGATACCTATGTCCATGAAATGGGCCCCAGCCAGTTCGAGATCAACCTCAAGCACGGCAATGCGCTGGAACTGGCCGACCAGACCTTCCTGTTCAAGTACGCGCTGAAGGAAATCGGCTATCAGCACGGGCTGAACGTGGTGTGCATGGCCAAACCGCTGTCCGGTCAGCCCGGCAGTTCCATGCACTTGCACCAGAGCGTGGTGGATGGCCAGGGCAACAATGTGTTCAGCCTGGCAGATGGCGAAGCCAGCCCGGACTTCTTCCACTACATTGGCGGCCTGCAGCAATACCTGCCGCACCTGATGCCGCTGTTCTGCCCCAGCCCCAACTCCTTCCGCCGCTTCGTCAAGGGTCTGGCCGCGCCGGTCAATGTCAGCTGGGGCGTGGACAACCGTTCGGTGGGCATCCGTGTGCCGGTATCCGGCCCGGCCGCGCGCCGCGTGGAAAACCGCCTGCCCGGCTGCGATGCCAACCCCTATCTGTCGCTGGCCGCCAGCCTGGGCGCCGGCTTGTTGGGCGTGGAAGAAAAGCGCAGCCCGAGTGAGGCCGCCATCGGTAATGTCTTCAACAACGACGATGCCGCCACCCTGCCCAACACCCTGGATGCCGCCTGCGCCCTGATGGCCGCGCACGACACCGCCAAGCGGCTGTTCGGTCAGGAATTCACCGATGCCTATCTGGCAGTGAAGGACATCGAGCTGAGCTACTATCACAACCAGATCACCGCCTGGGAGCGCCAGTACCTGACCACGCTGGCCTGATCCTCCGTCAGCCTGCCAAGCTGCCAGCCGCCCTGTTGCGACTGGCAGCTTTTTTGTTGCCAACCGCGCTGGATTGACCCTGCCGAACGCCTGAGCCACCATGCTGCTGTCCTGTCCGGACCAGACTGCCAACCCCGCCCCCGAGGAATGACATGCGTTTTACCGCCCTGCTCTTGTTGCTGGTGCCGCTGTGCGCACTGGCCGATACCGCAGCACCGGAAGCGGCCAGCGGCTTTCAGACCCGCCCTGCCGTTTACAGCCGCCACAGCATGGTCAGCACGGCCAATCCCTACGCCAGTGCAGCCGCACGCGATATCTTGCGCCGTGGCGGCAGTGCCATTGACGCAGCCATCGCCGCACAACTGGTGCTGGGGCTGACCGAGCCACAATCCTCCGGCATTGGCGGTGGTGCTTTCATGCTGTATTTCGATGGCCGCAAGCTCACCAGCTTTGACGGCAGGGAAACCGCCCCCGCCACTGCCGAGGCAAACCTGTTCCTGCAAAAAAACGGCCAGCCGATGGATTTTTACCGCGCAGTAGTAGGTGGTCGTTCGGTTGGCGTGCCCGGTGTGGTGGCCATGCTGAAACTGGCGCACCAGCGCGGCGGCAAGCTCGCCTGGGCCAGCCTGTTCCAGCCTGCCATTACGCTGGCACGCAACGGTTTTGCCATGTCACCGCGCCTGCACACCTTGCTGGGTTCGGAACGCTTCTTGCAGCAAGACCCGCAGGCGAGGGCTTATTTTTATCAGGCTGATGGCAGTCCGTTGCCGGTTGGTTCCCTGCTGAAAAACCCGGACTACGCCGCCACGCTGGAGCTGCTGGCGAAGCAAGGCCCGGCAGCGTTTTATCAAGGAGAGATCGGCCGGGCCATCATCGATGCCGTCAACCATCACCCGGTCAACCCCGGCCGCATGCTGGCGGCCGATCTGGCCGCTTACCAGGCCATCGAACGCAAACCGCTGTGTGGCCCGTATCGCAGCTGGCAGGTATGTGGCATGGATGCACCCAGCTCTGGCGGGGTTGCCGTCTTGCAGATGCTGGGCGTGTTGCAGCGCTTCCCGCTGTCCGGCATGTCGCCCACCGGCAGCAACACCATCCACCTGTTTGCCGAGGCAAACAAGCTGGCTTTTGCCGACCGCAACCGCTATCTGGCCGACCCGGGCTTTGTCAGCGTGCCCAGCCAGGCCCTGATTGCGCCGGACTACCTGCAACAGCGCAGCCAGCTTATCAACCCGTCCCGCAGCATGGGACGCGCCACGGCGGGCGAGCCTTCCGGCATCCGGCTCAGCCGTTACGGCCGGGACAACGCGCCGGAATTCCCATGCACCTCGCATCTGAACATTGCGGATGGTGCCGGGCGGGTGGTCAGCATGACCACCTCCATCGAAGACCAGTTTGGCAGCCGGCTGATGGTGAAGGGCTTTTTGCTGAACAACCAGCTCACCGATTTTTCTTTCCGTCCGGATGAAGACGGCACGCCGGTGCAACCGGGTGGAAGCACGCAAGCGCCCGCGCAGCAGCATGTCGCCCACCGTGGTATTTGATGCCCGGGGACAATTCCTGCTGGCCACCGGTTCACCGGGTGGCAGCCAGATCATCGGCTATGTCGGCCAGACACTGCTGGGCCTGCTGGACTGGAAACTGGACCCGCAGCAAGCGGTCAGCCTGCCACACTATGGCAACCGCAATGGAGATACCGAACTGGAAAGCGGACGCGGTCTGGATGCACAGGCCAGTACCTTGCAAGCCATGGGGCATGTGGTCCGTCAGGTGGAGATGACCAGTGGCCTGTCGGCCATCATCAAAACCCCGCGTGGCTATGTCGGCGGGGCCGATCCGCGCCGGGAAGGCGTGGTGCTGGGTGATTAGACGACTGGCCGCGCTCAGCGACGGCTGGCCTGCAGGCGCTGGGCCAGTTCGGCAATGGCGCGGTCCCGGTCCAGTGGCGGCATGCTTTGCTGCTGGGTGGCGCTGATCCACTTTTCCACTTGCGACCGATCTCCACGTGCCGCCTTGAGCAACAGGCCAAAAGCCTGACCGGTGCTGTGTTCCAGCGGCTCCACCGGGCGTGACTGGGTATGGGCTGCATAAATGCGGCTGTCCACAGCCCGGCCCTGCTTGTTGCGTTTGCCGGTGTGACGCAGCCACAGCAGCAACAGGATGATGCTCAACAGGCTTAGCAGGACGAAAGTCAGCATGGCGTAGAAATTTCCCCTGAAAAAAGAATGAAATTCGCAACATCAGTCGGCGTCGACTTATGTGCTTATTTTAATATTTGTGATAGATCAACTGCCTGCCAATTAGTTCGAGAGACGCCAGTCTGCTCCCGAGTATGCTAAAACCAAACACAAGATGCTGTCGCCACCCATGCCGACATCATGGCATGCCTTGCGTACAGTACAGGCCAGCGCAGCTGGTTTACCGCCGGTATAGAAGAGGAGTATGCCATGTATCAACATATCGTGATTGCCGTAGATGGCAGCAAGACGGCAGAAAAAGCACTGGATGAAGCCATTCGCATTGCAAAAATAGCCAAATCGTCGATATCGCTGGTACATGTCGCCAGCTTGCGCGACATGGCGATTGAAGGCGTGGGCGCGCTGGATACCCACCAGTTGCACGAACTGGCTTTCAGGCAGGCGCGCGAGCTGCTGGAGAAAGCAGAAAAACGCATCATCAACGAAGGTATTGGCCGGGTGGAATGCCATATTGCGGAAAGCTGGGAGGGTGGCAAGGATATGGCCGAATCACTGATCCGCTTTGCCGACAGCCGCCATGCCGAACTCATCGTCATCGGCACGCATGGCCGTACCGGCCTCGCGCATCTGCTGCTGGGCAGCTTTGCCGAAAACGTGATGCGCAAGACACATTGTCCCTTGCTGGTGGTACGCGGCAGCGAGGACTGACACAGCGTTTTTCATCCCACCGCACCACAACGCCACAGGCAAGGTGGCGGGTGCCATCCGCAGCGGCCCACGCCCCTGCGGATTTTCTTTGCCGGTTCAGAACAGCGGACGCGCCAGCACAAAGAATTCCTTGTTGCCATCGGCACCGGTAATCGGACTGTCAAACCAGCGCTCCACCTTCCAGTCCAGCTCGTCCAGACAATCGGTGATCTTGTCCTGCACCCCGGCAAACAGGCTTTCATCGCGGACGATGCCGCCATGCCCCAAGGCTCCGCGCCCCACCTCGAACTGGGGTTTCACCAGGCCAAGCAGGCAGCCGTTCTCGCCCAGCAAGGGCAAGGCAGACGGCAGGATCAGGGTGAGCGAGATAAAGGACACATCGCACACCATCAGGTCGAAGGGCAAACCGTCATTGGCCTGCAACAGGCGCTGGCGGTCCAGCTCACGCGCATTCACCCCTTCAAAGCAACGCACGCGCGGGTCATCCCACAGGCGCGGATGCAACTGGTCGTGGCCCACATCCACACCAACCACATAAGCGGCACCGGCCTGCAGCACACAGTCGGTAAACCCGCCGGTGGACTGGCCCACATCCAGCACCCGCCAGCCATGGATATCCAGCCCGGCTTCCTGCAGGGCGGCATCCAGCTTCTGTCCGCCGCGAGAGACAAAGCGGTCGGACGGGTCCGGCCGTACTTCCAGCGGCGTCCCCGCCGGAAACTTGCTGCTGGCCTTGCTGATGACCTGCCCGTTCAGGCTGACCCGGCCGGATTCCAGCAGGTGTTGGGCAGCCGTGCGCGAAGTGGCAAGTCCTTGTTCCACCAACAGAAGATCTACCCGCTTCATCCCGTTTTCCTTGCTTGCATTTCAAAAGGCGACAGGGTGGCCAGTCCGCTGCGGCCTGTCAAGCCTCACGCCGGTGCAAGGCCGTACTGCAAGTCGGCTTGGTGCCTTGCCGTGCTTGGTGCGATGATGTGCGCATTGCCATAAGGAGCACCGCCATGGACACACATCAACTGGATGCCGCCGAAGTACGCGTACTGGGCGCCTTGGTCGAAAAACAGGCCCTGACGCCGGACAGCTACCCCCTGACGCTCAACAGTCTGTCATCCGCCTGCAATCAGCTCACCAGCCGTGAGCCGGTGATGCAGCTGTCGGATGCCGACCTGAGCCGGGCGCTGGACAGCTTGCAGACCAGAAAACTGATTGCCGAGCGCCTGCCCGCCGGCAGCCGGGTGGCCAAGTACGAACACCGGCTGAACTATGAATGGAATATCGACGGCGCCAGACTGGCCGCCCTGGCCCTCTTGATGCTGCGCGGCCCGCAGACCAGCGCCGAAATCCGCACCCGTGCCGGACGGGTATATGGCTTTACCAGCGTGGAAGAAGTGGAAACCGCGCTGGAAGCCCTGGCCGACAAATACCCGCCGCTGGTGCAAAAGCTGGCGCGGCAACCGGGCGAGCGCGAAGCGCGCTGGTGCCATTTGCTGAGTGGAGAACCGGTGCTGGCCGAAACGGTCAGCAACGCGGTGATTGATGTCGGCCTGACCGGCCGTGTAGCGGCACTGGAAGCCGAAGTGACGGCACTCAAGGCGCGCCTGCAACAGCTGGAACAAAGCCTGGGCGAATGACAGCCAGCCTCACCATGAGCAAGCCCCGCCACGGCATCAGCCGTTGCGGGGCTTTTTTCTGTCTGGCCGGAATGGCTTACCTGGGCTCGAAAATGGCGTAGGTCTTGCGGGCGGGCTCCAGCACTTCCCACTCGCCTTCGAAACCGGCGGGAATGACAAAGTGATCGCCGGCATACAGCTCGACACTGTCCCCTTGCAGGTCGGTCAGGCGGACATAGCCTTCCAGCAAGGTACAGAATTCGTGTTCGTGGTATTTCACACGCCAGCGTCCGCAACCGCCACTCCAGATACCGGCGTGAAACTGGCCGCTGGGGTCGGAATAGTGGTTTTCTACCGTCTGGGCGCATTCACCTTCCAGCTGCCGGTCTGCCGGGGCGTTGAATTGTTCAACCCGCACCGGGTTGCGCTGAAACACGATGATGTCACTGGCCTTGCCCATGTCTTTCGCTCCACTGAGAAATTATTTGATCAAATTTCTCACAAAGTGGACGCTGGCGCAATTGCCGCCATGCACCAGTCTGGTGAAACAACGGGTCACAACAGGGCAGCGAGCTCAGGCACCAGGTGGCCCTTCATTGAGGCGCAGTTCCCAGTAGCCGACATCCAGCCAGCGTTCCGCCTTCCAGCCAACCTGGTGGAATGTCGCCACCTGCTGAAAACCCAGGCTCTGGTGCAGGGCAATGCTGCCGGGGTTGGGCAGGGCAATGCCGGCAATGGCCAGGTGCAGCCCCAAACCGCGCAAATGCTGCAACAGGCTGCGGTACAGGCGCCCGCCCAGGCCCTGGCCGCGGGCCTCGGGAGCAAAGTACACCGAGGTTTCCACCGCATAACGGTAAGCGGGACGCACCCGCCAGCGGGTGGCATAGGCGTAGCCCAGCAACTCGCCATGCAGTTCCACCACCAGCCAGGGCAGGCCGTACTCTTCCACCTTGGCCAGCCGTGCCACCATGTCCTCCACCGTCACCGCTTCTTCCTCGAAACTGATGGTGCTATCCAGCACATAGGGGTTGTAGATGGCAGCCATGGCCGCGGCATCTGCAGGTGTGGCGGGGCGGATCAGGATGTCACGACTCATGGCAAGGCTTTCGGGCTGACGGGGGTCTGCATGGCTTGCAAGAATCACGCCAGTCATCGCTACACCTGCCATTCCGGGAAGTACTGCTGGCGCAGGCGGCTCACATAGTCCACCAGATTGGGATACTGGCTGACCACCTGCCGACTGGGGGTGTCACCCAGCGTGGCCAGCAGGGCCGAGGCGACAAAGGCAAATACCGTGGCATCCAGCCAGCTGGGGGTCGCGCCAAGCATGTAGGGCTTGTCCGCCAGCAGGGTAGCCAAGCTGGCGATATCCAGTTGCAGCAGGCGCTGGCGTTCCGCCGGGCTGAAACGCCCCAGGCCCTGGCCGTGCAGATTGCCACGCACCTTGCGCCGGATCATGCGGATGACCATGCCGCGCAGCAAGAATGGCACACGCTGGAAAAACACCCCCGGGCCGCGGGCAAACACCGCGTCATCCAGCCAGCGTTCATGCACCACACACCAGTACAGATGGTCGCTGCACAGGCACTCCACGCTCCAGGCCACGGCCTTGTCGGCATCGGACAGGCCGGCATCCAGGGTAATGCCGTATTGCTCGGCCAGATACAGGCGAATCAGGGTCGAGTCCGGCACCTGCGCACCGGCGTCGTCGATATAAGGCAGCTTGCCCTTGGGCGCGGTGCGCATGCTACCGCGCTGCTTGCGGTAAGGCAGGCCGGAGAGCTTGAGCAGCATCTCGACCTTGATGACAAAGGGGCTGGGGTCGGGCAGGCCGAATGCCGGTCCGAAGGTGTAAAGCGTGATCATGCAAGCTTCTCCACAGGGCGGGAATCGCCCAGACTAGCACCGCCGCCCGCCGATGACGATGGCTTTAATCCATCAGTTGCTGATACAGGTACACCAGCACCCGCGCCAGTTCCGCTGCGGTCTGCTCCTGACCGGCATTGCCGGTATGGCCACCGGCATCGGTTTCCATCAACAAGGCCGGATGCCCCAGCGCCTGCATCTGCGCCACCATCTTGCGCGCATGGCCGGGGTGTACCCGGTCGTCGCGCGTGCTGGTGGTGAACAAGGGCAGTGGGTAGCGCGCAGCGGCTTGCAGCTGGTGATAGGGCGAATAGGCCTGCAAGGCTGCTGCCTGTTGCGGGTCGGCCGGGTCGCCGTATTCGTCTATCCAGCTGGCACCGGCCAGCAGCTCGGTATAACGCAGCATGTCCAGCAGCGGCACCTCGCACACCACAGCCTTGAACAACTCTGGGCGACGTACCATGCAGGCGGCCACCAGCAGGCCACCATTACTGCCGCCTTCTATGCCCAGCTTGTCCGGGCTGGTCAGGCCGCTGCCAATCAAGGCCTCGGCCACGCTGCAGAAGTCATCAAACGACACCGGGCGCTTGATACCCTGCGCGGCCTGATGCCAGCCGGGGCCGAATTCCCCGCCACCACGAATGCAGGCCAGCACGAAGGCACCGCCCTTTTCCAGCCAGTGTGCGCCGAAGTTTTCCACGTAGTAGGGCATCATCGGCACTTCAAAACCGCCATAGCCGTACAACAGCGTCGGGGTTTGGCCATCAAGTACCGTATCGCGGGCGCGCACCACAAAATAGGGAATGTCCACGCCATCGGGCGCGGAGGCCCAGCACTGCTCGGCCATAAAGCGGCTGGCATCAAATGCAGCAGGCTGCTGGCGCAGGCAGTCCTGCTCGCCGGTGGCCACATTCAGCCGGTACAGGCCGGTGGGCGTGAGGAAGTCGCTGAAGCTGTAGCACAGCACATCGCTGTTCCAGGGCTGGTCGGCAAATTCGATGACGCCGCTGTCGGGCACCGGCAGGCTGCGGGCATGCCAGCTGCCATCCTGCCAGTCGAAAGCCAGCAGACGACTGCGCACATTGTCGATCAGGTTCACCACCACGCTGCTGCGGGTGGTTTCCACCGACTCCACCGCCAGTCTGGCAGCCGGAGCCACCAGTTGCTGAATACGGCCCTCATCACCCAGCAGACATGTCAGTGGCACCGCCAGCAGACTGCCGGCGGCATGGGTTTTGTCCTGCCAACACCAGTCTTCCGCCAGTTTGACAATGAACTGACCATGCAGATACGCCTCGATATCCGCCTTGGGCGGCAAAGGCAGCGGGTGGGTCTGCAAGGCGGCGCCGATCAGGTGGTAAGTCTTGCTGTAAAAGCCGTCCGCTGCTTCGATCAGGTCCAGCCAGCCATCCGGCCCGTCCAGATAACGCCAGGCGGCCACCATCATGGCCTCCTGGTCCGCCACAAACAGCTGCTGCCATTGGTGCTGGCCATCGGTCCCCCGCTCTACCAGCCACACTTCGCGCGGATAGCCGGAACGGCTCAGTGGTGCGCCCTTCCAGCCGGGGCACACCAGCACGCTGTCGGGGTCACGCCAGGCGATATGGTTTTTGCCGTGCGGAAAGCGAAAGCCCTGCTCCACCCAACTGGCGGTTTCCAGATCGTATTCCCAGGCCAGGCTGGCATCGCCGCCGCCCTCGCTCAAATGCACCAGCACGCGGGAGGGCTGCACCGTGCAGTGCGCCACCCCGTCCAGATACCAATCCTTGCCGGCAGCGGCAGCAATGGCATCCACGTCCAGCACGGTATGCCACTGCTGGCTGGCCGCCTGGTAGTCCGCCAGCGTGGTGCGGCGGTAAATGCCGCGCGGGTGATGTTCATCCTGATGAAAGTTGTACAGCCAGCCGGCGTGTTCGGAGAAGAAGGGAATCTGCCGGGTATCGCGCAGATGACTCAGGATTTCCTGGCGCAAGGGCGCATAGCGTTGATCAGCATCCAGTACCGCCTGGGTACGCTTGTTTTGTGCGGCAACCCAGCTGTCTACGGCGGGGTCGTCCAGGCTTTCCAGCCACTGGTGGGTATCGGGGAGGTGGGACATGGGAGAACCAGAAATGCAAACAGGCGCACAGCTTAGCATCGACAGCCTGGCTTGCCGCAGCCGCGTGAGGCTTGGCCATAAAGCGGCATCTGTCTTTGGTACGGTAGCAAATTAAAATTTGATGACTATAAGCGAATCTCTGCCGCTCTGATTTAATTGATTTTCATTTAAAATGACTGAATAAAATGACAATAAAATCAATAATTGATAATTTGCCATTTAAAATTAGATTTTTAATTAAAGAATATTGCTGATTTTTAAAATATTTGTTTAATAACAGCTATTGCGCAACAGCACTGATGAGTCCTATAAATTCGGTAGAAATTTCTGAATTGATCAGGAAAAAATCTCAGCAAGGAGCTCATCATGAAAAATTCATCGCTGCCACCACTTTGGCCTCCCTGCTGCTCGCGCAAGCAGCATTTGCCTCCACCGGCACCATCACTTTTCAGGGAGCGATTGTCAAAACCCCCTGCGCCATTCCGGCTGCCACCTGGGTGAGCTATGCACAAAAACCTGCCAGCTACCGGATGGCACGCCAGGCGGCACCAACACCCTACTGTGCCGATGCGACGGCAACCCAATCAGTGCAGATCAGCCGCATTGTCACCACTGAGGATCGTGCTGGCGATGTCCGCAACGAGCCGGTCAGAAGTATGGTGACCGTTGTGTATAACTGAGCACGCCTCATGAAACATGCGGATCAGACCGGCCTGCCCTCCCGATTGGTGCAGGCCGGGTTGGCAAGTCAATGCTGACGAATCCAGCGCGCCACCTTGTCCACCACTTCTGCTTCGATACCGTTATAGCCATGCGCTGCCCACGGCTGGCACGGGTCGCCCTTGTCCATGCCGCCATCCACCAGCAGCAGTTCCTTGCTGCGGGATGATTGCAAGCCATCCATCACTGGCTGGACGTTCTGATAGAGCGTCACCTTGCACTGGTCGTGCTGGTGCTGCACCACCAGCACCGGCTGGGTCAGTTGTGGCAGGGCCAGGTCTGCCACACTGCCCCGATCGCGGTTGATGGTAGAGGTCAGCACCACGCCATCCACTTTGTCCTGCAGGCGAATGGCGACGGCGGCAGCTGAGGTGGTACCGCGACTGGTGCCCACCAGCCATACCGGCACAGCGGCCCGCTGGCGCAGCTGGGCGATGACCACAGCAATGTCCTGTGCGTGTTCGGCACTGCTGCGAAAATCCCCCCGGTTGAGATTGTCCGGGTGGTCGGACGGGGCATCCACCACCGCCACCTGAAAGCCCTGCGCGGCCCACTGCTGACGGGTACGCACCAGGAAATTGCCGGCTCCCGCATGCAGCTGGCCGTCATCCCCCAGCCTGAGCACCCCATCGCCGCCGGTAAACAGAATCAGGCTGGCCTGCGGTTTGCCTTCCGGCTCCAGCAGCAACATGCGCAGCGTGACTGATGGACGGGTTTGCAGTGTCAGCATCTGTTCCTGTGCCTGCACCGCTCCACAACAGAAGAACAGCAAGGCTGTCAGCAAGTGTTTCATGGTTCCTCCGGCAAGTATCCCGACATGGCGCAGCAGATTCTGGTCAGCGGCACTCAGTCGCTCAATACGCGCTGGAACACATCCAGCACCCGGTCGATGTCGCTGCGGCTGGTCTGCCAGTGCGTCACCAGCCGCATGCGGCCACCTTCGGGCGGATTGACCTTGATGCCGACCGCAGTCAGCGCGGTCATCAGCTCGCTGACATCAATATCGGCCAGAAAACGGAACCACACCATATTGATGTGGACATCGTCCAGCTCAACTTCGATGCAGGGCATGCCATGCAGGCGCTCGGCCAGATAACGGGCATTGGCATGGTCTTCTCCCAGCCGCTGAGTCATCTCGGTCAGCGCCAGAATGCCCGGCGCGGCCAGCACGCCAGCCTGACGCCAGCCGCCGCCCAGCAGCTTGCGCTTGTAACGGGCACGGGCGATGAAATCGGCCGAACCGGCCAGGATGGAGCCCACCGGCGCGGCCAGTCCCTTGGACAGACAGCACATCACGCTGTCGGCATGGCGGGTGATGTCCTGCACCTCACAGCCCAGATGGACCGCAGCATTGAACACGCGGGCGCCATCCAGATGCACCGGCACGCCGTGGCGGCGGGCAATGTCGGCAGTGCGCTGCATGATGTCCAGCGGAATCACCCGGCCATTGCTGTGGGCGTTTTCCAGGCAGATCAGCCCGGTTTGCGGCCAGTGGACATCGTGGCCCACCCGGATGCGCGCTGCGATTTCGTCCGGGTCCATCACTCCCTTGTCACCGGCAATGGTGCGCAACTGCACCCCGGCAATCACCGCCGCGCCGCCGGTTTCGTGCCACACGATATGGCAGTCGTCACCCAGAATCACCTCGTTGCCGCGCTGACAGTGGGTGAAGATGGCCAGCTGGTTGCCAAAGTTGCCGGTAGGCACAAACAAGGCGGCTTCCTTGCCCAGCAAGCGGGCGGCCAGGTTTTCCAGTTCAGCCACGGTCGGGTCGTCACCATAGACATCGTCGCCCACCACGGCATGGGCCATGGCATGACGCATGGCTTGGGTAGGTTGGGTGACGGTATCGCTGCGCATATCAATCCACTGCATGCTGTGCTCCTGCAAATGAAAGCGGCGGCCACATGGGCCGCCGTGTAGGGAAATGCCAGATCAGGCCTTGCCTGATTGTGCCAGCAAACTGCTTGCCGGGGGTGATACACAAATTGTCGGCGTCACTCCATCAGGCTATTCGATAGGCCTGCTTCAATGCGCTCACACGGCGCTGGGCCGCCTGCATGGCGGTGTGCGTCATGGAGATGTCGCTGCCGCACTGGCAGCGCAGGCTGTGGTCGGGGGAGAGGGATTTCAGATGATGGCGGTTTTCATGACCGCAGGCCACGCAGGCAATCACCACGGTGGCGTTGTAGTGCTTGTCCAGATCGATATCGAAACTCGGGTGCTTCATGGGGAACTCCCTTGAGATCACTCAGGCCGGCCCGGATCAGAGGAATGCCGACATGCATTCGTGACGGACCTATGCAGAAGAATAGGAAAGCATGCGGAAAGTTCCAGTAAATCAGCTGCTTGCTTTTTTCCGGGCAAACACTGGTCAGCCCCGGCGCTCTTGGTTATGCTTGGCCGTTTTTTGGTTCCGGATATACAGCAGATGTCGCACGACGCAGATCTTGACCGCCGCTTTGGCGGTATTGGCCGCCTGTATGGCCCCGATGCACTCAGCCGCTTTCAGGCAGCCCATGTCTGTGTGGTGGGAGTAGGTGGCGTGGGTTCCTGGGCGGTGGAGGCGCTGGCCCGCAGCGCAATCGGTCGCCTGACGCTGATTGATCTGGACAATATTGCCGAATCCAACACCAACCGCCAGCTGCCGGCGCTGGACCCGCACTACGGCATGGCCAAGGTGACGGCGCTGGCCGAACGCGTGCACGCCATCAACCCGGCCTGCGTGGTGCAGGAAATCGAGGACTTCGTGACCGAAGACAATCTGGATGCCATGCTGGGCCAGAGCTTCGACTTCATCATCGACTGCATCGACAATCTGCGGGTCAAGACTGCCATGGCCGCCTGGTGCGTGCGCCGTCGCCAGCCGTTCATCGTGTCCGGCGGTGCCGGTGGCCAGATGGACCCGACCCTGATCAAGCTGGCCGACCTGGGCGAGGTGACGTACGACCCGCTGCTGTCCAAGCTGCGCTACAATCTGCGCCGTTATCACGGTTTCCCGCGCGATGCCGGCAAGAAGCTGCATGTTCCCTGCGTATTCTCTACCGAACAGCTGGTTTATCCCGACACGCAAAGCTGCGATGCCGACAGCAGCCGTGGCCCGCAGGGCCTGTCCTGCGCAGGCTTTGGTGCCGGCATGGTGGTGACCGCCAGCTTCGGGCTGGTGGCGGTTTCCCATGCGCTGAAACAACTGGCCAAGCCGCCAAAGAAGCGCTGAACCGCGCTGACTCAAATATGCACAAAGGCCTCCATGCGGAGGCTTCAGATTATTGACAAACCCCTCTCGCTTTCTGGAAGGAAAGCGGGGCTCCCTTGCAGGGCAAGGGCGGGGGGATTGGGAATAGATGGGAAGGCTGCGGAATCAATTACTCAGTCGGAAGGCCCGGCTTCGCCGGGTCCAGTGCAATCGAACCAAATAACTTTGTCAGCAGCCTGAGGCCTCCATGCGGAGGCCTTTTTGTGTCAGTTGCCTGATCAGTTGGCGATCAGCTTTTCCACCTTGGCAGCACGTTCGCCCGGAGCCGGGTGGCTGGCCAGCATGCTGCTGTCGTTGCCGTACAGCTCGGCCAGCTTGCGCAGGGCCGACGGTGCACCTTGCACATTGTAGTTGTGGCGCTTGAGGAAGCCCACGCCGTAGGCATCGGCATCGCTTTCCTGCGATTGCGAGAACTGGGCGTTGACGATGGCTTCGGCAAAGTTGCCCAGATCGGACTCGCTCAGGGCCACGGCAGTGCTGTTGCCGCTGCTACCGGCTGCCTTGCGGGCTGCGGAGGCAGAGTAAGCCAGTTGCATGGCTTTCTTGGTATGGCCCAGTTTCACGTGGCCGATTTCATGGCCGATGACGAAACGCACCTGGTCGTCATCCATCTTGTCCAGCAGGCCGCTGTACACGCGCACCGTGCCATCGGCCATGGCGAAGGCGTTGACGTCCTTGGTCTGGTAAACCTTGAAGTTGAGCTTGGTGCCGTCTTCGCTGTCCAGACCCTTGACGATCTTGGCCAGGCGCTTGCCATATGCGCTGGAAGGCGGAGCAACCTTGTTCTTCTTGTCCATGGCGGCGCTGGATTCGGCCGCCAGGTTCTTCACGTCCGCGTCGCTGAGCGTGGCGGCCTTGAGCAGGTCGCTGCCCGAGCTGAGCATGCCGTTGAGGTCGAAAGCCTGGGCGGTGCCAGACAGGGACAGTGCAAAAACGAGAGCAAGGGGCAATTTTTTCATATCAAAATTCCTTTTTAAAAACCGCCATAATGCTAACGTAATTTAGCAAAAATTAACATACAGCCTGATTCCGCCAGCTTGCGGGCAAGAAAAAGCCCCGCTTTGCATCAGCGGGGCTGGAGACCGGGCATTGGCTGCATCAAGCCAGCAGGCAGGAACTCTGGCTCTGCTCACTGATACGGCGCAGCTGGATGGTTTCCTTGCTGCAACGATCCTCGGCCTGCGGGCAGCGGGTGCGGAACACACAGCCGGACGGCGGATTGATCGGGCTGGGCAGATCGCCTTGCAGGATCTGGATCACCTTGTTTTTCTCCAGCTTCGGGTCCGGAATGGGAATGGCCGACAACAAGGCGCGGGTGTACGGATGGGCAGGCGCGTCGTACAAGGCATGCTTTTGCGCCAGCTCCATCTCGCGGCCCAGATACATCACCAGGATGCGGTCGGAAATATGCTTCACCACCGCCAGGTCGTGCGCGATGAAGATCAGCGCCAGGCCCATCTCGCGCTGCAGTTCCTTCAGCAGGTTGATGATCTGCGCCTGGATCGACACGTCAAGCGCCGATACCGGTTCGTCGCAGATGATCAGCTTGGGCTCCAGAATCAGCGCACGGGCAATGCCGATACGCTGGCACTGGCCGCCGGAAAATTCGTGCGGATAGCGGTTGATCATCTGCTCGCGCAGGCCCACCTTGCGCATCATGCTGCGCACGCGCTGCATGATGTCCTCGGCGGACAGCTCCGGCTTGTGCACGCGCAGCGGTTCGCCAATGATCTGGGCGACGGTCATGCGCGGGTTGAGCGAGGCCAGCGGATCCTGGAAGATCATCTGGATATCCTTGCGCACTGCATGCCAGTCCTTGTCGCTGCCACGGGTGAGGTCCTTGCCCATCCACACGATTTCACCAGCGGTGGCCGGAATCAGGTTGAGGATGGCGCGCGACAGGGTGGACTTGCCACAGCCGGACTCGCCCACCACACCCAGGGTTTCACCGGCGTAGAGGTCGAAGCTGACGCCGTCCACCGCCTTGAGCGTGCGCCTGGCGCTCCACGGCCAGCGGCCGTCGCCCTTCACCTGAAAATGCACTTTGACATCACGTACCGACAGAATCGGCTGCTTGGCTTGTTCAGACATGTGCCACCTCCTGTGCGGCCAGCTGCAATTCGGCTACCGGCTTGTGACAGGCGCGCAGCACCTGCGGATTGCTGGTGCTGGCAGCCAGTGCCGGCAGTTCGTCGGCGCAGCGGCTGCTGGCGTGGGTGCAACGCTCGGAGAACGGGCAGCCCTTGGGCATGTGCGCCATATTGGGCGGATTACCCGGAATGCTCACCAGCTCGCTGCCGTCGTGGTCCAGCCGGGGCAAGGCGCCCAGCAGGCCGATGGTGTAGGGATGGCTGGGCTGATAGAAGATGTTGTCCGCCGTGCCGTATTCCATGACGCGGCCGCCATACATCACCATGACTTTTTCGCACAGGCCGGCCACCACGCCCAGATCGTGGGTGATCATCACGATGGAGGTGCCGAAATCACGCTGCAGGTCTTTGAGCAGGGTGAGGATCTGCGCCTGTACCGTCACGTCCAGCGCGGTGGTGGGTTCGTCGGCAATCAGCACTTCCGGCTCGCACAGCAGGGCCATGGCAATCATCACCCGCTGGCGCATGCCGCCGGAGAATTCGTGCGGATACATATTGATGCGACGGGCGGCTTCCGGAATGCGCACTGCGTCCAGCAGCTCGATGGCGCGCTTTTTCGCATCGCGGCGGCTGATGCCCTTGTGCAACTCCAGCACCTCGGTCATCTGGCGCTCTACCGTCAGATAGGGGTTGAGCGAGGTCATCGGGTCCTGGAAGATCATCGCCAGCCGGTCGCCGCGGATGCGGTTGAGCTCGGTCGGGCTCATGGCCAGCAGGTTCTGGCCCTGGTACAGCGCCTCACCGGTGGTTCTGCCGTTACGCGCCAGCAGGCCCATCATGGCTAGTACGGTCTGGCTCTTGCCGGAACCGGATTCGCCGACGATGCCCAGGGTCTGGCCCTTTTCCAGCTCGAAGCTGACGCCGTTGACGGCGCTGACCACGCCGTCGTTGGTCTGGAACTGTACGCCCAGATTACTTACTTTCAATAGACTCATCTGTTGCTACCTCAACGATCTTTCGGATCGAGCGCATCGCGCAGGCCGTCGCCGATATAGTTGGCGCAATACAGGGTGACCGACAGCATGCCGGCCGGGAACAGCAGAATCCACGGGCTGGCATCCATCACCCCGGCCCCGTCCTGGATCAACACGCCCCAGCTGGTCATCGGCTCCTGCACACCCAGGCCCAGGAAGGACAATACCGATTCGGTGAGGATCACGCCCGGCACGGTGACGGTAGTGTAGATCACCACGATGCCCAAGAGATTGGGCACGATGTGGCGGAAGATGATCTTGGGCGTGGACACGCCGATGGCGTGGGCCGCCTCGACATATTCCTTGGACTTGATCGCCAGCGTCTGGCCGCGCACCACCCGTGCCATGTCCATCCAGGAGAACACGGTAATGGTGAGCACCACCAGGTAGAAGTCGCGGCCCAACAGGGTCACCATCAGGATGGCAATCAGCAGGTAGGGCACGGCATACATCATGTCGACGATACGCATCATCAGCGCATCCACCTTGCCGCCCATGAAACCGGCGGTCGCACCCCAGACAATGCCCAGCGCCACCGAGGCGATGGTGGCCAGTGCGCCCACCATCAGCGAAATGCGTCCGCCAATCAGGCAGCGCACCAGCAGGTCACGCCCCAGCGCATCAGTACCGAACCAGTGAGTATTCACCAGCGTCGGGGAGATGCCCATCGCATCCCAGTCGGTGTCTTCATAAGTGTGTGGCAGCACCATCGGCCCGAACACACAGGCCAGGGTGATGAAGGCCAGTACGATCAGGCTGAGCACAGCCGCCTTGTTACGGAAAAAGCGCAACCGCGCATCACGCCACAGGCTGCGGCCTTCTACGGCGGCATCGGTGAGGCCATTGTCCAGCGCCGCTGTCATGGCTTTCTGTTTGCTTTGCATCATGATTTTGCTCCCGCTCAGTAGCGAATCTTCGGGTCCAGCAGCGCATAGGCCAGATCCACGAGCAGGTTGAGAACAACGGTAATCACCGTCACCAGCACCACCAGGCCAAGTACCAGCGTGTAGTCGCGGTTGGCGGCACCATTGACGATGAGCTTGCCAAGGCCGGGCAGGCCGAACACGGTTTCGGTCACCACCGCAGCGGTGATGGAGGAAATGGCCAGCGGGCCGATTACCGACACCACCGGCATCAAGGCCGGCTTGAGCGCATGGCGCAGCACGATGGTGCGCATGGGCAAGCCCTTGGCGCGGGCGGTACGGATGAAGTTGCTGCCCAGCACCTCGATCATGCTGCCGCGCATCACGCGGCCGATGGTGGAAATGTTGATGAACACCAGCAGGGCCATCGGCAGCACCATGTAGCGCAACGAGAAATCATCCCAGCCGCCAGCGGGCAGCCATTCCAGGCCGATGGCAAACACCATCACCAGCACCGGGCCCAGCACGAAGGACGGAAAGGCACCGCCGATATTGCCCAGCAGCATTACCAGATAGTCGATGATGCTGTTCTGGCGCAGTGCGGCCACAATGCCCAGCGCCACGCCGATGAACAGGGAAATCACGATGGCACCGCCACCGATGGCGGCAGACACCGGCAGGGCCTTGCCCACCAGATCGTTCACGCTCCAGTCGGCATAACGGAAGGAAGCACCCAGATCACCCTGCAACAGGCTCTTGATGTAATACAGGTATTGCTGCCACAAGGGCAGGTCGAGATGGTACTTGGCCTGCAGATTGGCCAGCACGGCGGCAGACACCTTGCGCTCCCCGTCAAACGGGCCGCCCGGGGTCAGGTGCAGCAGCAGATAGCAAACGGTAATGACGGCCAGCAGTGTGGGAATGGTCGCCAGCACGCGTCGGAAAGTATAGGACCACATGGGGATACTCCAGCCAGGCTCGTCCGCCAGCGCAGCACACGTCTTGTGAACATGGCTGTACGGCAAGGCGCGCCGGCATGATGCGCTACATCACAAGCCGGATGTCCGTCTGGCGGACATCCGGCCTCTGTTCAACCGGGGGCCGCAGCCCCCTCCTCTTGCATCACTCAGTCAAGCGCAAGGCTTAGTGCTGGATGATGTAGAGGTCCTTGCCGCGGTAGCGGTCCATCGGGTTCTTGCCGTAGCCACCCACATAGGACTTCACCAGACGCGGTGCGGTGTATTGCAGCAGCGGGATCATCGGATAGTCATCCATGATCATCTTCACAGCCTGGGTGAACAGTTGCTTGCGCTTGGCCTGATCAGTGGTATCGCTACCCTGCTTGATCAGTGCTTCGGCCTTGGCATTGCAGTTCTTGTTGTCGTTCTGGTCGTTGTCACACTGCACCAGCGCGAGGAAGGTGGTGGCGTCGTTGTAGTCAGCTACCCAGCCGTTACGGGCGATCTGGTAATCGGCATCGTGACGCTTCTTCAGCAGCACCTTGAACTCCAGGCTTTCCAGCTCGGTATTCAGGCCCAGCTTGGATTTCCATTCGGAAGCGGCAAAGATGGCCATCTTCTTGTGGTAGTCACTGGTGTTGTAGGCAAACTTCAGCTTGGTGCCAGGCTGTACACCGGCCTGGGCCAGCAGCTTCTTGGCCTCTTCCACCCGCTTGGCCATCGGCCATTTTGCCCAGTCGTAGCTGGTGACATCGGCACCGGCAGTACCGGCCACGATGGCGCTGTAGGCCGGGGACTGACCGTCGGCAGTCACTTTCTTGGCCAGGATGTCACGGTCGATCACCATGGACAGTGCCTTGCGCACGCGCACGTCTTTCAGCAGCGGGTCCTTGTTGTTCAGCGAGTAGTAACGCAGGCCCAGGAAAGGCGCATTGCGGATTTCCTTCGGATACTGGGTCTTGTACTTGTCGTAAGTGCCGGACGGCAGTTCCAGTACCCAGTCGTTTTCGCCGGATTCATACAGCTTCACGTCGGCGTTGTGGTCTTCGATCGGCAGATAGGTGATCTTGCCCAGCTGCACGTTCTTCACGTCCCAGTACTGGGCGTTCTTTTCCACGACCACCTTGCTGTTGACCTGCCAGTCCTTCAGCGCAAAAGCGCCGTTGGATACCATCTTGCCCGGCTTGGTCCAGTCCTTGCCGAACTTGTCGATGGTGGCCTTGGGCAGCGGAGCCAGCTGGGTATTGGCTACCAGCGACGGCATGAACGGTACCGGGTACGGGGTTTGTACTTCCAGCGTGTACTTGTCCACGGCCTTCACGCCCAGCGCAGAAGCGGGCTTCTTGCCTTCGGTGATTTCCTTGCCGTTGAGGATGAAGATGCCGTAGGTAGAGGCATAGGGAGATGCCGTCTTGGGCTCGACAAAACGCTGCCAGCCATAGACGAAATCGCTCGCGGTCACCGCGGAACCATCCGACCACTTGGCATTCTTGCGCAGCTTGAATACCCAGGTGGTGGGGCTGGTCTGCTTCCAGGACTCGGCCACACCCGGCACAACCTTGCCAAAGCTGTCGGTGGCGGTGAGGCCTTCAAACAGGTCGGCGGTAATGGTGTTGGCCGGAACCGATTCGGCCAGTACCGGGTCCAGCGACTCGGGCTCGGAACCGGTGTTGCGGGTGAGTTCCTGTTTGGCAGCCAGTTTGACACCAGCCGGTACCTGCGCGGCCAGCGCCAGGCCAGAGCAAGCAGCCAGCGCCAGTGCCACTGCGGATGCGGTAATACGGAGCGATTTATTGTGATGCATTCGCCTATTCTCCTGTTCTGTAGAGCCCCGCTTATTGCGGGTGTGTAATTGGCCCGGATTATGTCCGGCATTTTCCGTTTGACTGTCCGAAACGGACGGGAAATTATGCGCCAGCGCTTTTGCAATTCTCAAGCCTCACCAGAAACAATATGACAATCGTTTTGCAAAATCCGTGTCATTTCAACGACTAGGCCTTAATTTCCAGCATTTTTGCGCAATATTTCCGCAGTAACAGCAACTATTCTCACCCAGCCCATGAGTAATGGTATTGGCAGGTATTAATATCTTGCATGCATGGCTTATTTAACAGGCAGTCCAGCCCCCCTCCCCGCGCCAATATGGGCGATTTAGCCATCCGGCATTAATTGCCTGCGTATTCAGGCCGTACCGTCACCGGTAGTCAGCGGCGTAATAAGCCGCAACGCCTTTAAATACGCGGCTTTCATTACAGCCTGTAAATAGGGCCAGTCTTTGCTCAGAGACGGACGGATTGCCCGACAACCCGGCAATACCAATAAAAAAAGCTCCCTTGCGGGAGCTATTTCGACTCTGGCCAAGCGGGACTGACTTCAGTCCTGCATGCGCCAGTGGATGGCCTCGCCGGCACGCAGCGGCACCAGCACATCGTCGCCATAGGCCAGTTCGGCCGGCACGGTCCAACTTTCCTTCACCAGAGTAATGGTGTCGGCATTGGGGGCCAGGCCATAGAAAGCCGGGCCATTCAGGCTGGCAAAGGCTTCCAGCTTGTCCAGCGCGCCGGCCGCTTCGAAAGCTTCGGCATACAGCTCGATGGCGGCATTGGCGGTGTACATGCCGGCACAGCCGCAGGAAGCTTCCTTGGCGTGACGGGCATGCGGTGCGCTGTCGGTGCCAAGGAAGAACTTGGCCGAACCGGAGGTGGCCGCGGCGACCAGCGCCTGGCGGTGCAGCTCGCGCTTGAGTACCGGCAGACAGTAATGATGCGGACGGATGCCACCAACAAAGATGGCATTACGGTTCATCAGCAGATGATGCGCGGTGATGGTGGCGGCAATATTATCCGGCGCGCTGGCCACATATTCGGCGGCATCCTTGGTGGTGATGTGTTCGAACACCACGCGCAGGGACGGCAGGCGGGCCAAGAGTGGCTGGAAGACCTGTTCGATGAACACGGCTTCGCGGTCGAAGATGTCGATGGCGGAGTCCGTCACTTCACCATGCACCAGCAGCGGCATGCCGCATTCGGCCATGGCTTCCAGCGCCGGCATGGCTTTATCAATACTGCTGACACCAAAGTCGGAATTGGTGGTGGCACGGCCGGATACAGCTTGATGCCATGCACGAAACCGCTGGCGCGCGCCTTGCGCACTTCTTCGGCACTGGTGTTGTCGGTGAGGTAAAGCGTCATCAGCGGTTCGAAGCGGCTGCCGGCCGGCAGTGCGGCCAGAATGCGCTCACGGTAGGCGGCGGCAGCTTCCACCGTGGTCACCGGCGGTTTCAGGTTGGGCATGATGATGGCACGGCCCATCTGGCGGGCGGTGTCGGGCAGTACGGCAGCCAGGGCTGCGCCATCGCGCAGGTGCAGGTGCCAGTCGTCGGGGCGGATCAGGGTCAGTGTCGTCATGCGCTCGGGCTCTATGTCGGGTCTATGTCTGGGCTGGCAGTATCGGTTGCGGTCAGGCTTACTTGCGACGCAGTACCATGCGGAACTTGCCTTCCGCCGTGGTGGTGGACTCCAGCAGGGCATTGCCGGTCTGGCGGCAAAAAGCCTCGAAATCCTTGGGTGCACCGGCATCGGTGGCAATCACTTCCAGCACGGCACCGCTTGCCATATCGGCCAGCGCCTTCTTGGCGCGCAGGATGGGCAAGGGACAGTTGAGGCCGGACAGGTCAATCAGGCGGTCGGGAGTCATGGGGCGTGTCGCTCAGTCTTTACGTTACAATGCAGAGGTGAAGGCAGTATTCTACCGGCTATCCATCCGAGTAGTTTACGCCACCCGTCAAGCCCTTCCCAAATCGGAATGCCCGCCATGTGCGTGATTGCTTTTGCCTACAAGATGCCCGGCCTGGGCCAGCTGGTTTTGCTGGCCAACCGCGACGAATACTATGCCCGCCCGGCCGCAGCGCTGGACTGGTGGGAAGGCCATACCGATACCCTTGGCGGGCGCGACCTGCAGGCCGGTGGCAGCTGGCTGATGGTGGATGGCCGTGGCCGCTTTGCCGCGCTGACCAACTTCCGCGAAGGCTATGGCAAGAGCGGGGAACGCTCGCGCGGCGAGCTGGTCCAGCGCTTTGTCACCGGCGATGACGACCCGTTTGCCTTTGCCGACTGGCTGCGCGACAACCACCAGCACTATGCACCGTTCAACCTGCTGTACGGCAAGGTGGACGATCTGTTCCACTTTCACAGTCGTGGCGCACGCATTGCCCGGGTGACACCCGGCATCCACACCCTGTCCAATGCCACGCTGGACACCCCATGGTTCAAGAGCGAACGCCTGGCCGAACACTTGCGCGGCCTGCGCCGTCCGCCCGGCGAGGATGAAGCCTTTGCCTGGCTGGCCGATGCCACCGCGGCCGGGCCGGGCCAGTTGCCCAACACCGGGGTGGGGCTGGCGCTGGAAAAGGTGTTGTCGCCGGTATTCATTCAGGGCCGCGATTACGGCACCCGCGCATCGATGCTGCTCAACGTATCGGCCCGTGGTGATGTAAGCTTGTCCGAACTTACCTGGGGGTTGGCCGGCCGCGAAGCCGGTCGCCGCCGTTATACCATCCGGCCGGGGCAAATCCAGCACCCGGCCAAGCCTTGAGCAGGAGATGTGCGTGAATCTGTCCCGATTTGGTCTGGCCCTGGCCGGACTGCTGCTGGCCCTGGCTGCCCAGGCCAGCGAATACAACAAGGGCTTCAACAACACCAACTACGCGCTGGAAGACGTAAAGCCCTGGGAAGAAGGCAAATACAGCATTCCGGCTTACCCGACGGCACCGGACTGGATCGGTTTTTATGTCGGCCCGGAAGTGGCCAACAAATACTTTGCCGACAGCAAGAGCATGACGGTGGGTGAGGATGGCGTGGTACGGCTGATCCTGCGTGTGCAAAGCCCGGCCGGTGCCGAGAACCTCAGCGTGGAAGGCATCCAGTGCAGTGCCAATACCTACCGCAGCTATGCTTTTGGCGACAGCATCAACAAACGCTGGATTGAATCCATGCGCGAGGAATGGCGCAAGATTGAATACGATGACAAGGCCCGCCGCGCCCTGCGCGAGGACCTGTGTGTAGAGAAGACTGCACCGAAATCTGCCGAACAGGCGGTCAAGCTGCTGCGTGCCGCGCCCTGGCGCTGAAGCAGCGGCGCTGAAAAGCTGACGCCCTGCCACAGGGCGATGCCTGGCTGTTACGGCCTGTGTCGCCCTGCCTGCACCAGCGCGGTGCATTCGTCATGACAAGCAAGTGAAATTGCGGTATCAATAAGGCTTTCCCCCATCTGGCCGTATTGTGTCTTCACCTGCCCCCTCCCCGCGCAGCGCCCTGGCGCTGGCCCAGTTCAAGATCCTGCTTTCCGCACTCGGTTTTGGCAGCATGGCCATTCTGGCGCGCTTTGCCTACGCCGATGGCGTGTCCACGCCCAGCCTGCTGTTCCTGCGCTTTTTCCTGGCTGGCATCCTGCTGCTGCCCTGGGTGTTATGGAAGAAGCTGCCGTGGCCACGCGGCCGGGCACTGCTGGTGCTGATCGCCATGGGCAGCATGGGCTATGCCGGCATGGCCGCCTGTTATTTTTCCGGCCTGCACTATGCCAGCGCCGGCACCATCGCCCTGCTGCTCTACCTGTTTCCTGCCATCGTGCTGGTGCTGTCCACCCTGTTGCTGGGTGAACGCTTTAGCCGCAGACGCCTGCTGGCGCTGGCACTGGCGCTGGGCGGGCTGGTGATCACCATCGGTCTGGAACTCTCCGCCCAACCGCTGGGACTGCTGCTGGGTCTGGGTTCGGCCATCATCTATTCGCTGTACATCCTGGCCGGCAGCCGTTACACCAGCGAGTGTGATCCGCTGACGTCCGCTTGTGTGGTGGTGTTTTCCGCTGCCAGTTGCTACGGGGTGTATCTGGCCAGTACCGGTTTTCACGGCCCGGCCAGCCTGCACGGCTGGCTGTCGGTATTGGGCATTGCCTGCTTTGGCACAGTGGCGGCACTGGCACTGTTCCTGTCCGGACTGGCCCAAACCGGTGCCACCCAGGCCTCGCTGATTTCCACCGCAGAACCAGTGGTCACCATCCTGCTGGCCTGGCTGTTACTGGGCGAACCGCTGGGCTGGAGCCAGGTGCTGGGTGGCGGGCTGATTCTGGCAGCGGTGGTATTGATCAGCCGCGAAGCGCGGCCGGAGCAGGTGCAACTGACCGAGCTGCATGACTGAAACCGGACAATACAAAGGGAACATCAATGAAATACGGTCTGACCGGCCTGCTGCTGGCAGGGCTGTGCAGCAGCATGGCGCTGGCTGCCAGCGACAGCTGCCAGAATGCCATGACGCAGACGGACATGAATGTCTGCGCGGCCAAGACGCATGACCTGGCGGATACACAGCTGAACAGCCTCTACAAACAGTACCGCCAGCGCCTGGCTGCCGACGACCAGCAACGGCTGACTGTTGCCCAGCGTGCCTGGATAGGCTACCGGGATGCTGCTTGCCGCTTTGAAACCGCCCAGGTCAGTGGTGGCAGCATCTTCCCGACCATCTGGTTGCAATGCCTGACCGGCAAGACGGAGAACCGCATCAAGGAGCTGCAAAAACTGATGCAATGCAAGGAAGGCGACCTGGACTGCCCGTCATTGCAATAAAACGCTACACGGCATGGCGGAAGATGCCGGTGGCTCAGGCACCTGCCTTCCAGTGCCCGCTCTTGCCACCTTCTTTTTCCTGCAACTGCACGGCAGATATCACCATGCCACGGTCCACCGCCTTGCACATGTCGTAAATGGTGAGCAGGCCGACGCTGGCTGCGGTAAGGGCTTCCATTTCCACCCCGGTCTGGCCGCTGCACTCGGCAGTCACGGTAATACCGACACTGCTGGCGGCTTCGTCCAGCGCAAATTCAACAGCCACGCGGGTGAGCGCGATGGGGTGACAGAGCGGAATCAGGTCGGCAGTGCGCTTGGAAGCCATGATGGCGGCGATGCGGGCAATGCCCAGCACATCGCCCTTTTTATGATTGCCATCGCGGATCAGGGCCAGGGTGGCAGGCAGCATGCGGATACTGCCCTGCGCCACCGCACGGCGACGGGTGACCTCTTTGTCACCCACGTCCACCATGTGGGCCTGGCCACTGGCGTCGAAATGCGTCAGTCCGGACATCAAAACCTCCAGCAAGCGGCAGCACTGACTGCCATCTGATTTGAATGGCTGGCAGTGTGCGGCTATCGGATCAATTTGCCAATCAGCCAGAAGAGGGAGAGCAACAGCCCCAGACCGCCCGTCCATTTGCACAGCCGCAGGCTGAGTTGAAGGTAGCGCGGGTTGCGGGTGAGGGCATAGCAGATGGCCGCCCAGCCAAACGCCAGGATGATGACAATCGCCCACAGCCGCCACCACAGCATGCTTACACCGCCTCGGGCAGACGATGGAAGCTGGACGGGGCGTCCAGCGGGTCGACAAAGCTGGCGTATTCCCAGGCATCCGGGGTTTCCAGCAGTTTGCGCAGCAGCTTGTTGTTCATCGCATGGCCGGATTTATGGCCGGAGAAGGCGGCAATCAGCGGGTGGCCGACAATGTAGAGGTCGCCGATGGCGTCCAGAATCTTGTGACGCACGAATTCATCGGGGAAGCGCAGGCCTTCCGGATTGAGCACGTATTCATCATCAATCACGATGGCGTTATCCAGGCTGCCGCCCAAGCCCAGTCCATGCTGGCGCATGTATTCCACTTCATGCATGAAGCCGAAGGTGCGGGCGCGGCTGATTTCATCCAGATAAGAGCTGCTGGCAAAGTCGATTTCGACTTTTTGCGGTGCCAGATTGAAAGCCGGGTGATTGAATTCGATGGACAGGGTGATCTTGAAGCCGTCCAGCGGGTCCAGCCTGACCCATTTGTCGCCTTCGACGATTTCCACCGGCTGTTTCACCCGGATGAAGCGTTTGGGCACGGACTGCTCGACCACACCAGCACTTTGCAGCAGGTAAATGAAGGGGGCGGCGGAGCCATCCATGATGGGGATTTCCGCCGCCGTCACCTCGACGACAAGGTTGTCGATGCCAAAGCCGGCAAAGGCTGACATCAAATGCTCGATCGTGCCGACACGCACGCCGGTGTCTGTCACCAGCGTGGAGGAGAGGCGCGTGTCGTTGACGAGCGCAGGCTCGACTTTCACATCCACCGGCTCGGGCAAGTCGGTTCGGCGAAAGACGATGCCGGTGTCGGGCGCTGCCGGCAGCAGGGTGAGTTTCACCCGCTCGCCAGAATGCAAGCCGACACCTGTGGCGCTGATCGCTTGTTTTAGCGTGCGCTGGAATATCATGTGAAGCTCTCAGGCAATCGGGAAAACCCGATTCTAGCACAGGCTTTCGCCATGCTTTATTGATTGCTAATCACACGTTAATAGTATTTAACTATTTATCCTGGCAGACCTTTCTTAATCTGCCTGCTTGCGCAGGAAGGCCGGAATGTCATAGCTGTCGCTCACTTCCGGGTTGGAGAAGTCGGTGGACGGCGCAGCGCGGCGACGGCCCTGACGCATGATGGCCGGGGTATCGAAATCGTCGTAGTTGATGACTTCCACCGCACGGTCGTCGGTGCCGGTCTTGACGATCTTGATGTACTCCGGACGCTCTTCGCGTACCGGCTTTTGCTGCCCCAGGCCGGTGGCAATCAGGGTGACACGGATGGTGTCTTCCGGCATTTCTTCCACTTCGGCGGTACCGAACTTGATCTGTGCATCTTCGTCGGCGTACTGACGGATGATGCCCATGATTTCGCGGTATTCGCTCATCTTCAGGCAACCCGGTGCGGTGGAAATGTTCACCAGCACGCCACGTGCGCCTTCCAGGGTGATGTTGTCCAGCAGCGGGCTGGCCACGGCTTGCTCGGCGGCCACGCGGGCACGGTCGATGCCGGAGGCGTAGGCAGAACCCATCATCGCCAGGCCCATTTCACCCATCACGGTGCGTACGTCGGCAAAGTCGACGTTGATCAGACCGGGGCAGGTAATCACTTCGGCGATACCGGCTACTGCGCCCTTGAGCACGTCGTCGGCGGCACGGAAGGCTTCACGCATGGTCACGTCGTCGCCCAGTACTTCCATCAGCTTTTCGTTGGGGATGACGATCAGCGAGTCAACATGCTTTTTCAGGTCTTCGATACCGCTCTGGGCTACTTTCAGGCGCTTGCCTTCGTGCTCGAACGGACGGGTGACCACACCTACGGTCAGGATGCCCAGTTCCTTGGCCACTTCAGCCACCACCGGGGCAGCACCGGTACCGGTACCACCGCCCATGCCGGCAGTCACGAACACCATGTTGGCGCCACGCAGGGCGTCGGCAATGCGTTCGCGGTCTTCCAGCGCGGCGCTGCGGCCCACTTCCGGGTTGGCACCGGCACCCAGACCACGGGTCAGGTTGTTGCCCAGTTGCAGTTTCTGCGGCGACTTGTTGCGCTGCAGGGATTGCGCGTCGGTATTGGCGCAGATGAATTCAACGCCATGCACATGGCTGCTGATCATGTTGTCGATGGCATTGCAACCGCCGCCACCTACACCGATCACTTTGATCACAGCCGCGTTGGCGGTCTCTTGCATTACTTCAAAAACCATTCCGCTCATTTGCCTCTCCTCAAGTTTAAGATGAGCTTGCATTCCACTATTTACTGCTGCCCGAAAAACAAAAATCACAGCAGCGGCCACCCGGCCGCCGTTGCTTAGAAATTACCGGCGAACCAGGCCTTCATGCGGCCAAACAGCTGGCCCACACCCGCGCTTTCCACTTTGGGTCCGCTATGGGTCTGGATCTGGTCCTTGCCGTACAACAACAGGCCGACACCGGTCGAGAAACGTGGCGTCTTCACCACCTCGGCCAGGCCGCCTACATACTTGGGCACGCCCACGCGCACCGGCATGTGGAACACTTCTTCTGCCAGTTCCACCATGCCCGGCATCAGGCTGGCACCGCCGGTCAGCACGATGCCGGAGGACAGCAGGTCCTCGAAGCCGCTGCGGCGCAGTTCCTGCTGTACCAGCTGGAACAGTTCTTCCACCCGTGGTTCCACCACTTCGGCCAGCGTGGCGCGCGACATCTGGCGCGGCCCGCGCTCGCCCACACCCGGTACTTCGATCATCTGGCCCGGATCGGCCATGCTCACCAGCGCCACGGCATGCTGGATCTTGATGTCTTCCGCTTCCTTGGTAGGCGTGCGCAGCGCCATGGCGATGTCGTTGGTGATCTGGTCACCGGCAATCGGAATCACCGCGGTATGACGGATGGCACCGTTGGCATACACGGCGATGTCGGTGGTGCCGCCACCGATGTCGATCAGGCATACGCCCAGGTCTTTTTCGTCTTCCGACAGCACGGCAATGGCCGAGGCCATCGGTTGCAGCACCAGGTCGGACACTTCCAGACCGCAGCGACGCACGCATTTGGTGACGTTTTGCGCAGCAGACACCGCGCCGCTGACGATGTGTACCTTGGCTTCCAGGCGCACGCCGCTCATGCCCAGCGGTTCGCGCACGCCTTCCTGGCCGTCGATGCTGTATTCCTGGGTGAGGATGTGCAGCACCTGGTGGTCCGGCGGGATGGTGACGGCGCGTGCGGTTTCAATCACGCGGTCGATGTCCATCTGGGTGACTTCGCGGTCCTTGATGGCCACCATGCCGTGCGAGTTGATGCTCTTGATGTGCGAACCGGCAATCCCGGCAAACACCTCGTGAATCTTGCAGTCGGCCATCAGTTCGGCCTCCTCCAGTGCACGCTGGATGGCCTGCACGGTGGATTCGATATTCACCACCATGCCGCGCTTCAGACCACGTGACGGGGTCTGGCCCATGCCGATGATGTTGAGCTGGCCGTCATCCAGGACCTCCGCGACAATCGCCACGATCTTGGACGTTCCGATGTCCAGGCCGACCAGCATGTTCTTGCTTTCCTTAGGTTTGCTCACCTGTCGCTCCAGCTAGGTATTACTTTTTCACTTGTGCCGGCGGCGCTTTGTAATCAGGCATCCGCACAGCAAATCCATTGGGGTAGCGCATGTCCACGTAATCGATGTGGTACGCAGCGCTGCCAGCTTGTCTTTCCAGTACTGGGCGAATCGCTCCACCCGCAAATCCACGTCACCCCGACCCAGGTCCAGCTTGATGCCGTTATCCAGGTCCACTTGCCAGGCCCGACGCGGTGACAGCCAGATTTCCTGCGGGGCCAGCCCCGTCGGTTTCAGTCCCTGACGCAAACGCGCCAGCATGGCTGTCATGTCCTTTTCTGCCCCTGCCGGGCCATGAAACACCGGCAGTTGCTGGTCGCTGGCGGCGTCGAAGCGGTCGCCGTGGCTGTCCACCAGCCCGTTTTCGCCCCAGCGCGCCTGCGCCACATGTTCTTCCACTGCAATTTCCAGTGCATCCGGCCAACGCCGGCGCACCTGTGCGTCCCGCACCCAGGGCAGCTTGCCAAACGCCGCCCGGGTCTTGTCGATGTCCAGCGTGAAGAAAGTACCCGTCAGCTCGTGCTCGGCAATGAAGCGCAGCTGTTCCGGCGTCACTCTTTTCATCTGTCCCTGGATCTGGATTTTCTTCACCGGAAACACCGGTGCGTGTGTCACCCAGAATCCACCTGCATACAACAGCATCAGCAGCGAGGCACCCAGCAGGAAATTGGCCAGGCCTTTCAGCAGCTGATGGTTATCCCACATGCACCATATCCAGCACGTTCAGGCACAGGTCCTCATAGCTGATGCCCTGGGCGCGCGCGGCCATCGGCACCAGGCTGTGGCTGGTCATGCCCGGATTGGTGTTCACTTCCAGCAGGTAAATGCCACCTGCTTCATCCATCAGGAAATCCACCCGGCCCCAGCCCTGACCGCCCAGTACCTGGAAGGCTTGCAGGCACAGTGCGCGGGCGCGCTGTTCCACTTCTTCACTCAGGCCGGACGGGCAGCGGTATACCGTGTCGTCGCGGAAATACTTGGCCTGGTAGTCGTAATACTCGGTGGCCGGTTCGATCTTGATGGTGGGATAGGCCTGGCCATCAATCACGGCACAGGTGTATTCGCCACCACCGACAAAACGCTCGGCCAGCACCAGCGGGTCGTACTTGCGGGCTTCCGCAAACGCTGCTTTCAGTTCGCCCGGCTGCTTGACCTTGGTCACGCCAATGCTGGAGCCTTCGGTCGCCGGCTTCACGAACAGCGGCAGGCCCAGTCGTGCTTCCACGGCGGCAAAGTCGCTGTTTTCGTCCAGCAGTTCGAACTCCGGAATCGGCAGGCCGGCACCGCGCCACAACAGCTTGGTACGCCATTTGTCCATGCAGATGGCCGAAGCCATCACGCCACAGCCGGTATACGGAATGCCCAGGGTTTCCAGTGCACCTTGCAGAGTGCCGTCTTCGCCAAACGGGCCGTGCAGGATGATGAACACACGCTCGAAGCCTTCTTCTTTCAGTGCTGCCAGCGGTTTTTCGGCCGGGTCGAAGGCATGGGCGTCCACACCGCGCGAACGCAGCGCGTTCAATACGCCGTTGCCGCTCATCAGCGAGATTTCACGCTCGGCGGAGCTGCCACCCATCATCACTGCCACTTTGCCGTACTGCTTCATTTCTCTTCCTTACTGGGAGGGCCTGTCCCCTCCCGCCAAAATTCGCCTGGCGCTTACAGCTTGCCGGCCACCAGCTTGCCCGGCACCGCACCGATGGAACCGGCACCCATGGTGATCACCACATCGCCATCGCGGGCGATGTCCATGATGGTGCGCGGCATGTCGGCAATCTGCTCGACAAACAGCGGCTCCACCTTGCCCGACACGCGCACCGCTCGGGCCAGTGCACGGCCATCGGCGGCCACGATGGGCGCTTCACCGGCGGCATAGACTTCGGACAGCAGCAGCGCATCCACGCCGTTCAGCACTTTGACAAAATCTTCAAACAGATCGCGGGTACGGCTGTAACGGTGCGGCTGGAAAGCCAGCACCAGCCGTTTGTCCGGGAAGGCACCGCGTACTGCGGACAGCGTGGCGGCCATTTCCACCGGGTGGTGGCCGTAGTCGTCCACCAGAGTGAAGCTGCCACCGTCAGGTAGCGCCACTTCGCCATAACGCTGGAAGCGACGGCCCACACCGGCAAATTCGGCCAGACCGCGCTGGATGGACGGAATATCCGCACCGCATTCCAGACCGATGGCAATGGCCGACAAGGCATTCAGCACGTTGTGACGGCCCGGCAGGTTGAGCACCACCGGGAAGCGCTGTTGGCTGCCATTGTTGACCACCACGTCAAAATGCATCTGGCCCCCGGCCGCAACCACGTTGTCGGCATAGATGTCGGCCGAATCGTCCAGACCGTAAGTGGTGACCGGCTTGGTGATGCGGCTGCGGATTTCGCGCACGTTCGGGTCATCCACGCACAGCACGGCACGGCCATAGAAGGGCAGGCGGTGCAGGAAGTCGACAAAAGCCTGTTTGAGCTTGTCGAAGCTGTGGTCGTAGGTGTCCATGTGGTCGGCGTCGATATTGGTGACCACCGCCATCACTGGCGTCAGGTGCAGGAAGGACGCGTCCGATTCGTCGGCCTCCGCCACCAGGAATTCGCCGGAACCCAGCTTGGCATTGGTGCCAGCTGCGGTCAGCTTGCCGCCGATCACGAAAGTCGGGTCCAGCCCGGCTGCCGCCAGCACCGATGCCGTCAGGCTGGTGGTGGTGGTTTTGCCGTGGGTGCCGGCAATGGCAATGCCCTGCTTGAAGCGCATCAGCTCGGCCAGCATCATGGCGCGCGGAATCACCGGGATGCGGCGCTCGCGGGCGCGCAGGACTTCCGGGTTGTCTGCCTTCACTGCGGTGGAAGTCACCACCACATCGGCACCTTCCATATAGGTTGCATCATGGCCAAAGAACACGCGTGCGCCCTGGCTTGCCAGGCGCTGGGTGGCGGCACCATCGGCCATGTCCGAACCGGACACGGTGTAGCCGAGGTTCAGCAGAACCTCGGCGATGCCGCACATGCCGACACCACCGATGCCGACGAAGTGAATGTGTTTGACCCTGTGTTTCATGTTCTTTCTCGTTGCTTCCGGCCGCTTGGGGCTGCCGTATTACTGTTCGTCCGCCAGCGCCTGGCACAGATCGGCCACCCGGGCAGCTGCGCCGGGGCGGGCCAATGCATGGGCATGGCTGGCAAGTTCCAGCAGACGGGGCCGGTCAAGACCAGCCAGAACGTCTGCCAGCTTTTGTGCTGTCATTTCCTGCTGCGGCAAATGGATGGCCGCGCCTTCCGCTGCCATCCACTTGGCGTTGTCACGCTGGTGCGCGGTGGTGGACACCACCAACGGCACCAGAATGCTGGCCACGCCAGCTGCGCACAGCTCGCTTACCGTAATGGCACCGGCGCGGCAGATGATCAGGTCGCAGTCGGCCAGGCGGCTGGGCATGTCATCGATAAACGGCAACAGCGTCACATCCTGTTCCAGACCGGCGGCACGATAGGCTGCCTCCACCTCGGCAAAGTTCGCCTCCCCGGTCTGATGGGTCAGCTGCGGCCGCTTGTCCTCTGGCAGCAGTGCCAGCGCCTGCGGCAGGGTCTGATTCAACACCCGCGCACCCAGGCTGCCACCCACTACCAGCACCCGTAGCGGGCCACTGCGTCCGGCCATACGCTGTGCCGGAGCCGGCAGGGCTTCGATTTCCTGGCGTACCGGGTTACCCGTTACCAGCGCCTTGGGCCCGCTCTTGGCTGCGCTGCCGTCAAAACCGCACACCAGCTTGCGGGCAAACGGCAGCAAGGCCTTGTTGCTCAACAGCAGGCTGGCATCGGCATTCACCAGTACCAGCGGCTTCCACAGCAGGCCGCTCATCACGCCACCGGGCAGGCAGACATAGCCGCCCATGCCCAATACCACATCCGGGCGATGACGCAGCAACAGCTGCGCCGAACGCACGAACGCACCGCACAACTGCAGCATGCCCTTGAGCGAGCCGATCAGGCCCTTGCCGCGCACACCATGGAATGCCAGCCGCTCCAGCGGGATGCCGGTGGGCGGCACCAGCTTGTTTTCCATGCCGCGCTCGGTACCCAGCCACACCACTTTCCAGCCGCGCGCTTGCAGCGCTTTGGCCACGGCAAGGCCGGGGACAATGTGTCCGCCCGTACCTGCTGCCATTACCATGACCGTTCTGTTCGTCATCTTCATCAAACCTTGTAACCGCGCATGATGCGCTGATTTTTGCTTCGTCCTGCGGCCTCGCAGAAACCGCCACCACCGGGCTTGCGCCCTTACGCGCCTGTCGGCGCTTGTCCTGCGTGACTACACTTTGTAGCCACGCATGATGCGGCGGTTTTCATAATCAACCCGCAGCAGCACGGCCATGGCGATGAGGTTCATCAGCATGGCCGAACCACCAAACGACATCAGCGGCAGGGTCAGGCCCTTGGTGGGCAACAGGCCCATGTTCACGCCGATGTTGAAAAACACCTGAATACCCAGCCAGATGCCCATGCCCTGCGCCACCAGCGCCTGGAAGAACCGTTCCAGCTTTTTCGATTCCACGCCGATGTGAAACGCACGTCGCACCACCCAGGCATACAGGCCGATCACCACGCAGATGCCGACAAAGCCGAATTCTTCCGAAATCACCGCCATGATGAAGTCGGTATGGGCCTCGGGCAGGTAAAACAGCTTTTCAATACTGGAGCCCAATCCCACGCCATACCACTCACCCCGGCCAATGGCGATCAGCGAGTGCGACAGCTGGTAGCCCTTGCCATACGGGTCGTCCCACGGGTCCATGAAACCCAGTACCCGCTTGAGCCGGTATGGCGAGGAAATGATCAGCAGCACGATGGCCACCGCCGCCATCACCGCGAGGCCCGAGAAAATGCGCATATTGATGCCGCCGAGGAACAGCACGCCCATGGCAATGGACATCACCACCATCAGGGCACCGAAGTCCGGCTCGCGCAGCAACAGGAAGGCCACCATCACCATGGCGGCAAACATCGGCGCAAAGCCTTCTTTCAGGCTGTGCAGCTTGTGGGTTTTGCGCACGGTGTAATCGGCGGCGTAAATCACCGTGGCGAACTTCATGATTTCCGACGGCTGCAGGTTGAGCACGAACAGGTTGATCCAGCGGCGCGAACCGTTCACCACCCGGCCGATACCGGGAATCAGCACCAGCACCAGCAGCACGATGCCCAGCAGGAACAACTTGCCGGCGTATTTCTGCCAGATGCGGGTAGGTACCTGGAACATCACGTAGGATGCGGAAAGGCCGATCACCATGAAAATGATGTGGCGGATCAGGTAGAAATAACGGTTCTGCGTGGCAACATCGGCCTCGGCATAGGCAATCGACGCCGAATACACCATCACCAGGCTGATGGACAGCAGCAGGGCCAGGGCCCAGGCCAATGCCTCGTCAAACGGTTTGATGGCGGTGTAGCGGCGCGCCGAGTGCACGATCATGGCTGCCCCTTTCCGGTTGCGGCCTTGATCTGAGCCACGGTGTCGATAAACACCTGGGCGCGATGGGCGTAGTTGCGGAACATGTCCAGGCTGGCGCAGGCGGGCGACAGCAGCACCACATCACCCGGCTGAGCCAGTTCAGCTGCGGCGCGGGTGGCTTCTTCCAGCGTGGCGTAGTCGTGCAGCGCAACGCCGCTGTCGGCCAGTGCGGCACGGATGCGGCCGGCATCGCGGCCAATCAGCAATACGGCGCGGGCAATGCGCTGGCAAGCCGGTGCCAGCGGGCTGAAATCCTGGCCCTTGCCATCGCCACCGGCTATCAGCACCACCTTGCGGGTCATGCCATTGAGGGCGGCCTCGGTAGCGCCGACATTGGTGCCTTTGGAATCGTCAATCCAGGCGATGCCGTCAAATTCGTCCACCAGCTCCACGCGGTGGGCCAGGCCCTCAAAGCTTTGCAAGCCTTGCAGCAGGGCAGTGCGGTCCAGTCCGATGCTGTCGCACAAGGCCAGCGCGGCCAGGGCGTTGGCGGCATTGTGCAGGCCTTGCAGTTGCAGGCTGGCTTGCGGCAGTACGGCCTCGCCCTGTGCGCTAAGCCAGTATTGACCGTCCTGCTGGATCAGGCTGTATTCCACCGGCTGCTTGAGCGAGAACCACTTGACCACATGGCCGGGGCGCACCATGGCCGGGGCCAGGATGTCGTCGCGGTTCAGCACCTGCACACCCTGGCCGTTAAACACGGCCGTCTTGGCGTGGGCGTAGTCCAGCAGGTCGTTGTAGCGGTCCAGATGGTCTTCGGAAATATTCAGCACCGTGGCGGCATCGGCCGCGAGGCTGTACGTGGTTTCCAGCTGGAAGCTGGACAGCTCCAGCACCCACACGTCCGGCTGCTTGCCGGACTGTTCGCGTTCCAGCAGGGCTTCCAGTACCGCCAGGCCGATATTGCCGGCCACGATGGTATCCAGCCCGGCCTGCTGGCACAGATGGCCGACCAGACTGGTGACGGTGGTCTTGCCATTGGAACCGGTAATGGCAATCACCTTGCTGCCATTACCCTTGATGGCGCGGGCCAGCAATTCCACATCGCCCACCACTTCGCCACCGGCGCGACGGAAAGCATCCACCGCCGGGTTTTTCAGCGGCACGCCGGGGCTGAGCACCAGCATGTCGACACCGGCAAAGGTGCTGGCATCGAATGCGCCGGCGCGCAGTTCGGCGTCCGGCACATGGCGCTGCAGTTCGGCCACGCGCTCGGGCGCGGGCTTGCTGTCGGCCACCACCACGCGTGCGCCGTGGGCAGCCAGATAGCGCGCGGCAGCCAGCCCCGAGCCTCCCAGCCCCACTACCGCGATGTGTCGATCAGCAAAGTTCATGAGCCCTTGTCCTTAACGCAATTTCAGTGAAGCCAGGCCAGCGAGCACCAGCATCATGGTGACAATCCAGAAGCGCACCACCACCTGGGTTTCCTTCCAGCCCTTCAATTCGTAGTGGTGATGCAGCGGTGCCATGCGGAACACGCGTTTGCCGGTAAGCTTGAACGAAGCCACCTGGATCATCACCGACAGTGCTTCCATCACGAACAGACCGCCCATGATGAACAGCACGATTTCCTGACGCACGATCACCGCCACGGTGCCCAGTGCCGCGCCCAGCGCCAGTGCGCCGACATCGCCCATGAACACCTGTGCCGGATAGGCGTTGAACCACAAGAAGCCCAGGCAAGCCCCGCAGATGGCGGCACAGAACACCACGACCTCATGTGCACCGGGAATGAAGGGCAGGCCCAGATATTTGGAAAACACCACGTGGCCAGCCACGTAAGCGAAGATGGACAGGCCGGAGGCCACCATCACCACCGGCAGCGCCGCCAGGCCGTCCAGGCCATCCGTCAGGTTGACCGCATTGGAGGTGCCGACAATCACCAGATAGGTCAGCACGCAGAAGCCGACCACGCCCAGCGGGTAAGCCACGGTCTTGAAGAAGGGCACGATGAACTCCGTGGAGGCCGGCAGCTTGGCGGTGGCAATCAGGAAAATACCCGCCGCAATGGCGATGGTGGATTGCCATACCATCTTGAATTTGGCCGACACGCCTTTCGGGTCCTTGTACACCACCTTGCGCCAGTCATCGTAAAAGCCCAGCGCACCGGTACCCAGCATCACACCCAGCAGCAGCCAGACATATTTGTTGGACAGGTCCGCCCACAACAGGGTGGTGATGGTGATGGACAGCATGATCAGCGAACCGCCCATGGTCGGCGTACCGGCCTTGACCAGATGGCTTTGCGGACCGTCGTTGCGCACGGCCTGGCCGACTTTCAGCTCGGTCAGTTTGCGGATGACCCACGGCCCCATCATCAGCGAGATGGTCAGCGAGGTGAGCGCAGCCATCACCGCACGCAGGGTGACGTAGTAGACAACGTTGAAAGTCCGGATATGAGAACCCAGCAGATCGGCTAGCCAGAGCAGCACCTTACACTCCCTCTTCTTGTTGTTTTGCGGTCGTCAGGTGTTCCACCACCCGTTCCATACGCATGAAGCGCGAGCCTTTCACCAGCACGGAAGCTCCCGCTTGCAAATTGGCGTCCAGCCAGCTGGCCAACGCCGTGAAATCATCAAAACTGTGTGCGCCGTCGCCAAAGGCGGCGGCAGCGTGATGGCTGAGTTCGCCCAGCGTCACCAGCTGTGCAATGCCGCGCAGGCGGGCGTGCTCACCCACCTCGGCATGCATTTGCGCTGCAGTCTCGCCCAGCTCGCCGATATCACCCATGACAAAGCAGTGCGGTGCGGGCAAACCGGCCAGCACGTCGATACCGGCTTTCATCGAATCCGGATTGGCGTTGTAGCTGTCGTCAATCACCACGCCGCCGTGACGGCCGGTTTTCTGTTGCAGACGGCCCTTGGCATTACCGAACACCGCCAGACCGGCAGCAATGGCCGCCAGCGGCACGTCCAGCGCCAGGGCCATGGCCGCTGCGGCCAGCGCATTGCGCACATTGTGTTCGCCCGGTGCCGGCAGGCTGATGGCCTGCTCGCCTTGCGGGCTGCACAGGGTAAAGCGGCTGCCCAGTGCCTGCAGGCTGATGTCACGCGCGCTGATGTCCGCCTGCTGCTGCAGGCCGAAGCTGCAGATGCGGTGCGTACCGGCGGCAGCACGGAACAGCGCAATATTGGCGTCATCGGCATTGACGATGGCCACGCCGTCCGCTGGCAGGCCGGAGAAGATTTCCGCCTTGGCACGGGCGATGTCGGCGGTATCGGCAAAATGGCCGATGTGGGCACGCATGGCATTGTTGACCAGTGCCACTTGCGGACGGGCCAGGCTGCTCAGATAAGTCAGCTCGCCGTGGTGGTTCATGCCCATTTCCAGCACCGCATAGCGGTGGGCGGCAGTCAGCCCCAGCAAGGTCAGCGGCAGGCCGATGTCGTTGTTGAAGTTGCCGGCGGTAGCGTGCACCGCCTGCTCTCCGGCATGGGCCTTGAGAATGGCGCTGAGCATTTCCTTGACCGTGGTCTTGCCATTGGAGCCGGTAATGCCCACGCGCAGTGCCGGCAGGGCGGCGGCCCAGCCGGCAGCCAGACGACCCAGCGCCAGCCGGGTGTCGTCCACCTTGATCAGGCTGGCGTTGTCGAGCGCAAAGTCCTCTGCCACCAGCGCAGCGACGGCTCCGCGCGCCAGTACATCGGCCACAAAGTCATGTGCATCAAAACGCTCGCCCTTGAGCGCGACAAACAAATCGCCCGGCTGTACGGCACGGCTGTCGGTCACCACGCGGCTCAAACGGGCTTGCCCGTCTGCGCCCGACAGGGTGCCAACTGCCCAGTGCGCGGCCTGCTGCAAGGTCATCATGCCTTGTCTCCCCAGGCCGTCAGCGCTTCTTCGGCAATGCGGAAATCGGAGAACGGGTGTTTCACACCGCCGATATCCTGGTATTCCTCGTGACCCTTGCCGGCAATCAGCACGATATCGCCCGCCTGCGCCTGACTCACCGCCCAATGAATGGCGGCGGCACGGTCGGCTTCAACATGACCGGGATGGCTCATGCCGGCCAGAATGTGGTCGATGATGGTTTGCGGGTTTTCGGTACGCGGATTGTCGCTGGTCACCACCGCCACATCGGCGATGCGCTCGGCGATTTCGCCCATCATCGGGCGCTTGCCCGGATCGCGGTCGCCACCGCAACCGAACACGCAATACAGCTTGCTGCCTGCGGGGCGGATATCGGCCAGCGTGGCCAGTGCCTTTTCCAGCGCATCCGGGGTATGAGCGTAATCAATCACCACCAGTGGTTCGTGACTGCCGCCAATGCTCTGCATGCGGCCACGCGCCGGCTGGATGCGTGCCATCACGGCGGCAGCGTCCGCCAGGCTGATGCCGTTGACACACAGGGTGGCGAGACAGGCCAGCAGGTTGCTGGCATTGAACCGGCCTACCAGACCGGTTCGCACCTCTACCTCGCCCCATGGCGTGGTGACCCGCAGTTGCAGACCATCCAGATTTGCCGTCAGGCTGAGCGGGCGCACATCGCCCTGGGTCAGGCCGTAGCTGACTACCCGGGTCTGGCTGGCATCGATGTCCTGCACCAGCTGGCGGCCAAACGGGTCGTCCACATTGATGACCGCATGCTTGAGGCCTTCCCAGTGGAACAGCTTGGCCTTGGCCGCGCCGTAGGCTTCCATGCTGCCGTGGTAGTCCAGATGATCGCGGGTCAGATTGGTGAATACCGCAGTGGCAAAACTCACACCGTTCACCCGTGCCTGGTCCAGGCCATGGCTGGATACTTCCATGGTCACCACATGCGCGCCCTGACGACGGTATTCGGCCAGTTTTTGCTGCACGGTGACCGGGTCCGGTGTGGTGTGTGTGGTTTGGGTCAGTTCGCCATAAAAACCGTTACCCACGGTGCCGATCAAGGCGGCTTTCTGGCCCAGCAAGGAAAACGCCTGCGCCAGCCAGTGGGAGATGGAAGTCTTGCCATTGGTGCCGGTAATGCCGATCACCGTCATCGCCTGGCTGGGCTGGCCATAAACATGTGCGGCCACCATGCCGGCCCGCTCGCGCAGAGCGGGGACAGGCAGGTTGGGGATTTGCCAGTCCGGATTCCAGCTGAATCCGTCGGCGGCATCCCACAGTACGGCAGCCGCACCTTTTTCCAGCGCGGCAGGGATGAAGTCGCGGCCATCGGTGTATTCACCGCGGCAGGCCAGGAAGACATCGCCGGGCAATACACGGCGGCTGTCCGCTTCTACCCGTTTGATGGGGAAGCCCAGCTGGTTCAGTTCTGCCGGATCCCAGTCCGGCAAGCTTGTCAGGCGACTTTTCATGTTCTGTTTCTTCAAAAATCCGCAGGGACCGGAGTGGAATCCGGCAGCAAGCTGTTATTGGACGGCTCGTCCGGCTGCACATTCAGCACGCGCAGCGCGCCGCCAGCCACCTGGGAAAACACCGGCGCGGAAATGGCACCGCCGTAGTATTTGCCGGCCGTGGGTTCATCAATCATCACGGCCACGATCAGTTTGGGGTTCTTGCCCGGGGCAAAGCCGATGAACAGTGCGCGGTGCTTGTTGGCCACATAAGTGCGGCCTTCCAGCTTGCGCGCGGTACCGCTCTTGCCGCCGATGCTGTAACCGATGATGCGGCCGCCAACGGCACCGCCACCCGGTTCGCTGTTGGCGACCAGCAGGTCATGCATTTCGTGGGCGGTTTTTTCGCCCAGCACCCGCTTGCCCGGCATCGGGTTGTTGGTCTTGTACAGCGAGATGGGCAGCATCACGCCATCATTGGTAAAGATGGTGTAGGCCCGCGCCATCTGGATCAGGCTGACCGACACGCCATAGCCAAAGGACATGGTGGCCTGTTCGATGGGCCGCCAGTTCTTCCAGTCGCGCAGGCGTCCGGCTGCTTCACCAGGAAAGCCGGTATTGGGTGCGCGGCCAAAGCCCAGCGAGTCGTAGTAGGTCCAGAAATCCTGCGGGCTGCTCAACAGCGCCAGCTTGCTGGTACCGACGTTGGACGACTTCTGGATGATGCCCAGGATGTTCAGGCTGGGTTGTGGCGACACATCACGGATGGTGGCCGGGCCAATCATGTAGGTGTGGGTATCCAGCACCGAGTTGACTGTGGTCTTGCCGTGTTCCAGCGCCAGCGAGATCGACAGCGGCTTCATGGTGGAACCCGGCTCGAACAGGTCGATCACCGCGCGGTTGCGCAGCATTTCCGGCGTGGTGCCAACCCGGTTGTTGGGGTTGAACGAAGGGTAATTGGCCAATGCCAGCAGCTCGCCGGACTTGGCATCCAGCACCACCACACTGCCGGCCTTGGCCTTGTTTTCTTCCACAGCCGCCTTGATTTCGCGGTAAGCCAGATACTGGATGCGGTGATCCACCGCCAGGGCCAGGGTCTGCCCGTCCTTGGGCGGTTCAATGGCGGCGACATCTTCAATGATGTGGCCACGGCGATCCTTGATCACCACGCGGCGGCCATCCTTGCCAGCCAGCATTTTTTCGCGTGCCAGCTCTACCCCTTCCTGGCCTTTGCCATCCACCCCGGTGAAACCGATGATGTGGGAGATGATTTCGCCAGCCGGGTAAAAACGGCGGTATTCCTGTTGTTTGGCAATGCCGGGAATGCCCAGCGCCATCACCTTGTCAGCCAGCTCCGGGCTGATCTGGCGCTTGATGTAGACGAATTCCTTCTTGCGGTCAGACAGCTTGGTAGCCAGCTCTTCCGGGCTGATGTCCAAAAGGCTGCCCAGCTCGCGCAACTTTGCCGGGGGGATGGGTTCCATGTCGGCCGGGCTGGCCCAGATGGTTTGCACCGGCGAGCTGATGGCCAAGGGTTCGCCATTGCGGTCGGTAATCACCCCGCGGTTGGCTTCCAGCGTCATCGCGCGGCGGAAACGGGCCTCACCCTGGCCTTGCAGGAAGTCCTGCTGCACCACTTGCAGGTAAATGGCGCGGCCGATCAGCGCCAGAAACAGCATGCCAAGCATCAGCAAGACAAAACGCACACGCCCTGCCGTCATTTTCAGGGCAGGGCTGGCATCCGCAATGCGTTCACGCTGGTGGGCCGAGTAGCTGGTGCGCATCAGGCTCCTCCCCGCGGGGTAATGACCTGGATCTGGCGCGGGTCGGGCGTGTGCATGCCCAGACGGGTGCTGGCGGCTTTTTCAATCACCGCATGGGCACCCCAGGTACTTTGCTCCAGTTGCAACTGGCCATACTCCACTTCCAGCTGCTGGGCGGATTTCTGCTCTTTCTGCAGGTCGCTGTACAGCCTGCGCGACACGTGCTGGGACGTGACCACCGACCAGGCGGACACCACCACAAGAGTCAGGAGAATCGCGCACAGACGGTTCATGCATCCCCCTCACGCCACGGCGCAGCCGTGCGTTGGGCAACACGCATGATGGCACTGCGCGAACGGGGGTTTTCACGGATCTCTTCTTCGTTGGCGCGCACGGCCTTGCCTACGCTGTTGAGTGGGGGCTGGGCCATGTCTTCGGCCCGCACCATCACCCAGCTGGGCAGCTTTTCCACACTGCTGGCATCGCGCAGGTATTGCTTGACGATGCGGTCTTCCAGCGAGTGGAAGCTGATGATGGCCAGACGGCCGTCTTCAGCCAGATGGCGCGCCGCCTGCGGCAGGACGGCCTTGAGCTCGTCCAGCTCGCGGTTCACAAAGATCCGGATCGCCTGGAAGGTACGCGTGGCTGGGTCCTGACCCGGTTCCCGAGTACGGACGTTTTTCCCAACGAGCAAGGCGAGCTCACGCGTGGTCTGGATGGGAGCGAGCTCCCGTTGCGCAACAATGGCTGCTGCGATCTTGCGAGCAAACCGCTCTTCACCATAAGTCTTGATGACCTCTTTGATTTCGTCTTCTTCCGCACTGGCCAGCCACTGGGCGGCGGTAATGCCGCGGGTGGTGTCCATGCGCATGTCCAGCGGCGCGTCGAAACGGAAACTGAATCCGCGACGGCCATCGTCGATCTGTGGCGAGGACACGCCCAGATCCATCAATACACCATTCACCGTGGCCACACCCAGGCGGGCCAGTTCCTGACCCAGGGTCTCGAAACCGTTGTGGACAATGGTGAAACGGCTGTCTTCTGCCGCCAGCCGTTCGGCTTCGGCGATGGCTTCCGGATCCTTGTCAAAGGCAATCAGCCGGCCTTCGGGGCCCAGCCGTGACAGGATCAAGCGGCTATGACCACCTCGGCCAAAGGTGCAGTCGACGTACACGCCATCAGGTTTGATGGCGAGTGCTTCGACAGCCTCGGCAAGCAGCACCGTGCGATGCACGAACGGGGTGGGGTTCACAGCGTAAAGTCTCCAAGATGTTGTGCCAGGTCGGCTTGGTCTATTGCCAGGGCGTCATTGGTCTGGCTGTCCCATTCCTCGGCATTCCACAGCTCGAAGCGGTTACCCATGCCCACCAGTGCCACGTCCTTGTCGAGGCCGACCAGATCGCGCAGGCGGGAGGGAAGCAGGATGCGTCCGGCGCTGTCCATTTCCAGCGTTTCTGCGTGGCCAAGCACGAGGCGCTGGTAGCGTTTCAGCGTGGGATTGCCGGTGGGAAGGGCGAGAAGGCGGGCTTCGACCGGACGCCAGTTGGGTTCGGGGTAAATCAGCAGATGATCGGGAGATTCGAGGGTCACCACCAGCTTGTGGCCAAACGCGGACAGCAGTGTCTCACGGTGTCTGGCCGGAATGGCCAAACGACCCTTGCTATCAAGAGAGACAATGCTGACGCCACCAATCATGAGCTGGAAACCACCGCTGAAAGTTGAGGGGCCGTCGCCCCACTTTTACCCACTTCACCCCACTTTCCGCCACTATAAGAAAGAACTGCACTACGGTCAACATCACTTGGTGCTAATTCACCTTTTGCGACAATGACTTAGCGGCACGGTGAAAATGTGCTTTCCGTGTCAAATCAGTGAGTTAATAAGCACTGTCAAAGTGAGCTATGAACTGGAATGGTGCAGGAAGGCAACACAATGATTTTTAATGACAAGAACATCAGACAGCGTGCGATGATTGCGCAGCACCTGAAAGAAATACTTGAAAAAGAAAAAACGGAACAGCATGCACTGTACATGCCGTTCCGCTTGCTGAAGCTCAAAGGCCCGGATCAGGCCAGTTTCTGCTTCAGGATTTCCTGCACCTGGGCCGGGTTGGCCTTGCCCTTGGAAGCTTTCATCACCTGACCGGCCAAGGCATTCAGTGCCTTTTCCTTGCCGGCGCGGAATTCCTCCACCGCCTTGGGGTTGGCGGCAATGGCTTCTTCCACCATTTTCTCGATGGCACCCACGTCAGACACCTGCTTGAGGCCATCACGCTCAATGATGGCATCGGCAGACAGATCGCTATCCCACAAGGCATCGAACACTTGCTTGGCCAGCTTGCTGGACAGGGTGTTGTCGGCAATGCGCTGGATCAGGCCGGTCAGGCGTTCGGCCGAGATCGGGCAATCGCCAATATCCTTGCCTTCGCGGTTCAGGCGGGCGGCGATTTCACCATTCACCCAGTTGGCGGCCAGCTTGCCCTGACCGGAGGCCTGGGCAACGGCTTCGAAATATTCTGCCGTGGCGCGGCTGCCGGTCAGCAGGGCCGCGTCGTAGGCTGATACGCCGAAGGCTTCGACAAAGCGGGCCTTCATGGCGCTGGGCAGTTCCGGCATTTCGCTGCGGATGCGGGCGATCTGCTCATCGCTGATGCGTACCGGCAGCAAGTCCGGATCGGGGAAGTAGCGGTAGTCGTGGGCGTCTTCCTTGCTACGCATCATGCGTGTTTCGCCGCTGTCCGGGTCGAACAGCACGGTTGCCTGTTCCACGCGGCCGCCATCTTCCAGGGTGTCGATCTGCCACTGGATTTCATACTTGATGGCCTGCTCCAGGAAGCGGAAGGAGTTCAGGTTCTTGATTTCGCGGCGGGTACCGAATTCCTGCTGACCGAACGGGCGCACCGAAACGTTGGCATCCACACGGAAGCTGCCTTCCTGCATGTTGCCGTCGCAAATGCCCAGCCACATCACCAGACTGTGCAGGGCGCGGGCATAGGCCACGGCTTCTTCCGGCGAGCGCATGTCCGGCTCGGACACCACTTCCAGGAGCGGGGTGCCGGCGCGGTTGAGGTCGATGCCGGTCATGCCGCTGAAGTCTTCATGCAGCGATTTGCCGGCATCTTCTTCCATGTGGGCACGGGTCAGTTTGACCAGTTTTTCTTCCTCGCCCACCAGAATCGGCAATACGCCGCCTTCGACGATAGGCAGCTCCATCTGGCTGATCTGGTAGCCCTTGGGCAGGTCGGGGTAGAAGTAGTTTTTGCGCGCAAATACGTTCTTCTGGTTGATCTTGGAACCCAGCGCCAGACCAAGGCGGATGGCTTTTTCCACCACGGCCTTGTTCATCACCGGCAGCACGCCGGGAAAGGCCAGTTCCACGGCCGAGGCCTGGGTGTTCGGCTCGGCACCAAAGGCGGTGCTGGTGCCGGAAAAAATCTTGGTAGCGGTGTTGAGCTGCACATGCACCTCAAGACCGATGACGACTTCCCATTTCATCGCGGAGAAATCCTTTTGCTATGCCGACAGGGGCGGACGCTGCGCCGCCCCGCTACGGTCTTGATTACAGGGCGGGAGCGCGGGTGTGCCAGTCGGTAGCCAACTGGAACTGATGCGCCACATTCAGCATTTTTGCTTCGCCAAAATAATTGCCGATGATCTGCAAACCCACCGGACGGCCCTGACGGTCGAAACCGGCCGGCACGCTCATGCCGGGCAGGCCGGCCAGGTTGACCGACAGGGTGTAGATGTCGGACAGGTACATCTGTACCGGATCGCCGGATTTCTCGCCGATATTGAAGGCGGCAGTCGGTGCCACCGGCCCCAGGATCACGTCACACTGTGCAAATGCGGCGGTGAAGTCGTTGGCAATCAAGCGGCGGATTTTCTGCGCCTTCAGGTAGTAAGCATCGTAATAGCCGTGCGACAGCACATAGCTGCCCACCAGAATGCGGCGCTTGACCTCGGCGCCGAAACCTTCGGCGCGGGTCTTCTCATACATGTCCACCAGATCTTTGTAATCCGCCGCACGGTGGCCGTAACGCACGCCATCGTAACGCGACAGGTTGGTGGAGGCCTCGGCCGGGGCAATCACGTAGTAGGCCGGGATGGACAGCTCGGTATTGGGCAGGCTGATGTCCACCACCTGTGCGCCCTGCTTTTTCAGCTCGGCCACGGCGTCTTCAATCACCTTGGCCACGTCGCCATCCAGGCCGTCGGCAAAGTACTCGCGCGGCAGACCCACGCGCAAACCGGCCAGCGGCTGGTTCAGGTCGCGGGTGTAGTCTTCGCGGGCACGTTCCAGACTGGTGGAGTCACGCTCGTCGAAACCGGCCATCACGTTCAGCATCAGCGCGCAGTCTTCGGCGGTCTGGGCAATCGGGCCGCCCTGATCCAGCGAGGAGGCATAAGCCACCATGCCGTAGCGCGATACCACACCATAAGTGGGCTTGATGCCGGTGACGCCACAGTGGCTGGCTGGCTGGCGGATGGAACCGCCGGTGTCGGTGGCGGTGGCCACCGGCGTCAGGCGTGCAGCAACAGCAGCGGCGGAACCACCGGACGAGCCGCCAGGAATGGCTTTCAGGTCCCACGGGTTTTTCACGGCACCGTAGTAGCTGTTTTCATTGGACGAGCCCATGGCGAATTCGTCCATATTGGCGCGGCCCAGCGTCACCAGGCCAGCGGCATTGCACTGTTCCACCACATGCGCGCTGTAGGGCGAGATGAAGTTGTCCAGCATTCGGGAGCCACAGCTGGTTTTCCAGCCCTGCTGGCAGAAGATGTCCTTGTGGACCATGGGCACACCGGTGAGCAGGCCGGCATTGCCAGCCGCACGGGCAGCGTCGGCTGCCGCGGCATCGGCCAGGGTGCGGGCGCGGTCCACGGTGATGAAGGCGTTCAGCTGCGGGTTCAGCGCCTCGATGCGGTCCAGGTATTGCGTGGCCAATTCCACGCTCGACACCGCACCCGCCGCCAGTTGTTGCGACAGTTGCTTGAGGGTGGCGTTCGTCATTTTGTCTTGATATCCGGTTAAGCTGGGATCAGTGAGCAGAAGCACCCGGCCTGCAGGACGGGTTTCGCACTTCGGAAAAAAGCGATTCCCAGGCGGGAACCATCCGAACAGCGATTGCTCTGAAACTCACTCGATTACCTTGGGAACGAGGAACAAACCCTTTTCCACCTGCGGGGCAATGGCCTGAAAAGCCTCCCGCTGATTGGTCTGGGTCACGATGTCTTCACGCAGGCGCAGGCTGACATCCTGCGGATGCGCCATCGGTTCGATGCCATCGGTGTTGACGGCCTGCATCTTCTCGATCAGGCCAAAAATATTGTTAAGCTGGTTGCCAACCGCGACGATTTCTTCGTCGCTTACGTTGATGCGGGCAAGCTTGGCAATCCGCGCGACATCCTGGTGCGTCAGAGACATGGCGTCCTCGTTAAAACCTTTAATATTTCAAGCTTTATAGGGTATCATAAGGGGTTTGATTCTCCCAAGATCGACATCACACATCGCAGCAGGAAAAACGCAGCTGACAACAGGGTTTTCTGTCTGTCATGCCTGTTGTTCATTTCCGTGCTGCAATGCAACAATGATGTCCCCGGAATGCCGCCGTCCGCTGCCTCAGGCCTGCGCCGCGACGGGCCCGGGAAGCCAAGCCCATGCTAAGAATTTGCCGGACGCGCATCGCGCCCGACTGACGGAAACTGAACCAGGACCGCCCAATGTTTCGTTCGCTCACCGGATACTTCTCCAACGACCTTGCCATCGACCTTGGCACGGCCAACACCCTCATTTACATGCGTGGCAAGGGCATCGTGCTTGACGAGCCGTCGGTGGTCGCCATTCACAGCGACGCGCCTACCAACAAGAAATCCATCCTGGCCGTCGGCCTGGAAGCCAAGAAGATGCTGGGCCGCACTCCCGGTTCCATCCAGGCCATCCGCCCGATGAAGGACGGCGTGATTGCCGACTTCACCGTGACCGAGCAGATGCTCAAGCAGTTCATCAAGAAGGTGAACCCCAACCGCTTCTTTGCTGCCAGCCCGCGCATCGTGATCTGCGTGCCCTGCGGTTCCACCCAGGTGGAACGCAAGGCAATCCGCGACTCGGCCCTGGCTGCCGGTGCGCGCCGTGTCGAGCTGATCGAAGAGCCGATGGCTGCTGCCATCGGTGCCGGCCTGCCGGTTGAGGAACCGACTGGCTCCATGGTGGTGGACATCGGTGGCGGCACCACCGAAGTGGGCGTGATTTCGCTCGGTGGCGTGGTGTACTCCAACTCGGTACGTGTTGGCGGTGACAAGTTCGACGAAGCCATCATCAATTACATCCGCCGCAACTACGGCATGTTGATTGGTGAAACCACTGCCGAAGAAATCAAGAAGACCATCGGCTCGGCCTTCCCCGGTGCCGAAGTACGCGAAATGGAAGTCAAGGGCCGCAACCTGGCTGAAGGCATTCCGCGTGCCTTCACCGTGTCGTCCAATGAAATCCTGGAAGCACTGACCGAACCCCTGAACCAGATCGTTTCCGCCGTGAAGATCGCGCTGGAACAGACCCCGCCGGAACTGGGTGCCGACATTGCCGACAAGGGCATGGTACTGACCGGTGGTGGTGCGCTGCTGAAGGATATCGACCGCTTGCTGGCCGAAGAAACCGGCCTGCCGGTATTCGTGGCCGAAGAGCCGCTGACCTGCGTGGTTCGCGGTTCGGGCAAGGCGCTGGAAAAAATGGACAAGATCGGCACCATTTTCACCAACGTACCCTGATTGTTGCCTAAACGGAGTTGCTGCCGCCCCGTCAAGGGGTGGCATACCGCCTGATGGACTTCGCCAACACCCCCAGCTTTTTCCGCTCCGGGCCCAAGCCCGGCACGCGCCTGTTCCTGTGCGCGCTGGCCTCCATCGCGCTTCTGGTGGGCGACAGCCGTTACGGACTGATGGAGCAGGCCCGCGATGGCATGTCCCTGGTGCTCTATCCCTTGCAGCGGGTGGTGAACATGCCGCTGGGCATGGTGCGCCATTTCGGTGACTACTTCACCGTCCAGGCCGATCTCAAAAACGAAAACGACCAGCTGCGTACCCGCCAGCTGGAAATGTCCGCCCGGCTGGCCAGGCTGGAAACGGTGGAGCGGGAGCTGAACGAGTTGCGTCAGCTCAACAGCATCAAGGCCACGCGCACCGATGCACCGCAGCTGGCCGAGACCTTGTACACCGGCCGCGACCCCTTCTCTTACAAGATCATCATCGACAAGGGTGCCGATGCCAATTTGCAACCGGGACAACCGGTGGTGGATGCACGGGGCCTGCTGGGCCAGATTACCCGCGTACAGCCGCTGACAGCGGAAGTCACGCTGATCATCGACAAGAACCAGATGGTGCCGGTGATGATTGCCCGTACCGGCGAGCGTGCCATCCTGTACGGTTATGGCGGCGGCGTGGAAATCCGCTACCTGCCCTTGCATGCCGACGTGCGTGAAGGCGACAGCATTGTCACTTCCGGCATTGACGGCCTGTATCAGGAAGGAACGCCGGTGGCGCGGGTCAGCAAGGTAGAACGCAATGCCGGCGCGGCATTCAGCCGTATCACCACCGAGCCGCTGGCCGGGGTGCAGCAAACCCGCTATGTGCTGGTATTGCAGCAAAAGGGCCAGACACCGCCACGCCCGGCCGAACCGGTCGTGCCTGTGAAAAAGACCAAGGGCAAGAAGCCCGCCGATTCGGAGTAAGCATGTCGTTCGACCGCCCCAAGGAATTGCTCAAGCCGGTCAAGCGCCGCTTCATTTTCATGACCTTTCTGCTGGCAGTGCTGGTGGAAATGGTGCCGCTGCCGCATGGCTCCACCCGCTGGCTGCCGGACTTCATCAGCCTGGTGCTGCTGTACTGGGTGATCAACCAGCCGCGCCGGGTGAATGTGGGCATTGCCTTCCTGATGGGGCTGGTGGCCGACATTGCCACCGCCGGCATGCTGGGCCAGCACGCGCTGGCCTATTCGGTCACCGCCTATCTGGCACTGAGCCGTCAACGCCAGCTGATCATGTTCAACCTTGGCCAGCAGGCCTTGAGCGTGCTGGCGCTGATGCTGTGCAACCAGAGCATCATGGTGGTGGCGCGCATGCTGACCGGCTCGGCCTTTGTCGGCTGGAGCTACTTCCTGCCGCCGCTGATCGGTGCCCTGTTGTGGCCGCTGCTGACCAAGCTGCTGCTGTTGCCCTACCGTCATCACTCGGTGTAAGTCGTGCGCCCTACCCGCTTCAAGAACCCGCAGGCTGAAGATGGCCAGTTCCAGCTTCGGCTGATTGTGGCTTATGTCTTCATGCTGCTGATGTTCTGCCTGCTGATTGCCCGTTTTGTCTGGCTGCAGGTCTACCAGTACGAGCACTTTTCCACGCTGGCGCAGAACAACCGCATTTCGCTGCTGCCCATCCTGCCCAACCGCGGCCTGATCATGGACCGCAACGGCGTCATCCTGGCGCAGAACTATTCGGCTTACACGCTGGAGCTGGTGCCCAGCAAGATGCCGGACATGAATGCCACTATTGCCGAACTGGCCAAGCTGGTGAACATCACCCCGCGTGACGAAAAGCTGTTCAAGAAGCTGCTGGGCGAATCCAAGGATTTCGAATCCATCCCGCTCAAGGTCAAGCTGACCGAGGAAGAAGCCGCCCGCGTGGCTGCCAATGCCTGGCGCTTTCCCGGCGTACAGGTGAAGGCACGGCTGTTCCGCGACTACCCGTACAAGGAACTCACCAGCCATGTGCTGGGCTATATCGGCCGCATCAACCAGAAAGACCAGGAGCGGCTGGACGATGAAGACAAGAGCACCAATTACAAGGGCACCAATTACATCGGCAAGACCGGCCTGGAAGCGGTGTACGAGGATGATCTGCACGGTCAGGTGGGCTTTGAAGAAGTGGAAACCGACTCCGGTGGCCGCGCCATCCGCAGCCTGCGCCGCACGCCGCCGGTCAACGGCAACAACCTGAAGCTGGCGCTGGACATCCGCCTGCAGGAAGTTGCCGACAAGCTGTTCGGCAACCGTCGTGGCGCGCTGGTGGCCATCGACCCGCAAACCGGCGGTGTGCTGGCCTTCCTGTCCAAGCCGGGTTTCGATCCCAATCTGTTCATCGACGGCATCGACAGCCAAAGCTGGGCGGCGCTGAACAACGACTGGCAAAAGCCGATGATCAACCGTGCGCTGCGCGGTACCTATCCGCCCGGCTCCACCTTCAAGCCCTTCATGGCCATGGCGGCGCTGGAAACCCACTCCATCGGCATGCATGATGTACGTCCGGCACCGGCCTTCTTCACCCTGCCCGGCTCCAGCCACCAGTTCCGCGACAGTAACAAGAACGGCAATGGCTCGGCCAACCTGGCCAAGGCCATCCAGGTGTCCAGTGATACCTTCTTCTACAAGCTGGCCTGGGACATGGGCATCGACAAGATTGCACCCACCGTCGGCCAGTTCGGCCTTGGCCGTCCCACCGGCATCGACCTGGACGGCGAAGCCAGTGGCGTACTGCCTACCAAGGAATGGAAAGCCAAGCGCTTTGCCCGCTACAAGGAAGAATTCCGCCGCTGGTACCCGGCCGACGTGGTAAGTATCGGCATCGGCCAGGGCTTCAACTCCTACACCCCGCTGCAAATGGCGAACGGCATCGCTACGCTGGCCAATGACGGCGTGGCCTACAAGCCCCACCTGGTACAGGAAGTGGTGGATGCGCGCAGCGGCAAGAGCCGGCTGATTGCCGCCAAGCCCGACCATGTACTGCCCTTCAAGCAGGAAAATTTCGAGTACGTGAAAGCCGCCATGCAGTCGGTGCTCAAGCCCGGCGGCACCGCCTGGCGGCTGGGTGTGGGCCTGCCCTATACCATGGCCGGCAAAACCGGTACCGCCCAGGTGGTGGCCATCAAGCAGGGTGCCAAGTACAACGCCTCTGCCCTGGCCGAGCAATATCGCGACCATTCCTGGTTTGTCGCCTTTGCCCCGGTGGAAAAACCACGCATTGCCGTGGCCATCATCGTGGAAAACGCGGGCTTTGGTGCCGCTGCTGCCGCGCCGATTGCCCGCGGCCTGTTCGACTACTACATCACCGGCAAGGTGCCGGGTTCCATTAGCGGGGACCTGAAAACCGTGCCCATGGATACTGCCGATGACGCTGCAGCCGCATCTGATTAAACGCCTGTGGCTGGCCATCAAGGCCCCGCTGGATGGCCCGCTGATGATCATTCTGGGCCTGATCTTCGCCCTGAGCCTGGTGGTGCTGTATTCGGCCAACAACCAGGGCCTGGACAAGATCGACAACAAGCTGGTCTACACCCTGCTGTCACTCACCATCATGTGGCTGCTGGCACGCAGCCGGCCGCAAAGCATCATGAACTTTGCCCCGCCCATTTACGGCATCGGGGTGGTATTGCTGCTGGCCGTGCATTTCAAGGGCGTGACGGTGAACGGTTCCACCCGCTGGCTGGAGCTGGGCATCACCCGTATCCAGCCGTCGGAAATCATGAAGATTGCCCTGCCGATGATGCTGGCCTGGTTCTTCCAGAAATACGAACTGTCGATGCGCTGGTGGCATTATCTGGTGGCAGCGGTGATGATCGCCATTCCCTGCGCGCTGGTGCTGAAGCAGCCCGACCTTGGCACCACCATGCTGATTGCGGCATCCGGCTTTTTCGTGCTGTTCTTTGTCGGCCTGCCGTGGAAGGTGATTCTGGGCGGGATGATTGCCGCCGGGGCCAGCATGCCGGTGGTGTGGAACATGCTGCATGACTACCAGCGCCGCCGGGTGATGACCATGATAGACCCGATGGAAGACCCGCTGGGCGCGGGTTATCACATCATCCAGTCCATGATTGCCATCGGTTCCGGCGGTCCCTGGGGCAAGGGCTGGCTCAATGGCACACAGACCCATCTGGACTACATTCCGGAACGCACCACCGACTTCATCTTTGCCGTGTATTCCGAGGAATTCGGCCTGGTGGGCAATATCGTGCTGGTGATTCTTTATACCCTGGTGCTCAGCCGCGCCATGATGATCACCGCCGGGGCGCAAACCCTGTACGGCCGCGCCATGGCCGGGGCCATCACCCTGTCCTTCTTTGTCTATGCCTTTGTCAACATGGGCATGGTGGCGGGTATCCTGCCGGTGGTGGGCGTGCCGCTGCCCTTTGTTTCCTATGGCGGCACCGCCACCGTCACCCTGTTTGTCGGCATGGGCATGCTGATGAGCATAGGCAACGCCCGGCGTTAAGCGGTCGTCAGACCGTCCACACCGGTCTGGCCATCACACGTTACCTGACGCTACTGACCAAACCGCGTGGACCATCCGCGCCAAGGCGCACCGATGCAGACTGTGCGGCTAGCGAGGCTATGTCCGCCGGTCTTACAGCCCCAGCCCCCAGCGCCACACCCCGTACACCACAAAGCTGATCACAATCGCCAGCAGGGTCTTGCCGCTTTTCCATGCGACCAGTGCCGCCACGATGATGCCGGGCAAATAAGCATTGTGCAGGCTGATGTCCACCGTGCCGGCCGGTGCCAGCGCCATCGGCACCACCAGCGCCGACAATACGGCGGCCGGCACATAATGCAGCGCACGGTTCAGCCAGTCGGGAAATGCCAGTCGCTGGCCGAACACCAGAAAACTGGCACGAATCAATACAGTCAGCAGCATCATGCCGCCAATGGCAAGCCAGTGATTCATGCTGTCTGCTCCTTGCCCTTGTGCCACTGCTCCAGCAGCAGGCCGGTGGCCACGCCCACCACGGCTGCCAGCATCAGGTCCAGCTTGTAGGGCAGGCCGCGTGCCAGCATGGCCACGGCACTGGCGGCCAGTGCCGCACCCAGTGCCGGGCGGCGTTTGAGCTGCGGTGCCACGATGGCGGCAAAGGTGGCCCCCATGGCAAAGTCCAGCCCCAGATTTGCCAGGCCGGGCAAGGACTGCCCCAGGCTCACCCCCACCATGGTCCAGAACAACCAGTTGCCATACATGGCGAGAGACGACGCCAGCCAGTACCACTGGCCGCCATCCGTGCCCTTGGTGCGAAAGCGGTGCTCCACCACGGCAAAGGTTTCATCGGTCAGCCAGAATGCCAGCGGCCAGCGCCAGCGCAGCGGCCAGTCGCGGGCGTAAGGCAGCAAGGTGGCGCTGTACAGCGCATGGCGCAGGTTTACGACAAAGGTGGTGAGCCACAACACCGGCAAGGCAGTGCCGGCACCGATCAGGCTGACGCCGATGAACTGGGAAGAACCGGCAAACACCAGCACCGACATGCCAAGCGCAGTGGCCGGGGACAAGCCGGCCGCAATGGCTAGCGTGCCGAAGATCACCCCGAACGGGGCTGCCCCCACCAGCATGGGCACGGTATCACGCGCACCCTCCAGCAGCAGCGTGCGACGCTTGAGGGCATGCGTCATGATGCCTCCCGCGGGCCTGGCCATACCGCACGCAGGCTGTCGCCATGCAGGCTCATGCTGGCCCCTTCTGTGGCACGCACCGGCAAGTGGCGGTGATCGAAATCATCCAGGCAATGAATGTTCACGCCGTAGTGATCCGGCATCGCCCGCTTGCGATGGAATGTGTAGATACCGCAGTGCTGGCAAAAGAAATGGCGGGCAATGCCGGTATTCCAGCGGTACTCGCTCAGTGCATCGCTATCGCACAGGATCTCCAGCTGGCTTTCATGCACCCGTGTCATCAGCGCATTCTTTTTCACGCACAGCGAACAATCACAGGTAGTCAGCTCTTCGGGTTCGGCATGCAGGTGAAAGCGCACTGCGCCGCAATGACAGGAACCGGTATAAGACATGGGCAGGGATTCATGATTGGGAACAGTCCTACCCTACCATGCCAATTGCTTGCCAGCTTGAACGATCTTGCGCTCAGCGCCGGAGGCTGCGCTGGTAGGCCGCCGGGGTGATGCCCAGCGCCTGACGGAAAATACGGGTGAGGTGTGGCTGGTCGGCAAAGCCCAGTGCCTGCGCCGCAGCCGCCGGACTATGACCGCCAGCCAGCATTTGCCTGGCACGTACCACGCGCAACTGATTGCGCCAGGCTACCGGCGGTAAACCCAGATGCCGGGAGAACTGCCGGTTGAGCTGCCAGGGCGACAGGCCCACGGCCGCTGCCAGCGTGGCCAGCGACAGATTGTCCGCCACACAGTCGGCCAGCATCTGCCGGGCCCGCTCCACAGCTTGTGGCCAGGGACGCTGCGGACGCTCGGTAATCTGCATATGGCGTAATACCACCTGACTGAACACGGCATACAGCGCTGATTCGCGCTGCAAGGTGTCCCGGCTGTCACGCAGCAGGGCATGTAGCTGGTTCAGCTGCGCAGCCAGCTGCGGGTCCAGCACCACGGTGTCGCGAAAATAGGGCGTAGCCGCCGGCTGGCCGCTGATTTCGGCCGCCAGCTGGCAGATCAGGCTGGCTGACGGATAAAAGCCGCGATAGGCCCAGCCTTGCTGGTGCGCACACTCGCCGGTGTGGACTTCGCCGGGGTTCATCAACACCAGCGCACCCACCCCGGCAATATGATTACCCCCGCGGTGGCGGTAAGCCTGTGCCCCGGCCAGCAGGGCATTCACCACATATTCTTCGTGAAAATGCGGTGCAAATACCTGTTCGCGGTAAAAGGCATCCAGGCATTCCAGCGGCGCGATGTCATCGGCGCGGAAGAAACGTGAAAATTCGTGCTCGGATTGGGGCATGGCAGCGGGCGGGACAAACAATGTCCCTTGCATTCTGGCATAGCCCCGGACAGAAAACTTGAACGATCTTGCTCAGGAGCCGGCCATGAAGGTACGGATGCCGGAACCGACAAACTGCACGCCAACGCAGATCAGCAAGAAGCCCATCAGCCGGGTGGTGACTTCGCGGCCACCGCGCCCCAGCCGGGCGGAAATCATGGCCGAGGAGCGCAGCACCAGCCACATGCCCAGGCTGGTGGCGGCAATGGCGACAAAGGTCATGCCGAAGGCCAGTGTCTTGGCCGTCCAGCCCGACAATTCGGCGATTTCGGTGGAAATGCCGATCACCACCGCAATGGTCCCCGGCCCGCTGATGCCGGGCATGGCCAGTGGGAAAAAGGCATAGTCTTCCCGCTCGCCGGTTTTGGGTGCCATGCCCGGGTCCTGCGACAAGAACAGCATGCGGTAACCCAGCACCGCCACCACCAGCCCGCCGGCAATGCGCAGCGCGCCATAGGAAATGCCGAAGGCCGCCATGATGAGGTTACCGGCCAGCAGGCTGACCAGCATGATGGCTGCGGCAAACAGGCAGGCACGACGCGCCTGGTTGGCCCGCCCGGCCTCGCTCATGTCCTGGGTCAGGGAAATGAACAGCGGAATCTTGGACAGCGGATTGGTAATGGTGATCAGGCTGAGCAGACCACCAAACAGGAATTTCAACGACAGGGTTTCCAGCATGATGCCAATACCATTAAATATAAGCCGACGATTATAATCATCTGCCCGGCAAATGATAGCCCGGCGTCGTGTCTGTGCCTGTGCCGTGTCGCATCCTCTTTGCACCCGCCTGCGGCACTTTGTCGCAGCCTGTGCGGTCTGAACTGTGCTAATTTGCCCGCAACCCAACTCAGGAGAAGCTCATGTCCCTTTCCCGTCTGTTCGCCTTGCTGGCCGGCCTCATGCTGGCGGCAACCGTTTCTGCCCACGGTTTCAAACTGGGTGCACTGGAACTGGGTCATCCCTGGAGCCGGGCCATGCCGGAAGCCAGCCCCACCGGCGCGGCCTACCTGAGCATCAAGAACACCGGCAAACAGGCCGATACGCTGGTTTCTGCCAGCACACCACGGGCGGACAAAGCCGAGCTGCATGTGCACATCAACGACAATGGCGTAATGCGCATGCGTGAAGTCAGCGGCGGTGTTGCTGTTGCCGCCGGCAGCGAGGTGAAATTTGCCCCCGGTGGCTATCACATCATGCTGATGGGCCTGAAGCAGCCGCTCAAGGCCGGCGACCATTTCCCGCTGACGCTGAAGTTTGCCAAGGCAGGCAGCATCACGGTGGAAGTCCAGGTTGAAAAGGATGCGCCGATGGAGATGGAACACAGCAGCCACTAAGGCCTTGGCCAGTGAAATTCACTGCCGGAGTAGCGAATTTCACTGGCCAAATCAGCCACTTGCCCGCGAAAGCGGGCATTTTTCTGCCCAACGTTGCGCCAATGTGACATCGTGCAATGCAGCATCCGCTACTTGTTAGAGTATTCGCTTTACCGTTGCACCAAGCTTGGGCAAACTGGCGTCCGGAAATTGAGTTGAACAACGCTCTGTACTGCTCAGTCCGCCGGTTACCCTACACAGTAGTAAGCGCCAAGTCTGCACCAAGGAAGAGTCAACACGATGGAGGAGCGGACCTTGCTCAGCGAGGCCCGTCAAATAAATAGATCGACTCAGGGAACCGGCGGATTTTTCCTCATTCTGCGTTATGCTATCGGGCATTGTTCCATTGCCAGCCTGCCATGACCGCCACCACGCACTCCCCCTCTGCATTGCCCCGTATCAGCATCGAATACTGCACCGGTTGCCGCTGGATGCTGCGCGCCGCCTGGATGGCGCAGGAACTGCTCACTACCTTTGAAAAGGAACTGGCCGAAGTGGCGCTGCGCCCCGGCAGTGGTGGCGTATTCCGTGTCTGTGTGGATGGCGAGCAAATCTGGGACCGCAAGCAGGACGGCGGCTTTCCCGACATCAAGCAACTGAAGCAGCTGGTGCGCGACCGGGTGGCACCGGACAAGTCACTGGGCCACAGCGAGCGCGCTGCCGACTGATAGCCGCTGCATGACCGGCCAACGCAAGATCATCCACGTCGATTGCGACTGCTTTTATGCCGCCATCGAAATGCGCGACAACCCGGCGCTGCGTGATATCCCGCTGGCGGTGGGCGGGCAGCCGGACAGCCGCGGGGTGATTGCCACCTGCAACTACATCGCCCGTCGCTTTGGCGTGCACAGCGCCATGTCTTCGGCACGCGCGCTACGCCTGTGCCCGCAATTGCTGATCCTGCCACCGGACATGGCCCGCTACCGCGCGGCCAGCCAGCAGATCATGGCCATCTATGAACGCTACACCCCGCTGATCGAACCGCTGTCGCTGGATGAGGCCTATCTGGATGTCAGTACCCAGCCGCACGAGCAAGGCAGCGCCACCCTGATGGCCGCAGCCATCCGCCGTCAGATTCAGGCCGAAGTCGGCATTACCGCCTCTGCCGGCATTGCCCCCAACAAGTTTCTGGCCAAGATTGCCAGTGACTGGAACAAACCAGACGGGCAGTTCGTGATCCGCCCGCAGGATGTCGACGCCTTTGTGTTGCAACTGCCGGTAGAGAAGATTCATGGCGTGGGCAGGGTGACGGCGGCGCATCTGAAAAAGCTGGGCATTCACCGCTGCAGCGAGCTGCGCCAATGGGAAATGAGCGACCTGATGCGGCATTTCGGACGCTTTGGCGAGCGGCTATACGAGCTGGCACGCGGGCGTGACGAGCGGCCGGTCAGTACCGACCGCAGCCGCAAATCCATCAGCGTGGAAGAAACCTATGCGCAGGACCTGCCGGACCTCGCCGCCTGCCTGGACAAGCTGCCAGAGCTGATGGCCAAGTTGCAGGGCCGCATTCAACGGGCCGGCAATCCGCCGTTCAAGGGTTTGAGTGTGAAGCTGAAGTTTGCCGATTTCAGCCAGACCACCGCCGAGCATGTCGGCCAGCAGCTGAGCAGCGCCGCTTACACCGACTTGCTGGGCGTGGCATTTGCCCGCGGCAACAAGCCGGTCCGGCTGGTGGGGGTGGGGGTCAGGCTGGCCGACGAGGCCGACCAGCCACAGCAATTACCGCTGTTTGAGGAAATGTAGACAGCCTTCAGCCTACTGCTTGCTGGCTTCCAGATAGGCTGCGCGGGCGGCGGCGCTGTCCTGCCACATGCGGGCCACGCTGGCACGCTTGCCCAGCAAGGCCAGGTATTCTTCAATGCCCGGAATGATGGTGGTGAGGTCCTCGCCATACACTTCGCGGGTAGACCAGGCCACCAGCGGCAATACACAGGCGGCGGAAATATCGGCGAAGCTGAAATACTCGCCTGCCAGCCACGGGCCATATTGCACCAGGCGCGACACGGCCAAGAGGCTGCGCTCGATGGCGGCCTTGGCCGTCGCCTTGCCGGCTTCATCCAGCGCAGCACCAAACAGCAGGTGGCGGTACAAGGGTGCGGTGGCCGGCATCAGGTACAAGTCCAGCATGGTCATCAGCTCGCGCGCACTGGCCCGGCCATTCGGCGTCGGCGGCAGCAAGGCGGCGGTCGGATAAGCATCTTCCAGCCATTCCAGAATCACTGTCGATTCCGACAAGGCATGGCCGTTGATATCGACATAGGGAATCTTGCCCATCGGGCTTTGTTCCAGCATGGCCGGTTCCTGCGAGGGACGGGTCGGCACTTCCTGGAAGTTGACGCCCTTTTCCAGCAAGGCAATCTTTACCTTGTTGTAGTAGGCAGACAGCTGCACGCCGTAGAGCTTGATCATGCGGATTTCCTTGCGGGCCTGGCCCTGAAGTGAACATGGATGCTTTGCCTTGCAACGCACGCGGCACAAGGCAAAACAGGCGCTGACCGGCCTCATGGCCGGGCAACGCCTGCATTATGCCAGTTTTCGGCCGGACAGCCAGCCGGGCCGGATTTAACGGGCCAGCGTCTGTGCCTTTTGCTGCAAACGGCTGCGAATCAGCGGAATCAGCTGCTGCGCCGCTTTTTCGCCTTCCAGAATGGCCTGATGGCGTGCTTCGAAATCGGCCGAGCCGATATTCAGCACATTGGGCCGCACCACCACATCCGCCTGTTTCAGTTCGGCGGCCAGCGTGGGGCCGCTCATGATGTTGAAGCTCTGATCCAGCATGGAGAACAGGCCGTGGCCTTGCCCGGCTTGGGCTTGGCGGAAATATCCACCGCAATGACAAAATCGGCACCCATCTCGCGCGCGGCCGATACCGGCACCGGGCTGACCAGGCCACCATCGACATAGCGTTTGCCGCCAATCACCACCGGCAGGAAGACATTGGGAATGCTGGCCGAAGCCCGCACGGCCTGACCGGTGTTACCCATGCGGAATACCACTTTCTGGCCGGAGTCCAGTTCGGTGGCGACAATGCCCAGTTTGCGCGGCAGTTTTTCGATGGGCCGGTTGCCCAGTTGGGTGTTGATGTAGTTTTCCAGCTTCTCACCCTTGAGGAAGCCTTTGGTGGACAGCGTCCAGTCGGTCAGTTCGGACTCGTCCAGCTGCATGGCCTTGGCTTGCAGCTGCATGCCGTTCAGGCCGGAAGCATACAGGCTGCCCACCACGCTGCCGGCACTGGTGCCGGTGATGATGTCCGGCACGATGCCGTTGGCTTCCAGCACCTTGATGACGCCAATATGGGCAAAGCCCTTGGCGGCACCACCACCCAGAGCCAGCGCAACACGCGGCTTGACCGGGGTTTTGGGAATGCTGATTTCGGTTGGAGCTTGGGTAATGGTACAGGCGGCCAGCAGGACCAGCAGGCTGGCCGGCATCAGGCGGCGAAGAAGCGTCATGATAGCGGGTACGGGTAGTGACGGGGTTGAATGCGTAATGGGCTCATTCGATTATTGCAGCGCAACATGGTTCCCGGCAACGCTCAGAAATCTGCCTGCCGGTGCAGGAAGTGGCTTCCCTGACCGGCCTGGCCTGGCCTGGCAACCAAGCATCCTTAACAGCTAGACCTTGCCCGGCCAGCTGCCCGGTTTGACGAATTCGATCACCTGACGGCCATCCGGCAGGGTATTGCCTTTTTTCTTCAGCGTGCTTTTCCAGGCATGGCCATACACCACTTCATAAGTGGCAGGCAGCTTGCCATCGCGGCGGCGGGTTTCATAAGCCGCTTCCACCCGTTGCCAGGCCTGCTTGCCCATCAGGCCGCGGCTGCGGTCACGCGTGGCATTGTGCGCGCCGATGGCCTTGAGGTCGTGCATCACGTCGCGCACCTTGTCGTAGGTCAGCACGATCTTGTCCATGTCCATCACCGGCTCGGCAAAGCCTACCCGCATCAGTGCATCGCCCAGGTCGTGCATGTCGATGAACTGGTTGACGTGGGTAGCCTGGTCCACGCCGCCAAAGGCCTCGCGCAACTCGAACAGGGTATCGGGGCCGAGGGTGGAAAACATCAGCATGCCATCCGGCTTGAGCACGCGCTCGAATTCGCTGAACACGCTGTCCGGAATGTTCACCCATTGAATGGTGAGGTTGGACCAGATCATGTCCACGCTGTTATCGGCCAAGGGCAGTCTTTCCACATCGGCACACACTTGCCAGGGCTGGCTGCGCTTGAACAGCTTTTTCAGCAAGCCGTCACCGGCGCGCTGACGCTCGCGCGAGGCACACAGCATGGCGTGGGCCAGGTCCAGCTCGACAATCTGGGTATCCGGGTATTGGGCGCGCAGCTGTGCGGCACCATAGCCGGTGCCGGTGCCGGCATCCAGAATCACTTGCGGCTGGTGCTTGATGTAGGACAGGCGCTCGGCCATGCGGTCGGACACTTCGCGCTGCAACACGGCGGCGGCGTCATAACTGGCGGCCGCGCGCTCGAACGAGGCACGGATTCGGTCTTTGTCGGTATAAAACGCTTCGCTCATGCAGAGGCTTCCAGATGCGGGGCCAGCTTGGCGACAAATTCGTCCTGGTGGGACAAAAATGGCGCATGCGAAGCCTGGGTGAATTCATGCAGGGTGGCATCGGCCAGCGCGGCTTGCAGCCAGCGGCCTGCGCCTATCGGGGTAATGGCATCCCGCACGCCGTAAAACAGCGCCACCGGACAGCGGATCTGCCCGGCCAGTGCACGGGCGTCGGCGTCCAGCAGCAATTGCAGCGCAGGCAACAAGCCTTGCGGACGGCCATGGGCAAACAATTGCTCACGCACGGCTTTGACCGTGTCGCGTGCCGCCGGGGCTCCCATCATCTGCAAGGCCAGAAAGCGCTCCAGCGTTTGCTCGAATGCGCCATCCAGGCTGGCACCCACCGCTTCGATGGCGGCACGTTGCTGGGCATGCGGCCAGGAGTCGTCGCGCACGAAGCGCGGGCTGTGGCCACCAGCGCCAGGCTCTTTACCTTGTCCGGGTGACGGGCTGCCCAGTGCTGGGCAATCAGCCCGCCCAGCGACCAGCCGACAACTTGTACCGGGAAGGGGAATTGGGCATCGACCAGATCGGCTACTTCATCGGCATCAAAACGTGCCAGGGGGGCGGATGCACCATGGCCGGGCAGGTCGACCAGATGGACGCAGTAATGGTCCGCCAGCTGGCTGGCGACGCGGTCGAACACCCCGCCATGCAGGCCCCAGCCATGCAGCATGACCACATCCGGGCCACGGCCACGGCTTTCAACAAACAGATTCATGGGCAGTTAAATGGGGGAACAGGGCCTGTTTCGCAAGCCCTGCCGGTAAAAGAAAAGCCACTGCCGGGCAAAACTCAGGCAGCACGGCGGAATTCCTGCACAAAGCGCGCCAGCCGTTCCCAGTCGATGGCTTCTGCCGGGCTGGGGGTGGCAAAGTAATAGCCCTGCAATTTGGCACAGCCCATTTCCTGCAGGCGGGCCAGCTGGGCGGCGGTTTCCACACCCTCGGCCACCACATCCAGCCCCAGCGCCTGGGCCAGCGCCAGAATGGCACGCACGATGGCGACGGATTCTTCCTTGCGGTCCAGATCAAACACAAAGCTCTGGTCGATCTTGAGGACATCAAAGCGGTAGCGATGCAGGTAGGACAGCGCAGAATAACCGGTGCCAAAGTCATCCAGTGCCAGCTTGACCCCCAGCTGATGCAGCGCGTGCATCACCGTGGCGGCAATTTCCGGCACGTCGATCAGCGCACTTTCGGTAATTTCCAGATGCAGGATGGCTGCGGGCAACTGATAGCCCTCGATGATGCTGCGCACCCAGCTCACCAGTTCCGGGTCGTGGAAATTGGCCGACGACAGATTGAGGTGCAGTGCAATGTCGCTACCCACCAGGCCGGCATCCAGCCATTGGCGCAACTGGCGGCAGGCGGCATTGATCATGTAGCGGTCCACCCGGGTGATCAGCCCGCTTTCTTCGGCAACCGGCAGGAACAATGCCGGTGAAATCAGGCCGCGTTGCGGGTGCCGCCAGCGGACCAGCGACTCAAACCCCACCAGCTCGCCACTGCGCGCGTCGATGAAAGGCTGGAAGAAGGGTTGCAACTGGTCTTCCGCATCCAGCGCGCGGCGCAGCTCGCTTTCCAGCGCCAGCTGGTCAGCCTGGTTGATGCGCAGCTGGTGATTGAACACGGTATATCCTTGCCGCCCCTGCTGCTTGGTGCAGTACATGGCATGGTCGGCATCGCGCAGCAGTTCTTCGGCCTTGTGGTAGTGGTCGCGGTCTGCCAGCACCACCCCGACGCTGGCGGTGGAGAACACTTCGCGGCCTGCCAGAATCACCGGCCGTTCGAACTCGCTGACGATGCGCCGCGCAATCATCTCGCAGCCATCCAGCGTTTCGGTGCCAAACAGCAGGATGGCAAATTCGTCGCCACCCAGCCGGGCGAGGAAGTCATAGTGCCGCAGGCAGGAGCGGATACGGGCACCGGCTTCAAACAAGAGATGGTCGCCAGCCAGGTGGCCCAGGGTATCGTTCACCAGCTTGAAGCGGTCCAGGTCGATGAAAATGACGCTGAAGCGGGCACCGTTGCCGGACAGATAACTGTCCCACGCCCGGCGCAGCGTCTTGGCAAAGTAGTTGCGGTTGGGCAGCTTGGTCAGCGGGTCGTGCAGACTGTCGAACTCCAGCTGGGCGTTCACCGCATCCAGTTCGCTGGTGCGCTCGCGCACGCGCTCTTCCAGCTCGGCATAGGCATTTTGCAGATCGTGCATGGCGCGGACACGGGCCAGTGCGGTGCCGATATTGTTGGCAACGAACTCCAGCACTTCCTGATCGCGATAGCTGTAAATCACGTCGTTCTGGTAGCTGTGTACCGACAACACCCCCAGCAGCTCGTGCCCGCAATACAGTGGTACGCCCAGCCAGCTGCACATGGGAGGGGCCGTGCTTTCTTCCGTCGGGTTCAGCTGTGCAGGGGTACGGTCCAGCAATAATGGCCGGCCACTATGCAATACCTGCTCTACCAGTCCCCTGCCGGGACGGCGGGTCTGGCTGACCTGCTGGAAGTCATCGGCACAATAGGGAAAGCTCAGCATGTCGCTGTTCATGTCGTACAGGGCAACCTGGCAGTTTCGCCCGGCCACCAGTTCCATCAGCAAGCGATGCACGCCCGCCAGGAAGGCTTCCAGCGACAGGCTGGTATTGGACAGGTCGGCAATGCGGAACAGCACGTCCTGAAAACGCTCGGCACGTTGCCGGTCGGAAATCTCCGAACGCAAACGCGCATTCACGCCTTCAAGTTCGCAAGTACGCAACCAGACCTGGCGCTCCAGCTGGCTGCGATACAGCATGCGGTCCAGCGCATAGGCAATATGCCGGGTGACAAACAGGAACAAGGCCTGTTCGGCCGAGGTGCAAGGCGCCTGGTTGGCATAGAACTGCAATACGGCCGCACCGATCACCGCATTGCTGACATTGGTCAGCGGCACCCCCATCCACAACTCGGGCAGCGGACCTTCCAGTACCAGCTGTTCTTGCTGGCAGACTTCCAGCAGGCGTTGCCGGGTCAATACCAGCGGTTTGCCCATGCGCATCAGCCAGGCTGTCAGCGAACGGGTGGTCTGTTCCTTGCTGAAGACGGCTTCGGGTGAGGGCGGGGCCGGGTCTTGCTGATCGGCATAAAAGGGGTAGTACAGCTGGCCGCCTTGCTCGTCAAACAGCGCAATGTAGAAATTGCTGGCGTCCATCAGCCGCATCAAGAGCCGGTGCAGCTTGGGCAGCATTTCATCCAGCGTATTGCACTCGCCCGGTAGCTGGCTGATTTCCAGCAGGGTTTCATTCATCACCCGGGACTGGGACTGGGCAGAATTCAGGCTGGCACTGTGCAAGTGCCCTACCAGCAAGGCAAGCACCGCATCGGCGTTATCGGCAATCTTGCCGCGCCACACCAGCCAGCCCAGGGTAGTGCCATGCAGGTCCAGCGGCAGGGCAGCGCCGTCCGGTCCGGGCAAGCGCCCTGCCGACAAGGCCTGGGCACTGGGCAGGCTGTCTGCCGCACCGAGTGTTGCCAGACATTGCCAACTGGAGCCCACCAGTGCCCATAGCGCAGCAGCCGTTGTTTCGCCCTGCCGCTGGATCAGTTCCAGCGCAGTGCGGGCAGCCTCTTGCTGCGTGGACAGGTAATCCGCCGTACTCTTCATGTCGTTATCGTAGTATGAGTTAGCCGGGAAATCCGGTCATGCTACGAACAGACACAGTCATCCCCTATGACTGTATTGCTGACACCACGCTGTCCAGCAAGCCCTCCAGCTGGTCCGGCGTATGGGCTGCGGACAAGGTCAGACGCAAACGGGCTGTTCCCTCGGGAACAGTGGGGGGGCGTATCGCCGGCACCCAGTACCCACGCTCTTTCAATTGTGCAGCCAGCAACATTGCCTGCTCGTTCCTGCCTATGATAATCGGCTGTATCGGCGTACGGGATGACATCAGCTGAAAATTTACATCAGCCAACCTTTCCCTCACCCTGCTGATGTGTTGCTGCAGGCGTTCCCTGCGCCAGGGTTCACTGGCAATCAGCTGCAAGCTGGCCAGTACGGCTGCTGCCAGTGCCGGTGGTTGCGCGGTGGTATAGATGTAGGTGCGGGCACTGTTCACCAGCCATTGCACCAGCTGGGCAGTACCGGCGACAAAGGCACCAGCCACACCGGCAGCCTTGCCCAGTGTCGCCATGTAAACCAGCCGCTCACCACTGATACCCTGTTCCACCGCCGAGCCATGTCCATTGCCAAGCACACCAAAACCGTGCGCATCGTCGATATAAAGCCAGGCATCGTATTTATCGGCCAGTTGCAGCAGTTTCTTTAACGGTGCTTCGTCACCATCCATGCTGTACACCGCATCCACTGCAATCAGCCGGGTCCGGGCCGGCGTGCTGGCCAGCAGTTCTTCCAGATGCTGCAAATCGTTATGGCGGAAACGGCGGAAGCTGGCGCGCGACAACAAGCAGGCATCGTTCAGGGAAGCATGATTGAGCTTGTCGGCAAAAACGGCGTCTCCCCGGCTGACCAGACTGGTAATCACCGCCTGATTGGCCGCATAGCCCGAGCTGAACAACAGCGCGGCCTCGCTACCGCAAAACTCGGCCAGGGCCTGTTCGGCCTGTTCGTGAATGGCAAAATGTCCGGCCACCAGATGCGAAGCACCACCCCCGACTCCCCATTGCTGCAATGCCGCCCGCGTAGCTTCGATCAAGGCCGGGTGATTGGCCAGGCCCAGATAGTCGTTGCTGGCAAATGCGATGTAGTTTTTACCATCGATCACCACCTGGCTGGACTGCGGTGTTTCCAGCAAATGACGCTGTCGCAAACGGTGCTGTTGCTGCAATTGCAGCAAGGCAGTGGAGAGGTCTTGGGCGCGCATGGCTCTTTCAGAAAAAAAACGTCAAAATCGGCCGGATTTTCACAAAAGTATGCCTTATATATACATTGCAAAAATCCGACCGATCCGGGCAGTCAAAATCAGGCTGATTTACAGCGGCGACAGGTCCAGTTTTTCCATCAGTACCCGATCGGCATCCACCTCCGGATTCCCGGTGGTCAACAGCTTGTCACCATAGAAAATCGAGTTGGCACCCGCCAGGAAGCACAGGGCTTGCATGGCCTCCGGCATCTCGCGCCGACCGGCAGAAAGACGCACATAACTTCTGGGCATGGTGATGCGGGTAACCGCAATGGTACGCACGAATTCGGTCCAGTCCAGCGGGTCTGCTCCTTCCAGCGGCGTGCCACCCACTTTCACCAGATTATTGATCGGCACCGACTCCGGCTGCGGCTCCAGATTGGCCAGTTGGGCAATCAGCCCGGCACGGTCCGCTCGGGTTTCATTCATGCCGACAATACCGCCACAGCACACCGACAGACCGGCACCGCGCACCTTGCCCAGGGTGTCCAGCCGGTCTTCATACTCACGGGTATGGATGATGTCACCATACTTTTCCGGTGCGGTATCCAGATTATGGTTGTAGTAATCCAGACCGGCCTGTTTCAGCTTTTCTGCCTGGCCATCCTTCAGCAAGCCAAAGGTGGCACAGGTCTCCAGTCCCAGCGACTTCACTTCGCTGACCATGCGCAGGGTCTGTTCCAGATCGGCATCCTTCGGGCCACGCCAGGCGGCCCCCATGCAGAAGCGACCGGCACCGTTGGCCTTGGCGGTACGCGCAGCCTCAATCACCTCGTCCACCGTCATCATCGGCTGGTTTTCCACCGGCGTATCGTGATGTACCGATTGCGGGCAATAGCCGCAATCTTCCGGACAGCCGCCGGTCTTGATGGAAATCAGCGTCGACAGCTGCACCTTGGTCGGGTCAAAAAACTGGCGATGAATCTCCGCCGCACGGAAAACCAGCTCCATGAAGGGCAGTGCCAGCAGTGCTTCGATTTCTGCCACCGACCAGACATTGCTTTCTGGATGCGGTGTTGCCGGACGGGAAAACTGAATGGTTTGCGTGGTCATGATGCGCTTTCATTGCAACAAAAATGCCAATTGTATTTATTGCCAAATTACAACTGAACAAATGGATAATTTAAGAAAAAAACGGCATGGCTGAGAGTGTCTGGCCGCAGTCTTGCAGAGGGCTTCCCATGCTGTCAAATATCAAAAGAAAATTTATTGACAATTGCTCAATATTTAATCAGCACTGTCTGTTGTGTAATCGTCGAAACTGCCCGGACGGGCTGTGTAACGGCTGCAAAGCCAGCTTGCCGGCCCTGCCATCCATGCACTGCCCCATTTGCGCAGAACCAGCATTGACGGGGGATATTTGCGGCTTTTGCCTGCGACGGCCACCTGCATTCGACGCCATACACACTCCATACCTGTTTGGCTACCCCCTGAATGCAATTATTTATGCAGTGAAGTATGGAAAACGGCTGGAAATGACCGGTGCACTGGCCGCGCTGATGGCCGAATTTGCCCGAAAACAGGCTGTTTCAAGCGACCTGGTCATTCCTGTTCCCTTGTCAAAAGAACGACTTGCAGAGCGCGGCTTCAACCAGAGCATTCCACTGGCCCAGGCAATCGCTGCTACAATGCAAAGCCGTTTTTCCACCACACTGTGTTGGCGAAAACGCAACACTGTGCCGCAAGCCTCTCTTGGCCGTGCCGAAAGAAGCCGAAATGTCCGTCATGCATTTGGCGTAAAACAACGCATTGACGGGCTTTCCGTCGCCATTGTCGACGATGTGGCCACTAGTGGAGCGACCCTGTCTGCCCTGGCTGAAATACTCAAAAAACAGGGGGCAAAACGGGTCGATGCGTGGGTGCTCTGCAGGGCATCTTTCCCAAAAACTTGACCAAGATTTTGATTCTTTGGAACAATCCAGCCAGCCAACGATGTTCACCGTTGTTCTTTTTCAGCCGGAAATCCCGCCCAATACGGGCAATGTGATTCGTTTATGTGCCAACACCGGCTGTGAACTGCATCTGGTCAAACCCATGGGTTTTCCCATGGAGGATGCCAAGTTGCGACGAGCGGGCCTCGACTACCACGAATACGCCCGTGTCGTTGTCCATGAAAACTGGGCTGCCTGCCAGCAGGCCCTGCAAGGACGGCGGATTTTCGCTGCAACAACCAAGGGCGCTACGCGCCACGACCAGATTTCTTTCCAACCTGGGGACGTTTTGCTGTTCGGTCCCGAATCCCGCGGCTTGCCGCCAGAAGTGCTGGAGGAATTTCCCTCCACACAGAGGATTCGTTTGCCCATGCGTCCCGAATCGAGAAGCCTGAACCTTTCCAACGCCGTTGCAATCACGGTGTTTGAAGCGTGGCGGCAGCTGGATTTCGCAGGAGGAAGCTGACAGTTCACAGGCCGGCCAACACTAACGGGCCAGCAAGAAATGTTGATGCCTGAAGTGAAACGGATGGCATGCCGGACCTGAGCCAGTCATGGCACAGGACACAGGCAGCCGTCCACTGTCGCGAAGGCAGGGGAGAACACCCGCAAGGGCAGTATCCGCCGACGTTTTTTGATGTGCCCAACAGCATAAGGGAGGTCTATGCAATCAGTACTCCGATGGCTGTGGCTTGTTTTTGTCAGTCTCGTACTTGTGGCTTGCTCCACCGTGAAGACGGCCAGCGCCACCAACCAGTCGGCAAAGCCGACCAATAAGCCCACCGTAGCCAACAACAAGGGCGGCGCCTATTTTCAGAAAGACGGCCCCGCCGACCATATCCCGGTCAACCTGAATCTGGTACCGGATGCAGTACCCCAGACGGAACCGCTGATCAAGTCAGCCAACCAGCCTTACACCGCGATGGGCATGAGCTTCCGTCCGGACACCAGTGAAAAACCGTTCAAGGCCACCGGCGTGGCCTCCTGGTACGGCAAGCAGTTTCAAGGCAGAAAAACCACCTCGGGTGAGCGCTACGACATGTTTGCCATGACTGCAGCGCACCCGACCCTGCCGATTCCCAGCTACGTGCGGGTAACCAATGCGGCCAACGGCAAGTCGGTAATTGTCCGCATCAACGATCGCGGCCCTTTCCACCGCAACCGTGCGATGGATCTGTCCTATGCGGCGGCCTACAAGCTGGGCTTCGTCAAGCAAGGCAGTGCCAAGGTCAGCATCGAGCGGGTATGGCCCGTAGCCGGTGGCGAGGCTGTGGCCAGCAATGGCCCGGATATCCGCAGCGAGGACAACCCGAAGTATTTGCAGCTCGGTTCTTTCAACAAGCTGGCCAATGCCGAAGCACTGTTGAAGAAAATGCTGGATGAAGTGGACGACCGCTACGACGGCAAGCTCGGCATCATCAACCAGCAGGGCAACTACAAGGTACGCCTTGGACCCTTCACTTCCGATGCGGCAGTACGCAGTGCTGCTGAAAGCCTGAAGGTGACCAATGTGGTGATGAACAACTGACAAGGCAAACCATCCGGATGCCATGGCAGTGGACACAAAAAAGCGAGAGCAAATGCTCTCGCTTTTTTCATGTCTGTTGCATCAGACGGCAGGCAATAAAAAACCCGGCGCACATTGCGCCGGGGTAAAGGCCTTAATTGTCAGCGTAAGGCTCCCGCTCAGGGAGGCAAGCGGGAGGTGCCGGAGCACCTGCACGGTTAGTAGCTCTCCCGCCGACAAAGTTCCGTCATTCGCTATCTGGCAGCGAATCCTGTTCTTTCAGTACAGCATCAAACCAGGCTTCCACCACTTCTTCCACCTGCTCCACGCCGGTTTTCTTCAGACTGGAAAACAACTGGATTGACACCGCGGGGTAATCTGCCAGCTCGCGCCTGACCATGGTCAAGGTCTTTTGCTGGTCGCTGCGCGATAATTTGTCGGATTTGGACAGCAGGATATGCACCGGACGACCGGTATCGCGGAAGAAAGCCAGCATCTTGCGGTCCAGTTCCAGCAGCGGACGGCGCGAATCCATGATCAGGATCAGCCCGACCAGGCTGTCACGGGTTTGCAGGTAACGGCCCAGCAGCTGTACCCAGTGGGCACGCACCGCCTCTGGCACTTCGGCATAACCGTAACCGGGCAAGTCCACCATGAAGCGTTCCTGGCCCAGGTCAAAGAAGTTGATATGCTGGGTACGGCCGGGTGTCTTGGAGACATACGCCAGCCGGGTCCGGTTGGCCAGCGTATTGATGGCGCTGGACTTGCCGGCATTGGACCGACCCACGAAGGCGACCTCGGCCCGGGTGGGCGGCAGGTCCTTCAAATGGTTGACGGTGGTATAAAAAGTGGCGCTTTTAAAAATCGACATAGTAGTAAGGTTGATTTCAGTTGGTATAGAATAACAGGTTTGAAATTGCCACTTTTACAGATATTTAAGAATTCCTCACAAGGAGCGATCATGAAACGGATGATGCTGTTGGCTGTAGCTGCGGCAACCCTGGCTGGAAGTGCATGGGCAGAAGGCATTGCCAAGGGAGACCCGGTAAAGGGCAAGCAGATCGTTGACACGGTATGTGCCGCCTGTCACGGTGCTGATGGCAACAGCGTAGCGTCGGCAAACCCGACCTTGGCCGGCCAGCATGAGGTGTATATCTACAACCAGCTGCAAGCCTTCAAGAAGGGTGAGCGCAAGAATCCGATCATGCTGGGCATGGCCTCTGCACTGTCCGATGCTGACATGCGCAATGTCGCTTCCTACTTCAGCCAGCAAAAGCCCAAGGCCCGTGAAGCGGCCAACAAGGAGCTGATGCCGCTGGGTGCCAAGATCTACCGTGTTGGCAACCCGACCAGCCACCTGCCGGCCTGTATGGCCTGCCACGGCCCGGCCGGCAAGGGTATCCCGGACCAGTTCCCGCGTGTTGGCAGCCAGCATGCTGCCTACGTAGCCAAGCAACTGGCTGACTTCAAGGCTGGCACCGATCGCAAGAACGTCACCATGACCGATGTTGCTTCCCGCATGACTGATGCCGAAATGAAGGCTGTGGCCGAATACATTTCGGGTCTGCGCTAATCGCAACTTTTGCGGATAGCCTTGTTCAAAAGGGAAGCCTTAACCGGCTTCCCTTTTTGTGTTCGGCACCAAGATGACAAAAAACTCCCGCCACACCGCTGTATACAAGCTGTACGAACTGTTCAGTTCCATGCGCTTTGCCATTGGTCTGCTGACCATTCTGGCCATTGCCTCGATCATCGGTACCGTACTGAAGCAGAACGAGCCCTACCCCAACTATGCCTTTGAATTCGGCCAGTACTGGTTTGCCGTGTTCGAACAGCTGGGGCTGTACGATGTTTACCATTCCGGCTGGTTCCTGACCATCCTGGCCTTTCTGGTGCTGTCCACCACCTTGTGCATCGTGCGCAACGGCCCGGGCTTCATCAAGGACATGAAGGCCTATCGCGAGAAAGCCTCGGACAACTCACTGGCAGCCATGAAGCACAGTGTCGTGTTCGATGCCACGGCAGCAGACCCGGACACCCTGCGCGCCTACCTGCGCGGCCAGGGCTGGCGCTGGCGTGAACACCAGCGTGCAGACGGCAGCCTGGTGCTGGCGGCCAAAAAGGGTGCAGCCAGCAAGCTGGGCTACTTTTTTGCCCATATTGCACTGGTCGTCATCTGCATTGGCGGGCTGATGGATGGCAACCTGCCGCTGAAACTGGCGGAAATGGTGGGCAGCGTGGTGCCGGAAACCCGTGATATTCCGCAAAGCCAGATTCCGCCCCAAAGCCGGCTGTCCACTTCCAACCTGTCCTTCCGCGGCAATGTCACCGTGGCAGAGGGCAAAAGCGCCGATGTGGTGTTCCTGAACTCCGGCAACGGCTATCTGGTGCAGGACCTGCCCTTTACTGTGACGCTGAAAAAGTTCTATGTCGATTACTACAGCAACGGCATGCCCAAGCTGTTTGCCAGCGACATTGCCGTCACCGACAAGGCCACCGGCAAGGTGACCGAAGCCCAGGTGAAGGTGAACCATCCGCTGATCGTGGATGGTGTGGCCATCTACCAGGCCAGCTTTGGCGACGGTGGCTCGCCGCTGACCTTCAAGGCATGGAATCTGGACCAGCCGCAAATGCAGCCGGTAGCCATCAATGGTGTGTCGATGGCCGCCCAGCCGCTGCGCGCCAATGGCAAGGATTACAACCTGGAGTTTGGCGATCTGCGCGTGTTCAACATCGAGAACATGGGCAACAAGAATACCGATGCCAGTGGCAAGAGCCTGAGCGAGCGCATGCAGGATGCCCGCGAAGTAAAGCACGAGAAGCAACTGAAGAACATCGGCCCGTCCGTCACCTTCAAGCTGCGTGACAAACAGGGCCAGGCGATGGAATTCCATCATTACATGGCCCCCATCCAGCAAGATGGCGTCAGCTATCTGGTGGCCGGTGTGCGCAGCAAGGTGTCGGAACCCTTCCAGTACCTGCGCCTGCCGCTGGATGATCAACTGTCGCTGGACAGCTTCATGCGCCTGCGCACCGCCTTCATGAACCCGGCCCTGTACGACGAAATTGCCAAGCGCACTACGGCCAAGGCCATGCAGGGTTCGGCCATCAGCCCGGCCATGCAGCAACAGTTTGCCAATAGCGTGAAATGGATTCTCGGACGCTTTGCCCAGGGTGGTTTTGTGGCGCTGGAGCAGTTCCTGGACGAGAAAGTCCCGCAGGACAAACGCCAGGCCGTGGCACAAACCTATGTGAAGATCCTGCAAGGCGCGGTGGTGGACGTGATGGATGTGGCCGATGCCAAGGCCGGCCTCAAGCCGGTGGCCATGGATGGCAAGCGCTACCGCTTCCTGCTGGACAGCCTGGTGGGCATCAGTGCGCTGCACGATTACAACGCCCCGGTGTTCCTGCAACTGCAAGGCTTTAACCAGGTTCAGGCCTCCGGCCTGCAACTGACCCGCTCGCCCGGCAAGAACCTGGTGTATCTTGGCTCGCTGATGCTGGTGATCGGCATCGTGCTGATGTTCTATATCCGGGAAGTCCGGCTGTGGATCTGCTGCATGCCCGGCAGCGTGCGGCTGGCCATGAGCTCCAACCGTCACAACCGTGACCTGGATGCAGATTTCCGCCGTCATGGCGAAGCAATTCAACAGTTAGTACGAGGTAAGTGATGGAACTTGCACAATCCTTTGTCGCACAGCCGCTGTACAAGCGGCTGAAACTGGCTGACTGGCTGTATGCCGTGCTGCTTGTGGTCGCCGCAGTGCAGGCCTGGCGTCTGTACAACCCCTATATGGATGGTTACGAGCAAGCCATTCTGGCGGGCTCCGCCGTCGGGCTGGTGGCGCTGGGCTGGTTCTGGAAGTCGTGGCGCTGGTTTTTCCCCTTGTCGGCCACAGTGGCGCTGCTGGGCATCAGCCTGTACCACGGCGAGCTGGCACGCGGTCAGAGCGCGTTCTGGCTGAAGTTCCTGCTGTCCAGCCAGTCCGCCATCATGTGGATGTGCACCCTGTTCTTCCTGGCCACCCTGGTGTACTGGGCGGGCCTGCTCACCCGCTCGGCCATGCTGTCGCGCATGGGCAGCGGTCTGACCTGGGCTGCGGCCGTCATGGGTGCCGCCGGCCTGTTCGTGCGCTGGTACGAGAGCTACCTGATTGGCAGCGATGTCGGCCATATCCCGGTATCCAACCTGTACGAAGTCTTCATCCTGTTCACCCTGATCACCGCGCTGATGTACCTGTACTACGAAGCCCGCTTCGCCACCCGCCAGGCCGGTGCCTTCGTACTGCTGGTGATCAGTGCCGCCGTCGGCTTCATCCTGTGGTACAGCTTCGACCGTCAGGCGCATGAAATCCAGCCGCTGATCCCGGCCTTGCAGTCGTGGTGGATGAAGATTCATGTTCCTGCAAACTTTGTCGGCTATGGTGCGTTTGCCATGTCGGCCATGCTGGGTGTGGCCGAGCTGCTGGTGCTCAAGGGCGTGCTGAAAGACCGGCTGCCCAGCGCGGAAGTGCTGGACGAAATGATGTACAAAGCCATTTCCATCGGTTTCCTGTTTTTCACCATTGCCACCATTCTGGGTGCCATGTGGGCGGCTGATGCCTGGGGTGGCTACTGGAGCTGGGACCCGAAGGAAACCTGGGCGCTGATCGTGTGGCTAAACTACGCCGCCTGGCTGCATATCCGGCTGGTGAAGGGCTGGCGCGGCAAGCCGCTGGCCTGGTGGGCGGTCATCGGCCTCTTGGTCACCACCTTTGCCTTCCTCGGGGTGAACATGTATCTGACCGGCCTGCACTCTTACGGCGGCCTGTAACCCTCCTCCAGCCCCGGCCTGCAGCACTGCCGGGGCTTTGCTTTGCCTGCACCACGGACAAGAAGGCCGTGGTTTGTTATTGTGTTGACTGTTTCTTTTCAAGGACCCTGTTTTTACATCATGGATTTATCGTGGCTGTCTGACCCTTATGCCCTGCTCGGCCTCCTCACCCTGATCGTGCTGGAGGTGGTGCTCGGCGTCGACAACCTGATTTTCGTGGCCATCCTGGCCGAAAAGCTCCCACCTCATCAGCGCGACCGCGCCCGTGTGCTTGGCCTGTCACTGGCGCTGATCATGCGTCTGTTCATGCTGGCGGGCATCAGCTGGCTGGTAAAACTCACCGCGCCCCTGTTTTCCGTGCTGGGACAGAGCTTTTCCGGCCGCGACCTGATCATGCTGGGCGGTGGCCTGTTCCTGCTGTTCAAGGCCACCATGGAGCTGCACGAGCGGCTGGAAGGGGTGGAGCACAGTGAGGGCAATGGCCAGAAGGCCTATGCCGCCTTTGCCACCGTGGTGGTGCAGATTCTGGTGCTGGATGCCGTGTTCTCCATCGACTCGGTGGTCACCGCCATCGGTATGGCCGAGCACCTGAGCATCATGATGCTGGCCGTGGTGATTGCCATGAGCATGATGATCATGGCCAGCAAGCCGCTCACCCGCTTCGTCAACGCCCACCCCACCGTAGTGATGCTGTGTCTGGGCTTCTTGCTGATGATCGGCTTCAGCCTGATTGCCGACGGCTTCGGTTTCCATATTCCCAAGGGCTATCTGTACGCCGCCATTGGTTTCTCGGTGCTGATCGAGGTGTTCAACCAGATTGCCAACGTCAACCGTCAGCGTTTTCTCAATAGCCGTAACAGTTTCCGCTCCCGTACCGCCGACACCGTACTGCGCCTGCTGGGCAATGCGCCGCTGCAACACGGTGGCCATCACGAGCAGGAACACGAGGAAGGCCCGCACGAGGACGCGGAAGAAGCCTTTGCCCACAATGAGCGGGCGATGATCCACAGTGTGCTGACCCTGGCCGAACGACCGATCCGGGTGATTGCCACCCCGCGTTCCGACATTCACCGTCTGGACATCAGCCAGGATGCCGAGCAGCAACGCAAGGTGCTGCGTGACAGCCCCTACTCCCGCCTGCTGGTAGTGGGTGCCGGCCGCATCGACGAGCCGCTGGGCATCGTGGCACGCAAGGACTTGCTGGCCCAGTTGCTGGACGGCCAGACGCTGGACGTGATGGCCGCACTGCGCCAGCCGCTGGTATTGCCGGAAGGCATGACGGTACTGAAAGCGATGGAGGCCTTCCGTCAGCAAGCTGCCGACATGGCTTTTGTGGTAAACGAATTTGGCAGTCTGGAAGGCATCGTCACCCAGAAGGACCTGATGGAAGCCATTGCCGGGGACTTCCCGGAAGAACACGAACGCCATGAACAACCGGCGCTGGTACAGGGCGAAGATGGCAGTCTGGATGTGGAAGGCAGCACCGAACTGGTGACGCTGGAACAGTACATCGAGCTGGGTAACTACGAGGAAGAGGACTTCCACACCGTGGCCGGCCTGTTGATGCACCGGCTGGAGCGCATTCCGCGCCAGGGCGACAGCATTCGCGAAGCAGGTTGGGAAATCGTGGTGACCGAGCAAAAGGGCAACCGTACAGAGCGGGTGAGCATCCGCCCGCTGCCCAAGCTGGACGATGAGCAAGGCTGACCCCACCAGCCCCTCCGGCCAGTGGCATCTGTACGTGCTGGAGTGCCGTGACGGCGCGCTGTACACCGGCATCAGCAATGACGTGGCGCGGCGCTATGCCGCGCATCTGGCCGGCAAAGGCGCGCGTTATACCCGGCTCAACCCGCCACAGCGCATTGCGCTGGTTTATCCCTTTGCCGACAAATCGCAGGCGCTGAAGGCCGAATATGCCTTCAAGCGCCTGTCAGCCGCCGCCAAGCGCCAGCTGGTGGCAAGCGGCGATCTGCGCGACTGGCTGGCGGAACGTACCACCCCGCCAGAGCCCGCTCAGTAAACAAAGCGTTCGCGCAAATCTTCCAGGTTCAGCTCGTGCAGAATGGCTTCCTGCCGTTCACGTGCACTCTGTTTGCCCTTGCCGGCTTTCTTGGCAATGATCAGCTCGTTCTTCATCGAATGTTCCCAGCCCACCAGCTCGGTCACCGTCAGCTGGTAACCGCGTGCTTCCAGTTGCAGGCAACGCAACACATTGGTCAGCTGGCTGCCGAACTCGCGGGTATGGATGGGATGACGCCACAGTTCGGATAGCGGCGTCTTGCCAAAGGTCTCGTTCTTCTTCTGACGCAGCACAGCGGCCACTTCGGCCTGGCAGCACGGCACCAGCACGATGTATTTGGCGTCCTTGGCCAGCGCAAAGCGGATGGCGTCGTCGGTGGCGGTGTTGCAGGCATGCAGCGCAGTGATGATGTCCACCTGGGCCGGCAACTGCTCGGAGGTGATGGACTGCTCCACCGTCAGGTTGAGAAAACCCATGCGGTCGAAGCCCAGCCGCGCGGCCAGCTCTTCCGAGCGTCTGACCAGCTCGGGCCGGGTTTCGATGCCGAACACCCGGCCGGCCTCTTTGTCCTTGAGAAAAAGGTCGTACAGGATGAAGCCCAGGTAGGACTTGCCCGCGCCGTGGTCGGCCAGACTGACGTCCCCCTTGCTTTGCAGCACGTCCTGCATCAAGGGCTCGATGAACTGGTAGAGGTGATACACCTGCTTGAGCTTGCGGCGGGTGTCCTGGTTGATCTTGCCGTCGCGGGTAAGGATATGCAGTTCTTTGAGCAACTCCAGCGACTGCTGCGGTTTGATTTCGGGAATCAGGCTCATCATGGCCTCCGGTAAAGCGGGAATGGCGCGATTTTACCAGTTTCAGCTGCCCCGCCCCGACAAGCTTGGCCGCAGCGGCCTGCCATGCCACAATTTGCCATCCCAATTGCACCGAGCACCGCCATGTCCCTGCAGTATCACCTGATTCCGGTTACCCCTTTTGCCCAGAACTGCAGCGTGCTGTGGTGCGATGTCACGCGCGAAGCCGCCATCGTCGATGCCGGTGGCGATATCGACCGCATCCGCGCCTGGGTCGCGCAACAAGGACTCACCGTCACCAAGCTGCTGCTGACTCACGGCCATATCGACCACGCCGGTGGTGCCGGTGAACTGGCCGCCCAACTGGGCGTGCAGATTGAAGGCCCGGAACAGAGCGAAAGCTTCTGGCTGGACCAGCTGCCCAATCAGGGCCGCATGTTCGGCTTTCCCTCCAGCCCGGCCCTCACCCCGGAACGCTGGCTGAACGAGGGCGATACGGTCAGCATCGGCCAGGAAACGCTGCAGGTGATCCACTGCCCCGGCCACACGCCCGGCCATGTGGTGTTCTACAGCGCCGCCGCCGGTGTGCTGGTGGCCGGTGACGTATTGTTCCAGGGTTCCATCGGCCGTACCGACTTCCCCATGGGTAATCACCAGCAACTGATCGATGCCATCCAGCAAAAGCTGTTCCTGTTGCCGGACGATACCGTGGTGATTCCCGGCCACGGCCCGCTCACCACCATTGGCGATGAAAAGCGCCACAATCCCTTCGTGGCGGACGCCCGCTTCCGCTGATGTCGCCCGCCTTCGAACTGGCGGTGCTGACGCTGGTGCGGCAGATACCGCCGGCCGGGTCAGCAGCTACGGCGTGCTGGCGGCGGCGGCTGGCTTTCCACGCCAC
>NZ_LNQV01000135.1 GCF_001515305.1 Aquitalea pelogenes
GATGGGTCGCTAATTACCGCTAAAAGATTACGAAATTATTACATGCCTTAGCTATAATCTATGGCAGAATGTATAACTGCTGTAACTCTCTTGGCATACAAATAAACAATCCAATGGGTGACGATGTGAAATATGGCTTTTTGGCACGCCTTTGAGGATGCGTACCAGAAAGTTGATGGGTCGCTAATTACCGCTAAAAGATTACGAAATTATTACATGCCTTAGCTATAATCTATGGCAGAATGTATAACTGCTGTAACTCTCTTGGCATAC
>NZ_LNQV01000136.1 GCF_001515305.1 Aquitalea pelogenes
GGATGCGCGTGACAACCGCCAGCCAGATGCTGGGGCCATGTCGGGCCTGGCACACCGGCTGCGCCATTACCCCAGGCACCTGTCCGGTGGCGAGCAGCAGCGCTGTGGCGCTGGCGCGTGCCTTTGCCATCCATCCGGGCATCCTGTTTGACCGACGAACCGACCGGGAATCTGGATGCGCGTGACAACCGCCAGCCAGATGCTGGGGCCATGTCGGGCCTGGCACACCGGCTGCGCCATTACCCCAGGCACCTGTCCGGTGGCGAGCAGCA
>NZ_LNQV01000137.1 GCF_001515305.1 Aquitalea pelogenes
GCAGGCGCAACCTCGACCTCAGCGGCAGCCAGTTGAGCAACCAATCCAGCGGCAGCACCGTGCTGTCCGCCGGACAAGACCTCACCCTCGCCAGCGGCCTGCAACAAACCGTACTCGACCGCATGGCCGGGCTGTACCTGGGGCAGGGCACAGGCCCCATGCTGCTGGCCGCAGGCGCAACCTCGACCTCAGCGGCAGCCAGTTGAGCAACCAATCCAGCGGCAGCACCGTGCTGTCCGCCGGACAAGACCTCACCCTCGCCAGCGGCC
>NZ_LNQV01000138.1 GCF_001515305.1 Aquitalea pelogenes
CTGTCCGGCACGCTGGGCGATCATGGCATGGCGGTAATGTCACAGCGCGAAGGGCTGGGCTTTGCCAGCCCCATCCTGTCCGACAGCGCAGCCCTGCACTGGCGTGGGCGTGGTGGCCGACGGGTGACCTGTCCGGCGACCAGGCGTCCCGGCGATGTGATCCTGCTGTCCGGCACGCTGGGCGATCATGGCATGGCGGTAATGTCACAGCGCGAAGGGCTGGGCTTTGCCAGCCCCATCCTGTCCGACAGCGCAGCCCTGCAC
>NZ_LNQV01000139.1 GCF_001515305.1 Aquitalea pelogenes
ACCGTCAGGCTACACCCTGCCGCTGGGGTATTGGCTGCTCGGCCTGACACTGAATGATGGCCGTTATCGCCAGTCGGTGGCTGGTGCTTATGAAAGCTAATCTCTATCACGGTAAAAGCGAGAACGCCTCGCTCAAGGATGGCGAGCGGGGCTCTGAAAACAACACCGTCAGGCTACACCCTGCCGCTGGGGTATTGGCTGCTCGGCCTGACACTGAATGATGGCCGTTATCGCCAGTCGGTGGCTGGTGCTTATGAAAGCTA
>NZ_LNQV01000140.1 GCF_001515305.1 Aquitalea pelogenes
AGCTGGCTTGACGGTTGATGGCACCTTGCACCGCCTGATCGGTTTCGATGGTAGCGCGGTTGGCCTGCTCGGAGGCGCGTGCCATTTCCGTGGTGGCCAACAGGCCGCTGGCTTACAGCCGGAACTGGGCCACCATGGCTTGCAAATCGGCCGACAGCTGGTGCAGCTGGCTTGACGGTTGATGGCACCTTGCACCGCCTGATCGGTTTCGATGGTAGCGCGGTTGGCCTGCTCGGAGGCGCGTGCCATTTCCGTGGTGGCCA
>NZ_LNQV01000141.1 GCF_001515305.1 Aquitalea pelogenes
CGTGAACCTTTACTGTAGCTTTGCATTGGACTTTGAAGTGGTTTGTGTAGGATAGGTGGGAGGCTTTGAAGCAGGGACGCTAGTTCCTGTGGAGCCGACCTTGAAATACCACCCTGACCCCTTTGAGGTTCTAACCTTGGTCCGTTATCCGGATTGGGGACAGTGCATGGTAGGCAGTTTGACTGGGGCGGTCTCCTCCCAAAGTGTAACGGAGGAGTTCGAAGGTTACCTAGGTACGGTCGGAAATCGTGCTG
>NZ_LNQV01000015.1 GCF_001515305.1 Aquitalea pelogenes
TCCACCCGGATGCCGCAGCGCGGCCATTGACCGCCCAGCGTTGCCAGCGCGCCAGCACGGCGGGGTCACGCGTCAGGCTGAGCAAGCCGGTGCGCCGGAAGCCCAGGTCGGTATCCAGCTGTTGCTGCCATGTGTCCCATAGCGACAGGCTGTGCACGATCAGGGGCAGCTCACGCCGGTCGCGCCCTTGCTGGCGCACCCAGCCCCAGTTGCGGCTGGATTGCTCGGCCGCCACCAGGCCCTTTTCCAGCAAGGCCACTTTCAGGCCACGCCGGACCAGATGCAGGGCTGCACTCACCCCCACCACACCGGCACGATGATGACTACATCGGCACTGGCGGGAAGCGGGTCGTTTTCTTCCACCCAGCTGAAAGGTTGGCGCAGGATGTCTGCAAAGGGTTGTGACTTCATGTTATCTGCCCCCTTGATTCGGTAATAAGGCGACCGGCCTGCATGTAGATGGCACGGTCGCATAATTGCTTTCATCATGCAGACCGCCATTTCAATCACCTTGCATCGCACACCCAGGCGTTCAGGCTGGTCCCGATAAAACACCTGAAACGGGCAGATATTACCCATGCAGTTCGCAAATCTTTATTCACTTTTCTGATAAACATTGAGGAAATTCTTGTTTATTGAGAATAAGCCCGGCTTGTTATAGTCCACCCATACCGCCGGATGGCGGGATGACAAACAAAACAACAGCCAGGAGTACATTGTGAAACGATTTGCCATTGCCGCCCTGCTCGCCTCCATTCTGCCGGGCCTTGCCGCCGCCGAAGACCTGGCTAAGATCAAATCCGCCGGTGTGATTCGTGTGGGTACCGAAGGCACTTACGCCCCGTTTACCTATCACGATGCCAGCGGCAAGCTGGTGGGTTTTGATGTGGAAATTGCCCAGGCCGTAGCCGCCAAGCTGGGCGTGAAAGCCGAATTCATCGAAGGCAAATGGGACGGCCTGATTGCCGGCCTGGATGCCAACCGTTACGACGCTGTGGCCAACGAAGTGTCGATTACCGAAGCCCGCAAGGCCAAGTACGACTTCTCCAACGCCTATATCGCCTCCAAGGCCGCGCTGATCGTGAATGGCAACAGCCCGATCAAGACCTTTGCCGACCTCAAGGGCAAGAAGTCCGCCAACACCCTGACCAGCAACTTCGGCAAGCTGGCACAATCCTTCGGTGCAGAAGTCGTGCCGGTACAAGGCTTTAACGATTCGCTGGAGCTGCTGGCTTCCGGCCGCGTGGATGCCACCATCAACGACAGCCTGTCCTTCCTGGATTACAAGAAGCACCAGCCCAACTCCAAACTGCGCATTGCCGCCACCGAAAAGGACGCTGACTTCTCCGGCATCATTTTCCGCAAGGGCAACCCGCAGCTGCAGGCCGCCATCAACAAGGCACTGGCTGACATCAAGGCCGATGGCAGCTATCAGAAAATTTCCTTCAAGTACTTTGGCGAAGACGTGTCGCACTAAGCGCATCCCGCCCCGGACTTGCCAGCTTGCCCCGTCCTGCGGGGCAGCAGGCTGCGGACAAAGTGATTAGGTACGGTTTCACTGGACCCGGCAAAGCCGGGCCTTTCGACCAAGTCATGACTTCCGCAGCTTTCCAGTCAATTCCCTATCCCCCGCCCTTTCCCTGAAAGGGAGCCTCGCCTTCCTTTCAGAAGGCGAGAGGGTTTTGTCAAAATCTGCCGCCCCGTTCTACGGGGCAATTTTGTTGGCACAACACGATAACAATAATGGAGTCGGCACATGCCTGAATGGTTGAAACTGATGGTGGAATCACTGCCGCCGCTGCTGTATGCAGGGCTGGTATTCACCGTACCGCTTACCCTGCTGTCCTTTGCCTTTGGCCTGTCACTGGGCTTTGTCACCGCGCTGGTGCGGCTGTATGGCCCCAGGCCACTGGCGGACGGCTTCCGCTTTTATGTGTGGCTGATCCGCGGCACGCCCTTGCTGGTGCAGCTGTTCCTGATTTTTTACGGCCTGCCCAAGGCCGCATCGTGTTCGACCCGCTGCCGGCAGCCGTCATCGGCTTTTCGCTGAATGTGGGGGCCTATACTTCGGAAGTCATCCGCGCGCCCTGCTGGCGGTACCGCGCGGCCAGTGGGAAGCCGCCTATTCCATCGGCCTGACCTGGGCCCAGGCCATGCGCCGCACCATTTTGCCGCAGGCCAGCCGCGTGGCCGTGCCGCCCCTGGCCAATACCTTTATTTCGCTGATCAAGGACACCTCGCTGGCTGCGGTGCTGACCGTGCCGGAAATCTTCCAGGCCGCGCAGCGCATTGCCTCGGTCACTTATGAACCGCTGATCCTGTATACCGAAACCGCGCTGATCTACCTGGTGTTCAGCTCCGTGCTATCCGCCGGCCAGCAAAAGCTGGAAGCCCGCTTTGGCCAGCACCTGCACCAGGCCCAGGAGACGAAATGATTCAACTGCACAATATCGACAAGCATTTTGGCAGCCAGCATGTGCTCAAGGATGTTTCGCTGCATGTGCCGCCCGGCCAGGTGACGGCGCTGATCGGCCCGTCCGGCAGCGGCAAGAGCACCCTGCTGCGCTGCATCAACCTGCTGGAAACCCCCAGCGCCGGGCAGATTACCCTGGGCGATGCCAGCCTGCAGTTTGGCCATGGCCATGCCCAGCCGGGCCGTCAGGACATTCATCGCCTGCGCCTGCAAACCGGCATGGTGTTCCAGAACTTCCAGCTGTTTCCGCACCGCACCGCGCTGGAAAACGTGATGGAAGGCCTGCTGGTGGTAAAGAAATGGCCGCGCGCCCAGGCCGAGGCCCGTGCCCGCGAACTGCTGCAACAAGTGGGCATGGCGCACAAGGCGGATGCCTGGCCCGGCACCCTGTCCGGCGGCCAGCAGCAACGGGTGGCCATCGCCCGCGCACTGGCCCAGTCCCCCGGCCTGCTGCTGTGTGACGAACCCACCTCGGCACTGGACCCGGAGCTGGCCAGCGAAGTGGTGGCCGTGCTGCGCGAACTGGCCGCCAACAAGATGACCATGCTGATTGCCACCCACGACCTGCGACTGGCAGCCACGCTGGCCGACACCGTGGTGTTTCTGGAAGATGGCCGCATCGTGGAGCAAGGCAGCAGCCGCCAGCTGTTTTTGCAACCGCAAAATCCGCGTACCGCCAGCTATGTGTCCACGCTGAAGGAAGGCCTGCCGGAAGACTGGTAAGACCTGGCACCGCAGGTAAACAAGACAAAGGCGTCCGCCATGAGGGGGGACGCCTTTCTTGCGGCTGACCAAGTGATTTGGTGCGCTTGCACTGGACCCGGCAAAGCCGGGCCTTTCGACTACGTTATTACTTCCGCAGCCTTCCCGTCTATTCCCTATCCCCCGCCCTTTCCCTGAAAGGGAGCCTCGCTTTCTGTCCAGAAAGCGAGAAGAGCCTGGCTGGCATCAGGACGCCGGGTTCAGAACACCGGCACCACCGCACCCTGATAACGCTGGTCGATGAACTGGCGCACATCGTCGGTGGACAGCGCCGCCACCAGTTTTTTCAGTGCCGGGCTGCTGCGGTTATCCTCGCGCGACACGATGATATTGGCGTAAGGCGACTGGCTGCCTTCGCTGAACAGCGCATCACGCTTGGGTTTCAGCCCGCCTTGCAGAGCGTAGTTGGTATTGATCAGCGCAATGTCCACCTGGTCCAGCACGCGTGGCAGGGTGGCGGCTTCCAGTTCCTTGATCTTGAAATGGTGCGGGTTGCTGCTGATGTCACGCGCCCCGGACAGGATATTGGCCGGGTCCTTCAGGCTGATCAGGCCCTGCTTGTGCAGCAGAAGCAAGGCGCGGCCGGTATTGGATGGGTCGTTGGGAATGGCGATGGTGGCACCGTCCGGCAGCTCGCTGGTCTTGTGGTACTTGTGCGAGTACGCGCCGAACGGCTCCACATGGATGGCCGCCACGCTGACCAGCCGGGTGCCCTTGGACTTGTTGAAGCTATCCAGGAAAGGCTGGTGCTGGAAGTAGTTGGCATCGATTTCCTTGCCAGCCACTGCCAGGTTTTCCTGCAGGCCATTGCTGAACACCTTGACCTTCAGATCAATGCCTTGCTTGGCCAGCGCCGGTTTTACATGCTCCAGGATCTCGGCGTGCGGTACGGCTTCGGCACCGATGGTCAGCACTTCAGCGTGTGCGGTGAGGCTGGTGGCCAGGCCGAACAGTGCCAGCCAGAGGGTTGCGCGTTTCATGCATATTCTCCTGCGGAGGTGGGAAGGGAAGCTGCCTGCAATGCTTGCGGGGAAAGCAGGTCGGCATGGTGCCGGACGGCTACCTTGGGATGGGAGCGCAGCCGTCCTTTGAGATAATTGTCACCAATACGGTAAAACAGCGGGTTGTCCGGGTCGGCTTCCGGGCCGCGTGCTTCGGCGGCCAGCGGTGCCGGCAATTGCAGCAGCGGAATGGTGGCATCCAGCCGCGGGCCGAGGAAAAAGGCCACCGACAAGCGGTCCTTGCCTTCTGGTGGGCTCAGCACGCGATGCACATTGGCCCGCAGATAGCCGTCGGACGCCATTTCCAGCGATTCACCGATATTGACGATGAAACTGCCCGGCAATGACGGCGCATCAATCCAGCCCTGCTCGGTTTCCACTTGCAGGCCGTCCTGGCTATCGTCTTGCAGCAACAGGGTGAGGAAGCCGCCGTCCTTGTGCGGCCCCACGCCCTGCCCGGCTGCGCCTTGCCGGCTGCCCGGATAACGGATGATTTTCAGATGCTCAACCGGAGCTTCGACAAAGGCATCGTCGAAAATGTCGACCGGCTGCTGCAGGGCTTCGGCAAAGGCACGCAACAGGCGGATGGAAAGGCGGGTGGTTTCCTGCTGCCAGTCCAGCAGCACCGGCTTGAGTTGCGGCAAGGCTATCGGCCATTGATTGGGGCCTTGCAGACGCCACCACGGGCCCTGTGCTGCGAGGTCGGACCGCGGGGGGCGCTCGGCGCCGATATCCAGTTGTTCGCGCCAGTCGGCAGCGCCGCGGGTGCGTTCTTCACCGGCACGGGTATAGCCACGGAAATGCGGCGAGTTTTCCATGTCGATGGCCAGCTTGTCGGCTTCCGGCAGGGTAAAGAATGCGCGAGCGGCCTGGCGCAGTGCCGTCACCTTGTCAGCGGCGATACCATGGCCGACCAGATAAAAGAAACCGTGGTCGCGTGCTGCGCCACGCAGTTGTTGCAGCAGTTGCTGGCGTTGTTCGGGACTGCCATCGAGCAGGCTGAAATCGATGACAGGCAAGGCAAGAGGGCTTGGCATGACAACTCCGTAAAGCGGCACGTCCGGGTGCCGGGAAGCTTCACGATATGTCATGCCAATGGTATTGCGAACCAAGAAAAACTGATTTGAATATCAAGCTGCCAGCGCAGCTGACAAGGGTGTTACCTGCCTGAAAAACGGCGTGCCGGTGCCGCCCGGACAAGCAGGAAAATGGTGGCGCAAGGCCGCAATGCGGTGTTGTCTGCGCCAAACCGTGACCGTGACAGCCTGCCCTCAGGCTGCCTCGACACTGCCGCCCAGATAGAACTGGTGTACGTCTTCACGCGCAGCCAGCTCGGCCGAACTACCCGACAATGCCACATGGCCGTTTTCCAGCAGATAGGCCTGATGGCTGTAGTGCAGGGCCAGGTTGGCGTTCTGTTCGGCCAGCAGGAAGCTCACCCCTTCCTGCCGGTTCAGCGCCTGCAGTATCTCGAAGATCTCCTCGACGATTTTCGGTGCCAGCCCCATGGAGGGCTCATCCAGCAACACCAGCCGTGGTGCGGCCATCAGTGCGCGGCCAATGGCCACCATCTGTTGCTCGCCACCCGAGGTATAGCCCGCTTGTGAGCGGCGGCGCTCTTTCAGCCGCGGGAAATACTGGTAAATGCGTTCCAGGTCCTGCTGCAAGGCAGCACGGCTGGGCTTGCGCACGAAGGCACCGGTCAGCAGGTTTTCTTCCACGCTCAGGTGGGCAAAGCAATGCCGCCCTTCCAGCACCTGCACCAGCCCGCGCTGCACCAGCTCATGCGGCGCAGTATGGCTGACATCCTGCCCGGCATAGACAATGCGCCCTTGCTGCAGGCAGCCGCGCTCGGCCGCTACCAGGCCGGCAATGGCCTTGAGGGTGCTGCTCTTGCCTGCCCCATTGGCACCCAGCAAGGCCACGATCTGCCCCTCGTCCACCTGCAAGGAAACACTGCCCACGGCCAGAATGGCCTGGTTGTACACCACCTGAATGCCTTCCACCTGTAGTAAGGGCTGGCTCATGATTCAACTCCGCAATCCGTCAAAAACCGGGTGACAAAAACCCGGTGCAGCAAGCCGCACCGGGCGTGGACGGGCTCAGGCCATCACGATTCCTTGCTGCAATCGCGCGGGGTGATGCCCTTTTCCTTGGCGTACTTGTGCGAGGAGTCCTCGATGATGGGGCGCAGCAGCTTGCGGTCGGCCTGTACCCACGGCGAAATCACCTTCCACTGCTGGCCGTCCCACTGCTGGAAGCGCACCGCACCGCCGCCTTCGTGGTCGGCGCAACTCAGTTGCAAGGGTTGCAACAAGCCCAGCGCGCCCACTTCCTTCAGCCGCTTGTCGTCAAAGTGCAGGTGCTCGAAGCCCCAGCGCACCTGCTCGCCGGTCAGCGGTTTCTTGCCGAACTTGGCCTGCGCCAGGCGCACGGCTTCCACGTTCAGGATGCCGTTGACCACACCCAGGTTGTAGTACACCGTGCCAAAGCGCTTGGCGTCCGCCAGATTGCCCTTGCCGGCATCCAGCACGGTTTTCTTGATGCCTTGCAGCACCGGGAACTGGGTGCCGGACGGGTGGGTGGTGATGGAGATGAAGCCCTTGGCGGCGGCACCGGCCGGGGCGGCGTCTTCTTCCGAGTTGCTCCAGATATTCCCGATGATGTGGTCAGCCGGATAACCGGTTTTCTGGGCGGTTTTCAGTGCCACCGGGTTCATCACGCCCCAGCCGCGCAGAATCACCCAGTCCGGTTTTTGCTGGCGGATGGTCAGCCATTGCGATTGCTGCTCGTTACCCGGATGCGGCACTTCCAGCGACACCAGCTGGAAGCCGTATTTCTTCGACAGCAGCTCCAGGATGGGGTTGGTTTCCTTGCCATAGGGCGAGCCGTGGTAGAGCACGGCAATCTTCTTGCCCTTCAGCTTGGCAAGGCCGCCGGATTTCTGGCCGATGTAGTTGATGATGGCCGACACCTCGGAATACGGGTTCAGCTGCAACGGGAATACATAGGGAAACACGCTGCCGTCGGTGGAGTCGGTACGGCCGTGGTTGATGGTGATCAGCGGCAGCTTGTCGGCGGTGGAGCGCTCCAGCGTGGCATAGGCAATGCCCACCGACAGCGGGTTGGTAGCAGCAGCCGGTGCGCCGTTCAGGCCTTTTTTCAGGCGCTCGTAGCACTCCACCCCTTTTTCCACCACGTATTCGGTTTCGCACTCGCTCCAGGTGAGCTTGACGCCGTTGACGCCGCCTTCCTTGAGATTCACGTACTGCAGGTAATCAATAAAGCCGCCGAAAAAGCCGGTGCCGCCAGCCGCATACGGCCCCACGCGGTAGCTTTGCAGCGGGAAATACTGCTCGCCGCCTGCCTGTGCCGTGGCCGATGCTGCCGCCAGGCCCAATGCCAGTACGACCGCCCCTTTCAGTGTGTGCAGATGATTTTTCATTATGGGTAAACTCCCTGGTTCAGTAGACAAAACTGCTAACGGAAACAACAAGACAAAAACGCTCAGAAACGCAGTGGCCACAGCCGGGCGCGGGCGCGCCAGCCTTGCCACAGCCGTGCCAGGCCGTCCGGTTCCTTGATCAGGAACAGGATGATCAGCACGCCAAAGATGATTTTTTGCAGGTTCTCCAGCTGGCCGGCGGGCAGCACCCCGCTGAGCAAGGTGCCGGACAGGATGGACAGCACGATGGGCAGCAGCACGATGAAGGCCGCGCCAAGGAAATTGCCCAGAATGCTGCCCATGCCGCCCAGGATGATGATGAACAGCACCTGAAACGAGCGGCTGAGATCAAAGCCATGCGGCTCCACCGTGCCCAGATAGGTAAATGCCCACAGGGAACCAGCCACCCCCAGGATGAAAGAGCTGATGGCAAAGGCCAGCAGTTTGGTGCGCAGGATGGGGATGCCGATGACAGCAGCAGCGGTATCCATGTCGCGCACTGCCATCCAGTTGCGGCCCAGGCTGCTGCGTACCAGATTGGCCGCCAGCACAAACAGCGGCAGCACCACGCTCAGGGTGAGCAGGTAACGCCCGGCCGGGCTGCCAAAATCGTGACCGGCCACCAGCAGCGGCGGCGCGGTGATGACGCCGGACTCGTTACCGTTGGAGAACCAGGCAAACTTGGTGAGCAGCCACTCGACAAAAAACTGTGCCGCCAGCGTGGACACCAGCAGATAAAAGCCCTTGATGCGCAGGCTGGGCAGGCCGAACACCACCCCCACTGCCGCGGCCACCACGCCACCGGCGACAAAGCTGAGCAAGAGCGGCAGGCCCGGCAGCAGGAATTGCAGCTTGTAACTGGCAAACGCCCCCACTGCCATGAAGGCGGCCGAACCCAGCGACAGCTGGCCGGCATAGCCGGTAAGCAGGTTCAGCCCCAGCCCGGCCAGCGACAACACCAGAAACGGAATCAGAATGGCGCTGAACCAGTAGTCATTGCCAATAAAGGGCAACAGGCCGAAGGCCAGCAGCAGCAAGGCCCACAGCGCGGCACGCTGCTGCCATAGCCGCAGTGCGCGGCCATCCTGCCGGTAGCGGGTGCTGAATTGCCCGGATTCCTGATAAAACATGCCTACTCTCCTTTTTAGAACTGCTAACAAAACCTCGTAGAGAACCCGAGCCAATGCGCGCCGACGCAGACAGTTCAAGCAGTACGGCAACACAGGCACGGGGGTTTTGTTCGCGGGTCTTACACCCGTTCGATGGCGCGTTCGCCAAACAAGCCCGCCGGACGCAGCAGCAGGAACAGCAGCGCCAGCACATAGGGAAACCAGTTTTCAATGCCGCCACTGAGCAGTGGCCCCAGATACACTTCCGCCAGTTTTTCGCTGGCGCCCACAATCAGCCCGCCGACAATGGCACCGCCTATCGAGGTGAAGCCGCCGATAATCAATACCGGCAAGGCCTTGAGCACGATCAGCGACAGGGAAAACTGCACGCCCAGCCGCGCGCCCCACAACAGTCCGGCCACCAGCCCCACCAGCCCGGCCACCGCCCATACCAGCACCCACATGCGTTGCAGGCGGATGCCCACTGCCAGCGCGGCCAGCTGGTCGTCAGCCACGGCGCGCAGCGACAGGCCGATGCGGGTCTTGTTGAACAGCAAGGACAGCAGCAGCACCAAGAGTCCGGCGCTGCCGGCGGCAAACAGGTCGAAGCGCGACAGCATCAGGCCGCCCAGCTCCAGCGGCGTGTCCTCGATGCCCAGGTCCAGCCCGTGCACCTGTGCGCCCCACAGCGCCTGGGCCACGCCTTCCACCACATAGCTCAGGCCCAGCGTGGCCATGAACAGGGTGATGGGCGGCCGGTTCACCAGATGGCGCAGCACCAGCCGCTCCAGCAACAGCGCCAGCAGCAGCATGGACAATAGGCTGATGACAAAAGACAGCCAGAACGGCAGGCCACGCTCCAGCAGGCTGACAAAGGTGAGCGCGGCAAACAGCACCATCGAACCCTGGGCAAAATTGAACACCCCGCTGGCCTTGTAGATCAGCACGAAGCCGATGGCCACCAGCGAGTACATCACCCCGGCCAGCAAGCCGCCGAGCAGTACTTCCATGAAAAACGACATCAGACAGCCCCCTTGCCGGAACGCCGGCGCAACAGGTCCCCGCCCCGCGCGGGAATACCGGCGGGAACAAGGTGGATACGGATCAGAAAACAGGTATCAGTGGCGCTGCTGGCCCAGATAAGCGGCAATCACCTCCGGCAGCGCACGCACGGCTTCGGGCTCGCCATCGCCGATCTTGCGGCCGTAGTCCAGCACTACCACGTGGTCGGACAGTTCCATCACCACGCCGATGTCGTGCTCGATCAGCACGATGGTGGTGCCGAACACCTGGTTGACCTCGCGGATGAACTGGCTCATCTCGCGCTTTTCCTCGCGGTTCATCCCGGCCATGGGTTCATCCAGCAACAGCAGGCGTGGCCGGGCCGCGAGCGCCCGCCCCAGCTCCACCCGCTTTTGCAGGCCATAAGGCAGCTGGCCCACCGGGGTGTGCCGCCAGGCTTGCAGACGCAGGAAGGCAATCACCTCCTCGGCCACTGCGCGCTGGGCTTCTTCATCGGCCACCGCACGGCCTACACGGAAGGCCTGCTCCAGCCAGCTGCTGCGGCTGGCCAGGTTGCGGCCGGTGAGGATGTTGTCCAGCACGCTCATGCCCTTGAACAAGGCAATGTTCTGGAAGGTGCGGGCAATGCCTGCCACCGCAGCCTCGTGCGGTTGCATGGCGCGGCGGGCGCGACCGGCAAAACGGATTTCCCCTTGCTGCGGCTGGTACACCCCGTTGATGACATTGAGCAAGGAGCTCTTGCCCGCGCCATTGGGGCCGATCAGCGCGCAGATTTCCCCTTCGGCCACGTCAAAGCCGATGTCGGTCACCGCCTTGACACCCTTGAAGCTCAGGGAGATGTGCGACAGGCTCAGCAAGGGCGCTACGGTCTCGGACATAGTATTGTTTCCATTTCTTGATTCAGGCTTGCAGCGGAGGCGTAGCGGAAGGCCGCCATTGCTGCGTGCTGCCTTCCGGCTCTGGCTGCAGCGCTCTTTGCTGCCATTCACCGCTATCCGGCCAGTTGCGCACCTCCACCCCCAGCACGGCAAAGAAGTGGCGGGTGTTTTCCGCCAGCGGCGCACCCAGCAGCAACGGCACCCGCGTGCGGCTGAAGCCCAGCACATCGCGCAGCGGACGAATCACGCTGTAATGCCCTGCCCAGCGCCAGAAGCGCCCGGCATCCGGTTGCAGCACCCGGTCCACCAGCGCGCGTTGCCAGCTGCCAGTAGGTGGCAGGCGGCTGCGCGCCAGTTGTTCCAGCCGGCTATAGGTTTCGCGCGTACCGGCCACCAGGGTGGGGCCCAGTTCGCGGCGGTCGTTGTCGCGGGTGGCCAGGTTTTCCGGAAAATTCAGCCGGAAACCGGCTTGCAGCCACGGCGCCAGCAGGTAGCGCACCTGGGCGGAACTGGCAAAGGCACGCGAGGCGAGTGCGTCCTCATTGGCAGTCAGGCCTTCGGCCTGTAACAGCTGGCTGCCCGCCTGCAGCAAATGGCCATGCTGCAAGGGCTGCTGTTGCAGCTCGCCCCGGCCATCCACGCGCCAGAAGCGAAAAGCCACCGCCTTGTTGCTGGCAAGCAGCGCGGGCGCAGGCAAGGCCACGCCGGCTTGCTGCAACTGCGCAACCGACAGCCAGCCGGGCCCTACCCGCTGCTGCAAGCCACGCCCTTCGGCGTAGAGCAATAGCGCGGGGGCAGGCAGGTCACGCGGCAGGCTGTGCAGGGCCTCGGCATCCTCCACCAGCAACCAGCGCGGCTGTAAATGCAGCAAGATGGCCTGCAAGTCGCGCGCCGGCTGTTGCGGGTCCAGCGCCACCGCCTCCCCGCCCAGCCACTGCGCCGCCAGGCTGAGCAACAGCACTTCGGGGCGCGGGTGACTGAGCAACACCAGGCTGTGCCCGGCCGCAAAGCCTTGCGCAGCCAGACCGGCAGCCAAAGCGGCCACTTGCTGCTGCAGCTCGGCCCAGCGCCATTGCTGCCAGATGCCCAGCCGCTTGTGGCGCAAGGCAATGGCCTGCGGCTGTTGGTCGGCCTGCCATGCCAGCCAGGCTGGCAGGCTGGCGCTGCCGGGCAGCGGTGCTTCCTGATGTCGCTTCATCACCCTTGCTCCTGTCAGGCGGCCACGGCTTCGTGCTGTTTGGCGCGTGCTTCCAGCTCACGCACCAGCGGCAGCACTTTTTCGCCAAAGTAGGCCACTTCTTCCTGGAAGTGCAGGAAGCCGCCCAGCACCAGGTCCACACCCACAGCCTTCAGGGCGACGATGCGCTCGGCAATCTGCTGCGGAGTGCCGATCAGATTGGTCTTGAAGCCGTCGTTGTATTGCACCAGGTCTTCAAAAGTGGACTTGGCCCAGTTGCCCTCTCCCTCCGGGCTGGCCTGACCGGCCTGCTTCACCGCATCGCCAAAGGCGTTGACGGCTTCCGGGTCGGCCTTCTCGATGATTTCAGCCAGCACGGCGCGGGCTTCTTCTTCGGTATCGCGGGCGATGATGAAGGCGTTGACGCCAATCTTGACCTGATGGCCGTTGACTGCCGCCTTGGCGCGGATGTCATCCACCTGCGCCTTGATGCCTTCCACGGTATTGCCGTTGGTGAAGTACCAGTCGGACACACGCGAAGCCATGTCACGCGCGGCACGGGAGCTGCCACCCTGGAAGATTTCCGGGTGCGGCTGCTGCAGCGGTTTCGGCTTCAGGGTGTAGTCGCTGAAGCGGTAGAAGTCGCCCTTGAAGCTGAAGTTGTCCTGGGTCCAGATGCCCTTGAGCACGCGGATGAATTCTTCCGAACGGCGATAGCGTTCGTCATGCTCCAGCCACGGTTCGCCAATGGCGGTGAATTCGCCCTGGAACCAGCCGGACACGATATTGACTGCCACGCGGCCGCCGGTGAGGTGGTCGATGGTGGCAATCTGCTTGGCCAGCACCGCCGGGGTCCACGGGCCGGGCAGAATGGCGGCAATCACGCGCAGTTTTTCGGTGGCGGCCAACAGCGCATGGCTGAAGGAAACCGACTCGTGCTGGTATTCCGCGCCATAACCGGCGGTAAAGCGGATTTGCGACAGCGCGTATTCAAAGCCGGCCTTCTCGGCGATTTGCGCCAGCTTGCGGTTGTAGTCGATGTCCCAGCTGGTGCGCTGTTCGATCTTGCTGACCACCAGGCCACCGCTGACATTGGGTACCCAGTAGGCAAACTTGATGGCGTTTTGTGCTTGGCTCATGTGATTTCTCCGTGTAGATGCAGGTAATGGTCAAGAGGGCAATGCAGTGTTGATTCAGGCCAGGGAAGATGTCGTGCTGGCGGACTGCGCGCTGGCAATCACCGGCTGGCGGTGGCTGATCAGCGGCAAGGCGCGCTCTACCGCCAGGCGGATGCGTGCCTGCAAGGCGCTATCGCTGACCTGGTAGTCGCTGAAGTCGGCTTCGGCGGCGTATACCCCAAGCGGCAGGGTTTGCGCCTGGAAGAAGCTGAACAAGGGGCGCAACTGATGTTCGATCACCAGCGCATGGCGCTCGCTGCCACCGGTTGCAGCCAGCAGTACCGGCAGGTCGAACAGGGCTTCGTGATGTACGAAGTCAAAGAAGTGCTTGAACAGGCCGGTGTAGCTGGCGCGGTAAACCGGGCTGGCGACAATCAGTAAATCGGCCTGCTCCACCGCCTGAATGGCTTCGCGCACGGATTCCGGCAAATCCGCCGGACGGGTGACGCCGCCGTAGTGCGGGGCCAGATCGCCCAGTTCGATCACACGGGCTTCAACCGGCAGGTGGCCGGACAATTCGGCCAGCAAGGCCTGCACCAGCGCCAGGGTACGCGAGGGGCGCTGCAGACTGCCGGATACGGCAACAACATTAAAAGAGTGGCTCATGCTTGCTCCATCATCAGGGTTCACCTGATACATAGCAGCAAGCGTGCCAGCTTTATATTCCTTATATTTCAATGACTTGCACTAAAATAGACTTATCTAGAAACTGCTGCTGCCGCACCAGCATGCTGACCGGCTGCTGCCTGGGCAGCAGCGGCCAAACCATGCAAAACAAAGCCGGATTACTGATATGCAACAAGCATCAATCCCAGGACAAAACAGCCCGCTTCCAATACAAAAAAAGCACACCCCAAAGGGTGTGCTTTTCATGAACAGGACGGTTGCCGGACCGGTCTGGCTTCAGCTTATTTGCCGTCCCACACGATATCCTTCACCACCAGCGGCTTGGGAATCAGCTTCAGCTTGAAGAAGGTGTCGGCAATACGCTGCTGCTCGGCCACCACCTTGCCATCCAGCAGTTTCACGCCATAGCCAGAGCGTTTGGCAGCCACCTGCACGATGTCCTTGTCCAGGCCGATCTGCCCGGACAGCTCGGCGGCTACTTCCGGGATATTGTTCTTGCCCCAGGCATCCAGCCGTTGCAGTTCTTCCAGCACCACCTTGATGACTTTGGGATTGCTGGCCACATAAGGCTTGCGTGCCAGGTAGAACTGGGTGTTGTTGACGATGCTCTTGCCGTCCGCCAGCTGGCGGGCATTCAGTTGCTTCTCGGCAGCCGCCAGGAAAGGGTCCCAGATCACCCAGGCATCCACACTGCCCTGCTGGAAGGCGGCGCGGCCATCGGCCGGGTTGAGGAATACCGGGGTGATGTCCTCGTATTTCAGCCCGGCTTTTTCCAGTGCGCGCACCAGCAGGTAATGCACGTTGGAGCCCTTGTTCAGCGCCACCCGCTTGCCCTTGAGGTCTTTCACACTGCGGATGGGCGAATCCTTGCCCACCACAATGGCCTCGCCTTCCGGTGCGGCCGGTTCATTGGCCAGATACAACAGGTCGGCACCCGCAGCCTGGGCAAAGATGGGCGGGGTTTCACCGGTGGTGCCCAAGTCCACACTGCCCACGTTCAGCGCTTCCAGGAGTTGCGGGCCGCCGGGGAATTCCGCCCATTTCACCTTGACGCCCAGCGGGGCCAGGCGTTTTTCCAGCGTGCCCTGCGCCTTGAGCAGCACCAGCGTGCCGTATTTCTGATAACCGATATTCAGTGTGTCGCTGCCTGCAGCCAGCGCGGTGGCCGACAGCGAAGACAGCGCAAGGCCGGCAGCAGCCAGCAGACCCAGTACACGACGACGGGTGGGGTTGAAATGTTGCATCACGATTCCTTGTTGTTTGCAGTATGAGCTTCAGTTTTTGTCAGCCGATCTACAGGCCGAACAGGCGGGCGGCATTGCCGTACAGCACCTTGTCCAGCACATGGGGCCGCAGGCCCAGGCCGTGCAGGTCGTCTATCGACTGGCCGATGGGGCGGAAGGGATAGGACGAACCAAACAGCAGCTGGTCGGCCATGAAGCCGTTGGCCGCCTCGATATACAGCTGGCTGCCGGGCAGGAACTGGTACATGTCCGGCACCACCAGCACGTTTTCGTGACGGAAGGCGATGCCGACAATCTCGGCCACCCGCGGCCAGTAGCCGTGGTAGCAGACAATGGGCAAGTGCGGGAAATCCGCCGCCACCCGCGCCACGCCAGCCGGGTCGTTAAAGCGCGGGTCCGGTGTGGTGGGGCCGGACATCAAAAACACCGGCACGCCCAGTGCAGCGCAGGTTTCATAGATGGGGTAGTACACCGCATCGTCCGGCTGGCGCGCCGGCACGCCAAAGCCCGGTTCGATATCAATACCGGCCAGGCCCAGATCCTTGATGGCACGCTCGGCCTCGGCCACCGCCGCCTGCTCGCCCTGCAAGGCCGGGTCCACCCCGGCAATGCCCAGCAGGCTGTCGTGGCCATGCACGATCTGATGAATGGTGTCGTTGGGCAGGTGCTGGCCCGGCGTATGCCGCCCCACCACCACTGCGTGGCTGAGGCCGGCGTTTTCCACTTCATCCAGAAAACCCTGCTGGGTAAGCGAGGAGACAAAGTGCTGGTCGTCACGCGAGCCCACGCGGCGGTTGAGCCAGCGCGCGGCTTCGTAAGCCTGGGTGCCGGGCGAGGCACAAAAAAATCGTGCAGGAAGGCAGGCCTGCAACGCATGTCGATCACCTTCATGCTGCCTCCGTTTCAGCCACGGTTTTCTGCACCACGGTGCTGGCATCAAACGGGCCGCCGGTCTGCACGCGGTCGTCGCCATACACCCAGCGCTTGCCCGGCAACAGCGGGAACACCAGTTCGGCAAAGCGGTAGGCTTCTTCCAAATGCGGGTAGCCGGAGAGGACAAAGCTGTCCACGCCCAGGTCGGCATATTCCTTCAGCCGCGCGGCCACGGTTTGCGCATCGCCCACCAGCGCGGTACCGGCACCGCCACGCACCAGACCGACACCGGCCCACAGATTGGGGCTGACTTCCAGCTGGTCACGCTTGCCACCGTGCAGCGCAGCCATGCGGCGCTGGCCTTCGGAATCCATGGCAGCAAAACGCTGCTGCACCTTGGCAATCACTTCGTCATCCAGATGGCTGATCAGCGCATTGGCCGCCGCCCAGGCTTGCTCGGTGGTTTCGCGCACAATCACATGCAGGCGCACGCCAAAACGCACGGTGCGGCCCAGTCTGGAGGCGCGGGCGCGTACATCGGCAATTTTTTCGGCCACGGCTGCCGGGGGCTCGCCCCAGGTGAGGTAGGCTTCCACATGCTCGGCCGCCAGGTCTGCGCGGCATTGGACGAGCCACCAAAATACAAGGGCGGTGCCGGTTTCTGTACCGGCTCGAAGAAGTTCTGCGCGTTTTCCACCTTGTGGTATTTACCGGCGTAGCTGACGGTTTCGCCGGCCAGCAGGCGCTTCCAGATATGCAGGAATTCGCTGGCTTCTTCGTAACGCTGGTCGTGATCGAGGAAAATGCCGTCAGCAGCCAGTTCGGCCGAATCGCCCCCGGCCACCACATTGAGCAGCAGACGGCCATTGCTGGCCTGGTCCAGCGTGGCGGCCATGCGCGCGGCGGCGGTGGGCTTGGTCAGTGCGGTGCGCAGTGCCACCAGCAGTTTCAGGCGGCTGGTGACCGGCACCAGGCTGGAGGCCGTTACCCACGGGTCCAGGCAACCGCTGCCAGTGGGAATGAGAATGCCGTCGTAACCCAGGTTGTCCGCCGCCACGGCAATCTGCCGCAGGTATTCGTTGCTGACGGCGCGGCCTGAGCCGGACTGGCCCAGATAACGGGTATCGCCGGAGGTCGGCAGAAACCAGAAGATGTCGAGACTCATGCTGCTTCCTTTGCTGGCAGATTGCATGACGCCGCAGCGCACCGGACTGGCGGCTGTGGCATGAAGGTGATGGGCCGATTCTAGTCAGCGCCCTGCACTGCACGAACCAAGGAAAACAGCAAAGCAAATCAATTTAAGTCATAACCTGTCATGACAGCTTGCCCGGCGTTTGGGCTTATACTCGGCGCAATCCAATCAAGCCCTGCCCGCCCATGACCACATTAGCCACGCCCCAGGCCCTGCATGCCCGCATCCGCGAAAGCCTGCGCAGCCAGATTCTCAGCGGCCATTACGGCCAGCACGACAAACTGCCATCGGAAAAACAGCTGATGGAAAGCTTTGGCGTCAGCCGCATTACCGTGCGCCACGCCCTGGGCGCACTGGAACAGGAAGGCATGATCTTCCGCATTGCCGGCAAGGGCTGCTATGTAGCCAAGAGCAAACCCGCCCAGACCCTTACCCGGCTGCAAGGCTTTGCCGAGGCCATGCACAGCCAGGGCTACGCCGCCTGCAACCGGGTGCTGAACCTGCAAACCCTGCCCGCCAGCGAAACCGTGGCCCTGGCCTTTGGCGTGGCCGTAGGTACACCCATGGTGGAACTGCGCCGCCTGCGCTATCTGGACAATCTGCCGGTGTCGCTGGACATCAGTTACTTCACCCAGGAACTGGGGCTGCGGCTGGCGCGCGAAGACCTGGCCAGCCGTGATGTGTTTCACATTCTGGAAAACGACTACGGCCTGCCGCTGGGCCATGCCGACCTCAGCATAGAAGCCACGCTGGCCAGCGCAGAAGAGGCAGCACTGCTGGACGTCAGCACCGGCGCGCCCTTGCTGGCGCTGCAACGCATGACCCGTGGTGCCGATGGCGCCGGGCTGGAGCTGGACTTCATCCGCTACCGTGCCGACCGCTTCCGCTACCAGTTGCGCGTGGAGCGCAATTAAGCCCGCGGCCATCAGCGCCCCCTGCTGCGCTGGCAGCAGCCAGCCAGCACACTTGTGCTGATTTACAGCAAAAAGCCGTGTTTTACAGCGCAAAACCACGCATTTTGTCAGGCACGCTTATTGCCATTCCTGTGACATCCCCGGGTATCCGGACTTACACAAGGAATGTGCGATGACTACCTCCCTGGCCGGCCACGAGGCCGTACGTGTCAACTCTCCCGAGCCTTTCGCCGCCCGCCCGCGCCCCGCTACCCCGGCGCACATCATTCGCGATGATGCCGAAGCCATCGCCGTAGCGCGTCAGCTGGCCATCCGTTTTGCCCACGATGCCGCCCTGCGCGACCGCGAAGGCCTGCTGCCGCTGGCCGAGGTGGACGCCTACTCGCAAAGCGGGCTGTGGGGCATCAACGTACCCAAGGCCTATGGCGGCGCTGGCGTGTCCTACGCCACGCTGGCCGAGGTGATCAAGATCATCGCCGAAGCCGACTCCAGCATCGCCCAGATCACCCAGAACCATCTGGCCATCAACCTGCATATCGCACTGGATGGCAGCGAGACGCAAAAGCAGGAACTGTTTGGCCTGGTATTGCAGGGCTACCGCTTTGGCAATGCCTTCTCCGAACTCAACAGCAAGACGGTGGCCGCGTTTGAAACCCGCTATTCCATCGACGGTGATACCGCCGTGGTGAATGGCGAGAAGTTCTACACCACCGGCGCACTGCTGGCCCACATCGTGCCCATCGTGGCGGTGGGTGAAGACGGCCTGGGCGCACTGGTATTTGCCGACCGCGACACCCCGGGGCTGAGCGTGATCAACAACTGGTCCAGCTTTGGCCAGCGCACCACCGCCTCCGGCGGCGTGAAGATCGAACAGGTACGCGTACCGGCCAGCCGCGTGCTGCCGATTGCCGCCTTCGACACCCCCACCGTAGCCGGGCCGGTCTCGCAGATCATCCAGGCTGCCATTGACGGCGGCATTGCCCGCGCCGCGCTGGCCGACACCATCGAGTTCATCCGCTCGCAAAGCCGCCCATGGCTGGACAGCGGCAAGGACAAAGCCGCCGACGACCCGTTTACCGTTTCCGCCATCGGCCTCTTGGAAATCCGCCTGCATGCTGCCGAAGCCCTGCTGGAAAAGGCAGGTCGCCTGATCGACGCCGCCCTGGCCCAGCCGGATGAAAGCAGCGTGGCACTGGCCACCGTGGCCACTGCCGAGGCCAAGGTGCTGACCACCGAAATTGCCATCGAGGCCAGCAACAAGCTGTTCGAACTTGCCGGCACCCGCGCCACCCTGATTGCCCACAACCTGGACCGCCACTGGCGCAATGCCCGCGTGCACACCCTGCACGACCCGGTGCGCTGGAAATACTTCCACATCGGCAACTACTACCTGAACCACATTGCGCCGCCGCGCCATCCGTGGAATTGACCTCTACCCGGCAGTGCAGCACTGCCGGTATTCGCCAAATCGCCAAACAGGAAACAACCATGAGCCAACACACCCTGCCGGACGACCTGTCCACCGGCACCGACTACGAAACCCTGGCCCAGCGCTTTCGCCCCATCTTTGCCGAAATCGCCCAGACCGCCCTGCAACGTGAACGCGAGCGCAAGCTGCCGTATGAGCCGATCAACTGGCTGAAACAGGCCGGTTTTGGCGCGGTGCGCGTGCCCAAGCAATATGGCGGGGCCGGTGCCTCGTTGCCACAGCTGTTCCAGCTGCTGGTGGAACTGGCCACCGCCGACTCCAACCTGCCGCAAGCGCTGCGTGGCCATTTTGCTTTTGTCGAAGACCGCCTGAATGCCCCGGCAAGCCCGGAACGCGAAGTCTGGTTCAAGCGCTTTGTTGCCGGCGAAATTGTCGGCAATGCCTGGACCGAAATCGGCGAGGTCGCCGTAGGCGACGTAATTACCCGCGTCAGCCGCCAGGGCGACAAACTGCTGCTCAATGGCCGCAAGTTCTACAGCACCGGCAGCATTTTTGCCGACTGGATCGACGTCTACGCCCAAGTGGATGGCACCAACCAGGACGTGATTGCCGCCATCCGCACCAGCGACCCCGGCGTGACGCAAAGCGACGACTGGGACGGCTTTGGCCAGCGCACCACCGGCAGTGGCACTTCCGTATTTGAAAACGTGACGGTGGAACCGGAAAACCTGATCGACTTTGCCAGCCGCTTCAAATACCAGACCGCCTTCTACCAGCTGGTATTGCTGGCGGTGCTGGCCGGCATCGGCAAGGCGGTGGAACGCGATGTGGCGCAGCACGTGCGCGACAGAAAGCGCGTGTTCAGCACCGGCAATGCCAGTAGCGTGAGTCAGGATGCGCAGATCCAGCAGGTGGTGGGTGAAATCTCCGCCCTGGCCTATGCCGCCGAAGCCACCGCCATCCGCGCCGCCCACCCGGCCCAGCGCGCTTATGAAGCCCGCTTTGGCAACGATGCCGCGCGCGAACGCCAGGCCAATATCGACGCCGAGCTGGAATCGGGCAAGGCGCAGATCGTGGTATCCGAACTGGTATTGCGTGCATCCACCCAGCTGTTCAATGCGCTGGGCGCATCGTCGGCCCGCGCCGAACTGCTGCTGGACCGCCACTGGCGCAATGCCCGCACCGTGGCATCGCACAATCCGCTGATCTACAAGGCGCGCATTGCCGGTGACTGGGCCATCAACGGCACCGAACCGCCTTATGTCTGGCAGATTGGCCGCGGCAAAGCCTGAGCACAGCAGTCCTGACAAACTCAAAAGGCCCGCAACTGCGGGCCTTTTGTATGGGTGCCAGTAATAGAAAACCGCGCCATGCGGCGCGGCTTTGACTGGCAGCTTCCGGAACTCAGGCCGGTTGCAAATCTGCCGCGGCAGCCTGCGCGTGCTTTTGCTTCCAGGCTTCGATGTCGCGGTACTGCGCGGCCGGGTGGTTGGCTGGCAATAGCGGGCCGGCACCAAACAGTTTTTCGCGCAGGGTGCCAGGACGGTATTCCGTCTGGTACACGCCACGGCGCTGCAATTCCGGCACCAGGTACTCCACCACGTCCTCGAAGGTTTCATGGGCAACGGCATAGGCCAGATTGAAACCGTCGGTATCGGTGGCTTCCACCCAGTCCTGCAGGATGTCGGCCACGGTGGCGGCCGAGCCGACAAACACCGGCCCCAGCCCGCCAATGCCGCCAAAGCGGGCCAGTTCGTCGATGGTCCACGCCTTGCTACCGTTGGACAGATGCTCCACCGCCGAGATGATGGCGTTGGTGTCGACATGGCGCACCAGCTCGGTGGGTGCGTACTGGCCGAAGTCGATGCCTGTCCAGCCGGACATGAACACCAGCGAGCCATCGTAGGAGGCATAGCGCTGGTATTCGGCAAACTTGGCCTGGGCCTTGGCATCGGTTTCGTCCACGATCACCGTGACCAGGTTGAATATCTTGATCTGCTGCGGGTCGCGCCCGGCAGCGGCAGCCTGGCTGCGTACATCGTCCACATAGCGGCGCAGGATGTCCTTGGTGGGCGCAGCCACGAACACGCACTCGGCATGCTGGGCGGCAAAGGCCTTGCCGCGGCCGGATGCGCCAGCCTGGAACAGCACCGGCGTGCGCTGTGGCGAGGGTTCGCTCAGGTGATAACCCGGCACCTCGAAGTATTTGCCCTTGTGACCGATTTCATGCACTTTTTCCGGGTGGGCGAAAATGCCGCGCTCGCGGTCGCGCACCACGGCACCCTCTTCCCAGCTGCCTTCCAGCAGCTTGTAGATGACTTCGATATATTCGTCCGCCACGTCGTAACGGTTATCGTGCTGGCGCAAGCCACCCTGGCTGATGTTCTTGGCACCGCTTTCCAGATAGGAAGTGACAATATTCCAGCCCACCCGGCCCTTGGTGTGGTGGTCCAGCGTGCTCAGACGCCGGGCAAAGGGGTATGGGTGTTCGAAAGAGGTGGATGCGGTAACGCCAATGCCCAGATGCTTGGTGGCCAGCGCAATCGGTGCGGCAAGTTGTAGCGGGTCGTTGACCGGCAACTGGGCCCCTTCGCGGATGGCGTGATAGTTGCTGCCCTGATACACGTCGTAGTAGCCAATCACATCGGCAATGAACACGGCATCAAAAAAGCCACGCTCCAGAATGCGCCCCAGGTCGGTCCAGTATTCCAGGTCCTTGTATTGCCAGGAGCGGTCACGCGGGTGGGTCCACAGGCCGGGCGACTGGTGGGCCACGCAGTTCATTTCAAAAGCGTTGAAGCGGATGGTCTTGCTCATTGCAGTTCCTGTCATGGTTGAATGATTACCGGGATGACAGTGCAATTTCCATACCCGCAAGCAGCACTATTCATCAGCATTTCCGCTAAGCAATCCACTTTTCATCATGATTTCATTTTTATATTTATCTCTTTATTTTCAATGGACTAATCATTCAAATTAAAGTGACTTGCCATTCTTTATTCAGGTTTTACTTTAACTGCCATGCAAGTGCCAACAAGCAGCTGCTGCCCTGCCAGCACGCTGGCAGCAGCGCATGCGGCAATGGCAGCAGGCAGCAAAAAACGCCCGCAAGCGAGCCGTTTTATCAATTTTGAAAAAGCACACCCCCAGCACACATCACTCCTGCTGCAGCTCCTCCTCGATGCCACGCAGGCGTGCCGGAGCCAGCAGCTTGAGCGCCACAAACCAGGCGAGACCCAGCCCGACCAGTACCAGGAACACATAAGGCAGCCAGGCATACACGCCGGTCGGCAGCGGATAGACACTGCCCACCAGCGGAATGGCCAGCAACAGCACCGATACCAGGCTGATCAGCACATGCTGTGGCTTGAGCTTGCCCTGACGGCGCAGATACAAGGGCGCGCCCACCGCCACCAGCACGTAGGCCAGCAGATAGCCATAAGTGGCCACCGAGCTGAGATAGCCGTAGGAATCCAGCAAGGCCGTGCCATTGGCGGTAAAGATCAGCCCCACGATCAACGCCAGCACCACCAGCAAGGTCACGGCGATATGCGGCGTGGCATTGCTGGCATGCGCCTTGCCGGTGGCCTCGTGCAGCAGGCCCTGACGGGCAAAGGTGTAGACAATGCGGGCGGCGGCATTGATGGAGGAGAAAAACGCGGCGAAGAAGCTGAGCGCTACCCCGGCATCAATGATCAGGCCAAAGCCACCCAAGCCCAGGCGATGCGCCAGGATGGACAGCGGGCCGTCTGCCTGATCCAGCCCGGGATGCTGGCCATGGAAGGCTGCCACCAGCGCATAGGACGCCAGAATGAACAGCAAGGCCGGGCCGACAATGCTGATGATGACTGCACGCGGAATGGCCTTCAGCGGCGATTGTGCCTCGGCACCCAGCACGGTGGCACTTTCAAAACCGGTAAAGCTGAAGAAGGCCAGTACCATGCCCAGGCGCAATTGCTCGGGTTTTACCCCTTCCAGCGCAATCTGTGACTGGTCGACATGGCTGCTGCCATTGAGCAGATAGGCAATCAGCACCACCGCAATCAGCAGGATGGTGAGCAGCTCCACCAGCAGGGTAAAACGGGTGGACAGCCGGATGTCACGGTAGGCAATGGCCCAGGCAGCCAGCGCCACCACCACGGTCAGCAACAGGCTGACGGCCAGTGGCGGATGGGCGGCAACCAGGCCCAGCTCGCGCGCCAGCACCAGGAAGGTATTCACCGTACCTTGCAGGATGCCGGCGGCCCCGACCGCATAGGCAATCAGCAAGGACCAGCCGCAGATCACCCCCCAGATGGGGCCAATGCCCTGCGAGGCATAGGCATACAGCGCACCGGGGGATGCCGCGCTGCGGGCAAACAGGGTAATGCTCCAGGCGGAGAATAGCAGCGCCACGGTGGCAAAGGCATAGGCCAGCCAGGTGCCGTTACCGGCGGTGGCAAATACGGCCGGCACCAGAATGCCTACCCCGCCGGACACACCGACCAGTCCGATGGACTGCGCCACCAGTTCAGGCAGGCGCAGGTAATTGCGCCGCAGCGTGCCGCTCTGGCTTTCTGTCTGGGCGGCCGGGCTGTCCAGCACCGCCTCGCCTTGGGTGGAGTGAATCATGAAACACCTCTTGATGGTTGTTGTTGGCTGACAAGTCACCGGCACCGTCCCCCTGCCCCGGCGCCAAAGCGCCATGCAGCAAGGGGGCCGCACGGTCAACAGCCGGTATGTCGGATGGGCATGGCAGCTCCAGCGCCCGCAGCAGGCGGGCCGCATGCGTGGTGATCAGTTCCAGGAATGCCGCGCCGGCTTGATGCCGTTCAGCGTGTAATTGCCGATGGCGTGGTACTTCCAGCGCACCGGGTCGTGCAGGGTGTGCACGCGGGCATTACGCCAGTGGCGGTCATAATTGAAGCGGCCCTGGGTGGCCTTGCTTCCACCCAGTTCAAACAGCTTGCTGGCGGCCAGCAGCGAAATTTCCGTGGTGGCAATCTTGGCCAGCCCCACCGCAATGGCTGCCTCTGCCACGGTGTCTTCGGTCGGCTCGGCCTTGGCAATATCGATAAAGCGGCCAGCCCGCTCCAGCAGCGCTTCTGCCGCCACCAGCCGGTATTGCAAATCGCCGATGGCCACGATGGTCAGCGGGTCGTCCGCTGCACGTTCCACCCCGCTGTCTATCCACGGGCGTGCCTGCTGGCGCACAAAATCCACGGTATCGGCCAGCGCGGCGCGGGCAATGCCCAGGTCGATGGCGGCGGTGGTGATCTGGGCGAACGGCCCGGCAAAAGTGGGCCGGTCGTAGGAGCGGTGGGTATAGAAAATCTGGAAAGGCTTCAGGCGTACCTGCTCGGCAATCACCGTGCCACTGGCCGTGGTGCGCTGGCCAAAGCCGCTCCAGTCATCCACCACGGTCAGGCCCGGCGTGCCTTGCTCGACAAAGGCCAGCAAGGCCTTGCCTTCTTCATCCACCGCCAGCACCGGCACCCAGTGCGCATATAGTGCGCCGGTGGCGTAGAACCTGCGGGCTAAACCGTCTTAAAACAATCCTTTAAGCCTGCTGCGTCCTGCTGAAAGCCTTGCCAGACAAGGATTTCAGCAGGATATTTGATCAAACCTGCAGAATATTTTCACTCTCTGATATTGCCTTGCAACACAAGCACGGTAAAAGGACTACAATGCGCGCTTTCTTGGGATGTTCTCCAAGCCGGCCGACGTGAAGGACGCACGCTCATCGTGCTCCCTAAGGAAGCCGGGGATCTGCGGCCACTCCACGTCAGCCTGCAGGATGCACCCCGGTTTTCGTGCGCACCGCGGCGCAAAGCGCCCCGTTTTTACGCGCCTCAAGGCCAGCCTCGCCAACCCGGCGACTGCGCCCCAACGCGCACCGAGTGACACTGCAGCAAGCTGCGGGCCGACAGGCGTTACAGGTGCACGGTAGTGTCCTTGCCCATGGCAAGGGCTGCCTTCCTGAATGGCCATCCCCGGCTGTGGTGTCCGAGTTTTGACCGACAAGGACTCAGGTATGCGTTTTCACTTCCCCATCGTCATCATCGACGAGGACTTCCGCTCGGAAAACACCAGCGGCTCCGGCATCCGCGAACTGGCAGCAGCCATGGAGGCCGAAGGCATGAGTGTGATTGGTTACACCAGCTATGGTGACCTCACCTCTTTTGCCCAGCAGCAAAGCCGGGCAGCCGGTTTCATCCTGTCCATCGACGACGAAGAGTTCCAGACCGACGACGCATCGGAAAACGCCCTGGGCCAGCTGTACAGCTTTGTGGCGGAAATCCGCCGCCGTAACCCGGACATCCCGGTCTACCTGTATGGGGAAACCCGTACCGCGCGCCATATTCCCAACGACATCCTGCGCGAGCTGCATGGTTTCATCCACATGCACGAAGACACGCCGGAATTCGTGGCACGCCATATCATCCGCGAATCCAAGAGCTACCTGGACAGCCTGGCCCCGCCGTTCTTCCGCGCACTGGTGGACTACGCCCACGATGGCTCCTACTCCTGGCACTGCCCGGGTCACTCCGGTGGCGTGGCCTTCCTGAAAAGCCCGGTCGGCCAGATGTTCCACCAGTTTTTTGGCGAAAACATGCTGCGCGCCGACGTGTGCAATGCGGTGGACGAACTGGGCCAGTTGCTGGACCACACCGGCCCGATTGCTGCCTCGGAACGCAATGCAGCGCGCATTTTCAATGCCGACCACCTGTTCTTCGTCACCAATGGCACCTCGACTTCCAACAAGATCGTATGGCACAGCTGCGTGGCAGCGGGTGACATCGTGCTGGTTGACCGCAACTGCCACAAGTCCAATCTGCACGCCATCATGATGACCGGTGCCATTCCGGTATTCCTGATGCCCACGCGCAATCACTACGGCATCATCGGCCCGATTCCCAAGTCGGAATTCCAGCTGGAAAGCATCAAGAAGAAGATTCTGGCCAACCCCTTTGCCCGCGAAGCACTGGAAAAGAACCCCAAGCTCAAGCCGCGCATCCTCACCATCACCCAGTCCACCTACGATGGCATCCTGTACAACGTGGAAGAGATCAAGGGCCTGCTGGATGGCGAAGTGGACACGCTGCACTTTGACGAAGCCTGGCTGCCGCACGCCAGCTTCCACGACTTCTATGGCGACTTCCACGCCATTGGCGAAGGCCGTCCGCGTTGCAAGGACAGTCTGATTTTCTCCACCCAGTCCACCCACAAGCTGCTGGCCGGTATCAGCCAGGCCTCGCAGATTCTGGTGCAGGACCCGCAAAACCGTCAGCTGGATACCGCCTGGTTCAACGAGGCCTATCTGATGCACACCTCCACCAGCCCGCAATATTCCATTATTGCCAGCTGCGACGTGGCAGCCGCCATGATGGAACAGCCGGGCGGCCAGGCACTGGTGGAAGAATCGCTGGTGGAAGCACTGGACTTCCGTCGCGCCATGCGCAAGGTGGACGAGGAATACGGCAACGACTGGTGGTTCAGCGTATGGGGCCCGGACGAGCTGTCCGACGACGGCATCTGCGACCCGGTGGACTGGGAACTGAAACCCGGCGCGCACTGGCACGGTTTTGCCGGTATCGAAGAAGGCTTCAACCTGCTGGACCCGATCAAGGCCACCGTACTGACCCCGGGTCTGGACGTGGACGGCAGCTTCGAAGAAATGGGCATTCCAGCCGCCATCGTCACCAAGTACCTCACCGAACACGGTGTGGTGGTGGAAAAAACCGGCCTGTACAGCTTCTTCATCATGTTCACCATCGGCATTACCAAGGGCCGCTGGAACACGCTGATTTCGCTGCTGCAGCAGTTCAAGGACGACTTCGACAAGAACCAGCCGCTGTGGCGCGCCATGCCGGACTTTGTCTCGCGCTACCCGCAGTACGAACGCGTGGGCCTGCGCGACCTGTGCCAGCGCATTCATGCGCTGTACACCAAGCACGACATCGCCCGCCTGACCACCGAGATCTATCTGTCCGAGATGGAGCCGGCCATGCGTCCGGCCGACGCCTTTGCCAAGATGGCGCACCGCGAGATCGAACGCGTGCCGGTAGACCAGCTGGAAGGCCGCGTCACCGCCGTGCTGCTGACCCCGTACCCGCCGGGCATCCCGCTGCTGATTCCGGGCGAGCGCTTCAACAAGACCATTGTTGACTACCTGCGCTTTGCCCAGGCCTTCAACCGCGAACTGCCGGGCTTCGAGACCGACGTGCACGGCCTGGTGGCCACCGATGTGGAAGGCCGCAAGGTGTACTGCGTGGATTGCGTCAAGTAAACGCGAGCCATCAAGTCAAAAGCCCCACTGCAGTGGGGCTTTTTTGTTTTGGCTTACCAGCCGTTCTCCAGCACCAGATGGCCAGGAGCGCTCAGCCGGCTCAGACGGAAGCCCATTTTCATCAGCTGGCGGTGGGTGTCCTCCACCATGGCCGGATTGCCACAGATCATGAAGCGCGAACGCTCCACTGTCAGCGGCAGGCCAGTAGCCTCGGCCAGCTCACCGCTGGCCAGCAAGGCGGGAATGCGCTGTTGCAACATGCCCGGTTCGGCCTGACGTGTTACCACCGGCACATAGTGCAGCCGGTCGCCCCACTCCGCCCACAAGGGGTGCTGGCGCAGCGCGTCAATCTCGCTGCGGTAAGCCAGTTCGCTGACCTCACGCACACAGTGCACCAGCACGATATGGGCAAAACGCTGCCACACCTCGGGTTGCTGCAGGATGGACAGATAGGGTGCCAGACCAGTACCGGTGGCCAGCAGCCACAGGTCATCACCATCGGGCAGACGGTCCACGGTGAAGAAACCGTTGGCCTTGTTGTCCAGCAATACCGTGTCACCCACCTGCAAACGCGCCAGGCGCGAGGTGAACAGCCCGTCCGGCACCACGATGGAGAAAAACTCCAGATGCTCGTCCCAACTGGCGGAAGTCATGGAATAAGCCCGCCACACCATGCCGCCGTTTTCCAGCGGCAGGCCCAGCCGGGCAAACTGGCCGGGGACAAAACGCCAGGATTCAGGGCGGCTCAGGCGAAAGCTGAACAGCTTTTCACTCCAGTGCTGCAAGGAAAGAATGGTTTGGGTGGTGTATTTTTCTGCTGCGGGGGCGCTCATGAGCAATACCTTAGTAATTTACTCAGGTAATTTACCGCATCAGGGCCGCCACAACAAGCCAGACCCGGCTTGCCGCGCAGCCCGTTTCGCCTCATGACGGCTTAATCGGCCAGTGCCTGTGCCAGATCCGCCAGAATGTCTTCGATATCTTCCACGCCGATGGACAGGCGCAGGCCGCCTTCACGGATGCCCAGTGCAGCTTTCTGCTCCGGTGGCATACCGCCGTGCGACATGGTGTAGCTGTGGTTGACCAGCGATTCCACCCCGCCCAGCGATTCGGCCAGTGCAAACAGCTGCAGCTTGCTGGCCACCCGGCTGGCTTCGGCACGGGTGTTCTCCTTCAGCCAGATGGTGACGATGCCGCCAAAGCGACGCATCTGCTGTTTGGCGATGTCATGACCGGGGTGGTCGGCAAAGCCGGGGAAGAATACTTTTTCCACCTTGGGATGGCCCTGCAGGAAGGCCGCTACTTGTTCGGCATTGTCGCAGTGGCGGTCCATGCGCAGGTGCAGGGTCTTGATGCCGCGCAGGGTGAGGAAGCAATCCTGCGGCCCCGGCACGCCACCGGCGGAGTTCTGGATGAACTTGATGTCGGCAAACAGTTTGTCGTCGCTGACCGCCACCAGTCCCAGCAATACGTCGGAATGGCCGCCCAGGTATTTGGTGGCGGAATGCACCACGATGTCGGCGCCCAGGTCGATGGGGTTCTGCAGATACGGCGTGGCAAAGGTGCTGTCCACCGCCACCACCGCGCCATGCTGGTGAGCAATGGCAGACAAGGCGGTGATGTCCACCAGGTTGAGCAGCGGATTGGTGGGCGACTCCAGCCACAGCAGCTTGGTGCGTTCACTGATGGCTTGCTGCAAATTGGCCGGGTCGGTCAGGTCGACAAAGGTCACCGTGATGCCGGCCGGTGCCATCACCTTGGTAAGCAGGCGATAAGCGCCACCGTAGAGGTCGGCCACGGCAATCACTTCTTCACCCGGTTTCAGCGTGGCGCGCAACACGGCATCAATGGCAGCCATGCCGCTGGCAAAAGCCAGGCCGTGCCTGGCGTTTTCCAGACTGGCCAGGCAGCTTTCCAGTGCAGCGCGAGTAGGCGTACCGGTGCGGGCATAGGCAAATGGCAGTTGCTCGCCGACTTCGGCAAATTCAAAGGCCGAGGTTTGATAAATGGGAGGCATGACCGACTTGCAGTGCTGGCTGCTGTCATAGCCGGAATGGATGGTCTTGGTGGCAAATTTCATTATTGTTCCTGGTGGTCCTGTGCCAGTGACACCCTGATCAGGACGACAGTTAGCGCCCGACGACCAAGTGATACCAATGGCATGAATAACTGCACGATCATGACTGAAACCGGCACTTTACCGGCAATTTATTGATTATTCCCAAAAACCGACCGCAATTTTCTTTACACCGCAAGGGAATAGGGCTAATTTGCGCCGTCCTTGAATCAAACATTTGTACGAATGAAGCTAGAACGCGCTTTTGACATCCTCTTTCATCAATTGGAAAGCCTGCCGCGGCCAGATTGCCTGAGTGGCAAAGTCGACGGAAAGTGGCAGTCCATGAGCAGCAGCACCGTGATGGAGGCTGTCAATGCACTCAGCCTGGGTTTGTTGCAGCAAGGCATTCAGCGTGGCGATACCGTGGCCATTGCTGCCGACAACTGCCCCGAATGGGTAATTGTCGACTTTGCCCTGCAGCAGATCGGTGCCATCAGCGTACCGCTCTACCCTACCTGCACGCTGGAAGATGCACGCTATATCCTGGAGCATGCCGCGGTCAAGCTGGCGTTTGTCGGCAGCAGCGCATTGCAGCGCAAGCTGGAACAGGCGCTCTGTGGCCGCCCCTGCCCTTGCTATGGGCTCAAACCGCTAGACGGCCTGCCATGCTGGACGGCGCTGCGCGATGCCGGACGCCTGGGCAAGCTGCAGCAACTGGCGCTGCTGCGTAACAGCATCCAGCCGGATGATGTGTTCACCATCATTTATACCTCCGGCACCACCGGCCGCGCCAAGGGCGTGATGCTGTCCCACCGCAATGTGGTCAGCACCGTCACCGCCACGGCAGATCATACCCGTCTGCCCGCCGGCCAGTGCCGGGCGCTGAGCTTTTTACCGCTGTCGCACATTTTCGAGCGCGCCGGCGTGCTGTATTACCTGCTGACCGGCAGCGGCGTGTATTTTTCCAGCGTCGAGGCGCTGTCCGGCAGCCTGGCCGAAGTCCGCCCGCACACCTTCAGCGCGGTTCCCCGCGTGCTGGAGAAGGTGCATGAAAAGCTGCACGCCAGGGCTGCCACGCTCAAGGGCTGGCAACGCCGCTTTTATCTGTGGGCACTGGCACGGGCCGAAGCCTACGAACCGAACCAGCCGCCACGCGGTCTGGCCGCCATCCGGCATGCCATTGCCGACCGTCTGGTATACCGCAAATGGCGCGCAGCCATGGGTGGCGAGTTACGCTGGGTGAATGTGGGCTCTGCTGCCTTGCAACCGCGTCTGGCACGGCTGCTATGGGCCAGCGGCATTGCTGTGGCCGAAGGCTATGGCATGACGGAAGCCGCGCCGGTGATCACTGCCAATCCCTTTTCGCCAGACAAGGTACGCATTGGCAGCGTCGGCATCGCCCTGCAAGGGGTGGAACTGAAACTGGCCGAAGATGGCGAAATCCTGGTGCGCGGCCCCAATGTGATGGTGGGCTATTACCGCGAGCCGGAACTCACCGCCGAAACCCTGCAACAGGGCTGGCTGCACACCGGGGACATCGGCGTGCTGGAACAGGGCTATCTGCGCATTACCGACCGCAAGAAGGAAATGTTCAAGACCAGCAATGGCAAGTACATCGCGCCGCAGTTACTGGAAAACAAGCTGAAGGAATCGGCCTATATCGACCAGATCATGGTGGTGGGCGATGGCCAGAAATTCGCTGCCGCGCTGATTGTGCCGCTGTATGAAAAGCTGCAGGAATGGTGCCAGGAACAGGGCATCACCTATACCAGCCATAGTGAAATGCGGCTGCATCCGCGCATCGTGGAACTGATAGAACGCGAGATCAAGCGCTTCAACCGTCACTTTGGCAGCTGGGAGCACATCAAGAAGTTTGCCCTGCTGGACAAGCCCTGGTGTGTGGACGCCGGCGAACTGGCTCCCACACTGAAGCTGCGCCGCAAGGTGATCAGCCAGCGCTGTCAGGCCTTGATAGAAAGCATGTACCGCCACGCCTGAGTAACAGGCCAGTCATGAAAATCCCCGCCTTGTGCGGGGATTTTTATTGGCCAGCAGCGGATTCAGCGCTGATGTGCCATGTCCAGCTTGCGCTCCACCCGCTTTTGCAGGCGCTCGAAGCTGGCACTCATCACCCAGTACAGTGCCGCAGCACCCAGATAGAGCGGCAGCGGCTGAAAGGTCTGGGCAATCACTTCCTTGGTGGCCAGCATCAGCTCGGTGACGGTAATGACCGACACCAGCGAGGTATCCTTGATCAGGCTGATCAGCGAATTGGACAGGCTAGGCACGGACAGGCGCAAAGCCTGCGGTGCCACGATGTAGCGCATGGTCTGCCACCAGCTGAAACCCAGCGACAGCCCGGCATCCCATTGGCCACGCTCCACCCCGGCAATGCCGCCACGCAGGCTTTCCGACAGATAAGCCGCCACATTCAAGGTCAGGGCGATGATGCCTGCCGGTACCGGGTCCAGTTCGATACCGATGCCAGGCAAGCCGTAATAGATCACAAAAATCTGCACCAGCAGGGGGGTGCCGCGCATGGCGCTGACGTAAAAAGCCACCAGCTGCGATAGCACCGGCACCTTGCCCACCCGCAGCAAGGCCACCACGAAGCCCAGCAGCAAGCCCAGCACCATGGCCACCACGGCAAACATCAGCGTGTACAGCGCCCCTTTCAGCATCACCGGCAGGGCCGCCGCAATCAGATCTGCCCACTCCATGTTTTTATCCCCATTCAGAAACACCTGCGCCCCTGACCGGCAGGGGCGCAGCAATCAGCACATTCTAATGGTACTGAAGGCAAAACACGATGGCCGCACGGGGCCAGTCCTGCTTACTTGGCGGCAGTCGGTGCCTTGGACACATCGATACCGAACCACTTCACCGAAATCTTCTTGAAGCTGCCATCGGCCTTCATGTCATTCAGTGCCTTGTCCACCGCCTGCTTGAACTTGGGATTGTTCTTGGCAAACGGAATGCCCATGGTGGTGACATCACCTACCGGATGACCAGCCTTCAAGGGCAGCTTGGCTTGCTTGATGGCAAACGGAATCAGCAGGCTGTCGTTGAGTGCCGCGTCAATCCGGCCAGAAGCCAGGTCTTGCAGGTTTTCCGGCGCAGACGGGTATACCTTCACCTCGATACCGTTCACTGCCTTGACCATGTCAGCGTAGTTGCTGCCCTGGCCCACGCCCACTTTCTTGCCTTTCAGGTCGTCCAGCGACTTGAATACGCGCGTCTCGTTCTTGCGGACGATCAACTGGGCACTGGAGAAGGTGTAGGGCTGGGAAAAGTCGAAGGTTTCCTTGCGCTTGTCGGTAATGCCCACCTGGTTGACCACCACGTCAAACTTGCCTGCCTGCAGGCCAGCCAGCAGACCGCTCCATTCGCCGGTGGTGAATTCCGGCTTCACTTTCAGTCGCTTGGCCACTTCGGTGGCCACTTCCACATCAAAACCGGTCAGGTTCTGCTGGGCATCCTTGAAGGTGAAGGGCGGGTAAGTGCCTTCCACGGCAATTTTCAGGGTGCCGCGCTGCTTGACGGTATCCAGCAGATCAGCAGCCATGGCATGGCTGGCAAAAGCGGCAAACAGGGACGCACACAGGATTTTTTTCATTACAGATCATCCATCAGATTATGAAAACAGAAACCTTCCGCCAACCAGGTGACAGGCCGTAACAGGCCGGCGGGGACAGAAGTCGCCAGCATACTCCAGCCTCAGCGGATAAACAGCCATATTGTCAGTGCGGTTCCCACCACCACCACAAAGGCGCGCAACTGGCGCTCCGGCAAACGGTGCATCAGCCAGCCGCCCACCACGCCACCGGCAATGCCGCCAGCCCCCAAGGCCAGCACCGCAGCCCAGTTGATTTGTGGCGACATGGCGAAAATGGCCACTGCCGATGCATTCATGGTCATGGCCAGTGCATTTTTGGTAGCCGTGGCCATGCGCACCTGCTGGCCGGCAATGGTGAGTGCCGCCAGCATCAGAAAACCGATACCGCCACCAAAATAACCGCCATACACCGCAATTGCGCCCTGAATCAGCAGCAACAGCGGGGTGGGCAAGTGCCGTGGCGCGCGTCAGGGTCCACCACCGGTTTGCGACGGAAACTGCCCCAGGCGAACACGCTGGTGGCAAACAGCACCAACCACGGCACCAGCCGGGTAAAGATGCTGACCGGGGTGGAGAGCAGCAGCAAGGCACCCAGTACGCCGCCAATCAGGCTGACAACAAACAGATGACGAAACGGCACCGGCCCCACGCCACCCACCAGCTTGCGCCCGGCCAGCGCCGAGGTTATCTGGCTGGGAAACAGCGCAATGGTGCTGCTCATATTGGCCGCCAGCGGGTTGAGCCCGGCCAGCAGCAAGGCGGGAAAGGTAATGAAGGAGCCGCCTCCCGCCAGCGCATTCTGGATGCCGGCATACAGGCCGGCTGCGGCAATCAGTGCCAGCAGGGGTAGCGGTAAAGGCTGCGAAAAATGAAACATGAACGGCTCCAAGATGGATCGGCCGGGGATTGTCCGGCAACAAACGCTCCATTTTGCCCGGAATGCCAGGGCATGGACACCCGGATGTTCCCCGGCATGTGCTGCCGGCAATGCAAAAGCGGGCTGGTGCGGTCTTCCTTCCCCTGATAGTCTGGCAAACATGTCAGCGATAGGCGTATGTCATTCAGCGCCACAGGGAGATGCAATGAAGGCAATCAAGATAAGCGCAGCGCTAGTAGGCCTCGCGGTGGCGGGATGGTGTGCCATTGCCCCCGGCATTGTCGGCATGCGCTATGAAGAAAAAATGCGCAATGACTTTGCCACGATGGCCGACAAGGCGGGTGGTTCCATGCTCAGCCTGCAACAGTTCGACCGTGGCTGGTTCACCTCCACCGCCAGGGTGCAACTGAAGCTGCCCATCGGCAGCCAGGTACAGGTGATTCAGCTGGACTACAAGATCAAGCAGTTGCCGCTGCCTTTCATCCGCTGGTCCCGCACCGACATCAGCTTCACGCCAGTGGATGAACAAGGCAAACCAGGCCTGCCCCTGCCGCTGACACTCGAAAGCATCCGCAAGACCGATGGCAGCAATGAAAGCCATCTTGCCGGCCATGACGTCATCGTCAACACGGCGGCCGGTACCTTCACCTTCAGCATCGAAGGCAAGGCCCACACCAAAGAAGGCGAGCCGGTCAGCTACGACTTCACACTGCCCACCTTCAGCTTCCTCGCCGCCAACAGTGGCAATAATGGCCTGGTCCTGCGCATGAATGATCTCAAGCTCAATGGCCAGGTGAGCGCTTTCAATCAGCCCGATGCCGCATGGGCCTCACAAATGAAGCAGCAACTGGGCGGTGCCAGTCTGCTGGCTGGTGCCACGCCGCTGGCCCAGGTGGGCCCAAGCCGGATGGAGATCAAACTGGATGACAAGGGTGGCAATTTCGACATCAGCTACCTGACTCATCTGGACAGCCTCAAGCTATCCCCTCCCGGCCTGCCCGCGCAGGAGCAGGACAATATCGACCTCGACTTCAGCTACAACAACCTCAACAAGCAGGCCTTGCTTGCCTGGCAAGCCGACACCATGGCACTGGCCAGCCGTGCCGACCTGCGCAACAATCCCGCCGCCATGCATCAGGCATCCATGGCGCTGGTCTACAAACACATGGGTGCCTTCCTGGCACAATCACCGTCCTTCAATCTGCAACGCCTGTCACTGCACATGCCCAAGGGCACGATCCAGGGCAGTTTCTCCATCGGCTTTGATGGCAGCGGCGTCAAGGCCGCCGACATCACCCTGCCCTGGCTTGCTGCACAAGGCCAGCAGCGCAGCACGCTGAAAGCCAGCCTGGCGGTCGAGCGCAGCCTGCTCGACGCCCTGGCCCCTTCCAGCCAGGCCAAGGCACAAGCCGAGATGATGCTGACCCAATGGCAAACGCAGGGACTGATCAAGAACGATGGCAAGGTCATCAGCAGCAGCCTGCTGATTGATCGCAACGGGGTAAAAGCCAATGGCCAGCCGCTGAACCTGCCGGGCCTCATGTCGGGGATGAACAACAGGCCCGCACCAGTTGCACCAGCGCCGGAAGCTGCGCCGGCCATGCCGACAGCGGCCGAGCAGCAGGCCAGCACAGCACCTGTACCGGCCAGCAAGGCAACAAACCCGGCCGCAAGCATGCCTCCGGCCAGCACAGCACCAGCCCCTGCTGCAGCCCCTGCTGCCACGGCGGCACCGGCATCGTCACCGGAAGCCAAAGCAGGCCAAGGCCACATGCGCCTGCCCGGCCCCCGGCTTGACCTGCGCTACTGCCTGCGCCAGCACGGCGACCTTGCCATCATCCGCTGCGCCAACCGGGGCCGTTAGACGCCAGCCAAACAAAACGCCCCCGGACTTGGCATCCGGGGGCGTTTTTCATTGGGCGTGGGTGAGGCTGATCAGACGTTGAACAGGAAGTTCATCACGTCACCATCCTGAACCACGTATTCCTTGCCTTCGGAACGCATCTTGCCGGCTTCCTTGGCTTTGGCTTCGCCACCCAGGGTGATGAAGTCGTTGTAGGCAATGGTTTGCGCACGGATGAAGCCGCGTTCGAAGTCGGTGTGGATCACACCGGCAGCCTGCGGAGCGGTGTCGCCCACGTGGATGGTCCAGGCGCGTACTTCCTTCACACCGGCGGTGAAGTAGGTTTGCAGGCCCAGCAGCTTGTAGCCGGCACGGATCAGGCGGTCCAGACCCGGCTCTTCCAGGCCCATTTCGGCCAGGAATTCTGCCTTGTCGGCATCGTCCAGGTCGGCAATTTCGCTTTCGATGGCTGCACACAGGGCAACCACCGGCGCGCCTTCACGCTCGCCCAGTGCCTGCAGCTTGTCCAGGTAGGGGTTGTTGCTGAAGCCGTCTTCCGACACGTTGGCCACGTACATGGCCGGCTTGATGGTGAGCAGGCACAGCGGCTTGAGGATGGCCTTTTCTTCGTCGGACAGGTCCAGCGAGCGCACCGGCTGGCCCTGGTCCAGATGCGGCACCAGCTTTTCGAGTACGGCGATCAGTGCGCGGGCGTCCTTGTCACCGGACTTGGCTTTCTTGCCTTCGCGCTGCATGGCTTTTTCTACCGAGGAGAGGTCGGCCAGCGCCAGTTCGGTGCCGATGGTTTCGATGTCGGCAATCGGGTCTACCTTGCCGGCCACGTGCACGATGTTGTCGTCGTCAAAGCAGCGCACCACGTTGACGATGGCGTCGGTTTCGCGAATGTTGGCCAGGAACTGGTTACCCAGGCCTTCACCCTTGGAAGCACCGGCTACCAGACCGGCGATGTCAACAAACTCGACGATGGCCGGCTGGATTTTTTGCGGGTTGATGATCTTGGCCAGCTCGGCCAGACGCGGGTCCGGCACTTCCACGATGCCCACATTGGGCTCGATGGTGCAGAAAGGATAGTTGGCGGCCTCGATACCGGCCTTGGTCAGCGCATTGAACAGGGTGGACTTGCCAACATTGGGCAGGCCAACAATACCGCACTTCAGACTCATGTCAGCATTCCTTGATTAGGTTCACTAAGATGCAGGCCGGCATGTGGTCCGGCCCGTGAAATCACTTGGCTGCAGTATGCAGCTCTTTCATCGCCATCGCCATGTTGCCGGCAATGGCCAGCGGCAGGTAGGTCTGTGCCTTGAGCACGGCATCGTCGATGGCGCTCTGTTCTTCGGCACGCGGCTTTTTCAGCACAAAATTCGCCACTTCGTTGCGGTCGCCCGGATGGCCGATGCCTAGACGCAAACGCCAGAAAGCGGGAGAACCCAGACGGGCCGCGATGTCTTTCAGGCCGTTATGACCGCCATGGCCACCGCCCTGCTTCAGGCGGGCCGTACCCGGCGGCAGGTCCAGCTCGTCATGCACCACCAGGATTTCATCAGGCAGAATCTTGTAGAAATGCGCCAGCGCCAGTACCGCCTGCCCGGACAGGTTCATGAAGGTCATCGGCTTGAGCAGCCAGATATCCTGACCTTCTATCGCAACACGGGCAATATCACCGTGAAACTTGCCTTCTGTCCGCCAGTTGCCCTTGTATTTCCAGCACAGCTCGTCCAGCAGCCAGAAACCGGCGTTATGACGGGTTCTTTCATATTCCGGCCCGGGGTTGCCCAGACCGACAATCATGCGAATGGAGGACATGATCGGATTTTCCAGTAAAAAGGCCCGCTGCAGGCCTAAGCCTCACAACGAGCCCTTGTTCAGACAAACACTAGTGCTTAGGCGTTGGCCAGAGCGATAGCGGCGTCTTCACCACGTACCAGAGCGGTGATTTCAACACCAGCCGGCAGTTTCAGGTCGGACAGGTGAACAGCTTCGCCAGCCTTGATGGCGGACAGGTCAACTTCGATGAACTTCGGCAGGTCGCCCGGCAGTGCGCGAACCTCCACTTCATTGATGATGTGGCTGATCTTGGCGCCTTGCAGCTTCACGGCTTCGGAAACGTCAGCGTTAACGAAGTGCAGTTGAATCTTTACGTGTACTTTCTGGCTCAGGTCAACACGTTGGAAATCAATGTGCAGAACTTGCTGTTTGTACGGGTGGTTCTGGAAGTCACGCAGGATGACAGCTTGCTTCTGGCCGTCGATAACCAGATCCAGGATCGCAGAGTGGAAAGCTTCTTCCTTCAGTGCGTAAAAAATGGTGTTGTGGTCCAGAACGATGGACTCAGCAGCGCCATTGCCGTATACCACGGCCGGCAGTTTGCCAGCGTGACGCAGGCGGCGGCTCGCACCAGTACCCATCTCTTCGCGCTTGGCGGCGATCAGTTCGTAAGACATGTAATACTCCAGTATTTCAAGTTAAAGGCACCAGCCCCGCCGCGACCAGCGGGCCTGATGTTACGGCAGGCAAGCGCCCGACGAAACCAGTTCCTCATTGAAGAGGTAGGACACCGATTCCTCGTTGTTGATGCGGCGCAGCGTCTCGGCCAGCAGGCCGGCGATGCTGGCAACCCGGATGTTCGGGCAGGCCAGGGCCTGTGCAGTCAACGGAATGGTGTCGGTGACAACGACCATGTCGATGTCGGAATTCTTGATGCGATCCACGGCCTGGCCGGAGAAAATCGCATGGGTGGCATAAGCCAGTACACGCTGGGCACCGCGCTCTTTCAGCGCAGAAGCGGCCTTGCACAGGGTATTGGCGGTGTCGATCATGTCATCCACGATCAGACAGGTGCGACCGGATACATCACCGATGATGTTCATCACCTCGGCCACATTGGCCTTGGGACGACGCTTGTCGATGATGGCGAGGTCAGTGTTCAGCGCCTTGGCCATGGCACGGGCACGTACCACACCGCCCACGTCCGGGCTGACCACGATCAGGTCGTCGATACGCTGGGAACGGATGTCCTTGAGCAGTACCGGGGTGGCGTAAACGTTGTCTACCGGGATGTCGAAGAAGCCCTGGATCTGGTCAGCATGCAGGTCGACGGTCAGCACGCGGTCGATACCGGCGCTGGTCAGCATGTTGGCCACCAGCTTGGCGGAAATCGGCACACGGGCGGAACGCGGACGACGGTCCTGACGGGCGTAGCCAAAGTACGGAATGGCTGCGGTGATCCGGCCGGCAGAAGCACGCTTGAGCGCGTCGGCCATGGTCAGGATTTCCATCAGGTTGTCATTGGTGGGAGCACAGGTGGACTGCAGGATGAACACGTCGCGTCCGCGGACATTCTCCAGCAGTTCGACAGCAACTTCGCCATCGCTGAACTTGCCGACATCGGCACGGCCCAGGGAGATATCCAGATGCTTGACTACGTTTTGAGCGAGTTCCGGGTTAGCGGTCCCGGTAAATACCATCAAACTGTCGTATGACGCCATGATTCCATTTGCCTTAGCAGGATAAAGAAAAAGCGTGTAAGGGATTCTTACACGCTTTTTTCATGCTCTCTCTTATTGAGAGAAAGTCTTGGCTGGGGAGGTAGGGATCGAACCTACGAATGCCGGAATCAAAATCCGGTGCCTTACCACTTGGCGACTCCCCAATAAACTTTTAAACAATGTCCAACAAGGGGTGGCTACTCAGCCCTTCTGCAACGAATCCCTTATATTTTCCTGACATTGCCTGATAAACTTTATCGGCTTCTTCCTTCGACTGGCACTCAAGGAACACACATGCTCCGGAACCAGTCATCAGCGGCGAACCATATTTTTTCAACTCGCTCAGTACTTCATTCACCGCCGGGTACAACCCTGAAACAACTTGCTGCAGCTCGTTTCGTCGTTGCTGCGTTGTTTCGAGGATTCGCATTATGCTGATGCTGCCTTCCTCTGTCAACACCCTTCCTGCAAATTTCTTAAATATTTCTGCAGTTGGTACATGTACCCCGGGATGAATTACAACATACCATGCCGGTTTGAGATTGATTTCATTCAGTTTTTCGCCAATTCCGGTAGCCAGCGCATTCTTGCCGAAAATAAACACCGGAACGTCTGCTCCCAGCTGCAAACCCAGTTCCATCAATTTTTCACGCGACAGATTTGTCTGCCACAAATGATTCAGCGCCAGCAAAACAGTGGCGGCATCCGAACTTCCGCCCCCCAATCCACCGCCCATCGGGATGCGTTTGGTCAGACGAATGCTGGCTCCCTGGGTAGCGCCACTGGCTTGTTGCAGCAAACGCGCCGCACGCACGGTAAGGTCCTGCTCGGGTTCAACACCGTCAATCGGGTTGAGCAGCACGATCTGCCCATCGTCGCGTACGGACAGTTCCACCGTGTCGCTGAAGTCGATGAAGCGGAATACCGTCTCCAGCAGGTGATAACCGTCAGCGCGCTTGCCGACGATATGCAGCAGCAGGTTGAGCTTGGCCGGAGCAGGATAGGAATGGAATGTTTGGTTCATACGAAAGCAGATTCGGTGAATACGTGAAATCGGGGCGCGGCTTCAATGCCAGTTTTGCGGCAACAGGCGGACGGTGAGGCGGTCGCGCTGCATGTCCACCCGCTTCGGGTAAAGGGAAGGTACGTCGGCATCGCTGACAAAGCGGATGGTCCAGCCCTGCTGCGCCAGGCTGCCATCGGCGGCGAACTGGTACGGAGCGTCCGGGGCCGGCAGGCCGCGTATCCACCACACCAGGTTGCCCAGCGGCAGTGTCCAGCCCAGTACATCCTGGGTGAGCGATTCAACGTCAGTGGCTTGCCAGGTTTTGCCATCGGCCTGCAGGCTGACACCAGCCGGGTTGCGCTGCAGCCTGGCCACGGTGGTACCCAGCGGGCTATTCACGGACAGTTGGTCTGCATCCGGCTGATGCGCCCAGTCAAACTGCCCGACCGAGCCCTTGCCATCCATATTGACCGAAATACGGCCACTGACATTGAAGGCCTGATCGCGCACGGTGCTGCTCGTGCCGGCTGCAGGGCGGAAAACGGTTTCAGTGGCGCAGCCGGTCAGCAACAGGCTGCCGGCCAGCCACATCAGGGCAAGGCGCTGCTTCATGGCTGATGAAAGCGCTTGAGCGCATCTTGCAGGGCTTCATTATCCGGGTCCTTGCCCAGCGCTTGCTGCCACAGGCTGACGGCCTCTTGCTTGCGACCCAGCTTCCACATGACTTCCCCCAGATGGGCCGCCACTTCGCTATCCGGCAGCGCAGCGTAGGAGCGTTGCAGGTACTTGAGCGCGGCTTCGGTGCGGCCCAGCTTGTACAGTACCCAGCCCATGCTGTCCTGGATCATCGGATTTTCCGGATCGGCCTTGAGCGCCCTCTCGATATAACCCAGCGCTTCCTGATGACGGTTGCTGCGGTTGGTGAGGGTGTAACCCAGGGCATTGAGTGCCTGGGTGTCGTCCGGCTTTTCCTTGAGCAAGGCTTTCAGGTCGCGCTCGGCATCGCCCAGATTGCCCAGCTGGTCGGAAACCAGAGCACGGTCATACAGCAATTCCGGGGAACGCGGCCAGCTTTCCAGCGCCTGGCTGAGAATGCGATAGGACAGGTCATAGCGCTTGGCATGCCGTGCCAGATCGGCCTGCTGCATGGCCACTTGCACTTTTTCCTGCTCGCCCTGCCCCAGCGGTGCCAGTCTTTGCAGGGCCTGATCCAGCTTGCCGGCCTCGGCATCCAGTGCAGCCAGCCGCGCCTGGGCTGGCAGGTATTGCTGGCCACTGGCCACGGTTTCATACCATTGCCGCGCGGCTGCCTTGTCCTGCCGCTCTTCGGCAATCTGTCCCAGGCTGAAGCGGATGAAGTCGGCCTCCGGATGCTTTTGCTGCAGGGCGGCACTCAGGCGCTGGTCGGCAACGTCCAGGTCGCGCAGCTGATAGGCCAGCAGGCCGGTGGCATAGAGCAGGTCGGGATTGTCCGGGTTTTGCTTGAGCAAGGCCTCAAACGCGACGCGGGCCTCGGGGAAGCGCTTGGCCCCCACCAGCAGGCGCGGATAGGCCATGCGTAATTCCAGCCCGGCATCCGGGCGTCTTGCCAGTTCCTGCTGCAAGAAGTCGATGGCCTGCCCCAGCCGGATGCGGCGCAGGCGGTCGGTTTGCCAGGCCACCGGCAAGTCCCACTTGGGGGCGATTTTCGCCAGCCGGTCGAATTCCTGCTGAATGGTGGCGTCATCATTCACTTCGGCAGCGACGGCAATCACGGCAAAGCGTGCCTCGGGCAAATCGGGATACTGGCTGGCCAGCCGCTTCACCAGGGTATAAGCCGCTTGCTTGTCGTCCTGGCGGGCGGTGAGTCTGGCCAGCTGGACAAATACATCGCGTGCACGCTGCGGTTCACGTTTGAGCAGGTCCTCCACCAGCGGCTGGCTTTCGGCCAGCTTGCCTGCGCGCAACATGGTAATGAACAGCTGCTCGCGCGGAATCTGTGATGTCGGGTCCAGCGTCATCCACAGTTCCAGCGCATTGGCCGCTTCTTTCAACTGGCCGGTAAACAGGGCGAATTCCGCTGCACGCTGGGCCAGACGGGGGTCGCGCGTTTGCCTGGCCAGATCGAGGTAGGTCACCGCTGACGAGGCGGCAGCACCGCGCTGGGCAGCAATTTCACTGGCCAGCACACCGTAGACGATTTGCGGGGTCAGCTCTACCCGCGGCAAATTGGAATTGTCCTCGGCCACTGCGGTAGTGTCTTCATCCGCGCTTTGCTCGGCAGCAGTTGCAGCCGTTTTGACCTGGGTTGGCGTCTTCAGGCTGGTGCAGGCTGACAACAGCAGCACCAGCAGCAGGGAAAGGGGTCGATTCAGCGGTTTCATTCGCATGGAGTCTGTGCCGGTTGAGCGCGTAGAATAGCACGCTCGGTTATTTGATCTAGTCAATCTTGTCCTGAAAGCGAAAGCAGCATGCCCGAACTGCCGGAAGTCGAAACCACCCGCCGCGGCGTAGCGCCGTATCTGGATGGCGCCACCCTGCACGGTGCCATCGTGCGCGAGGCCCGCTTGCGCTGGCCGGTGCCACCACAGCTGGATAGTCTCCTTGCCGGTTTGACAGTACGCGCAGTCACGCGTCGTGCCAAGTACCTGCTCATACATTTCGACAGCGGCACCTTGCTGATCCACCTGGGCATGTCCGGCAGCTTGCGTTATGTCCCGGCCGATACGCCGCCGCAAAAACATGATCACATCGACCTGAAGCTGGGCAGTCACGTACTGCGCTACCGCGACCCACGCCGTTTTGGTGCCATGCTATGGCATGTCGGCCCGCCGGAACATCATCCGCTGCTGCAAAAGCTGGGCCCGGAGCCCTTGTCCGAGGCGTTTGACGGCGCGGTGCTGCATGCGGCCATCCGCAAGCGCAACAGCGCCATCAAGCTGGCCATCATGGACAACCACGTGGTGGTGGGCGTGGGCAATATCTACGCCAACGAATCCCTGTTCCACTCCGGCATTCATCCGGCACGCGAAGCCAGCGCGCTGAGCCTGGCCGATTGCCAGCGGCTGGCAACACAAATCAAGCGGGTACTGGCACTGGCCATTGAGGCCGGCGGCAGCACGCTGCGCGATTTTGTGAATACCGAAGGCAAGTCGGGTTACTTCCAGCAGGATTACTATGTCTACGACCGGCAAGAGCAGCCCTGTCGCGCTTGTGGCAGTCCGATTCATCAGATACGGCAGGGCCAACGGAGTTCCTACTATTGCCCGCTGTGTCAGCCATGCTAGAGTGGCAAATCATTCAAACCCGCACATGAAGCGCCGCGTATCTTGAAGTCAACTGCCTCTACGTCTTATTTCACCCGCGCCAGCCGTTTGCTGCGCCTGGTTTGCCACATTGCCCTGGGCATTTTCATTGTTGCCACCCGCTATCCGCGCCTGGCACAGGCCGAGCGTGCGGTGGTGACCCGGCGCTGGTCTGGCCATTTGCTGAAGATTCTCGGCATCACGGTCAAGGTGGAAGGGGTGAACCCCGGCTTTTATCCGCCCAATACCCTGCTGGTGGCCAATCATGTGTCCTGGCTGGACATTTTCGTGCTCAGCAGCTGCACGGTCTCGCGCTTTGTCGCCAAGCGTGAAATCCGCTCCTGGCCGCTGATTGGCTGGGTGGTGAATGCGGGCGGCACGCTGTTCATCGACCGCAGCAACCGCCGCGATGCCAGCCGGGTGAATCAGCTCTTGGCCGACGCACTGGGCAAGGGCAGCTGCATGGCAGTGTTCCCCGAGGCCACCACTTCGGATGGCCGTGGCATCCTGCCGTTCAAGGCCTCACTGTTTGAAGCCGCCCTGCCTTCGCGCAGCACGGTGCAGCCGGTGTCCATGCGTTATCAACTGCCGGATGGCAGCCTGACCACCGCTCCGGCTTATGCCGGTGACACCACCTTCTGGCAAAGCATCAAGTTGATTCTGGCGCAGCCGGCGATGGAGGTTGCCCTCACCTACGGTCAGCCGATGAAGGCGGGCGAAGGCGAGTTGACCACGCGCTTCGCCCTGTCGGAACGTGCATTCCGCGAAGTCTGCCTCGGGCTCAGGCTGCCACTTCCCGATACGCCGGGCACGGCAGCGAAAACGTCTGCCTGTCCTCCAGCCGAAGTGCAGTAAGGCTGCCGCCCCACAGGCAGCCGCTGTCGATGGCGAGAACATCCTCGGTCAGGTGCAAGCCCAGCGCCGACCAGTGACCGCAGATGATGGGGGTATGGCTGCTGCGCCGCCCCTTGGCCTCGAACCAGGGAATCAGGTTGGCCGGTGCGCCGTCACGCTCACCCTTGTAGGCAAGGTCGATTTCACCATCACGGGTAATGAAGCGCATGCGGGTCATGGCATTGACGATGACGCGCAGGCGCTCGGCCCCCTTGAGTTCATCCGACCAGCGAACCGGCTTGTTGCCATACAGCCGGGACAGGAATTCGCGGTAGTAAGGGCCGGACAGGCCATCTTCCACCTCTTCGGCCAGACGCAGTGCCCGGTCGATGCTCCACTCGGGCAACAGGCCGGCATGCACCATGGCATAGCCCTGCTCGGCAATCATCAAGGGCTGACAGCGCAGCCAGTCCAGCAATACCTTGCCATCCGCCGCATTGAGAATGTCTTCCACCGTATCGCTGCGGTGCAGCTTGCCAAAGCCTTCTGACACGGCCAGCAAGTGCAGGTCGTGATTGCCCAATACAATCTGCACCCGGTCCTGCTGCTGGAATACCCAGCGCAGCACCTGCAAGGATTCCGGCCCACGATTGACCAGGTCGCCGGTCAACCACAATGTGTCCTTGCCGGGATTGAAGTCAATCTGCCGCAGCAGTTGCTGAAATGGGCCGAAACAGCCCTGAATGTCGCCAATTGCGTATGTTGCCATCTTCACCTCGGACAGTGCGACAGGCCAAGCCGGGGCCAGCCGCCGGGAGCCACATGATACCGCATGCTACAATGCAGCACCTTGGTTACCACCATGCAACGCTGCTGAGCGTTTCTGCCAGCATCTGCCTTCATTGCCGGAATTCCACCCATGGCCGCACCACAGCTTAATCCGCCGCAACGCGAAGCAATCCATCACCTCGACGGTCCCTTGCTGGTACTGGCCGGTGCGGGCTCCGGCAAAACGCGGGTGATTACCTACAAGATCACCCACCTGATCCGCCACGGCAATATCCCGGCACGGCATATCGCCGCCATTACCTTTACCAACAAGGCGGCGCGCGAAATGCTGGAACGGGTGGGCAAGCTGCTCACCGCCCAGGAAATCCGCGGCATTACCGTGTCCACCTTCCACTCGCTGGGCATGCAGATACTGCGCCAGGAAGCCACTCACCTCGGCTACAAGCCACAGTTTTCCATTCTGGATGCCTTCGATGCCGGCAAGATCATCGCTGACATCCTGAAAAGCACGCACAAGGACGAAGTGCGCAAGGTGCAAAGCCAGATATCGCTATGGAAAAACGACCTGAAAGGCCCGGACCAGATGCTGGTTGAGGCAGAGGGCGAATGGGAAAGCATCTGCGCGCGCACCTATCTGGCCTATCAGGACACGCTGACGGCGTATCAGGCGGTGGATTTTGACGATCTCATCCGCCTGCCGGTACAGCTGTTCAAGACCCACCCGGAAGTGCTGCTCAAGTGGCAGGGCAAGCTGCATTACCTGCTGATCGACGAATATCAGGATACCAACACCTGCCAGTACCAGATGGTGAAGCTGCTGGCCGGGGTGCGCGGCCAGTTCACCGCCGTGGGCGATGACGACCAGTCCATCTACGCCTGGCGCGGTGCCAATATGGAAAACCTGCGTCTGCTGCAACAGGACTACCCGCAGCTGCGCATCATCAAGCTGGAGCAGAACTACCGCTCCACCGCGCGTATCCTGCGCGCGGCCAACTCGGTGATTTCCAATAACCCCAAGCTGTTTGAAAAGCAGCTGTGGAGCGAACTGGGCCTAGGCGAGCCCATCCACGTGGTGCAATGCAAGGACGAAGAACACGAGGCCGAACTGGTGGTGCAACGCTTGCTGGCACACAAGTTTGAATACCGTACCGAGTTCAAGGACTACGCCATCCTGTACCGTGGCAACTATCAGGCGCGCATTTTCGAACAGGCGTTGCGCAACCAGCGTATTCCCTACCAGATGGCCGGCGGACAAAGCTTCTTCGACAAGCCGGAAATCAAGGACGTGCTGGCCTATCTGCGCCTGCTGACCAACCCGGATGACGACCCGGCCTTCATCCGCGCCGTCACCACGCCCAAACGCGGCGTAGGAGCCGGGACACTGGAAAAACTGGGCGGCTGGGCCGGTCAGTGCGGCAAAGCCTGTTTGCCAGTGCCTTCGAACCGGGTTTCCGGGTGCAGGTGCAAAACACCCAGCTGGAACCGCTCAGCCAGTTCTGCGACTTCATCAACCGCCTGCAATACCGGGTTATCCGTGAACCGGCTGGCGAACTGGCCATGGAACTGGTCAAGGCCATCGGCTATGAAGCCTGGCTGTATGACAGCGAGGACAGCCCGCGCATTGCCGAAACCAAATGGAAAAACGTGCTGGAGCTGGTGGCATGGCTGGCCAAGAAGGGCGAGGCCGATGGCAAGAACCTGATCGAGCTGTCACAGACCATCGCCCTGATCACCATGCTGGAAGGCCGCGACGAAGGCGAAGTGGATGCAGTAAAAATGTCCACCCTGCACGCATCCAAGGGGCTGGAGTATCCCTATGTCTTCCTGGTGGGAACTGAAGAAGGCATTCTGCCGCACAGCGAATCGGTGGATAACGGCATGGTGGAAGAAGAACGGCGGCTGATGTACGTGGGCATCACCCGCGCCCAGCGCATGCTCACCCTCTCCTACTGCGTGAAACGCCGCCGTGCGGGCGAATGGCAGTTTGTCGAACCATCACGCTTCATTGCCGAAATCGACGGCAGCGACCTGCGCCACTTTGGCCGCCCCGGTGCCGAACCCATTGTCAGCAAGAGCGAAGGCAAATCGCGGCTGGCCAGCCTTTCGGCCATGCTGGCGGAAAAGACCAAGCCGGCAGATAACTGACCCTCTCTTGTCATCCAGACATAAAAAAACGCGCTGCAAGCAGCGCGTTTTTCATTGGTAGAGTGTTCTGCTTATTTGGCGTTATTCACCATGTATTCGACGGCAGCACGGAATTCCGTATCGCTACCACCGAAACCACCCTTGGGCGGCATGGCGTTCAGGCCCTTGGTGGCAATCTTCACCACTTCGTCCAGACCAACCTTGGTACGCTCAGCCCAGGCAGCCTTGTCGCCAAACTTCGGCGCACCAGCAGCACCACTACCGTGGCAGGCCACGCAAACGCTTTCGTAAATCTTCTTGCCAACCACAGCCGGATCAGCCGGAGCACCCGCAGCAGCGCCACCAACCGGCGGTTCGGTAAACTTGGCACCACCTGCATTACCCATGTAGGCAACAGCACGTTTTACTTCATCGTCGGTCAGGTCAGCAGCGCCACCCTTGGCCGGCATGGCGTTGAAGCCTTGCAGCGCATGCTGGGTCAGCACATCCCAACCCTTGGCAATACGCGGGCCCCAGGCACCGGCATCACCAAACTTGGGCGAACCAGCCAGGCCCTGGCCGTGACAGGAAATACAAATGGCCTTGAATACCTGCTCGCCGGTACGCATGCCCGGAGGTGCATCGCTGACCTTGGCTTCGCCTACCGGTTTCAGACGAGCGGCAACAGCCTCCTTGGTCATGACCTCGGCATCAACGTTGTAACCACCGGTAGCCAGCTTGGCCAGCAACCAGATTGCCACTACCAGACCAACAACGACGCCAACCAGGACCTTGATAACCTGACCGGGAGCCATTCCGTTCTCATTACTCATTCGAGCCTCGCCTGAAAAAAATGACAATTAAGATGGAGTGGGATTATACGGTAAGCCGCGAAGCAAGGCAAAAACCATACACTGGACTCGGACATGCCCTTTGCGCTATGATCCGCCCTGCTTTGCAGCAACATCACAGCGCACCCGTAGCTCAGTTGGATAGAGTGTCAGTTTCCGAAGCTGAAGGTCACAGGTTCGATCCCTGTCGGGTGCGCCAATCAAATCAAGCATTTAGACAACACTCCCCGTCAATGCTGCAGACAAAACGCCCGTGAGGCACTTCCCCGATTTAGCTTCTGGTTTCCTGATTCATCCTGCATCGTTCATTTACCAAACGGATATGTACAGAATTTTCGCTCTTGCCATGGGTAAATTCTGCCAAATATCGTTTTAGTCATGTGTTGCTGTGATAACAACCAAGCAGCACATCTGTACCAGCCCCTGCCCTGTTGCCGCTCCCATTTTCAGAAGTACCATGGCAAATTCCATCATGCTGCCCATGTGTCAAACTGCGATCAGGCAGTAAAACAGCCAGCGTGCGTTTGCAGGCTGGCTGGGGTTGCGCTGCAGCGAGTCAAGGCAGCGTAGACGTCTGTAAAGATATGCGTCAGGACTGGATCTGGCTTTGCAGGTAGTTGGCCAGGCTGACATCCCGGATCAGGCTGAGCTGGGTTTCCAGCCAGTCTATGGTTTCTTCGCAGTGTTCCAGCAGTTCTTGCAGCAGTTCGCGGCTGACGTAGTCCTGCTTCTGTTCGCAATGGGCGATGCCCTCTACCAGCAAGGGGCGCTGTACTTCAAGTTCATAGCGCAAGTCGCTGCGCAGGCACTCTTCCACGTTTTCGCCGATATGCAATTTGCCCAGGTCTTGCAGATTGGGCAGGCCTTCCAGAAACAGGATGCGCTCGATCAGTTCATCCGCTTCCTTCATCACGCGGATGGATTGCTTGTACTGGTAGTCGTTCAGCCTCTCCAGGCCCCAGTTACGGAACATGCGGGCGTGCAGGAAATACTGGTTGATGGCGGTCAGTTCGTTGCGCAAGACGTGGTTGAGCAGCTTGATGACGGATTTGTCTGCTTTCATGGGTGTCCTTACGCCATCTGGCTTTGCAGGTAGTTGGGCAGGCCGGTCAGGTCAATCAGTCGCAGCTGTTTTTCCAGGAAATAGGCGTGGTCCATTTCGGTGTCATCCAGTTGCAGCACCAGCATTTCACGGCTGACAAAGTCTTCTGCCTGTTCACACTGGGCAATGCCTTGCTTCAAGGCAGCAGTGACCTTGTACTCCAGCGCGAGGTCTGCCTTGAGCATGTCGGGAACAGTCTTGCCGATGTGCAGTGCTTCGCGCTTGCTCAGGTCGGGCTTGCCTTCCAGAAACAGGATGCGCTGGATGATGGCCTGCGCGTGTTCGCGTTCGTGGGCGGATTCGTGCAATGCCTTTTCCGCCAGTTTGCCAAGGCCCATGTCGGCATACATTTCACCATGCAGCAAATACTGGTCGACCGCGGTGAGCTCTCCAGCCAGCAGCGTGTTGAGCAAATCAATAATGGCTTGTTTGCCTTGCATAAAGGAATTCCTTCCGTCTGTGATATACAGCTGTGCCCAGGCCACGGCCTTAAGCACATGAACAGCCTGGATTGTAACGGGTATATCCGCTTGCCGGATGGTATCCGTGCAAGGTTCTGAAGTCATCAGTCTAGTACCATGCCGCGGTCAATGCACGACAGGTGCAACAGTCCTGTTCTGGCTCAGGATGAAGAACCCTGATTGGCCTGTGCCGAACTGAGCGCTTGCAGTTGCTTGTCCAGTACCGCCTGCAAATCATCCACCGCGGCATACAGGGCTTGCACCTGTGGCAGGGCTTCGCTGATGTCTTCATGCTCGTGGCAATAGGCTTCCAGCGCCTGACAGCTGTTGATCACCTGGCTGGCACTGATGATGCGGGCGGCGCCCTTGATCTGGTGCGCCTGCCGTGCTACCCCCGGGCTGTTGCCCAGCAGTACGAGGGATCTGAGCGCCTCGGTGTCATCCTGCAAGCCTTGTCGCAGGTGTGACAGCAACTGATGGAGCTGCTCGTCTTCCATGAACTCCAGTTCGTTCAGGCTGTAACTGACAGCGGGAATGCTTTCTTCCAGTTCCAGCCGGTCTTTCATGTGATGCTGCAGGCAGACGCGCAGGCCGGAGAGGCTGACGGGTTTGAACAGGCAGTCGTCCATGCCGGCAGCCAGACAGCGTGCCTTTTCGTCCGGCAGGGCGTTGGCGGTGAAGCCCAGCAACAACACCGGCGGGCGTTGCTCCTGCTCTTCTTGCTGCCGGATCGCCTGTGCCAGCTGATAGCCATTCATTTCCGGCATGTTGCAGTCGGTAAACACCACGTGGAACTGCCCCTGCTGCCACAGCATCAGGCCTTCGCGGCCGTGGGTGGCCGTGCTGGTCTGGTGTCCCAGATAGCGCAGTTGCTGGGCCAACAGCAGCCGGTTTGCCGCATTGTCGTCCACTACCAGGATGCGCAAGGCCAGTTCATCGGCCAGCCCGTTGCTGCCCGGGGTCTGGCTGGCCGGCGCAGGTGGGACATAGGCCTGTTCCGACAGCGGCAACCTGAGTTCGATATCCAGCCGGGTGCCGTCATACAGGCGACTGCTGAGGTTGAGCGAGCCTTGCATCATTTCACACAGGGTGCGGCTGATCACCAGCCCCAGGCCCGTCCCGCTGTGTACATTGCGTGCCGTGCCACGTGCCTGGCCAAACGGCATGAACAGGCGCTGCTGGTCTTCTTCGGAAATGCCGATACCGGTATCGGTGACGCGGATGTGCACCAGCAACTGCTGATCGGGCAGCAGGCTTTGGCGGACCCGGACATTGACGCTGCCCTGGGTGGTGAACTTGATGGCATTGCTGAGCAGATTGGACAGGATCTGCTTGAAGCGCAGCGGGTCGAGCATGACCTGCCACTGTGCCGGGTCTGGCGGTTCCACATCCAGAAACAGTCCCAGCTGCTTTTGCCGCGCCAGTCCGTCAAAAACGCGCACCACGGACTGGGACAGCTCCAGCAGGTTGCAAGGCTCCGGGTTCAGGCTGAGATGACCGGATTCGATGCGCACGATATCCAGAATGTCGCCAATCAGCCCCAACAGCCCCTGTGCCGAGTCATACGCCACCTGCAAGGACGGCCGGTCGACCATGCCGTGTTCGGCCTGACGCAAGGCCAGCTCCAGCATGCCGATGACGGCGCTCATCGGCGTGCGGATTTCATGGCTCATGGTGGCCAGGAAGGTGGTCTTGGCCTGGCTGGCCTTGTCAGCCTGATCCTTGGCGGCTTGCAGTTCTTCAATCAGCCGGCGCCGTTCGCTGATGTCAATCCAGCCGCATATCACGCCGCGAATCACCCCTTCGGTATCGCGGAACGGCTGGATCCAGTGAAAGGCAGAGACATGCTGCTTGTTCAGCATGACCTCCCGGTCACGCTGGATGGGCACACCGTATTCGATGGCCAGCTGGTAATCCTGGGCCAGCGTGGTGCGGGTCTTGTCATCAATGTCGATGAGGCCGCCAATATTGTCGCGATGGCTCATGGCCTCTTCACGCGTCAGCGCCAGCGCCAGCGCCTGCAAATAATGCTCGTTGCAGCTGATGAGCAAGCCCTTTCGGTCCAGCACGTAAACCGGATAAGGCGTGACATCAATCAGCGTGGTCATGAAGTTGAGTTGGTCGTTAAGGGCCTTTTCTGCGGTTTGCCGCTTGACGATCTGCTTGCGCAAACGGCTGTTCCAAGCCAGGGACACCAGTAACAGGATGCTGGCCACCCCGATCACCAGATAGATCAGGCCCAGGCTGTAGTCATACCAGCTTTGGTTGCTGGCCCCCACATTGGTGCGCCAGCGTTCGTTGAACAGATTGTCCAGGCTTTCCGGCCCGATGCTGAACAGGGCCTTGTTGATGATGTCGCGCAGCATCGGCTCGTCTGCCTGCATGGCCAGCGACAGCGCATTGGTGGGAAGCCCGGTGATATTCACTTCACGCAGCTTGCCGTTGAACAGCAAGGGCAGGTAGTAGCGGCTGTTCATGGTGGCCACCAGCGCCATGTCCGCCTTGCCGTTTTCCACCAAGTCGAATGCCGATACCGGGTTATTCACCTCCTTGAAAATGGCACCGGGCAGTACCTTGCCCCAGCCCATGGCTTCCACCAGGCCGCGATTGACCGCAATCACCTTGTTGTGCAGATCGTCCACACTGCGCGGCGCATCGGCATTGTTGCGAATGACCAGATTGTAGGAAAGATAGGTCACCGGATCGGACAACAGCAGGCCCGGCTTGTTTTCACTCCCGATGCGCACCGGCGTGACCGCAAGGTCAACCTGCTTGTAGCGCATCATTTCCATGGTGTTTTCCAGCGAGTGCGACTTCTTCACTTCCAGTCGCACTCCGATACGTGGCGCAATCAGCTCCAGCAGCTCGGCAGTGGCACCGCGCCATTCGCCCTGGTCATCAAAAAAGGAAATCGGTGCCAGCGTATGGCTGGCCGCTATGCGCAGCACCGGATGCTGTTTGAGCCATTCCCGCTCCGCCGGCGTGAAGTTGATGGGGAAGGCGTAGGGCTGCAAGAACATGGCGCCACCACTCCAGCGCTGCATCAATTGCAATTGCTGGGCCTGGCCCAACTGTCCCAGTGCCTTGTTGACCGCCGTTTGCAAGGGACCGCTGCCAGCCGGCATGGCAAAGGACCAGTTACTGTCCCAGCGCGCACGGCGAATGATGCGCAGGTCATCCACCAGATTCTGATTGGCTTCGTAATTGATGGCGGTGGCATCGCCCATGAACAGGTCGATCTGGTGGGCTTGCAAGGCGGCCAAGCCTTTGGCTACCGAGTCGTAATAACTGATATCCGCCTCAGGGTAGACCTCCCTGGCCAGCGCAGGGGAATGGTAGAGATGACGCATGCCAATGCGCACCTTGTGCGGATTGGGTTCCTCAAACCCCACCAGCACAGGCATGTCGCGCAGATAGGGCTTGCTCAGCTGCAACTTGTTGAGTTGCAGTTCGAAGGGCGTGACCGCACTGAGCAAATCAATCTCACCGCGCATCACTGCTTCCATGGCCAGTTGACGGCTGGCATAGCTCACCACAACGGGCTTTACTTTCAGCGCCTGGCCCAGATAGCCAAGCACATCAGCGCTCACGCCCTGAAAGGTGCCGCTCATGTTGCTGATGTCAAAGGGCGGCAAATCGCGGGCAACACCAAGACGCAGCACTTGCTTGTCATGCAGCCACTTGCTTTCCTCCGGCGTCAGCTCCAGCAGCCCTGGCACATTGAGTGGCTGAGCCAGCAAGGTGAGTGGCTGCGGAGCAGTAGTCGGTGCAGCAAGCGACGTTGCCGCCATGCCGGGCAGGGCCTGCAAACAACAGCAGATGACGAAGCAGCGAAACAAGAAGTGCATGGCATTCCCACTGTTCAGTATTCGATGTGCCGGCCTCCGGTCACTCGTCCAGAAGCAAGGCGAGCCAGGCAGGGTGTGGCAGCTACCATCGAATGCATGAGCCAATACCACCCAGCCAGAGGGTACGTTGGCATTTGTCTTTTTCTAGCAAACTACTTCTGAACAGTATTGGGGAAATTTCTCAAAAATACTAAGTAATACTTAGGACTAGTAGACGGGGATAAGCAGGAAGACAGCCATTTAAAGAAAGGCTGAAAATTCAGTAAAGACAAGGCATTGACTGCGCATGCCAGGCGGGGGGTGTTGTCAGGCAAAAGCCTGGAGACGACGCTGTTGACCCGTCATTTTGCCAGCAGGGCTTATTGCAGGTCTTCGACTTTTTCCATTTTGCGGGTACGCAAGTCCACCACCCGGTGAATCTCGACGCGGATCTTGCCCTTGTACAACAGATACATCAGCTTGGCGGCCTTGCGTGCCTGCTCGTGCGTAGAATGCCACGGCCCGGTGTCATCCACGCCGAATTCACGCGAAATCAGGCGCAATCGGTACATCATGCACTCCAGTTCAGGGGGTTTCCAATGGAATTATTGCGACGATCGGCACATGATGCCAGACCTGCCCCCTGATCGTGAAGCGGACACAAAAAAGCCGGCCTCTTGGCCGGCATGTGCATGGACGGGCAAAGTCCGCTGTCAGTGCGCCGCGTGTTCGGCAAAACCAGGCTGGAAGCGTAAATCAGCCATGACATCTGCCACCTGCTGATTGTGCGGACCCCAATACTGCAAGCGCAGCAGGCAATCAATGGCCACCAGGGCGGCATCAATCATGAAGCGCTCTGCCACCAGCAAGTTCTCGACTTCGGCCAGTGGCACACAGACATGCTCGGCCACCTCGCCATCCTGATTGCAAGGCTCTTCCTTGCCAGACAGCCACAGGTCGTACACATGCAGCCACTCGCGATGCAGACCGCGCTGCACCGGGCGCTCGGCCAGCAGCACGCCGGTTTGCGGCAACAGTTCCAGCTTGTCAGCGGGAATGCCTGCCTCTTCCCAGCCTTCACGCTCCAGCGCCAGCTCGATGGACTCGCCGGCAGCAATACCGCCACCCATCATATTGTCCATGCGGTTGGGGTCTACCGCCTTGTCCGGGCTGCGGCGGCCCAGCCACATGCGCACTTCGCCATCAGGCAGTCGAGTGAGTCCGTTCAGGTGTACGGCGCGGCTGGTCAGGCCTAGCGGACGGAAGGCGGCGCGTTCCAGTTCGAACAGCGGCGTGGCATCCGGCAGGAAGGCGGTAAAGTTTTCATTGCGCCAGCCATTGAGCCAGCCGGCGGCTTGCCAGCGTTTTGCGGCCTGGTCCAGCTGATGGCTGATGGCGGCGTAATCGCCCTCTACCGTGCAGTGCAAACCATCCGCCTGCAAGCGGAACAAGGCGGCTTCGCTCTCCAGCAGCCGCGCCAGCCATACCTGGTTGACACAGCCCATGGGCTGACCTGCGATAAACAACGGGGTGAATGCGCTGCGATCGAAACGGGTGATCTTGGCCAGATACCCCAGGACTCCATCCACTTGCATGATGACTCCGAACAGACTGCCTATTGCGGGAAGGCGCCATCATAGGATGCAAAACCGGATTTGCCCAACTTTTTCAGCATCTTGCCGCTGAAATCCGATTATTCCATTTGGAAGTGTTGCAGAAAATCATCGTCCCCCGTCCAGCAACAGATCTGCCAGACCGGAATGCCGTACCGGGGCCAGCCTCACGCCCTGCAGCCAGGTTTCCTCGTCACCGCACACCGCAAACTGGCGACGGGCACGGGTAATGGCGGTGTATACCAGGGCGCGATCAAGCAGCGGCCCCGGTGTGGCTGGCAATTGCAGCCAGACGGTGTCGAATTCCGAGCCCTGGCTTTTGTGGACAGTCATGGCAAACACCGTTTCATGCTGCGGCAGGCGCCCCGGGGCAAATTCGCGCCAGCTGCCGTCGGCCGCCGGAAATGCAACCCGCAGGCCGCTGTCTCGAACAACGGTAAAACCGATGTCGCCATTGAACAGGCCGAGGCCGTAATCATTGGCGGTAATCATCACCGGCCGACCGGCATACCAGTCGCGCCCGGCCTGTTTGCGGCCTTGCTGCTCCAGCAGTTGTTCCATGCGCTGGTTGACCAGGGCAACCTGGCTGCGCTGGGCGGCCAGCAGCATGAACTGCGAAAACGCTGCCTGTATCTGGGCCAGCGGCTGGTCTGCCGCAATGGCAGCCAGATACGGTTGGCGTTGCTGCCATAGCGCGGCATCGTCCAGCTGGGCGAGCGCGGCAATGTCCGGGTATTGCCCGGCTTGCAGCAAGGCCCAGGCTGCCTGGGCATCCCCATGGTTGACCAGCGCGGCCAGCCTGCCAATGCCCGAGTCAGCGCGAAAGCGGTGGCTATGGGTGAGCAGTACCACGCTGTCAGCCAGCAGCCCTGCTTTACCTTCGTCCGGGGGCAGCTCCCCGGCACCGGCTTGTTGCAGCCAATCACGGGTAGCCGGCCGGTAGGCCACCTGCGTGCACAGGTCGCCCAGTACGGCACCGGCATCCACCGAGGCCAGCTGGTCGCGGTCGCCCAGCAAAATCAGCCTGGCCTGTGACGGCAGTGCATCCAGCAGGCGCGCCATCATGCCAAGGTCGATCATCGAAGCTTCATCCACCACCAGCACATCCAGCGGCAGTGGCTGGGCTGCATGAAAGCGCGGCTGGGCGCTGCCCGGTCGCAAACCAAGCAGTCGATGCAGGGTTTGTGCCTGTAACGGTAGCTGCTGGCGAATGGCGTCGGCCACCGGCAGCGTGTCACGGGCGTTACGCACCGACTCGCTCATGCGGGCAGCGGCCTTGCCGGTGGGCGCGGCCATGGCCATGACCAGTGGTCGTTCCGCCAGCATGGCCAACATGGCCAGCAAACGCACCACCGTGGTGGTTTTGCCGGTGCCGGGGCCGCCGGACACCACCAGCAGGCGCTGGCGTGCAGCCAGGGCTGCGGCCTGCTTTTGCCGGTCCGGTCCTGTGCTCTGGCCGGGGGAAAACAGCTGCTCCAGTACCTGGGCGACTGCATGGGCGTCCTGTGGTAGCGGCGTGGCAGCCAGGCGGGCCAGCTGCCGGGCCAGACACTGTTCGTCAAACCAGTGATGGGCAAAGTACAAGCGGCTGGCGGCATCCAGAATCAGGGGTGCATAACTGCCCGGTTCACCCAGCAGCGGCGAGGCTTGCAAGCGCTGTCGCTCCGGACGGTGGCCGATGGGCAGGCAGACGTGTCCGCTCTGGTTGGCGGCAGCCAGTTCACCCAGCAGGGCCAGTACGCTGTCATCCAGTGCCGGGTCCAGCCGCAGGAACAACTGGCGCAATTGGCTTGCCAGCTGCGGCTCGGTCGGGGTAGCTAAAACGGTGTTCATCCGCGTGGTTTCTGGAAAATGGCCTTGAGCCTGCCACTGGCCTGCAGTTGGGCGATGGCGCGATTGAGTGCCGGCAGCCACTGGCGATATTGCGGGTGTATGCGCAGCATCACCGGCTGCACGGCAATCACCCCGCCCGGCTCGCAGCGCAGCTCTTCGGGAATCATGTTCATGCGCTCAATCTGGCGCTTTTCCAGCACCAGCGCCTGCAAGCGCCCCAGGCGCAGCTTGCTCAGTGCCTCGTTCTCGCCCTGGGACATTTCATAGCGTATGCCGTAGCGCTGCAGATCGGCGGCAAAGCTGACCAGCGGCTGCCCTTGCAACAGGCCGATGCGCTGGCCACGCAGTTCTTCCAGATTGCGCAGCCGGCTGCCACCCGGCCGGCTGCATAGCTGGAATTCCAGGGTGCCGATGGGCTGGGTATAAAAACCGCCCACTGGTGACATGCTGCGCCAGGAGGGATTGACCCCGACTTCAACGTCCAGCCTGCCTACCTCGAACAACTGCTCGATGCGCAGCGCCGGATAATATTCGATGTCAAAACGCACGCCACTGTGCTTGCCGATATGTTCCAGCGCCTCGCGGTAGATACCGGCCATCGGACTGTCCGGCGTGAAGTTGTAGGGGCCGGCATTGTCTACCACCACCCCGGCCCGCAGATTGACTTCAGCCGCCTGCACCGGCATCAGCAGCAGGCAGCACAGCAGCAACAGGACACTACGCACCCAGTCTGGCCTCCAGCGCATTGCAAATGGTGCTGAGCACCTTGATGCGGGCATAGTATTTGTTATTGGCTTCCACCAGCGTCCACGGCACCTTGCTGGTGCTGGTGCGGTCCACCATATCGCTGACTGCCAGTTTGTAGGCATCCCATTTTTCACGGTTGCGCCAGTCTTCCTCGGTAATCTTGAAACGCTTGAAGCCGGTTTCTTCGCGCAGCTTGAAGCGGGCCATCTGCTCTTCATTGCTGATGGCCAGCCAGAACTTCAGCACGATGGCACCGTTTTCGCAGAGCTGGTGCTCGAAGTCGTTGATTTCGTAATAGGCCCGCATCCAGTCCGGCTCGCGGGCAAAGCCTTCCACCCGTTCCACCAGCACGCGGCCATACCAGGTACGGTCGAAAATGGTGATGCCGCCCTTGCCCGGCACCCGGCGCCAGAAGCGCCACAGCCAGGGTTTGGCCCGCTCTTCCTCGGTGGGGGCGGCCACCGGAATCACCCGGTAGCTGCGGGCATCCAGTGCCTGGGTAATGCGACGGATGGTACCGCCCTTGCCGGCGGCATCATTGCCTTCAAAGGCAAGTACCAGCGAATGATTGCGAAAGCGTTCGTCGCGGGTAAGGCTGTTGAGCCTGCCTTGCAGCTCGGCCAGCCGTTTCTTGTAGGTGGCCTTGTCCATGTCCTGATCCAGCTTGAGCGTGTCCAGGATTACCTTGTCGTCAATCGGAGCCAGCAGGGGCGGCGCTTCCGAGGCATCCACCACATGGCCGTTCTGGCTCATGCGGTTGCGGATGGCCTTGAGAATAGTCTGCCCTACGGTCAGGCTGCGGAAATTGGCGTCCTCGCCATCTACCACAATCCACGGCGCGTAGGCGGTATTGGTGAGGCGGATCATGTGCTCGCCATATTTGCGTATGGTGTCGTAGCGCTCCATATTGGCCTTGTCGTCCGCCGTCACGCGCCAACGGGTGGCCGGGTCTTTTTCCAGTTCTTTCAGGCGCTTGCGCTGCTTGTCCTTGGTCAGGTGGAACCAGAATTTCAGGATCAGCGCGCCATCCTGGCTGATCATGCGTTCCAGCCGCATGATGTCGAATATTTCGCGGTCGAAGGCGTCGTGGTCGATCTGCTCGTACACCCGGTCGAACAGGGCATCCGAGTAGTAAGAACCAAAAAACATGCCGATGCGCCCCTTGGCCGGCAGCTTCTGCCAGTAGCGCCACATCCACGGGCGGGCGCGTTCTTCGTCATTGGCCGTGGAGAAGGCAACGGTGTCGATCAGCCGCGGGTCCAGCCATTCGTTGATCAGGTTCATGGTTTCGCCACGGCCCGCGCCGTCAAAACCATGAATCAGGATCAACACCGGGAAATCGGCCTTTTCCTTCAGGTCGTACTGCACGTCCAGCAGCGCTTCGCGCAATACCGGCACCTGCTGGCGATAAGTGTCCTTGTCGATGGCGTGGCCGATTTCTGCCGATTCAAACATTCCTGTCTCCCCGGCCGCATCGCAGCCATTGTGCTTGCCCGCCTTGTGTGGCGGGGCTGATGTTTAGCAGTCTACTCCATGCCAATGGCAAGGCAATGCCCATTCCCTTCAACCCCTTCCCGTCAACGCAGCAAATCATCCAGCGCAGCCAGCAGGCTGGCGGAAGGCTGGTCGCACCACACCCCCATGCCGGGCTGCCCCATGCCGCGCAGATAGAGATAACGCACCCCGGCAAAGCGGCTGGCAAAATCCTGCTGGCGGGCGCTGAAATAGCGACGCAGCGCCACGCAGTAAATCAGGTACTGCAAATAATAATGTTCACGCGCCACCGACTGCACCAGTTGCGCCGGGGCATAGTCGTCCGGCTGATTGCCCAGGTGGTTGGACTTGTAATCCACCAGATAAAAGCGGCCGTCCACGGCAAACACCAGGTCGATGAAACCCTTGAGATAGCCGCGCACGGTGTGGAAATCCAGCTCCGCGGCGGCCTGGCGCAGCGGCTCGGCCAGGCCATGGGCAGGGTCGGCCAGCACCGCACGCAGGGCAGCCACGTCCAGTTGCCGCACCGGCAGGGTGAATTCCATTTCCACCAGCTTTTGTCCGGCAGGCACCGTCGACAGGCGCACACCGGGGTCGAGTTCGGCATCCAGCGTCTGGCGCAGCAACTGCATGGCGGCTGGCTGCCATTCCTCGGTAAAACCATGGCGTCGCAATTGCTCGGCCACCGGGGCCTGCAGTTCTTCATCAGCCACGCCGAAGTCGATGTTTTCGAACATGGCGTGCAGGCAAGTACCAGCACGCGCGCCACGCGGAAAGGCAAACGGGCTGTCCGGCGGCAACGCATCTTCCTGCTGCGCTGGCACAACTTGCTGCGGCGTGCTGTCGTGGTCGGGTCGCTCGCTGGACTTGCCACTCTGCCCGTGGGCAAGCGAGGTGAAGCTGGCCACTCGCCAAGGGCTGTAAACCGTCCGCTCGAACAGGCGCGCACTATAGTCCTGCCGGCTGTCTTGCGCCAGAGGCAAGGGGTTGAGCCCCTGCTCCAGCGCGCGCAATGTCATGGCCTGTGGCAGGGCTTGCTGCCACGTCACCAGCTGGCTGGCGAGCTGGGCGGCGGTGAGCTCCAGCTCGCGCAGCGCAGCCAGATCGGGGCAATCCTGCGCATGCAGCAACCAGGACAGCGCGGCAGTGTGCATGTCCTTCACCCAGCCCCAGGCCAGGTATTGCCGGTGCTGGGCACGGGTCAGCGCCACGTAGAGCAGGCGCAGTTTTTCCGCCAGCATTTCACTGGCGGCTTGCTGACGCACGGCGGCATCGGCCAGCACGTCCGGTGCCAGCATGGCGCGTTCAGCGGCACGGTAGCGCCAGAAACTGGTATTGCGTCGTTCCAGCGCGCCATCCCACAGATAAGGGCAGAACACCACCGGGTATTGCAGGCCTTTGGAGGTGTGGATGGTGACGATTTTCACCAGCGCGGCATCACTTTCCAGCCGCAGCATGGCTTCTTCACCGCCTGGCGGGTTGGCCACCCTGCCCTCCAGCCAGGCCAGCAAGGGTGCCATGCCATGGCGGCGGTCGGTTTCGCTTTGCAGCAGTTCGGCCAGATGGGACAGATTGGTCAGCCGCCGCTCGCCATCGGGCAAGGGCAGCAGGCGCACGGCCAGTTGCTCGCGCGCCATGAACTGCCGCCAGGCGCGCATGAAGCCATGTTCCAGCCAGCACTGATGATCGGCCGCATTGGCCAGCAAACGGGCCTCCCAGCGCGCTTCGTCTTCCACGTCGGCTAGCAATGAGGTGGCATCCAGCCCGTACAGCTCGGTCACCAGTGCCGCACGCAGGCGGCTTTCACTGGCCGGCTCGGCCCAGGCGCGCAGCAGGGCCAGCATCTCACCGGCCTCCCGGCTGGCAAACACACTTTCCTGGGTAAGCGCCACGCTGGGCACGCCGCGCTCGGCCAGCGCCTGGCGCATCTGGTCGCCCTGGCGGTGGGTGGACACCAGCACGGCAATATCACCGCCACGCAGCGGACGACGCTGGGCATTCTTGATGATGGCGGCCCGGTCTTGCCCGGCCAGCGTCAACAGGCGGGCAATTTCATGGGCGCAGCCCTGCGCACTGGCTCGGGCGGCACTGTCCTTGTTCAGCGGCTTGTCGGTTTCTGGCTCCTGCCACAGCACGGTAAATGCGGCATCATCGTCGTCCACCTCCAGTACCGCACCGGAGCTAGGCGCAGCATGCACTGGTTGGTAGGCAATTTCATCCAGCAGGAACGGACGCGTGCGGCTGAACAGCTGGTTGACGGTGTGTACCAGCGGCACGTCGGAACGGCGGTTGGTATCCAGCGAGTAGTGCTGGGCGCTGGGGGCGTCGCTGCGGGCGTCCAGATAGGCAAAGATATCCGCCCCGCGGAAGCTGTAAATGGCCTGCTTGGGGTCGCCCACCAGAAACAGTGGCCGCTGCTGCACGGCAAAACACTGCTGGAAAATGCTGTACTGGATGGGGTCGGTATCCTGGAATTCATCAATCAGCGCCACGCGGAAGCTGCGCGCCACCGCCGCAGCCAGCTGTGCGCCGCCAACCGGGTCGGCCAGCGCGTCGCCCAGCTCGGTGAGCAGGTCGTCAAAGCTGCGCACCCGCTCCTGACTGCGACGGCGCGCCAGCTCCTGGTTGACCCAGTCAATCAGCTCCAGCTTGAGGCCAGCCAGCGACAGTTGCAGCTGGGCCAGATAGCCGTCCCAGGCCTCCAGCCAGTCGCCAATGCGCTGGAACAATGCATGCTCAGGCGCGACAAAGCCTTTCTTCATGCCCTTGGCCAGCGCGGCCGGGGTCAACCGTGTCAGTTGCTTGAGCGCGTCCTTGCCGATAATGGGCAGGCTGTCCGGTTCGGCCAGCCACTGTTGCAGCTCGTCCATGCTGCGTTCCAGCTGGGCCGGGCTGTGGCTGGTGGCCTTGAAACCTGCCGTTGCCAGCAAGAGGTCAAACCCGGCCTGGATGGTGGCCGGGTCGGCGGCCAGCGCGTGCCAGTGCTGTTCCACCTGCTGCAAGGCCTGCTGCAAATCATGCGCGGCAGGCTGCACCAGCTGCAAATAGGGTTTGGCCAGCCAGGGGCGGATTTCTGCCAGCCAGCCATCGGGTGTTTCCCCGGCCTCGGCCAGCACCTGCGACAGCAAGGGGCTGGTCACCACGCGCTGACGCCAGAAGTCGTCCACCACTTCCACCAGCAGGCGGTCGTCATCGCTGACCAGTTCGGCAGCAAAGGTTTGCCCGCTTTCAAAAGCCGCGTCGGTCAGCACGCGCTGGCAGAAGCCGTGAATGGTGTAGATGGCGGCGGCATCAAAACCGCTGATGGCTGCTTGCAAGCGCTGCATGGCCAGTTCCCGCACACTGCCCGGCGCAAAACGGGCCGCCAGCGCTTGCAAGAAGGGGTTGCCGGTGGGCTTGTCCTGCAATACCTCGAGAAAATCACTCAGCTGCTGGCGCAGGCGTTCACGCAGCTCGGCAGTGGCGGCCTTGGTATAAGTGACCACCAGCAGGCTGTCGATACCCGGCGGCGCTTCGCCGTCCACATCTTCCAGCAGCAAACGCAGGTAAAGCGCGGCGATGGTCCAGGTTTTGCCCGTACCCGCCGAGGCTTCGATCAGGTTGACGCCTGCCAGCGGGCAGTTGAGGGCATCCAGTACTTGCAGACTCATGCCTGCCCCTCCAGTCTGGCCACCAGCGGCAGCAACAGGGTTTCTGCCAATTGGGCAAACAGCGGATCGGCCAGCGGGTCCTGGTGACGGAACACCAGCCGGTTGACCGGTTCTTCACATTGCGGGGCGGCAAAGTCACCGACAAAGCTGGGGTCCCACTTGTCCAGCGCCTTTTCCAGTGCCAGCTGCGGGGCATCGTTCTGCTTGAACAGCTGTTCGGCATAGGCCCAGCTGGTGCGGCCAAAGAAGGGCAATGGCTGTTGCTGGCCCTGCTGCCAGCGCACCACCCAGGCTTCCAGCAGCCGGGCGGCATCCGGCTCATCATCCAGTCGGTAATGGCCGCTGTCGTCGTACAGCATGGACTGGCAGGCAATGCCTGCCGGACGGGTGGCACACAGCAGCAGGTGGGTCAGCCACCACTCCAGCCGTTCGGCGGCATTCATCTTGCCAATCACCAGCCGGATCTGCCCTTCCGGGCGCAGCCCGCCCAGTTCCCCGGCCAGCGTGGTGCCATGCAGGGTGAGGCTGATGGGCAACGGCGGCAAGGTGGCTTCGGTCAGCACGGCAGGCAGGCGATGCGCCAGACGCGCTGCGCTGGCGGTTTCGCTGCCCAGCCAGGCCTGCCCCAGTTGTGCGGGTGGTAACAGGCCGGCCCCCACCAGACGCTGGCGCACCGGTGCCACCGGTTTGCCTTCCAGCATGCGCTGTACCAGCTGGGTGCGCATGGTACGGCTGGCATCGCGGTCCACACTGAAGGGTTCGCGTACCGGCAGTTCTTCTTCCTGACCTTGCAAGCGGATGGACAGCCGCTCGGCCAGCCAGGCGCGCGGCGGGTTCTTCCAGAAGCGGATGAAGTCATTGACGTGAACCACCGCAAGCGACTGCAAGGGTGGCAGCACGCAGGCAAAGGGCTGCGGCTGGGCTGGCGGTGCCGCCAGTGCGGCAGCATAGCTCGGGTCGAAACTGGCAAGCTGGGGATTGCTACCGTCGTAGCAGCGCGGCGAGAACGGTTGCAAGGGATGTCGCACCAGCAGTTGTGCCGCAGCGGCTTCGCCACACATGGCCTTGAAGCAGTCCAGCAATTCGGCAATCAGCGCCGAGGGTGGTAGTGGCTCGTTATTGCGGGCGGACAGGCCGACATAGGACAGATACAGCCGCTGGCGGGCCGACAGGATGGCTTCCAGAAACAGGTAGCGGTCGTCAAAGCGGCGTGAACGGTCGCCCCGGCGCGGATGACGCGCCACCAGGTCGAAGCTGACCGGGCGCTCGTCACGCGGATATGCCCCGTCATTCATGCCGATCAGGCACAGCACCTTGAAGGGGATGGAACGCATCGGCACCATGGCGCAGAAGGTGACGCCACCGGACAAAAAGCCCAGCGGCGAGGCCATGGTGAGCTTGCGTTGCAGCCAGTCGCGCAATACCGGCAGGCTGAAGGCCTGGGTGAAACCGGCCATGGCGGCATCGTCCACCAGTTCCTGCAGCGCATCGCGCACCACACCCAGCGCGGCTTCGCCTTCGTCATCCACGGCAAACAGCCGGTCAATGCCTTCCAGCAGACGCAGCGCCCAGTCGGCGGCATTGGCTGGCGTGGCCCAGCTGACCGCCAATTCATCCAGCACGGCATAACAGTTGGCAAAACGGGCCAGCACCTCGGCCAGCTGCCCGCCCGCGCCACCCTGCGGCAGCAGGTTGGCAAACAGGCCGCTGTCATCCCCGGCCATGGCCGGTGGCAGGATGCTGCCCAACAGCAGGCGGTCCAGCCCCCAGCGCCAGGTAAACAGCGGGTCGGCCGGCAGGCCCAGTGCCGCCTTGTGCGCGGCATCCCGGCCCCAGCGGATGCCACTCTGCCGCACCCAGTCCTGGATGAAGGGCAGGTCTTCGGCTTGCAGGCCGAAGCGTTGCAACAGCGCCGGGCTGTCCAGCAAGGCCAGTACCTGATCGGCAGCAAAGCGGGAATCCAGCAACTGCAACAGCGTGCCGATGGCGGCCAGCAAGGGCTCTTCCCGCTCCACCTGCCGGTCGGCAATGGCATAGGGCAGGCTGGGCGCATCGTCGCGCTTGCCAAACACCGCGTCGATATACGGTGCATAGCTGTTGATGTCCGGTGTCAGCACGGCAATGTCGGCGCTGCTGAGCGAGGGGTCTTCCGCCAGCATGGCCAGCAGCCGGTCTTTCAGTACTTCCAGTTCGCGCATCGGACCGTGGGTGGCATGCAGCTCCACCGAGCCGTCATCCGCCGCCAGCCACTGGCCATCCTCGCCCGGCATCTGCAATTGCAGGATGTCGCGCTGCAAGCGCGCCAGCAGGCTGTCACCGGCCGGTTCGGCAAACAGGGGCCGGGCGTCCAGCTCGGCATCGGCAGCAATCAGCTCGAAAAAGTCGCGCCCCTGCTTGCCCAGCGAGGCCAGCAGCGGGTGGCCTTCGGTGGCGAACAGATCGCCCTTTTCCCGCAGCTTGAGCTTGCGCCGGTTATCGACAATATCGCCCCAGTAGGCTTCGCAGGGGTTGAGGGTGAACAGGCAGACATCGGTCAGTTCGGCCAGCCGCTTGATCAGCGCCAGATACATCGGTGCCAGGCTGGCAATGCCGAACAGGGTGATGCGCTCCGGCAGGTGTTCCGGCCGCAAGGCGGCAAAGAATTCATCCAGCATGCGTACGCGGTGACGGCCCGGGTCCTGCGCGGCCAATTGCTGCCACAGCGCGGCCTGCCAGGCTTCGTCATCACCCAGATCCAGCCGTTCTCCGGCTTCCCAGGCGCGGATCCAGTCCGGGCGGAACACCAGGTACTGGTCGAAAATATCAGCCACCTTCCCGGCCAGCTCGAACGCGGCGGCCTCGCCACCGGCGGCATAGCGCTGCAAGGGGGCAAACACCTCGCCTTGCAAGGTAGGTAGCAGTTCCATCAGGCGCCAGCTCAGCACTTCCGGGCTGAACGATGACTTGTGCGGCAAGCCGGGAATGGCCTTTTGCATCAGCCGCCAGGCAAAGGCAGCGGGCAAGACAAAGTCGGTATTGGCGGCAATGCCGCATTGCTGCGCCAGGTCCAGCGTCATCCAGCGCCCCATTCCCCGGCTTTGCACGATCACCGTTTCGGCGGCAAACGGGTCGCTCAGCGGCTGTGCCTGCAACATGGCGGCATAAAGCTGGCCCAATTGCTCCAGACGATTGGACTGATAGAGAAAAAGCATGGTCGGGAACGCTGATGAAACGAAGGCTTCAGTGTACCATCAGCCTCTGGCCCTCATCACACCATGCAGAAGGCATAAATGGCAGACGCAGGCATGAACACTTACCAGATTCTCAAACACGCCCACATGGGCATGGCCTATCTCACCATCACTCTGTTCGCGCTGCGTGGCGGGCTGATGCTGGCCGACAAACAGCAAATCCTGGCCAGCAAGCTGCTGCGCATCCTGCCGCACGTGATTGATACCGCGCTGCTGGCACTGGGCATCACCCTGGTGGTGGTGGGCGGCTGGCCGCTGCTGCAAACGCCATGGCTGCTGGCCAAGATAGCCGGGCTGCTGGCTTATGTGGCACTGGGTACCATTGCGCTGAAACGCGGCCGCACCAAGCAGATACGCTGCATCGCCCTGCTCTGTGCGCTGCTGGTGGTGGCGTATATCGTGCTGGTGGCCAAGACCAAGCTGGTGCTGCCGTTCTGACCCGGACTCCCGGATGAGGGATGGCCTGTGCCATCCCGGCCACGCCCAGCCCCACACCATCCCGGCGACTTGACCCAGAACAAGTCCCGCGCTGCAACGCTCTGCTAATGTCTGGCGGTTTCAATTGCCGACATTTTGCCATCATGCCTGCCACACGCCCCCTGCCGGAGCTGGTTTGTCCGGCGGGCAGCCTGCCTGCCCTCAAGGCAGCCGTGGATAACGGTGCCGACACCGTCTACCTCGGCCTGAAAAACGATACCAATGCCCGTAACTTTGCCGGGCTGAATTTTGACGACCGCACCGCCCGCGAAGGCATCCACTACGCGCACCAGCATGGTCGCAAGGTGCTGCTGGCCATCAACACCTATGCCCAGGGCGGTGACATCAGCCGCTGGCATCGCGCTATCGATGAAGGCGCGGCACTGGGCGTGGACGCTATCATCCTGGCCGACATCGGCCTGATGAAATACGCGCGCGACCGTTACCCGGACCTGCGCCTGCACATGTCGGTGCAAAGCTCGGCCACCAATTACGAAGCCATCAAGCTGGCCCAGGACATGTTCGACATCCGCCGTGCTGTCCTGCCGCGCGTGCTGACGCTGGATCAGGTCAAGCAGGTGATCGACCACACCAATGTGGAAATCGAGGTATTCGGCTTTGGCAGCCTGTGCGTGATGGTGGAAGGCCGCTGCCTGCTGTCCAGCTATGCCACCGGCGAATCACCCAACAGCCATGGCGTGTGCTCGCCCGCCAAGTTCGTGCGCTGGGAACATGGCCAGCAAGCACTGGGAGCAAGGCTGAACGGCATCCTGATCGACGAATACCAGCAGGGCGAACCGGCGGGCTACCCCACCTTGTGCAAAGGGCGCTTTGAAGTGGAAGGCGATACCTACTACGCACTGGAAGAACCCACCAGCCTGAACGTGATGAGCATGCTGCCGCAGATCATCGACATCGGCGTGGCTGCCATCAAGGTGGAAGGCCGCCAGCGCAGCCCGGCCTACGTGGCCCAGGTCACCCGCACCCTGCGCGAGGCGCTGGATGCAGCAGGCCGGGACAAGCAGCGCTTTGCCGTCAAGCCCGCCTGGACCCAGGCCCTGTCCAAGCTGGCGGAAGGCCAGCAGCAGACGCTGGGTGCCTACAACCGGCCCTGGAAATGACATACCGTGTGCCGGCGGGCAAGCTGCCATGCCGGCCTCACAAGCAGGCCTGATATGAAAAAATTGCAACTGACACTGGGCCCGGTACTGTTTTACTGGTCCCGCGACGATATCCTGCGCTTTTACAGCGAGGCCGCCGACTGGCCGCTGGAAACCATTTATCTGGGCGAGGCGGTCTGCTCGCGCCGCCAGCAATTGCGTGGCCAGGACTGGATCAGCCTGGGACGCGAACTGGCCCAGAGCGGACGCCAGGTGGTGCTGTCCAGCCAGGCGCTGATCGAAAGCGAATCCGACCTGCGCCGCCTGCGCAAGCTGGTGGAAAACGGCGAACTGCAGCTGGAAGCCAATGATCTGGGCGCAGCCCGGCTGGCGCAGCAACAAGGCCAGCCCTTTGTTGCCGGTCATCACCTGAATATCTACAACGCCGACACCCTGGCGCTGATCCGCTCGCTGGGCGCGCGACGCTGGATTCCGCCGGTGGAAATGGACCGCGACACCCTGTCTGCCGTACTGGGCCAGGCGGCGTTCAATGGCGTACAGATCGAAACCGAGCTGTTTGCCTGGGGCAGGCTGCCACTGGCACTGTCCGCCCGCTGCTTCACCGCGCGGCATTACAACCTGTCCAAGGACGACTGCCAGTTCCGCTGCATGGAGCACCCGGACGGCCTGCGCCTGAACACGCGCGAACAACAGGCCTTCCTCACCATCAACGGCATCCAGACCATGTCCGACGGCTGCCAGTCCCTGCTGCCACACCTGGCCGACATCAGCGCCATGGGCATTACCGCCCTGCGCATCAGCCCGCAGTGGCAACACACGGCCCAGGTAGTACAGGGCTACCAGCAGGCTGTTGCTGCCATCGAATCACGCACTACCGGCGAAGTGGACCTCAGCCCGTATTCCGACAGCCTGCTGGTGGACGGTTACTGGCGCGGTAGCGCCGGCATTAGCGCCATAGGAGAAACCCGCCATGCACATTCCTGACCTGACCCTGCCGGCAAAGCTGGCCAGCATACTGGGCAAACTGCCCAGCACACCGCCCTGCTGGGCGCTGGTCACCACGCTCAATCAACTGAAAAAGCGCGACATCCTGCCGGTAGACATGAGCCTGCTGGCCGGGCACAGCTTTGAAGTCCATATTCTGGATGCCGACATGCGCCTGCGCTTCACCGCAGACGACGCGCGTTTCAGCGTGGACAGCACCCCATCAGAACCCGACCTGCGCCTGGCGGCCAACCTGGCCGACTTTGCCCGCATGATGCTGCGCGAAGAAGACCCGGACACCCTGTTCTTCAACCGCAAACTGGTGATTGAAGGCGATACCGAGCTGGGGCTGATCGTGAAGAACCTGCTGGACAGCGTGGACTGGAGCGCCACACCACTGCAACGCTTCATGGCCGTGTAAACGGGTCTGACAGACAAACAGCAAAAAGCCCGGCACATGCCGGGCTTTCAGGCTGCTGACAAAGTTATTTGGGGCGCTTGTACTGGACCCGGCAAAGCCGGGCCTTTCAACTAACTCTTGGTTTCCGCAGCCTTCCCATCAATTCCCTATCCCCCCGCCCTTGCCCTGCCAATTGAAGATGGGAGCCTCGCTTTCATTTCAGAAAGCGAGAGGGGGTGTCAACAAGCAAAAAGCCCGGCACATGCCGGGCTTTGTTTATTAGCAAACAGACTGGCATCAGCCCATGAGCTGCGCTGCCGCCTTGCGTTTGGCAGACAAATCCAGCCCCGGCAGATCCGCCATGATATCCGGATGATCCGCCAGCTTCTCCACCACAAAGTCCACAAAGACGCGGGTACGCGGCGCGATGTGGTCGCGATGCGGGAAGCAGATGTAAATGGAACGCTCCAGCGACACCACATCGGTCAGTACCGGCTCCAGCTCGCCACTGCGAATCAGGTGCACCACCTCGTGCCCCGGCAGCTGTGCCACACCCATGCCCAGACGCGCCAGCTCACACACGGCTTCCATCTCGTTCAGGGTATACGTGCCGGTCACTTCCAGCGGAATACGCTCGCCGCGGCGGTCGAATTCCCACTTGTACAGACGGCCGGAGGTAGGAAACTGGAAGTTGATGCAATCGTGGTTGCTCAATTCTTCGGTCGTTTCCGGGCGGCCGTTCTTGTCCCAGTATTCGGGCGAAGCCACCACATACTGCGGAATCTGCGCCAGGTTGCGCGCCACCATGCGGCTATCCGGCATCATGCCGATACGCACGCCGACGTCGTAACCATCTTCGATCAAATCGCTGAAGTGGTCATCCAGGCCAAAAAACACCCGCACCTTGGGATAGCGTTCGCAGAATTCGCCCATGATGGGAAGAATGAAACGACGGCCAAAAGAGTTGGGCATGCTCACGCGCAGATGGCCAGCCGGCTCGTCACGACTGGCCTTGAGCTGGTTGATGGCCGAATCCAGATTGTTCACCGGTCCGCGGCACTGGGCGTAGAAACGACGACCATCTTCGGTCAGCGTCAACTGCCTGGTGGTCCGGTTGAACAGACGCACCTCCAGCTCCTGCTCCAGTCGGGCAATGCTTTGACTGATAGCCGCCGGCGATACGCCGAGTTTTCTTGCAGCATCCGAGAAACTGCCGTTCTCGGCGGTGGTCATGAAGACCATCAAAGCTTTTAAAGTATCCATAGCAGAAACGTTCCCTGAGCGGCATTAAACCCATACGGCTGCTTTGATGAAGACCATCCCCGCCCCAGCCACATGATTTGCCAGCTTCATTATTAAGTAGTTCTTCTTTAAAAAGCGTACACCAGTTCCAGTGAATAATGAAGTTTGACTTTCCTTTCCGCGCTGAAATACCAGTAATCTGTTTCAAATTTCACAAACCGGTTCGGTCTGCCCATCCAGGCAGCGCAGAATCAGGCTTCACTTTCAAAAATAAACACCCAGTTTCACGTCAAATTTCCAAGCGTATCCATCAAGTGATAGCAGGGAAAACGGGCTTGGCAACAGCCTTTTGATCAAGATTGTGCAATCAGCTACCCACCCCGCTCTCTGCGCAGTCCTTGGTCATGTCATGACTGCGTACCGGCATCTTGCACTCGTCAGCCCTCCATTCACCATGCTTTTGATCAAGAGCGATGCGGGTAGCATTCATCCCCGTAACGCAGGCTGCACGGAAAGAGATGCAACAAGCCATCCAGGAATCGACTTGATTGCCGGAAATTCCGTTCAAAACAGCCAGAAATTTCCTCCAAATCCCAGCAAGTACAGAGAAATTACTTATTCAGCATGCCGATCGCTCTACTTGGCATTCTGCCCACTGGTTTCACTTGCCAAGTGCTTAATACACTCCAGATCAACCAGCAACCATCGCAATGGAGCCAGGCACGATGTCACGGAGCCACCTCTTGATGATTAACGCTGGAACGTTAGAAGCGGACCACCGTCCTGACCACCCGAATATGAAGGTCACGTCATCATGCACAACAAGCTTCCGTTCACACAGCCACTACCGGCCAACCTGACCCCATCCAGCCAGAAAACCCTGCTGGAGTGGATACACGATGCAGGGCAGATAGAAACCGAAAACGAATTCAAACTCTATCTGGACCACCTGCAGACCCAACTGCCCACCAAGCACATGGTGATTACCCTTGGGCGCATCAACCAGCACCAGCAGTTGCAGCGGGTGGAAAAGGTGGTCAATGTCAGTTTTCCCGAAGACTGGGTATCCCATTACATGGATCACAACTACATCAGTTGTGACCCCATCCTGCGCTCGGTCATGGGCCAGGGGCCCATCCACTGGGCGGACAAGTTTTCCCGTGCCAAGGGGCAGCAGGAAAAGCAGTTCATCCAGGAACTCAATTCAATCGGCATGGGCAACGGGGTAAGTTTCAGCGCACTGTCCGAGCGCCAGAACCTCGTTTGCGTACTGTCGGTTTCCGGCAGTGAAATCGGCAAGGACAGCCAGCTGACAGAAATGCTGAATGCCTTGTTGCTGCATTTGCGCCAGGCAGCAGGCCGGGTGGCCAATCTGGCCCCGGCAGCACCGGCCACCATGCCGCTGTCCCAGCGTGAGTTCGACATTTTCCACTGGATGAGCCATGGCAAGACCAACTGGGAAATTGCCACCATTCTGGGCATCAGCGAGCGTACGGTGAAATTCCACGTCGCCAATATCATCCGCAAGCTCAATGCCAACAACCGGACCCACGCCATCGTGATTGGCCTGCAACTTGGCCTGACTTCGGTTGCCGGTGTGACATGAGCATCTGGCAAGTCGGCAGATACCGTCTAAAAGCCAGTAAACATCGCAGCAACTGCTGAGTAGAATCGCCAGACCGATTGCAGTCATGCGCTTGTACAAACCGGGTGATTGCAGGAGGTGTTTCTATCTGCAAGTCTCTTTTGATTGACCCATGCACTCACCTGAAAGATTCGGCCCCGTCCCCACGGGGCCCTTTTTTTGTCTGGATGCATGCGGCGGCGTCCACTCCCCCGGCCCGCTTGCGCTGTCTGCACCGCAACGCGCAAACATGACAAAACCCTGTCACAAGCCAGGGCGATTTGTTACAGTCCCAGCTCTTGCTGATTCCTTTGCCTGCCGGCCATGAATGCCTTTACCAGCTGTAACCCCGCCACCGCAGAAGTGGTATTTACCCGTCCGGGCTGGAGCCGGGACCAACTCGACCATACCCTGGATCGCCTGAAAGCCGCCCAATCGCGCTGGGCATCGCTCTCGGTGGCGCAACGCGCCGAACACCTGCTGCAACTGGCCACCCAGCTGGAGGCACACCGCGAGCAACTGGCGGCGCTGGTTACACTGGAAGTCGGCAAGCGCACGGCAGAGTGCCTGGCGGAAATCGACAAATCGGCCCAGCTGATCCGCTATTACGCCGAGCTGGCACCCACCCTGCTGGCACCGCAAGCCATTCCCACCCAGGCCAGCCAGAGCGGGGTGGCATTTGAACCCTTGGGCTGTGTACTGGCCGTGATGCCGTGGAATTATCCGATCTGGCAACTACTGCGTTTTGCCGTGCCGGCCCTGATGGCGGGCAATACCTGCCTGGTCAAACCGGCCCCCTCGGTGCCGCAGTGCACACAGTTGCTGCTGGAGCTGGTCCGGGCAGCCGGGCTGGATTGTCTGGATATTGCCTGGATCGATCACGAACTGGTTGAAGAAGCCATCAGGCGCAGCGATGCCGTGGCCTTTACCGGCTCCACCCATACCGGACGCATCATTGCCAGTCTGGCCGGCAAGCATCTGAAAAAAACGGTGCTGGAACTGGGCGGCAGCAACCCTTTCATCGTGCTGGCCGATGCCGATGTGGCAGCCGCGGCGCAAGATGCCGTCAACTCGCGTTTTCGCGATGCCGGGCAAAGCTGCAACGCGGCCAAACGCATGATTGTGGTACCGGAAATTGCCGAAGCCTTTGTCTCTGCCTTTGTCGAGGCTGCCAGCCAGTTGCGCCCCGGCGACCCGCGCCATCCGGCCACCACGCTGTCCCCCCTCACCCGCGGCGACCTGCGCGAAGCCCTGCATGCGCAGGTGATGGATGCCTGTCATCAGGGTGCCAGCCTGTTGCTGGGAGGACAGCTGCCACCTCCGCCGGGCTTTTTCTACCCGGCCACGGTGCTGGACCATGTCAATGCGTCCTGCCGCGTGTATCACGAAGAAGTATTCGGCCCGGTGGCCAGCATCCTGCGTGCACGGGACGAGGCCGATGCCATCCGGCTGGCCAATGACACGCCGTTTGGTCTGGGCGCTTCCATCTACACCGCTGATACCGCCCATGGCTGGGAGCTGGCGCGCCAGCTGGAAGTGGGCAGTGTGTTCATCAACCGTCATACCAGCTCCGATTTGCGCCTGCCGTTTGGCGGCGTGAAGGCGTCTGGCTATGGCCGTGAATTGTCCGAATTCGGCCTGTACGAATTCGTTAATGTCAAAACCTACTGGCAAAAATAGTTTCGGCCAGCAGCAGCCAGCTGGCTCGCCGCTGCGTTCCGCCTGTGCGATACCGTTCATGATGAAGTCTTGCATTCTCCGCCCCGGCAGCCTGGCCGTACTGATACTGCTCTGCTGTCTGGGCTATTTTCTGCTCATCGCCTGCGCTCCCGCTCTGTTAGTGGGCAGTGTGGCGGGCTGGCCGCGCAGCATCTTGCTGGCCCTGCTGCTGTTTGCACTGTTTCTGGCCATTACCGTCTGGCAGGTTGGCGCCAGCGACCGGAAGCAATCCGAATGACGGCAGCCAGTATGTTTTTCCTGCTGTTTGTCGCCTCCAGCCTGTTGTTGACCCTGTTTGCGGCCAGACGCACCCACTCCTCCGGTGATTTTTATACCGCCGGCGGGCAGCTACCTGCCTGGCAAAACGGTTTGGCACTGGCAGGAGACTATCTGTCGGCCGCTGCCTTTCTGGGTGCCATCGGCATGTATGTGGGCCAGGGCTACGATTCCCTGGTTTATGCCGTGGGTACGCTGGCCGGCTGGCCCCTCTTGATGCTGTTGCTGGCCGACAAGCTGCGCGCACTGGGACGTTACAGCGTGGCAGAGGTGCTCAACAGTCGCTTTGACGACCCGCGCGTACGCCTGCTGGGCATCATCAGCTCGCTGACCGTGACGGTGTGCTATCTGATCGTGCAACTGGTTGGCGCGGGCAAATTGCTGCAATTGCTGTTTGGCCTGCCCTATCTGTTTGCGGTGGGGCTGGTCATCGTGCTGATGGTGCTGCAGGTGGCGCTGGGCGGCATGCTGGCCACCAGCTGGATCCAGATGGTCAAGGCCGTGCTGATGTTGCTGTGTGCACTGGTGCTGGCCGGAGGTGTATTGTCCCGCTTCGGTTTCAGTGCACCTGCCTTGTTTGCCCGCGTCGCACAAATCGACCACGGCCAGTTGTTGCTGCCGGGCAAATCACTGGCCAATCCGGTGGAGGCGCTATCACTGGGGCTGGGGCTCAGCCTCGGCCTGCTGGGGCTGCCGCATGTGCTGATGCGCTTTTTCACCGTGGCCGACAGCAGGACCGCACGTCGTTCGGCTGGCTGGGCTACCTGCCTGATCGGCCTGTTCTTCTGCCTCAACATCATCATTGGCTATGGTGCGCTGGTGCTGCTGGCTCCGGAAAGCCGCTTTCACGACGCGGCAGGCAAACTGCTGGGCGGCGGCAATATGGCGGCGTTGCATCTGGCCAGCCTGCTGGGTGGCAACTGGCTGCAGGCGCTGATTGCCGGAGTGGCCTTTGCCACCATTCTGGCAGTGGTGGCCGGCCTGGCCATCAGCGGTGCCAGTACCATCAGCCACGACCTGTACGCGCTGTGGCTATGCCATGGCAAGGCCGACCCCAAGCGAGAATGGCAGCTGTCGCGGCTGGCCAGTGTAGTGCTTGGCGTGGTGGCACTGCTGCTGTCCAGCAGCTTCCAGAACCTGAACATTGCCTTTCTGGTGGGGCTGGCCTTTGCCATCGCCGCGTCCAGCAATTTCCCGGTACTGTTGCTGGGCCTGTACTGGCCTGGGCTGCGCGTGGCCGGCGTGCTGGCTGGCGGCTATGGTGGCATGCTGGCCGCCCTGCTTTGCATCCTGACCGGACCCGCAGTCTGGGTGGGCATGCTGGGCCATGCCCACCCGCTGTTCCCTTATGCCAATCCGGCCTTGTTTTGCGTCCCCTTCGCCTTTGTTGCCGCCTGGCTGGCCTCCGCAGGCTGGCGGCGGCTGAAGCCCGTTGACGGCAATGCGGCAGGCGCAGACACTGCATCTGGCCACGGCAACTGAACAAGCATCATCAACATCACGACAAGACCTCACTACATGACCACTCTTACCCTGTACGGCAACTGTTTTTCCGGACACAGCTACAAAGTACGCCTGGCGCTGATGCTGGCCGATGTTTCCCATGACTACGTGCATGTTGACCTGGCCCTGCCACGTGCCGAGCGGCCGGAAGACTTCCGTGCCGCCAGCCGCTTCGGCGAAGTACCGGTACTGGTGGCCGATGGCACGCCGATGTGCCAGTCCAATGCCATCCTGCAATGGCTGGCCGACAGTTACGGCCGGCTGGATGGCGCACCGGGCGAGCGCCAGCTGGTACGTGAATGGCTGTGCTGGGAAAGCAATCGCATCGGCTTTTCCCTGCCCAACCTGCGCCTGGCACGTAAATTCTTCCCGCAGCCGGCCGAAGTCACCGCCTGGCTGGAACAAAGGGTGAAGGCGGACCTGAACGAACTGGAAAGCACGCTGAGCCGTCATGCCTACCTGATTGGCAGCACACTGACCATTGCCGACCTGTCGGCCAGCGCCTATCTGTGGTGGCTGGGCGATGCCGGGCTGGATATTGCCGGCTGGCCGCACGTGGCTGCCTGGCTGGAACGCATCAGCCAGTTGCCCGGCTGGCAGCATCCGGACGAGCTGATGGCCGCGGAAATTCCGGACTGAGACGCACAACACACCATGGCCCACTCCTTGTTTCTTGCTGATGTCAGCACCATTGTCGGTGAGGCCCATGTGCTGACCCGGCCGGAAGATACCGCACCCTATACGCTGGACTACCGGCGCCGCTATCAGGGCCAGCCCCTGGCCGTGGTGTTGCCGGGCAGTACCGCCGAAGTGGCGGCCCTGTTGCAGCTGTGCCAGCTCCAGCAGGTGGCCGTGGTGCCGCAAGGCGGCAACACCTCGACTTGCGGAGCGGCCACGCCGGATGGCTCCGGACAGCAACTGGTGGTGGCCATGCAGCGCCTCAACCGCCTGCGCGCCATCGACACCGCCAACAACAGCATCACGGTGGAAGCCGGCATGACGCTGGCCACACTGCAACAACTGGCCGCCGATGCCGACCGGCTGTTTCCGCTGTCGCTGGCCAGTGAAGGCAGCTGCCAGATTGGCGGCAACCTGTCGACCAATGCCGGCGGGCTGGCGGTGCTGCGCTACGGCACCATGCGCGAACTGACGCTGGGGCTGGAAGTGGTGCTGCCCGATGGCCGCGTGCTGCACCAGTTATCCGGCCTGCGCAAGGACACCAGCGGGCTGGACGTGAAGCAGCTGTTCATCGGCGCGGAAGGACAGCTGGGGCTGATTACCGCCGCCACGCTCAAGCTGTTTCCGCGGCCCACCGCCCACGCCACCGCCTGGCTGGGCGTGGATGGCAGCCAGGCCGCCATCGACCTGCTGTCCGCCTTGCGCCAGGCCTTTGGCGACCGGCTGACCACCTTTGAAATCATGTCGCAGCCCTGCCAGCAGCTGCTGGAAAAATACCATCCAGGCCAGTTGCCCTTCATCCAGCCCTGGGCGGTGCTGATGGAGTTGTCCGACAGTGGCGACAGTCATCCGCTGCAACAACAGCTGGTGGAATGGCTGAGCACGCAACAGCTGGCCGATGGCGTACTGGCGCACAGCGAAGCCGAGCGCCAGCAACTGTGGCAACTGCGCGAAGCCATGTCAGAAACCCAGAAGCGCGACGGTGCCAGCATCAAGCACGATATCGGCGTGCCCAGTTCCGCCATTCCGGCCTTCCTAGCCGAATGCGAAGCGGCACTGCGCGCAGCCTTTCCTGGCGTGCGCATCATCGCTTTCGGTCATGCCGGCGACGGCAACCTGCACTACAACATCAGCTACACCCGGCCCGATAACGCGGAACTGTTCGCCGACGAAGCCAGTGTCAACGCCATTGTTTACGATCTGGTCTACCGCCATCAGGGCACGCTGGCGGCAGAACACGGCGTGGGCCAGCTCAAGGGCCACTGGCTGCAACGCTATCAGGACCCGGTTGCTTGCAGCTGATGCAAGGGGTCAAACAGTTGCTGGACCCGCAGGGACTGATGAACCCGGGCAAGTGGCTGTCGCCCGCCCGTCGCTGAGACATCAGGCCGCGGGCTGCGCCAGCTCGGCAGCAAGACGGCTGATCAGCCCGGTCCAATCCCCTGCAGCCTGCTGACGGCGCAAGCGCATGGCGGGATACCAGACACTGGTTTCGCCCTGCCAGCCCCAGCGCCAGTCGGTGTGGCTGGCGGACAAGAGCAGCCAGGTAGGCAAGCCCAGACTGGCGGCCAGGTGCGCCATGGCGGTATCCACCGTCACCAGGCCATCCAGATCGCCCAGTACCGCCGCCGTGGCAGCCAGATCATCCAGTCCGTTTTCCCCTGCCTGCCAGTTGGCAAACCCCGCCAGCCATTGCTGCTCGGCGGCCTGCACCGGCAATTGCAGGCTGGTCCACTCGATACCGGGCAAGGTCAGCAAGGGTTCCAGCAGTCGCACATCGGGCAGTGAACGGTGATGGTCGAACGGATGACGGGCATGCCCGCGCCATACCAGACCCAGCTTGCGAGGCCGCGTAGCAGGCCGCCCACTGGCGGCTGACTGCATCACAAAACGGGCCGGTGCCACGGAGGCCGGGTCGGCAGCCAGCCAGCGCGGCAGGCTCATGGCAAATACATGGCAGTCATGCGCGGGCAAGTCCATGTCCAGCCGCTGCATGGCTAGCCAGTCCACCGGATAATCCAGTTGCAGGCTTTGCAGCAGGCTCAACAGTTCGGGACGGCATACCACGGTCAGCCGGGCGGGCTGCAGCAAGGGCAGATAGCGACAGAATTGCAGCGCATCACCCAGCCCCTGTTCGAACCACAACAGCAGGTGTTTCCCCGCCAGAGCCTCACCCTGCCAGCGCGGCGAGGCAATCTGCGGCACACCGGCGCTGCCCGGCGCACGCTGCAAGCGGGCTTCCAGCAGCAGCCAGCCTTCCTCCCAGCGTTGTTGCGACAACAGCAGATAGCCCAGGTTTTGCCGGAAGCGCGGCTGCTGCGGGGCCAGTTGCACTGCCGTGCGCAAGGCTTGCTCTGCGGCATCGGCCAGGCGTAGTTCGCTGCAGGCCATGCCCAAAGCGTCGTGCAAGGCCGCCGCTGCCGGATGGTGTGCAATGCCCTGCTGCAGCAGTGCATGTGCAGCTTCGGCCTTGCCTTGCAGCAATAGGCCATTGGCTTGATTCAGCCAGATTTCCGCAGGCGGGTCTGGCTGTTGCAAGGCGTGCTGCAGCAGGCTGTCGGCCTGCGCCCAACGCTGTTGCTGCTGGTGGAGTAGGGCCAGATTGTTGAGGGCAACAAGGTGATGCGGGTCTTGCTGCAGCAACTGCTCCCAGCAAGCCTCGGCAGCAGCAGGGTTGCCCCGCTGCTGATGACACTGCGCCAACCCGGCCAGAGCAGCGCCATCGTGTGGCTGCACGCGTAGCAATGCTTCCCAGCAAGCTTGCGCTGCGTCCGGCCTGCCGCCATCGGCCAGCAGACAGGCCAGATTGCCGAGGCTTGCCGGGTGGTCCGGCTGACGCTGCAATTCGGCCAAATAGTGCTGTTCGGCCCGTTCCGGCCGACCGGTTTCAGCGTACAGGCAGCCCAGGTTGTAATGGGCATCGGCCACGCTGGCATCCAGCTGCAAAGCCTGCTGCCAGCATTGTTCGGCCAGTTCGCCCTGCCCCAGCCGGGCCGCGCAGACGCCCAGCAGATTCCACACCGGCGCATTGTCCGGCTCGGCCTGCAAGCAAGCCTGCGCCGCCTGCAAGGCAGCGGGCAGATTGTGTTCCGCCAGCAAGGTGGCGGCCCGCAAGGCCAGTGGGGACAAGTTCATGGCGGCGCTCCTGATCGATGCTGCCATGCATCCGGCACATCAGCAGCCCCGCCATTGTAAAAGCCTACAAGTGGAATTTGGCAAACTGGCCATTCATTTGTCCGGCCTTGTCGGCCAGCCCCTGCAAGGTATGGCTGGCTTGTTGCAGCATGTCATCGTTTTCCAGCACCCGGCTGTTGATCTGCTCCGAGCTTTGCGCAATCAGCGTACTGGCATTGTGCTGCTCCTGGGTGGAATGGGAGATTTCCGACATCTTGCTCACCACGTCCTGCATGGAATGGCGGATGGACTGGATATTGGCCACCGCATCACGCGTCAGTTGCACACCGTCATTCACCACATGCACCGTGCGCTGGACGTCGTCCACCGCCTTGCCGGTTTCCGTGCGGATGGCGCTGACCATGCCGGCAATTTCCACCGTGGCCTGGGCCGTGCGTTCCGCCAGTTTGCGTACTTCGTCGGCCACCACGGCAAAGCCACGACCTTGTTCACCGGCACGGGCGGCCTCGATGGCAGCATTGAGCGCCAAAAGATTGGTTTGATCGGCAATATCGCGAATCACCTCGGTAATGCCGGAAATCTGCTGTGAGCGCTGCTCCAGCGCGGCCAGCATGCCTTCCAGCGCACACACCGACTGGCCGGTGCTTTCCATGCCGCTGGCCAGCTGATGCATGCCGTTGGCCCCGGCATCCAGGCCCTGGCCGGTACGGGTGGCCAGCACCGCGGCTTCACGCGCGTGGTCGGCAATCTGGGCGATGCTGACCGTAATCTGCTCCAGCGTGGCCGCACTGGCGGAGGACATATCGGAAATACCACGCGCCCGCTCGGCCACCTCGCCCACCTGCCCTGATACCTGGCTCACGCCCACCACCACCCCGCCGGCATCGTCGCGCAGCCCGCGGAACAGCCTGCTCAGCTGCTCGACAAACTGGTTGAAAGCCGTCGCCGTGGCGGCAATTTCATCCTGACCTGTTATTTTCAGCCGCAGGGTCAGGTCGCCTTCGCCGTGGGCAATATCCTGCATGGCCTGTTGCAATGCCACCAGCCCGCCCAGCATGCGTCCCAGCAGCACCCCGGCCAATGGAATCAGCAGCACGAAAATCAGCGCACTCAAGCCGGCCACGGTCAGCAGCAGGGTATTGAGCGGTGCCAGGATGTCAGCACGGTGCGTGGCGAGGCCAATCAGCCAGTCACTCCCCGGAATGCGCTGTATCGATAACAGCATGTCCTGACCATCCAGCTCCACCTGCTGCAGGCTTTGGCTACCCGCCAGCTCGGCCAGCCGGGCAGCATTCAGCGTTGGTGCCAGCGTGCTGATGGGCTTGAGCGTAAGCCCGGCCTGCGGATGCGCCAGGATGGTGCCCTTGCCGTCGGTGATGAAGGCATAGCCATTGCCCCTGACTTTCAAGGACAGTACCGACTGCACCAGACTGTCGACAAACACATCACCACCGGCCACACCGACTGGCTTGCCCCCTTGCAAGATAGGCGCCGCCACCGTGATGGTGAGCTTCTTGCTGGCTTCATCCACATAGGGTTCGGTCACCACCGGCTTGCCTGCGGCCAATGCCTGCTGATACCAGTCACGCGTGGTGACCTTGTAGTCGGCAGGTGCCTGCCAGTCATCGGAAAACACCGAGCGGCCATCGGCAAAACCCGCGTAATTGACATTGAAGCCAGCGCGCGCGCCCACTTTGAGAAAGCGCAGGGCATCGGCCTGTGTGGCCACCTCGGCCTGGGCGGCGATTTCCTGTTTCTTTTCATCCAGCCAGGTTTTCACCACGCTGCCCTGCCCTTTCAGCGCGGAGTCGAATTCATGGTTCAGGCCATTGAGAATTTCGCCGCGCATCTGGATGAATACAATCAGCACCAGCACCAGCCCGAACACCGCCATCAGCAAGGCATTGAATACAATAAGTTTACTGCGCAAGGATTTCATTTTTTCCCCCTGGCGAAAATGGTGATGTCCCAAGCATGAGCGCAAGCACTTTCTGGCAGCGGACACCTGGCTGCCAACAATCTTGACATTAAATTATGAAATACTTATTTACATTTTGATCCAGAACAGCAAAGCGGCTTTGCAGCAGGCGTGCAGGGTGCAAGAAAGAGGGGCAGGGAGAACGACAGGCAAAAAAAATCCCCTGAGGGTTCTCAGGGGCCAACACGAGGAAGAAACATCTGGCTGGGGTTGCCAGCTTGATGCTTCGAGGGGCTAACACCACAAAAGGTCTTGCGACCTTCAGTGCGATGCACAATTTAGCGCAAATGCTCTATTCTGTCCATTCAATTCAGCGGCTTAGACCCGCTAACAAAACCTCCGCGCCTGCGTTGCGCCTCCTTGCCGTACTTTCTGTACTGTCTGCGTCGGCGCGCCTTGGCCCGGGTTCTCTACCAGCGTTTGTCAGCAGCTGTCAGCACTCAAGCCCACTGATAATCCTTGAACATTTCACGCAGTTTCATCTTTTGCAATTTGCCGGTGGCGGTGTGCGGCAGCTCATCCAGGAACACCACATCGTCCGGCGTCCACCACTTGGCGATCTTGCCTTCATAAAAGCCGATCAACTCTTCGCGGGTCGCGCTGGCACCGGGCTTGAGCACCACCACCATCAGCGGGCGTTCATCCCACTTGGGATGCACCACACCGATGGCGGCGGCCTCGGCCACCGCCGGGTGTCCCACCAGGATGTTTTCCAGTTCGATGGAGCTGATCCATTCACCGCCGGACTTGATCACGTCCTTGGTGCGGTCGGTGATCTTCATGTAGCCGTCACGGTCGATGGTGACCACATCACCGGTATTGAACCAGCCGTCCTCGGTATGGGAATCGTCCAGCTCGCGTTTGAAGTAGCGGGACAGCACCCAGGAACCCTTCACCTGCAAATTGCCGAAGGCCACACCATCGTTGGGCAGCGGTTTGCCTTCGTCATCGACAATGCGGATGGCCACGCCGTAAATGGGACGGCCCTGCTTGGTTTGCAGTGCACGTAGTGTCGGTGTGTCGCAGCCGTTGTGCTTGAATTTGGGCGTACTGGTTGTGCCACAGGGCGACAACTCGGTCATGCCCCACAGCTGGCGCAGTTCGGCACCGTGTTCGGCCAGCTGGTCCACCATGCTTTCCGGGGCGGCCGAACCGCCGACAATCACCCGCTTGAGGCTGTGAATCTTCAGGTGGTTCTTCTGGCAGTGCTGCAACAGCATCATCCAGATGGTGGGCACGCCTGCCGCCATGGTGACGCCTTCGGTCTCGATCAGCTCGTACAGATTGACGCCGTCCATCTTGGGGCCGGGCAACACCAGCTTGGCCCCGTTCATGGTGCAGCTGTAAGGCAGGCCCCAGCCATTGACGTGGAACATCGGCACCACCGGCATGATGGCACCCTGGGCCGAGATATCCAGGCTGTCCGGCAGCGAACTGGCAAAGGCATGCAGCACGGTGGAGCGGTGCGAATACAGCACGCCCTTGGGGTTGCCGGTAGTACCCGAGGTGTAGCACAGGCTGGAAGCGGTGTTTTCGTCGAAGTCCGGCCACTGGTAGTGGTCGCTATGGCTGTTGACCAGGTCTTCGTAGCACAACAGGTTGTCCAGTGTGGACTCGCGCGGCATGTGGGCGCGGTCGGTCAGCAGGACAAAGTGCTGCACGGTGGTCAGTTCGGCGGCAATCTGCTCCACCACCGACAGGAAGCTCAGGTCGAACATCAGCACCTTGTCTTCGCCGTGATTGATGATGTAGCTGATCTGCTCGGCAAACAGGCGCGGATTGACCGTGTGACAAATGGCCCCGGAACCGGAGGTGGCAAAGTAGATTTCGTAGTGGCGGTAGCCGTTCCACGCCAGCGTACCCACCGTATCGCCATGCCCTACTCCCAGGCCGGCCAGCGCATTGGCCAGTTGCCGGCTGCGGCGTGCTGCCTCGCGGTAGGTGTAGCGGTGAATCGGGCCTTCCACGGTACGCGACACGATTTCACTGTCGCCATGATAGGTTTCGGCATGTTGCAGCAAGGCGGAGATCAGCAGCGGCTGCTCCATCATTTGTCCACGCATCTTGTTCCCCTCTATTGTCGTGGTTTGTGAGTCCATCAAAAGACCATATGCATTTCATGGCGAGGGCTCCAATCATATTTTCTGATGCAATCCGGAAAGAGCTGCTGATGAAAACAGATGTTTCCATTCATGACATTTGAAACATCCGAGCGCTTGCTTGGTTCATCAGTGGAGGAGATGCCGGACAGCAGCGGCATTGCGGCGAATGTGCAGCACAGGACGCGTGCTGCTTGCAGGACTGGCGCAAAGCCAGATGGAAAGCTTGTTTCCAGCTGGCAGATTTTCAGCTGTCATTTACATGCAACAGCTGATGCGTTTTAGCTTTTCACCGGCCGCTTGGCCAGCATGCGTTGCAAGGTGCGTCGGTGCATGCCCATGGAGCGGGCGGTGGCGGAAATATTGCCATCATGTTCGTTCAGCACCCGTTGCAGATGCTCCCAGGTCACACGACGCAGCGACATGGGCTGCGGGGATAATGGCAACTCCGGGTTGGCTGCCACTTGCTGGAAAGCCGCCAGGATATCCTCCACGCTGGCCGGCTTGGCCAGATACTGCACCGCGCCCAGCTTGGTGGCCTCCACCGCAGTGGCAATGCTGGCATAACCGGTAAGCACCACCACCGCAGCCTGCGGATAGCGCTGGCGCAAGTCCGGCAACAAGCGCAAGCCGCTTTCCCCTTCCAGATTCAGGTCCAGCACAATGCGCAGCGGCGGCTCATCGCGCAGCTGCAAGGCTTGCGCGCCGTCCGCCGCACATTCCACCCGGAAGCCACGCCGGCCCAGCGAACGCGCCAGCACGCTGCTGAAGGCCTCGTCATCATCCACCAGCAAAAAATCCAGAGCCATGCTCATTCCTCCAGCCGCAAGGGCAGGCGTACACAGGCGTGCACGCCCCCCTCCGGTCGGTTATCCAGGGTCAGCGTACCGTTCAGCCGCGCCAGCGTGGCATGGCTGAGCATGACGCCCAGCCCCATTCCCGCCGGTTTGTCGGATGTCAGCGGTGCCAGGCCGGCGCGTTGCAACTGCGCGGCAGACAGACAGCCCACCGGATTGATGATGTCCAGTTGCAGCCAGTTGCCGGATAGCGCGGCCGTCACTGTCAAGGCACCGCCGCCGGCTTCGGCTGCATTATTGATGAGGTTGAAAAACGCCGGCCAGAACGCGGCATCCAGCCGTACCTGCGGGTCCGGTCCGGCAGCAGCCTGCCATTGCAGCTGGACATCCGGCCGCAAGCTGCGCCAGCCGGACAGCTGCTGGGCCAGCGTGGCAAACAGCGGCTGGGCGGTATCGCTCTGGGCAATACCCTGCTTCAAGCGGCTGAGTGCCTGGGCACAACTGCCCAGCTGGGCGCGCATCAGGCGCAGATCCTCTTGCAGGTTCGCATCCGCCGCATATTGTTGCAGCATGTCATCCACCAGCAGGCTGAGGGTGTTGATGGGGGTGGACAGGGAATGCGCGGCACCGGCCGCCTGCATGCCCACTGCCAGCAGTTGTTCATCGCGCAACTGGGTTTCCCGTGCAGCGGCCAGCGCGGCCTCGCGTGCGGCCAGTTGACGGGCCAGCCAGGACACAAAGCTGGTGATCAGCAGCGCGGACAGGGCAAAGGTCAGCCACATCCCCACCAGATGCAGGGAAAAGGCATAGGCGGCATCACTGCCCTGCAAGGGCCAGGGCAAATGCCAGGCAAACAGCAAGGCATAGGCCAGCATGCTGAGCAGTGACAGTCCCCAGGCAAACAGCCCCGGCGACAACAAGGCGGCAAACAGCACCGGCGGCAAATACAGGGAGGCCAGCGGATTGGCCGCACCACCGCTGAAGGCCAGGCACTCGGTCAGCGCCAGCACGTCGCCAGCAGGCCCAGGCGCAGCATCAGCAAGGGCGAGCCATGACGCGTCACATTGCGGCCAAGGATGAAGTTGAACCCTGCCAGGGTGGCCAGCGCCTGCAACAGCAGCAGCCAGGGCAAACTCAGCCCGCTGGCCGCACACAGCAGCAGCAAGACAAGGCCGGCAGCCAGCATCAGCCAGCGCAAACGGGCAATCAGGCGCACCGCATCGGGCAGGTCCGCCACCAGGCGCGCGGAAGAAGATAATAATTGGGCCAGCATGGCCGACACTTTAGCATTCCACCGCCGGTTTGGTGGCTGCGACATAATGCCGCACCACCGTCTGCGCATGGCTCGTCGCCATCGCAACAGTCTGCTAGTCTTGCAACACTTTTTGTCGAACGCGTGCGGATGAAACATTTGAAACTTGCAGGCTGCGGCCTGACCCTGTTTATTGCGCTGGGGCCGCTGGTGGGCTTGCTGGCGACCGGCGTCATGCCCATGCTCGCCTACATGCTGGGTGCCTTGCCCGCGGCCTTGGCCGGAGTGTTGCTGGTGCTGTTGCGGCTGTCGCTGGAGGCCAGCATCAGCCAGTGGCAAACGCGCTGGCCGCGCTGGCGTCTGCTGTTGCTGGCTGCCTTGCCCGGCGCACTGATCGGCGGGGTCATCACCCTGTATTACAGCCGCTGGCTGCAACCTGCCTTGTACGACCCGGTGTTCAACTACTATGTGGGCGCAGTGGCCGGAGCGGTGTGCAATGCACTGTACTGGCACTTGCCTGCCACCAGCGCGGGTGGCAAGCCAGCCTGAGCAACTGGCTGCGACAAAAAGAAAGCCCGCCTGGTCGGGGCGGGCAATCACACCTTGGAGTGTGCCGTTACAGGGGGCAAAACCTGTCATCCGGCATTGCTTGCTACCTTAAAGCCCTTGACGGCCCATGACAATGCGACAGATTGTCGCAGCGACTCACCCCTGCTGCCGCAGCGTGACACGCAATCCGCCCTCATCCCGGTTGCTCAGTTGCATGCGCAGGCCGTGCAAGCTGGCAATGCGCTCGACAATCGACAAACCCAGCCCACTACCGGGCATTTCCTGCCCCGGCGGGCGGAAAAAACGCTCCTGCACCCGTGAAAGCCACTGGGCTTCAATGCCCGGTCCATTGTCCTGCACCACCACTGCGTCCGCCGACAGCAGTAGTTCGACCCGGCTGCCTGCCGGGCAGTAGCGCACCGCATTGTCCAGCAGATTGCGCAATAACAGCGTCAGCAAGGTGGCATCGCCGCTTAATGGCAATGCCGCTTCCGGGCTGGCTTGCCAGTGGGTTTCCAGCACCGTGTCTTTTGTGGCAGCGGCAGCAGTCACGTCGCTTAGCGCATCACGGCTGACTTGCTGCCAGTCCACCGGCTGACGGCTTGGCAATCCCTGCATGGGGTCCAGCCGGGAGAGTGCCAGCAGCTGCGCCAGCAGGCGGGTGGCGCGCTGTATGCCCAGCTGCAATTGCTGCAGGGCATGTTGTCGTCCGGCTTCGTCCGGCATCAGTGCCATCACCTCGGCCTGCACCTGCAGGGCGGCCAGCGGAGTGCGCAACTCATGGGCGGCATCGGCGGTAAAACGCCGTTCATGCTCCATGGCCTCGGCAATGCGGGCAAACAGGGCATTGAGTGCCTGCACCATGGGCAGCACTTCACCGGGCACGTTTTCCGACAATGGCGTGCTGTCCAGCGCACTGCGCCGGCCCAGTTCGCCAGCCACCTGCTGCAAGGGCCGCAAGCCTTTACGCACGGCCCACAAAATCAGCAACAACAGCACCGGCAGCCCAAGCAACCAGGGCAGCAGCTGCCCTTCTATTACCTTGATGACCACCTCATGGCGCAGCTTCTGTCGCTGACCGACGGCCACCAGTCGCGTGCCATCCGGCGCAGGCAGATAAAACAGACGCCATTCATCCTTGCCGTCCTCACCGCGCACGCTGTAAAAGCCACGCCGGCCGGCATCAAAGGTAAAGCGCCGCCCCTTGCCATCGCTCAGCAGCAGGTTGCCCTCGGCATTCCACACGGCAAGGCCGATGTCGTCGTCCTCGGCTTCACCGCGATCACCGCCACGGATCAGCTTTTTGGTTTTGGGCAGCAAGGGCAGGTCGTCACCATGCTCGCCCATGTTCACGATCAGCAACTGGCGGGCAAACAAGGTCAGTTGGGTATCGTACAGTTCGTCCACTTCGTGGTGCGCCACATAGGCCGCCACCCCGGTGGACACCAGCCAGATCAGGGGCACGGTCACCAGCAGCAGGATGGCCAGGCGCCGTTGCAAGGTAGGCTGGCGTGTCATGCCGGCTCACCCAGTGCATAGCCCACCCCGCGCTGGGTGCGGATGAATGCCGCGCCCAGTTTCTTGCGCAGGTGGTGCACATACACTTCCACCGCATTGCTTTCCAGCTCCTGCCCCCAGCCATACAGTTTTTCTTCGATCAGCTCGCGCGGCAGCACCCGGTCCTTGCTGGACAGCAGCAGCTCCAGCAAGGCCAGCTCACGGGCGGTCAGCTCCAATGGCACCTCGCCCAGCCAGGCCGTGCGCGCCACCGGGTCCATGCTCACCCGGCCATGACTCAGGCGATTGCTGGTCTGGCCGTGGCGGCGGCGAATCAAGGCACGCAGCCGGGCAGCCACTTCACTGAGGGCAAAGGGTTTGACCAGATAGTCATCGGCACCGGCATCCAGCCCCTTGAGCCGGTCATCCAGTGCATCACGCGCCGTCAATACCAGCACCGGCACATCCTGCCCGGCCTTGCGCCAGGCGGTCAGGATATCCATGCCGTCCATGCCCGGCAGGCCCAGGTCCAGCACCACGGCATCAAACGGGGCGGCAGTCAGTGCCGCCAGGCCTTCACGCCCCTGCCGAAACCAGTCCACTGCGAAGCCCAGCTGGCTCAGTCCCATTTTCAGGCCATCGCCAATCAGCGGGTCATCTTCCACCACCAGTATGCGCATGTTGATTTCCTTGTCTCTAACGCCATCACAGCCGACTGGCTGGCTTATTGCAACACGATCCCGCCCCCAAAAACCATGGCGCTGATCAAGCGAGCCCCAGCCTGGCTTGCACCAGTAAAGCACAACTGCCTTAAACCCGACTTAAACCGCCTGCGTCATGCAGCCGTCACCAAAGCCTCATCGCCCCGTCATCTGGCACATGCAGCATGGCGCTGTACACCACGGTAGAACGGACCCGATATGCAGCCCGCCACCGACACTGTCAGACCGCGCCACTACCGCGCCATCTGGATTTCCGACGTCCATCTGGGCACTGCCGGCTGTCGCGCCGACCATCTGCTGGACTTTCTCAAGCACAACGAATCCGACCACCTCTATCTGGTGGGCGATATCGTAGACGGCTGGCAGCTGAAGAAATCCTGGTATTGGAAGCAAAGCCACAACGACGTGGTGCAGAAAGTACTACGCAAGGCGCGCAAGGGCTGTCAGGTGGTGTACGTACCGGGTAATCATGACGAAGCCGCCCGTCATTACACCGGGCTGGATTTTGGCGGCATCGCCATCCGGCGCGAAGCCGAACATGTCACCGCCGACGGCAAGCGCCTGCTCATCATCCACGGCGATGAATTCGATGGCGTCATCCAGCACATCAAGTGGCTGGCCTATGTGGGCGACTCGCTCTACACCGTCATCCTGCAACTGAATCGCGGCTTCAACTGGCTACGCAAACAGCTGGACCTGCCTTACTGGTCGCTGTCGCAATACCTCAAGCACAAGGTGAAGAACGCGGTGAACTTCATCAGTGACTTTGAAAAAATCCTGGCCGGAGAAGCGCGCCGCCGCCATTACGACGGGGTGATCTGCGGCCACATCCACAAGGCGGAAATCCGCGACATCGACGGGGTACTGTACGGCAACAGTGGCGACTGGGTGGAAAGCCTGTCAGCCCTGGTTGAACATGCCGATGGCCGGCTGGAAGTGGTGTACTGGACCACGCTGCTGAGCCAGCCGGAAAAAACCAGCCGGAAAGTGCGCGCGTCCCAGGACAAACCGCAAGCAGGCATTGAACACAGCCCGCTGGGCCAACCCGGCATACCCGTCCCGCAGGCCCTGCAATACCACGACACCATCCCTTCGCAGTCCGACCCCAGCCAGGAGACCCCATGCGCATCCTGATCGTGACCGACGCCTGGCAGCCCCAGGTCAACGGCGTAGTCCGCACCCTGACCGAAACCTGCCGCGAACTGACTGCCTTCGGGCATCAGGTTGAAATGATCACCCCGCTGGAATTCCACACCCTGCCCTGCCCCACCTACCCGGACATCCGGCTGTCCATCCTGCCTTACCGCCAAGTGGCACAACGCATCGCGGCACTGGCGCCGCATGCCATCCACATTGCCACGGAAGGCCCGCTTGGTCTGGCCGCCCGCCGTTACTGCCTGCGCCACAAGCTACTGTTCACCACGGCTTATCACACCCGTTTTCCGGAATACATCGCCGCCCGCACCCGCCTGCCGCTATCCATCAGCTATGCCTGGATGCGTCGCTTCCACAATGCCGGTGCCGCCACCATGGTGCCCACCCAGTCCATTGCCGACGACCTGCGTGCCCGCGGCTTTGACAAGGTGGTGCTGTGGAGCCGCGGCGTGGACATCGGCATGTTCAGCCCAGGTGAACGTGACCGGCTGGAAGAAAGCCGTGCGCCGCGCTTTGTCTATATCGGGCGCGTTGCGGTGGAAAAAAACATCGAGGCTTTCCTGAAACTGGACCTGCCCGGCAGCAAATGGGTGGTGGGGGATGGCCCGCTGCTGTCCCGGCTGCAACGCGAATACCCGGAGGTCCACTTTGCCGGTGTGTTTCCCCAGCCCGAGCTGGCCCGCTTCTACCGCGCCGCGGATGTCTTTGTTTTCCCCAGCCTGACCGACACCTTTGGCTTGGTACTGCTGGAAGCCATGGCCTGCGGCACACCGGTAGCCGCTTATCCGGTAGCCGGACCGCGCGATGTGGTGGGCCACAGCGGCGCTGGCGTATTGCACGACGATCTGCGTCACGCTTGTCTGGAAGCGCTCAAACTGGACCGTGAGCATGTGCGGACCGTGGCCGAGCGATATTCCTGGGCTGCCGCCACCCGTCAGTTCGAGCGACACCTGCATCCCAATCAGCCAGCACAAGTGGCCAGGCTGGAAGCGCAGACCGGCTGAGTCGCCAGCCTGGCCTGCGTTGCAAAATCGCAGCGCTGGCCAAGCCTTCGCTGGCAAACAATCAGAACAATGGCATACAAAAACCTGCACCGGGACCGAAAAAAAACTTGAGTCCGCCAATGTCAGGCCTATACTGAAATCATTCAGTAACAGGGAGGGTTTGGGATGAGTCATTGGCCGGATTCCGACAACCTTGTTCACACCGGCGTTCAGAACCCATCGCCTTTTCAGGACTGATGGCGGGCAGTTCAAGCTTGCCCGGGAGCGCAGCAAGCGTCCATTGCGGATGCATCAGACGACAGGTAGTCGGTACGCCAGACACGAAACAACAGACTTTGCTAAAGCATGATGAGTAAACCGGGAAGAAATTCCCCTCTGCGTTGCCGTAACAGGTAGCGAGCATGATGTTACCGCCCAGACGAAACCGGGCAGCACTACCGTAACATCAGTTGTTTGAGGCTTATCTTGTGCTGTGCATACAGCCTGTTCTTTGGTAGACCTGCAAGGCTGCAGTCAAGAACATCGTTGGCAGACATGTTCGGGGCCAGGCAGGGTGAAGACTTGTATGTGATGTTTGCGTTATCCCGCAAATCCTTCTTTTCAAGCATGCAGTGACACACCACAGAGGGCGGCCGGTCAAGCCGCCCTCTTTCTATTCCTGCTTCTCTATCCCTGCGCCTGTTTCAACCTGTCGATCACCGCCCGCGCCAGATGCTGCGTACTCACCCCCGGCGAAATCACATCCGGCGTGGCAATGCCATCCTGCAGGGTCGCCAGAACCGCCTGTTCCACCCTCATGGCCAGATCAGCCCGCTGCCACCAGATGCGCAGCAACATGGCGGCACTGAGAATGGCCGCCAGCGGATTGGCAATACCCTGCCCGGCAATATCCGGGGCAGAACCATGCACCGGCTCGGCAATGGCGGCCGTCACGCCCAGATTCAGCGATGGTGCCAGCCCCAAACCACCGGCAAAAGCGGCGACCAGGTCTGACAGGATATCGCCGTACAGATTGGGCGCCAGCAGCATGTCAAAGCTTTCCGGAGACTGCGCCAGACGCATGGCCGCGGTATCCACCAGCATTTCATCCACGACAATTTCCGGATATTCCCGCGCCACCTCGCGGGCACAGTCGCGAAACAGGCCATCGGTGCGTGGCAGGATATTTGCCTTGTGGATGATGGTGATGCGCTGGCGGCCGGCATGTCTGGCCAGTTCAAACGCACTTCTGGCAACGCGGAGTGATGCAGTACGCGTGATGCGCTTGATGGCAACCGCCACTTCGCCATCGGACTGCTCGTCCCCAACGTAAAGGTCTTCGGTATTTTCCCGGACGATGATCAGGTCGATTCCCTGCCGGCACACTGTCAGCGGCAGGCTGAGCGTGGGACGGATATTGGCATGACAGCCGAGTTCACGCCGCAACTGGACAATGGGGGAGCGATACCCTTCAACCAGCTGCATGGGAGAACTCACCGCCCCGAAAAACACGGCACCACACTCGCGCGCAGCCTCCAGCGTCTTGTCCGGCAAGGCCTTGCCCTGGCGCCGGAAGGTTTCCCAGCCGGCATCGGCAAACACCAGTTGCAAACCTGGCAGCACCGCTTGCAGCACACCCACGGCAACGGGAACCACCTCGTGGCCGATCCCGTCTCCGGGAATCACACACAGCTTCATTGCTTGCTCCGCTTTCTGTCAGCAGGACAGCAGATTGTACGCGTCCGGCTTTGCACCATACAAAAAAAATGACATCAGAATGGCAAATCGGCATCTGGCTGTACACTGTCTGACAACAGCCGCCTGGCTACAGTTTTATGCACTAGCGCAGCGCGCAATACAATTCGCTGATCTAAATCAACGCATTGCTAAGAACAAACAGGAATAAACACAGCGGAAAGAAATCGTTAGGGCTGCCCCACTCTTTAAGGTAACATCCTGTTCCAGTTGACTTTCCCGCCGTATGCCCGCCATAGCATGCCAAAAGCTGTTGCAGGCTTTGCGTCGTGGCGATTTGATCATTATGTTTAATGACATAGTGAGAACAGCTAGCAATGTTTAGTCAAGCGTCCCTGAAAAGGGTAAAATCGCCGCAACCACTCATTCCTTGATTTCTATTGGATAGCGAGCAGCAATTTATATGTCCTCCCCCAATTTGACCGCTGAAAAGGTATTGTCGGTTCACCACTGGAACGACACCCTGTTCACCTTCACCTGCACCCGCGATGCCGGCCTGCGCTTCATCAATGGCCAATTCGTCATGATCGGCCTGGAAGTAAACGGCAAGCCGCTGATGCGTGCCTACTCCATTGTCAGCTCCAACTACGAAGAGCATCTGGAGTTTTACAGCATCAAGGTACAAGACGGCCCGCTGACCTCCAAACTGCAACACCTGCAAGTTGGCGACACCGTACTGATCAGCAAGAAGCCCACAGGCACCCTGGTACAAGACAACCTGCTGCCGGGCAAGAACCTGTATCTGTTGTCCACCGGTACCGGTCTGGCACCGTTCATGTCCATCATCAAGGACCCGGAAGTCTACGAGCGCTACGACAAAGTCATCCTGACCCACGGCGTACGCTGGGTGAATGAGCTGGGCTATCACGACTACATCACCAAAGAACTGCCGGAAAACGAGTTCTTTGGCGATATCGTGAAAGAAAAGCTGATTTACTACCCGACCGTTACCCGCGAACCGTTCCGCAATCAGGGCCGTCTGACCGACCTGATCACCAACGGCAAGATGTGCGCCGACATCGGCCTGCCGCAGCTGAACCCGGAAAACGACCGCGTGCTGATCTGCGGTAGCCCGTCCATGCTGCACGACCTGTGCGAAATCCTGAATGGCATGGGTTTCAAGGAATCGCCGCGTATGGGCGAACCGGGCGACTACGCCATCGAACGTGCTTTTGTGGAAAAGTGATTCCGCTTTTTCCTGGGAAATGACAAAACGCCATCCAGCCGGATGCGTTTTTCTTTGCCGGTACACCACGGCAGTGGCTCAGCGGAAATGGCAGATGCAAAAAAGGGAGGCCGAAGCCTCCCTTTTCTTATTGCGAGCCAGACGCTGACGTCTGATTAGTTTGCTGCGGAAGCCGGAGCGGCTTTCTTGGCAGCGTGCTTTTTAGCGTGATGTTTTTTGGCAGCGTGCTTCTTGGCCGGAGCGGAAGCGTCAGCAGCCTGGGCTTTTTGAGCGGAAGCTTCTACTTTCTTGGCAGTATGCTTTTTAGCGTGGTGCTTTTTGGCAGCCTTTTTAGCCGGTGCGGAAGCATCAGCAGCCTGGGCTTTCTGAGCGGAAGCGTCTA
>NZ_LNQV01000142.1 GCF_001515305.1 Aquitalea pelogenes
GCTCCGCCACGCGATATGGCCCCCATCGAAGTCAACAATGCCCGGCCGAAGTCCGCACCCTGACCGCCGCCATCAACAGCCTGCTGGAAGAGGTCAACAGCCGTGGCCTGTCGCCACTGCGACCGCCTGCGCCGGGTGGTGGAAAACCGCTCCGCCACGCGATATGGCCCCCATCGAAGTCAACAATGCCCGGCCGAAGTCCGCACCCTGACCGCCGCCATCAACAGCCTGCTGGAAGAGGTCAACA
>NZ_LNQV01000143.1 GCF_001515305.1 Aquitalea pelogenes
CGCCTGCTGCAAACCCAAGGTCGAAGCCGCGAAATTGCGCTGGTACTGGGGCGCGACCTGCCGCACGAAAGCACACGCTGGCAGACCTGTATTGGCGCGGTGGACTACCGTGCTGCCGGCCATTCGAAGTGGTGGACAGCCGCCTGCTGCAAACCCAAGGTCGAAGCCGCGAAATTGCGCTGGTACTGGGGCGCGACCTGCCGCACGAAAGCACACGCTGGCAGACCTGTATTGGCGCG
>NZ_LNQV01000144.1 GCF_001515305.1 Aquitalea pelogenes
GCGGGCGATCACAGCTGGCCGGTGTGGCAGCAGCAATGGCGGTACTTGGCTGGAACATGGCCCGCTGGCGCAATACGTGCCGGGGCAGAAGGACGAGACTGGCCAGCCTGTTGTCCCGCCACGACGGGTACACCGGCATGGCGGGCGATCACAGCTGGCCGGTGTGGCAGCAGCAATGGCGGTACTTGGCTGGAACATGGCCCGCTGGCGCAATACGTGCCGGGGCAGAAGGACGAGAC
>NZ_LNQV01000145.1 GCF_001515305.1 Aquitalea pelogenes
GCTGCTTACAAGGAGAAGTGATGGATTTTTCTACCCAGGCCATTCCGCGCATCGACCCGCGTCGCCCGTGGGTGCTGGGGCCCAGCGGCCTCAAGCGCAGGCGAGCCGGGGCAGAAGCACAGACTTCGCCCGTCCGCTGCTGCTTACAAGGAGAAGTGATGGATTTTTCTACCCAGGCCATTCCGCGCATCGACCCGCGTCGCCCGTGGGTGCTGGGGCCCAGCGGCCTCAAGCGCA
>NZ_LNQV01000146.1 GCF_001515305.1 Aquitalea pelogenes
CACGGATATTGCCGGGGGAAGGCTTGCTCTACCAGCCATTGCCGGGTGTCGGCGTCCAGTTGCAACTGACGGCCCGGCGCCACCCGTTCCAGCAGGGCGCTCAGCAGGCTGGCGCGCTCCAGCAGGTTGCGCAGTTCACGGATATTGCCGGGGGAAGGCTTGCTCTACCAGCCATTGCCGGGTGTCGGCGTCCAGTTGCAACTGACGGCCCGGCGCCACCCGTTCCAGCAGGGCG
>NZ_LNQV01000147.1 GCF_001515305.1 Aquitalea pelogenes
CGCCGTGGCTGTCGATATCGAATTGCGGGTTCAGCTCCACCAGGTCTGCCCGGCCAGCTTGCCGCTGGCGGCAATGGCGGTGACCAGTGCTTCCACCACGGGTGATACTCCACGCCAGCCGGGCCGCCGTCTTCGCGCCGTGGCTGTCGATATCGAATTGCGGGTTCAGCTCCACCAGGTCTGCCCGGCCAGCTTGCCGCTGGCGGCAATGGCGGTGACCAGTGCTTCCACCAC
>NZ_LNQV01000148.1 GCF_001515305.1 Aquitalea pelogenes
CTTGCCACTGGACTTCAAGCTGGCTGCCCTGCTCTCTGATGTGCACCCACTGGCGCACATCCGGGGCAAGTGGCTGCGGTGTCACCGCCATTGCTCAGCCGCGCCTGCAGGCTGACACCGGCCAGTGGCGGATCCTTGCCACTGGACTTCAAGCTGGCTGCCCTGCTCTCTGATGTGCACCCACTGGCGCACATCCGGGGCAAGTGGCTGCGGTGTCACCGCCATTGCTCAGC
>NZ_LNQV01000149.1 GCF_001515305.1 Aquitalea pelogenes
ACCGGTTTCACCAAATAGCCCGGGTGGTGACCACGGCCGGCCTTGTACCAGAACACGCCTGTCCTACTTCACCGCCCATCACGGCCTTCGTCCACCAGCTGCAACGGCTGGTATCTGCCCAGCTGACCGCTAACCGGTTTCACCAAATAGCCCGGGTGGTGACCACGGCCGGCCTTGTACCAGAACACGCCTGTCCTACTTCACCGCCCATCACGGCCTTCGTCCACCAGC
>NZ_LNQV01000150.1 GCF_001515305.1 Aquitalea pelogenes
GCGTATAGTTCGCCTCCTCAGCAGACAACGCAGCGACGGAAACGAAACGCAGCGACCTGCACCGCTCTTTAAAAAACAGAATAACCGATAGGTGTGAGTGCTTGGCGAAAGCCAAATACTTGCACTGCAAGACAAGAAATACTTGTTATTTTCTTTGATCTTGCGTGCCAGAAATTTGCTATGAGATTGAACTGAAGAGTTTGATCCTGGCTCAGATTGAACGCTGGCG
>NZ_LNQV01000151.1 GCF_001515305.1 Aquitalea pelogenes
CAGGATGGCCTGGAATTTGCGGTCGCGGCCTTGCTTGGCAGAGCCGCCGGCGGAGTCACCCTCGACCAGGTACAGTTCGCACAGCTTGGGGTCTTTTCCTGGCAGTCGGCCAGTTTGCCGGGCAGGCCCAGGATGGCCTGGAATTTGCGGTCGCGGCCTTGCTTGGCAGAGCCGCCGGCGGAGTCACCCTCGACCAGGTACAGTTCGCACAGCTTGGGGTCTTTTCC
>NZ_LNQV01000016.1 GCF_001515305.1 Aquitalea pelogenes
CGAACGGCTGCGCGAGGCGGTGCGCAGCCATGTCATCCAGGTGGGGATGCCAGTTGCAGGTACGAACCAGCATCGGCGTCAGCAGCTTTGCCCGCAGCCAGCAGGACGCCAGTGTCGCTCTGGCATTGGCCGACCAGGCCTTGTACGAGGCAAAGCTGGCCGGGCGCGATCAGGTCAAGGCCTTCGATGGCCATGGGCAGCACTTTCCCCCGTCAAACTAGGGAGCCAGCAAGGCTCCCTCTTGCTTCGAACTCATCAGATGGTGGACACCCCCCCGCTCGCTTTCTGCAAAGAAAGCGAGGCTCCCTTTCGGGGAAAGGGCGGGGGGATTGGGATTAGATGGCAAGGCTGCGGAATCGGGTGCTTGGTCGGAAGGCCCGGCTTTGCCGGGTCCAGTGCAATCGTATCAAATTACCTTGTCAGCAGCCTGAAGCAAGGCTCCCCCTTGCTTCAGGCTGCGCATGGCGCGGTCCACGCCTTCCAGGGTGAGCGGAAACATGCGCTGTTGCATCAGTTGCTGCATCAGTTGCAGGGACGGGGTGTAGCCCCAGTATTGCTCGGCCACCGGGTTGAGCCAGGCGGCATGGCGGAAGTGGCTCAGCAGGCGCTGCATCCACACTGCGCCAGCCTCCGGGTTCATGTGCTCCACGCTGCCACCCGGATGGCTGATTTCGTAAGGGCTCATGGTGGCATCGCCCACCAGGATCAGCTTGTAATCCCTGCCAAAGGTATGCAGCAGGTCCAGCGTGGACAGGCTGCTGCCTTGCCGCCGCCGGTTGTCCTTCCACACCGTTTCATACACGCAGTTGTGGAAGTAGTAGTACTCCAGGTGCTTGAACTCGGTCTTGACGGCGGAGAACAGTTCTTCCACCGCCTTGATGTGGTCGTCCATCGAGCCGCCGACATCAAACAGCAACAGTACCTTTACCGTATTGCGCAGGGTGCGGCGCATGCGCAGGTCCAGCAGGCCGGCCTTGCGGGCGGTGCCGGCAATGGTGGCTTCCAGGTCCAGCTCTTCGTCGGCACCGTCACGGGCAAACTCGCGCAGCCGACGCAAGGCCAGCTTGATGTTGCGGCTGCCCAGCTCGGCGGCATCGTCGAAATTGCGGAATTCGCGCTTGTCCCACACTTTCACCGCACGGCGATGGCGCGACTCCGCCTGGCCAATGCGTATGCCTTCCGGGTTGTAGCCATAAGCACCAAACGGGCTGGTGCCGTCGGTGCCTATCCATTTGTTGCCGCCCTGATGCCGCTCTTTCTGTTCTTCCAGCCGCTGGCGCAGGGTTTCCATCAGTTTGTCCCAGCCCATGGCCTGCAATTGCTGCTGTTCTTCCGGGCTGAGGAATTTCTCAACCTGCTTGCGCAGCCAGTCCTCCGGAATATCGCGCTGCAAGTCATCCAGATTCAGCGTCTTGCCTTCGAAGTAGTGGCCGAACACCTGATCGAAGCGGTCGTAATGCTTTTCGTCCTTGATCAGCGTGGCGCGCGACAGATAGTAAAAAGCATCCAGGCTGCCAAAAGCCACGTTTTGCCTGAGTGCTTCCAGCAGGGTCAGGAATTCCTTGAGTGATACCGGCAAGCGGGCATCGCGCAGGGCATAAAAGAAATCGATCAACATGATGGATACACGGGTGACAGAGGAAAATTCTGATGCTATTCTGGCTTTAGAGTCGTGGCTCTAAACGACCGTTTGCCGGATGGAACAACACGAGGATAGCACAATGCCTGTCATGCCGATGCCGCCAGACACCGAACAGGGTCTGCAGCAGGCCTATGCCGCCATGCGCCATGCCGCCGATGCGGCAAGGTTTCCCGATCTGGCCATGCGCCGTGGCTGGTTGACGGCGCTGGAACAGTTGATACAACAGAACCGCACTGCCTTGATCGAGGCGGTGAATGCCGACTTCGGCCAGCGCAGCAGTGTGGAAACCCGCTTGCTGGAACTGTTTCCCAGTCTGGAAGAGCTGCGCAGTGCACGACGCCAGCTGGGCCGCTGGATGCGGCCGCAACGCCGTGCCGTTTCGCTGTGGTTCCGCCCGGCGCGCAATCAGGTGATACCGCAGCCATTGGGTGTGGTGGGTGTGGTGGTGCCGTGGAACTATCCGCTGTTTCTGGCATTTGGCCCCTTGATTGGTGCACTGGCGGCGGGTAACCGGGTGATGATCAAGATGTCCGAGCTCACCCCGGCCACCGGTGCGCTGCTGGCCAGACTGGTGGCGCAGTATTTCGAGCCGGGGCTGGTGACGGTGGTCAATGGCGATGCGACGCTGGCACAGGCCTTTACCCGCCTGCCGTTTGACCACCTGCTGTTTACCGGTTCCACCGCGGTGGGACGCCATGTGATGCGGGCGGCGGCGGATAATCTCACCCCGGTGACGCTGGAACTGGGGGGCAAGTCGCCCGCCCTGGTGGCGCGCGATGCCGACTTTGCCCGCGCTGCCGAATCCATCGTGGCAGGCAAATTGCTCAATGCCGGTCAAACCTGCGTGGCACCTGACTATGTGCTGGTGAATGCCAAGGACCGTGACCGCCTGCTGGCCATGCTGGATGCCGTTGCCACCCGTGCCTATCCCACGCTGGCGCATAACCCGGACTACAGCAGCATCATCCATCCACGGCATTACCAGCGCCTGCAACAATGGCTGGACGAAGCCATTGCTGCCGGGGCGAGGGTTCGGCAGATCAATCCGGCCGGGGAAGACCTGGCCGCAGTGCGCAAGCTGCCGCTGACCCTGGTGCTGGATTGTCCGGCCCATTGCGCGCTGATGCAGGAGGAAATCTTCGGCCCCATCCTGCCGGTGGTCAGTTATGACCGCTTTGACGAGGCGCTGGAGTACATCAACACCCGGCCGCGCCCACTGGCGCTTTACCTGTTTGATCGCGACCCGGTGCGCATCGACAAGGTGCTGCAACAAACCGTATCCGGTGGCGTATGCATCAATGAAACCATCCTGCACGTGGCGCAGGACGACATGCCGTTTGGCGGCGTGGGGCCTTCCGGCATGGGGCATTACCACGGCTACGAAGGTTTCCTCACCTTCTCCAAGCTCAAGCCGGTATTCACCCAAAGCCGCTGGGCCGGCAGCTGGTTGACCCGTCCGCCATATGGCCGGACGGTGGAATGGCTGCTCCGACTGATGTTGCGAGGCTGACATGCTTACCCGCCGCCAACTGATCAAGACCGGCATGGCCGGCAGTGTGGTGCTGCTGGCCGCAGGCCTGCTGGCCACTCCGCAGGCGGACTGGCCGGCTCGCGCCGAACCGGCCCTGCATTTCCTGCAGCCGGTCGATGCGCAAATAATCCGCAGCATTGCGCGGTCATGCTGGGCCTGCCCGGCTTGCCCGTGAACGACATCGTGCGCGGGGTGGATGTGGCAATCAGCAATCTGCTGCCCGCCATCCAGCAGGAGTTGCGCCAGTTGTTCGACCTGCTGGCCAATCGCTGGGCGCGGCGCTGGCTGGCCGGCGTGCGCAAGCCCTGGGCGCAGGCGACGGAGAGCGAGCTGACTGCTTTCCTGCGTAGCTGGCAGCACAGCCCCTTGTTATTGCTGCGCTCGGCGTACCAGGCCTTGCATGCGCTGATCAATGCCGCCTGGTTTGGCAACCCGGCCAGCTGGAGCGCAATGGGTTATCAGCAACCACCACAAATCATGAGTCTGCTGCCATGACGACACCGATGAGCTTGCCCGATCCGATTGCCCAGGGCGTGGCCGACGGCTGGCGCGTGCTGGACGGTGCCAGCCGGCAGCAGGACCTGCAACTGCACTGCGACGTGCTGATCATCGGCACCGGTGCGGGCGGCGGCATGACGGCCGAAGTGCTGGCCCAGGCCGGGCTGGATGTGCTGATGGTGGAAGAGGGAGCCTTGCGGACATCGCGCGACTTCCGTCTGCTGGAAGCCAAGGCCTATCCCGAGCTGTATCAGGAGGCAGCCAGTCGCAAGACCGCCGACAAGGGCATCAATATCCTGCAGGGCCGTACCGTGGGTGGCAGTACCACGGTCAACTGGACCAGCGCCTTTCGCACGCCTGCCGACACGCTCAACTGGTGGGGTGAACGCTATGGCCTGCACGGGCTGAACCCGCAAGCCATGACCCCGTGGTTCGACATGGCCGAAGCGCGGCTGGGCATTGCCGACTGGCAGACCGACCCCAACCCCAACAACAGCGTGCTGGAACAAGGCTGTCAGGCGCTGGGCCTCAGGCATGGCCGCATCCGGCGCAATGTGCGCGGTTGCTGGAACCTGGGATATTGCGGCATGGGCTGTGCCACCAATGCCAAGCAATCCATGCTGGTGACCACCATTCCTGCAGCCTTGCAGCACAAGGCCGGCTTGTTGGCGCGGGCTCGCGTGGAGCGGCTACTTCCCACTGCCGACGGCAAGGCCTTGCAAGGGGCGGAAGGCGTGCTGCTGGCCGCTGATGGCCACAGCCTCACCGGTCGTCGTTTCCGGGTGAGTGCTGGCCATGTGGTGCTGGCGGCAGGCTCCATCGGCACGCCAGCCATCTTGCTGCGCAGCGGCCTGGCGGACAGTCATGTCGGCCAGCGCACCTTTCTGCATCCGGTCGCCATTTGCGGTGCGGTGATGCCGCAGCGCATCGAAGCCTATAACGGTGCACCGCAAACCGTGTATTCCGACCACTTCATGCACACCCAGCCACTGGACGGTCCGCTGGGTTACAAGCTGGAAGTGCCGCCGGTGCATCCCTTGCTGGTGGGGGTGACGCTGTCAGGCTTTGGTCAGCAAACCGCCAGCCTGATGCAGCAACTGCCCCATCTGCATGTGATGCTGGCCCTGCTGCGCGATGGCTTTCACCCGGACAGTCAGGGCGGGGTGGTGCGCTTGCGCGCCGATGGTTCGCCCGAGCTGGATTACCCGCTGAACGATGTGCTGTGGGATGGCGTGCGGCGTAGCTGGCTCACCATGGCGGAACTGCAGTTCGCCGCCGGTGCGCGTCAGGTACAGGTGATTCACGAACAGGCCCCGCTGCTTTCCAGCTGGAAGGAAACGCGGGAAATGATAGCCGGTTTGGCGCTCAAGCCCTTGCTGGCTCGTCTGGTCAGTGCCCATGTGATGGGTGGAGCCGCCATGAGCAGCCAGCCGGACAGCGGTGTGGTGGACGAATACGGCCGCCACTGGACGCTGCGTAACCTGAGCATTATCGACGGTTCCATCTTCCCCACCAGCATCGGTGCCAATCCGCAATTGTCCATCTATGCCTTTGCCCTGCGTGCCGCACATCAGTTGCGCGCGGCATTGAAAGCCTGAATTTCTAGAGCAAAAGCCCGAAAATGCCGCGTATCTGGCATTTTCGGGCTTTGTATTGTCTCTCATCCCGTTTTTGCTTCGGTTTGACTGATCAAGCGCAACAACCGTCCATGCAGTTGCAATATACTGAAGTCATTATTGATGAATGAGTGTTCATTACTTCAATGGCATTTTCATGCAAGTTTTTACCGCTGTGGCTGGGGCTGTCCGTACTGAGTTGCCCGGTGCTGGCGGAGTCATTGCAGCAAGCCTGGCAGCAGGCCGAACAATACAGTCACAGTCTGCGCGCCGAAACACGTAAGGTGGATGCCGCCCGCCTGCAAGAGGATGCCGCTCATGCCGCAGCCGGGCCGGCTTTGACACTGGATGCCGGTGTCAGCCAGCTGGACAGCACGCCGACCGCGCGGCTGGATATCAGCCCGCTGACGCAAGGTCTGGGTGCGCTGGGTCTGCATCTGCCAGCCTCGGTGGATGCACCGCTCAGTAACCGGGATGTGCGCTATGCCAATGCCCGGCTTGGGCTGCCCCTGTATACCGGCGGCAGGCTCACCGCCCTGCAGCAGTCTGCTGCGGCAGCAACATCGGCCAGTCGTTACGCGCAGGAACAGGTACGCCAGGCCTTGCGCCTGCAAGTGGCGGAAGCCTATGTCAATGTGTTGCGCGCGCGCCATGCGGCAGCGGTGGCCAGCCAGTATCTGCACAGCCTGCAAGCCTATCAGCGGGATGTGAACAATTTCTTCCGCAAAGGCGTGGTGGCACGGGGTGATGTGCTGGGGGCAGCGCTGGCGGTGGCGGATGCCGAGCAAAAGCTGATTTCGGCCCGGCAGGCAGAGACGCTGAGCCAGGCTGCCTACAACCGCCTGCTGGGGCGTGACTTCAGCCAGCCGGTGCAGGTGGATGAACTGGAACTGGCCGGTGACGGACGCAGTCTGGCTGCTTTGCAGCAGCGTGCCATGCAGCAAAGGCCGGAGCTGGCGGGCCTTGCAGAATGGTCCGAATCCTTGCAGGCCACTGCCCGCAGTGTGCGCGCGGAAAGCCAGCCGCAGCTGGGGGTGTATGCCGCCTACAGCTACCTGAACAATCCTTATCTGGTGAACAAGGGCGTGGGTTCGGTCGGACTGGGAGTCAGTTGGAGCGTGTTCGACAGCGGCCTGATCCGCGCCCGTGCCGGCAGTGTCAGCGAACAAGCCAGCGCGGTGCAGGACCAGTTGCAGGAGGCCCGCAGCCTGATTGCGCTGGAAGTGGAGCGCAGCCATAGCCAGCAAATCGAAGCCACAGCCCGCATCCGCGTGGCCGAGGCCGCCTTGCTGTCGGCAGACGAATACCTGGCCATCCAGCGCGACCGCTATCGCAATGGCCTGGCCAATCAGACCGAAGTGCTGGCCGCCGAAGTACGGCGCGCAGACAGCCAGCGCAATCTGTTCAACGCCCGTTACGACCACGCCCTGGCGGTGGTGGCCTTGCAACGGGCCATCGGTGAGTTGTGACATGAAAACAAGCAGAGTCGTGATGGCAGGTGTGGTGCTGGCGCTGGCCGGTGCGCTGGCTTATGGCATCTGGCAGGCGCGAGACCGGGGCCTGCCGGAAGGATTGATCCAGGCCAACGGCCGACTGGAGGGCGACAGCGTACTGGTAGCCAGCAAATATCCGGGACGGCTGGAGAGCGTGCTGGTGCGCGAAGGGGATATGGTCAGCAGCGGCCAGTTATTGGCCCGCCTGCATTCGGATGAGGTAACTGCCCGCTTGCGGGCTGCGCAAGCCAGTCTGGCCGCCGCCCGTGCCCAGCAGCAACGTGCTGCTGCGGCTTCGGCCCAGGCGGACAAGGATGCCGCCCGTTTTGCCGACTTGCTGGCGCGCGGCTCGGTAGACCGCATGCATGCCGAGCAGATGCAACTGGCTGCCGTCAGCGCGCGCAGCCAGGCTGTACAGGCGGCAGAGCAAATCCATCAGGCCGAAGCTGCGGTGGCCGAAGCCACTGCCGTGCTGCGCGAATTGCAATTGACCGCGCCTTCCGGTGGCATGGTCAGCAATCGCTTGCGCGAGCCGGGTGAAATGCTGGCAGCAGGCGGCGGGGTGCTGGAGCTGGTGGACCTGAACCACCTTTACCTCAAGGTGTATGTTCCGGAAAACCAGATCGGCAAGATCCGCCTTGGCTTGCCCGCGCAAATCAGCACCGACGCCTTCCCCGCGCATCCGTTTGACGCCACCGTCAGCCATATTGCCGCCCGTGCCGAATTCACCCCCAAGGAAGTGCAAACCCCTGATGAGCGGGTGAAACTGGTGTATGCGGTCAAACTCAGCCTGAGCAGCAATCCGCAATTGCGCCTGACGCCCGGCTTGCCGGCCGATGCCGTCATCCGCTGGAAGGATGGCGTGGCCTGGCAAGCCCCGCGCTGGTAGCCATGAGCGATACCATCATCAAGGCCAGCGGCTTCGGCAAGCAGTACGGTGGCCAGTTTGCCGTACAAGGACTGGACCTCGAAGTGCACCGTGGCGAGCTGTACGGGCTGATCGGCCCGGACGGAGCCGGCAAATCCAGCCTGATGAAGGCGGTGGCCGGCGTGTTGTCCTACGAGCAGGGCCAGCTGGAGGTGTTTGGCCAGTTACTGGACAGCGAACGTCATGCCGAAGCCATCAAGGGGCGTATCGGCCTGATGCCACAAGGCCTGGGGCAGAACCTGTATGGCGATTTGTCCATCGAGGAAAATGTCGACTTTTTTGCCCGGCTGCGGCTGGTGCCACGCGAAGAAGCGGCTGCCCGCAAGGAGCAGTTGCTTGCCATCACCCGGCTGGCAGCGTTTCGTCATCGGCCGATGAAACAGCTGTCCGGCGGCATGAAGCAAAAGCTGGGGCTGGTGTGCACGCTGATACACGCGCCGCAGCTGATCATTCTGGATGAACCCACCACCGGGGTGGATCCGGTATCGCGCCGCGACTTCTGGGCCATTCTGGCCACCCTGATCGCCGGGCAGGGCCTGACGGCGCTGGTGTCCACTGCCTATATGGACGAGGCCAGCCGCTTTACCCGCATGAGCCTGCTGCATCAGGGCAGCAAACTGGCCGAGGGCAGCCCGGCGCAAATCCTGCAACGGGTGCCGGGCTGCATCGTGCAGTGCCGGGTGCAGCCGCAGTTGAGCGCCATGCAGCGGCTGGTGGCGCGCTGGCCGCAGTGCGAAGCGATGGGGCCGGAGATCCGCCTGTTTATGCCTGAGCCAGATCAGCCTGCTGCCCGCCAGCAGGTGGTCGATGTGCTGCAAGGGCTGGAGTGCCAGCAGCTGGATGTGCTGGATGCCGAGCTGGAAGACGTGTTTGTCGCCATGCTGGGCGGCAAGCAGACGGGTACCACTGCGCCGGACACCATGGCGGCACCGGCAGCACCCGGTTCGGCCAGCCAGGAGCTGGCTATCGAGGCCAAGGGGCTGGTCAAGCGCTTTGGTGATTTTGTCGCAGTGGGCGATGTCAGCTTTCAGGTGCGGCAAGGGGAAATCTTCGGCCTGTTGGGGGCCAATGGTGCTGGTAAGACCACGGCCATCAAGATGCTCACCGGCATCCTGCCGCCCAGCAGTGGCAGCGGGCGCGTGGCCGGGGCGGACATGAAGCAGGCCGGTGCGCTGATCAAGTCACGCATCGGTTATATGTCGCAGGCGTTTTCCTTGTATCTGGACCTGAGCGTGGTGGAAAACATCCGCCTGTATGCCGGTATCTATGGTCTGGACCGCAAGGCCCGCGATGTGCGCTTGCAGTGGATTCTGGACATGGCGGGCCTGCATGGTCACGAAAACGATCTGGCCGCCGCCCTGCCCATGGGCTTGCGCCAGCGGCTGGCACTGGGCTGCGCGCTGGTGCATCAGCCACGGGTATTGTTTCTGGATGAACCCACCAGCGGGGTGGACCCCCTGGGGCGGCGCGCCTTCTGGGACATCCTGTTCCGCCTGTCACGGCAGGATGGCGTGGCCATGCTGGTGACCACCCATTACATGAGCGAGGCTGAACATTGCGACCATCTGGCACTGATGTTTGCCGGACGGGTGGTGGCGGATGCCTCGCCGCAGCAGATGAAACAGCAGGTACTGGCCGAGGCCGGCCAGCTGTACCGGGTGTATGCCGACAATGCGGCAGCCCTGGTTTCCCCCTTGCAGGCCGCCGGTTTTGCCAATGTGTCGCCTTATGGCAGTGCCTTGCATGTGCTGACCCCGGATGTAGAACGGCTACAACAGGTGCTGCGCGGGCTGGGTGTGGAACGGCCGCCGCAAGCCCGCCCCATCGCCATGGAGGATGTGTTCGTGCAGCGTGTCAGCCAGCTGGAAGCGCAATCACATGCCACCGGGAGTGTCGCATGAATCTGCAACGTGTAGTGGCCATCGCAGGCAAGGAATGGCGTGAAATCGTGCGCGACCGCCTGTTCTTCACCCTGGCCTTTGTGGTACCGGCCTTGCTGATGCTGTTGTTTGGCTACGGTCTGTCGCTGGATGTGGAAAACATCCCGTTTGCCGTGGTGGACCACGACCGCAGCGCCGCCAGCCGAGACTATGCCTACCGCTTTATCGATTCGCGCTATTTCCGGTTTCGCGGCTATGCCGGGGATGAGCGCGATGCGGCGCAGTTGATTGGTTCCGGCGCAGTGCGGGTGGTGCTGGTGATTCCTCCACAGTTTGGCAAGACGCTGGCCCAGGCTCGTCCGGCTGCCATCCAGACCTTGGTGGATGGCAGCTTCCCTAGCCGCGCCATGACCACCAAGGGCTATGTCACGGCCATCAATGCCGCCTTCAGTCTGGCGGCGGTAGCGCAGGCGGTGTCGCATGCTACTGGCTTGTCGCAACAGGATGCTCTGGCGCAGCTGACGCCCATCGCGCTGGAATCGCGCTATCTGTACAACCAGAGCGTGTCCAGCATCTGGTCGCTGGCACCCAAGCTGATCATGGTCATCCTGATGCTGTCACCACCATTCCTTACTGCGCTGGGCGTGGTGCGGGAAAAAGAGAACGGTTCCATCTTCAATATCTATGCCTCCAATGTCAGCCGTGGCGAGTTTCTGGTGGGCAAGCTGGCTCCGTATGTAGCCATTTCCAGCGTCAACATCCTGTTGCTGTGGTTGCTGGCGGTATTGCTGTATCAGGTGCCGTTCAAGGGCAGCCTGCTGTTTTTCCTGCCTGCCACGCTGGTGTATGTGCTGTGCACCACCGGCATCGGCCTGTTGGTGTCGGTGCTGGTGCGCACCCAGGTGGCGGCGATGATTGTCACCATGGTGGTGACCATGATTCCGGCGGTACTGTATTCCGGCCTGATCATTCCCATCGTATCGCTGGGGGCTGGCGCGCATGTGGTGGCACAGCTGATGCCGGCCATGTATTACACCGACATCGTGGTGGGCTGCTTCCTGAAAGGCGTGGGGCTGATGTCCTTGTGGCGGCCGCTGGCGGTGCTGGCGCTGTACGCCTGCCTGCTGTTTGCCGCCGGCTACCAGCTGTTCAGCAAGAGGCCGAACATATGAAAGCAGAATGGCAACTGGCCTGGCGGCGCTTTGCCGTCATGCTGATGAAGGAACTGAAGCAGCTGGGGCGTGACCGGGTATTGCTGGCCTTTATCGTGTATGCCTTTACCGCGGATATCTTTCTGGCGGCGTCCGGTGTGTCCTTGTCCCTGAACCATGCCGCCACGCTGGTGCAGGACCTGGACCGCAGCCCGCAGTCCCGCGAACTGCTCTCCCGCTTCCAGCAACCGTATTTCCGCATTGACGGCACCGTGGGACAGGATGCGGCGGCACTGGCAGCGCTGGATCAGGGCCGCGCCATGCTGGTGCTGTCGGTGCCGCCGCAGTTTGGCCGGGATCTGGCCAATGGCCAGCCCACCAGCCTGGCCATGCAGGTGGATACCACCAATTCGGTGCTGGGGTTCCTCGCCACCAGCCATGCGCAGCAGATTGTCAGCCAGTACGGGCTGGAAAGTGCGATGCAGCGGCTGGGCATGGGGGAGGCGGCCACCCGCAATCTGCCACAAGTACAGAACGATATCCGTGTCTGGTACAACCCCAATCAGGAAGACAGCTGGTTCATGGGGATATCGGAAATGCTGAACATTGCCACCGTATTTGCGGTGCTGCTGCCCGCGGCCGCCATGGTGCGCGAGAAGGAGCGTGGCACGGTGGAGCAGCTGATCGTGTCGCCACTATCCCCGTTTGGCATCTTGCTGCCCAAGGTGGTGTCGATGACCGGGGTGATTCTGTGCGGGGTGGCGCTCAGCCTGTTCCTGGTGCTGATTCCGGTATTTGTCATTCCGGTAAAGGGCAGTCTGCTGCTGTTTTTTGCCCTGTCCGGCCTGTATGTGTTCACCACCGCCGGGCTGGGGCTGTTTGCCGCCACCATTGCGCGCAATCTGGCACAGGCAGGCATGCTGTCGATTCTGATTCTGGCACCCATGCTGTTTTTGTCTGGCGCCTGGACGCCACCGGAAGCCATGCCCGGCTGGCTGCGCGGCCTGATGTTCGCCTCGCCGCTGCATTATTACCTGGACATTGCCTTCGGGATTTTGCTCAAAGGGCAGGGGTTGGCTGATTTGCAGAGTGCCATTCTGGGCATGGGCGGCATTGGCGTGCTGGTGTTCGGGGCGGGCTTGCTGCTGTTCCGTCGTCAGTTTGATTGAGCCTGACTGGCGGGGCGATAAGCAACAAGGCCGTTTCCATGCGGAAACGGCCTTGTGTTTCACCCGGTTGCTGTTCAGCCGGCGTGGCGTGCTTGCAGCTGCTGGAAGGCAGCCATGAAGTCCGGCTGCACATAAGGCTTGAGCAGCGCCATCACCTGACGTACACCGCGATGGCCGGAAGCCTCGGTAATGGGCGACTTGGGCCGTGAAGTCTGCTCGAAGGCAAACCAGAATTTCACCACCAGCCAGATATTGATGCTGACGGCCTCGATATCTTCTTCGTCCATCTTGAGCAGGCCAAGGCGGATGAACTCGCGGAAATGTTCGCCCAGAATGCCTTTCAGTTCGGTATTGACGAACTGGTGGTACTCCGACTGCAACTGCGGGCTGCGCGCCAGCATGCCCGGCAGGTCGTAGAACATGAAGCGGAACTGCCACATGGCGAGGAAAGCGGTGTCCAGATAATTCACCAGGTCCGCTACCGTCATGTCTCGCTCTTCCGGCACGGCCAGACGCTGATTGATGAAGTCGCGGTACATCAGGAAGATCTGGTAGACGATCTCTTCCTTGTTGCGGAAGTGGTAGTACAGATTGCCCGGACTGATGCCCAGATGAGCAGCGATATGATTGGTGGTGATATTGCGCTCGCCCTGTTCATTGAACAGTTTCAGGCTTTCCTGAATGATGCGGTCGTAGGTCTTGATGCGGGGTTTGCTCATGAGGCACCGAAGCAATGGGGCAAGCGCAGATTATAACTGCTGTTTGGAGTTTAAGCTCTAATTATTTGACTGGCTTGCGGTTTGCCCTGCCGTGGCCGTATCGGGATAGCAGGCGGCCATGAACTGATAAATGATGGCCTGCTCGATGCGCTGCCGCTCCTTGGCCGGAATGGCGATACGCAGAATCAGCTGGTAGCGCTTTTCGTCCACCGCCTGCATGCCGATGCGCGGCTCCACCGACGGAGTGTCCACCAGGTAACGCTCGGCCATGCGTTCCATGTGTACCTTGGCGGCTGCCACGTGCTGCTGGCAGTGTTCTTCTGCCGCCGCCAGCAACAGGTGCTGGGCGCGGGTAGGGGGAATCTGGTAACCCACCGGCACATTGATGATGTGCATTACATAGTCACCCATGTAATTTTCCCGGATCACCGCCTGCGACAGCAGCAGGCTGTTGGGAAAGGTGAGGGCGCGGCCGGTCATCTGATGGGCATTGTGCTGCGGCCCTATCTCCATCACCGTGGTGGACAACAGGCCGATATCCACCACCCGGCCGCGTATATTGCCCACCTCGATATGATCCCCCAGGCTGTAGCTGTTCGACGCATGGCGCACCACGAAGCCCGACACGCACAAAATCAGCTCCTTGGTGGCCAGGATAAGCGCCGCGGCAAAGGCCAGCATGGACACTGCGATGGTTTGCAGCTCTTCCGCCCAGATCAGGCCTATCCCGGCCAGGCCGGAGATGAACAGCACATTGCGGGTGGAGACCGACCAGCGACGGCGCTCCTCCACCGGCACGTTGACATTGCTGGACAGGATATGGCCGACCACCAGCCGGATCAGCAGCAGCACGGTCACCAGCATCAGCGAGCGCACGATTTCGTGGCTGTAATCGGTGCGCAGCTGACGTAGCAGGTCGATCAGGTCGGACATGGCGCTGTCAGGCTCAGTCGTTCAGCTTGACCGCGTGTTCACGGGTTTCGTGGAACACGATGTCCGGCCAGCGTTCCTGCGTCAGTTGCAGGTTGACGCGGTTGGGAGCCAGATAAGCCAGGTTGCCGCCGGCGTCGGTGGCAATGTTCATTTGCAGTGCCTTGACGAATTCGTCCAGCTTCTTGCGGTCGTCGCAGGTGAACCAGCGCGCCGACCAGATGCTGGCCGATTCAAACACCGCATCCACGCCGTATTCTGCCGCCAGGCGCGAAGCCACCACTTCATACTGCAGCACGCCCACGGCACCCAGGATCAGGTCGCCGCCGCTGTGCGGCTTGAATACCTGTACTGCGCCTTCCTCGCCCAGCTGTTGCAGGCCTTTTTGCAGCTGCTTCAGTTTCAGCGGGTTCTTGATGCGTACCGAGCGGAACAGTTCCGGGGCAAAGAAGGGAATGCCGGTGAAGGCCAGTTCTTCGCCCGAGGAAAAGCTGTCGCCAATCTGGATGTTGCCGTGGTTGGGGATGCCGATGATGTCGCCGGCAAAGGCTTCTTCCACGATCTCGCGGTCGTGCGACATGAAAGTCACCACGCTGGAGGCGGCAATGTCACGGTTCAGGCGCAGATGCTTCATTTTCATGCCGCGCTCGAACTGGCCGGAACACACGCGCAAGAACGCAATGCGGTCGCGGTGCTTGGGGTCCATATTGGCCTGGATCTTGAACACGAAGCCGGAGAACTTGCCTTCGGTGGGGTTGACCATGCGCACGGTGGCGTCACGGTCTTGCGGAGCCGGGGCCCAGTTGATCAGTGCATCCAGGATTTCGCGCACGCCAAAGTTGTTGATGGCGGAGCCAAAGAATACCGGGGTGAGTTCGCCAGCCAGGAATTCTTCCAGATTCCATTCGTTGGAAGCACCCTTGACCAGTTCGATTTCCATGCGCAGATTGTCCATTTCCAGCGGAAACAGCTCGTCCAGGCGCGGATTGTCGATGCCCTTGATCACTTCGATATCGGTAATCAGCTTTTCGCTGCCGGCTTCAAACAGGATGACTTCGTCGTTCAGCAGGCTGTACACGCCGCGGAAGGTCTTGCCCATGCCGATAGGCCAGGTAATCGGCGCGCAGCGGATCTTCAGCACGTTTTCCACTTCGTCCAGCAATTCCAGCGAATCGCGCACTTCACGGTCGTACTTGTTCATGAAGGTAACGATGGGCGTATTGCGCAGGCGGCAGACATTCAGCAGCTTGATGGTTTGCTCTTCCACGCCCTTGGCAGCGTCAATCACCATCAGCGCGCTGTCCACGGCGGTCAGCACGCGGTAGGTATCTTCGGAGAAGTCCTGGTGGCCCGGGGTGTCCAGCAGGTTGACGGTATGCTCGCGGTAGTCGAACTGCATTACCGAGGAAGCTACCGAAATGCCACGCTGCTTTTCGATTTCCATCCAGTCCGAGGTGGCAAACTTGCCGCCCTTCTTGCCTTTTACCGTACCGGCCATCTGGATGCGCCTGAAAACAGCAGCAGTTTTTCGGTGAGCGTGGTTTTACCGGCGTCAGGGTGGGAAATGATGGCGAAGGTGCGGCGGCGCGCCACTTCCTCGGCAATGCGGGACAATTCTGCGGACATGGATTAGGAACAGGCTTGATCTTGAGAAGGCGGTGATTTTACAGGATAGCTGCGCACAACAAAACCTCGGGCGCTGCAAATAGTTTGCGCCGGTTTTTCTTTTTGACATCAGTAGGATAGCGGCACTTGTCACCATGAAGGGCTGGCCGGAGCGGGAAAGCGGGTCGGCAGCGTGGCATGATTTGGTTATCATCAGTGTTTCGTTGCCGGTATTGACCGGCAGGCAGGACAGAACAGGAGCAGGCATGTTTACCGGTATCGTGCAGGGCATGGCCGAGGTGGTGGCCATCGAGGAAAAGCAGGATTTTCGTCGTCATGTAGTAAGGCTGCCGCAGGCGCTGTCCGGCGGTATCGAGCTGGGCGCGTCCATTGCGCATAACGGCTGCTGCCTGACCGTGACCGAGGTGAATGAAGACCTGGTGGCCTTCGACCTGATGGCCGAAACCCTGCGGCTGACCAATCTGGGCGCTTTGCAAGTGGGCGACAGGGTGAATGTGGAGCGCGCGGCGAAATTTGGCGATGAAATCGGCGGCCATGCCATGTCCGGTCACGTCATTTGCCTGGCGCGGGTGGAAGAAGTCATCCGTACGCCGAACAACTGCACGGTATGGTTCAGCCTGCCGGCAGAATTCACCAAATATGTGTTTGCCAAGGGCTATATCGGTATTGACGGTTGCAGCCTCACCATTGGTTCTGTGGATGGCAACCGCTTTTGCGTGCACCTGATTCCGGAAACGCTGGAGCGCACCATCATCCAGTTCCGCCAACCGGGGGATGCCATCAATATCGAAATCGACCCGCAAACCCAGGCCATTGTCGATACCGTGGAGCGGGTGCTGGCGCAGCGCCATCCGGTGTAACCCTGGTTTTGCCGTGAAATTTCGCTCCGGCGGCTTGATGCCGGACCGATTGGCTCCATGTTCAACAAGATATGCCAAGAGGCAGGGTCGTGAGCCGGTGTGAGGACGCAACCGCCGGGCTACGGCCAAACAGCTTTCTGTCGCCCGTGCGCAATCGTCGTGCGGCACGCACTCTATAAAAAGGATGTAGCAAATGGTTATTTCTCCGGTGCAGGACATCATTGCCGATATCAAGGCAGGCAAGATGGTGGTGCTGGCTGATGCGGAAGATCGGGAAAACGAAGGCGATATCGTGATGGCGGCCGAGTTCGTCACACCGGAAGCCATCAACTTCATGGCCAAGCATGCGCGCGGCCTGATCTGCCTTACCCTGACCGAGCAGCGTTGCAAGCTGCTGGAGCTGCCGATGATGGCAGCCAATAACGGTACTTCCTTTGGTACCAACTTCACTGTTTCCATCGAAGCGGCTGAAGGCGTCACCACCGGCATTTCTGCCGCCGACCGCGCCCGCACCGTGCAGGCCGCCGTGGCGCGCAATGCCAAGGCCAGTGATCTGGTACAGCCTGGCCATATCTTCCCGCTCAAGGCGCAAAACGGTGGTGTGCTGATTCGTGCCGGCCATACCGAAGCGGCCTGCGACCTGCCGATGCTGGCTGGCCTGGAGCCGGCCGGGGTGATCTGCGAAATCATGAATGACGACGGCACCATGGCGCGCATGCCGGAATTGCTGGAGTTCGCCAAGACTCATGGCCTGAAGGTGGGCACCATCGCCGACCTCATCCACTACCGCAGCCGTACCGAATCACTGGTGGAAGAGGTGGGTCAGCGCCCGGTGGAAACCCCGTTCGGTGCGTTCGATCTGCACGTATTCCGCGACGTCACCACCCGCGAAACCCATCTGGCACTGGTCAAGGGTCAGCTGGACGAAAACGAGGAAACCCTGGTACGCGTGCACGAGCCGCTGTCCATCATGGATGTGCTGGACCCGACTTCGCGTCCGCATTCCTGGACGGTTCCCGGTGCGCTGGAAGCCATCGATGAAGCCGGCAAGGGCGTGGTCATCCTGCTGTATCGGGATGAAACCGGTGATGACCTGCTGCAGCGTGCGCTGGGGCAGAACGTGAAGCGCTCGCCATGGGATGGCAAAACCTTCGGCGTGGGTGCGCAAATGCTCAAGTCGCTGGGTGTGGGCAAGATGAAGCTGATGTCGCCGCCGCTGAACGTACCGTCGATGGCCGGTTTCAATCTGGAAGTCACCGGATTTTGCCAGCCTGAACACTTTCATATCGAAATCGGTTAAAATAACCGGTTTTCCGTCATGACCATCCCCTGATGGCGCCGCTAGCCCGGCTGTCAGGGGCTTATATGATTGCCTTATCTGATTTTTGCCGTGAGGACTCACATGCTTGAAGCTATCCAGCGCATTGCCCCCGATTTCAACGGTCAAGGCCTCAAGGTCGGTATCGTTCAGGCCCGCTTTACCGAAGAGGTTTGCCATGGCTTGCGTGATGCTTGCCTGGCCGAGCTGAAAACGCTGGGTGTGGCCGCCGCCGATGTAACCCTGGCCACCGTGCCGGGTGCTCTGGAAGTGCCGCTGGTGCTGCAAACCATGGCCAAGAGTGGCAAGTTCGACGCGCTGGTGGCGCTGGGTGCCATCATTCGTGGCGAAACCTACCACTTCGAGCTGGTTTCCAATGAATCCGGTGCTGGTGTGACCCGTGTCGGTCTGGACTTCGACATTCCCATCGCCAATGCCATCCTCACCACCGAGAATGACGAGCAGGCTGAAGTACGCATGCTGGAAAAAGGCCGCGACGCAGCCCGCGTTGCGGTGGAAATGGCCAATCTGCACAAAACGCTGCGCGGCTGACCCTTGCGGGCTTGCCGCTCACTTGCTCTTTTTAGGAAACCGATATGAAAACCGCCCGTCGCCGTGCCCGCGAATTTGCCGTTCAGGGCATTTATGAATGGGAATTGAATCCGGATCGTCCGGCTTCGCTGATTGAAAAGCACCTGCGCGAAAACGAATACTTCGCCAAGGCGGATGAAACCCTGTTCCGCGCAGTGCTATACGGTGTACTGAAGGATGTGCCGCTGCTGTCCGGCCAGATCCGCCCGTACTACGAACGCAACGAAGAAGAAGTCAGCCCGGTGGAACGTGCCGTGCTGCTGATGGCTGCGCTGGAACTGACCCAGCATCCGGAAACGCCGTACCCGGTCATCATCAACGAAGCCATCGAAATCACCAAAACCTTTGGTGGCACCGACGGCCATAAATTCGTCAATGGCGTGCTGGACAAGCTGGCTGCTGATGTACGTGCTGACGAGGTTGCCTCGCAGCGTTCGCGTCGTCAGGGCTGATGACGCTGATGTCTGATGCTGACACCCGCTACGGCGGGTGTTTTTGCATCCAGACCCGGAATCTATCTTCATGAACGAATTCGACCTGATTCGCCAGTACTTCACCCGCCAGGCCCCCTCCGCAGTGCTGGGTATTGGCGACGATGCTGCCATCCTGCGCCCGACGCCGGGCCAGGACCTGCATGTTTCTGTCGACATGCTGGTGGAAGGACGGCATTTCTTTGCCGATGTCAGCCCGCAGGCGCTGGGGCACAAAACCTTGGCAGTGAATCTGTCCGACATGGCTGCCATGGGTGCGAAGCCGCGCTGGGCTTTCCTGTCGCTGGCCTTGCCGCAGCTGGACGAAGCCTGGGCGCGCGATTTCAGCCGAGGGCTGTTTGCGCTGGCCGGGCAATACGGCGTGGACCTGGCCGGTGGCGACACCACGCGCGGGCCGCTGACACTGTCCGTCACCATCATGGGTGAAACACCGCAAGGCCAGGCCTTGCGGCGCGATGCCGCGCAAGTGGGCGATGATGTGTGGGTGAGTGGTGAGCTGGGCCTGGGTGCCATCGCCGTTGCCGTGCGTAATGGGCTGCTGGCAGACGCTGGCTTGAGTGAGGATGTACTGGCGGCTTGCCAGTGCAAGCTGGATTTTCCGGTGCCGCGGCTGGAGCTGGGGCAGGCCCTGCTTGGCGTGGCGCATGCGGCAGCTGATGTGTCAGACGGGCTATTGGCCGATCTGGGGCATATCCTGACTGCTTCTGGCGTGGCGGCGGAAATCCGCGCCGACAGCCTGCCATCCTTGCCGCAGCTGGAAGCCGAGCGCGCGCGCTGGCTGGACTATCTGGCAGCCGGTGGTGATGATTACGAGCTGTGCTTTACCGCGCCGCAGGCTGCGCGTGAGACAGTGGAAGCCGCAGGCAAGGCAGCAGGCTGCCGGGTGACGCGTATCGGCCATATCGTGGCTGGCAGCGGTGTGCGCCTGCTGGATGGGCAGGGCGTAGCGATGACATTGAAAAAGGCGGGTTATGACCACTTCGCATAAGCAGGCTCCGGCCTTCCGCCCGGACTGGGCGTTTTTGATGCGCCATCCGGCGCATTTGCTGGCTTTTGGCTTTGGCAGCGGCCTGGCCCGCAAGGCGCCGGGTACCTGGGGTACGCTGGTGGCCTATCCGCTGTTTTTCCTGTTGCTGGCGCTGGGTGCGGGGCCGCTGCTGATCAGTCTGCTATGCCTGCCGCTGTTTGTGCTGGGGGTGTGGGCCTGCCAGAAAACCGGCGATGCGCTGGGTGTGCACGACTACGGCGGTATTGTCTGGGACGAAGTGGTGGCCATGCTGTTGGTGCTGGCCTGGGCACCGGCTGCTTGGGCAGGCTGGCTGCTGGCCTTTGCGCTGTTCCGTCTGTTTGATATTGTAAAACCCTGGCCGATAGGCTGGTTCGACCGGCGCGTACATGGTGGTTTCGGTGTGATGCTGGACGACATCATTGCCGCCGGTTTTGCCCTGGTGGTGCAGGCGCTGCTGGCAAGCTGGCTGCCGGTCTGATTTTTGCAAGGAGAGCTTCATGCGTTGGGATGGCAATCGCGAAAGTGACAATGTCGAGGACAGGCGCGACGAAGAAAGCGGCTCCTCTGGCGGCTTCAGTCTTGGTGGCGGCAGCATAGGGCTGGGCACGGTGGCCATTGGTCTGGTGGCCTGGCTGGTGTTTGGTGCCAACCCTTTGCAGGTGATTTCCGCCCTGAGTGGCGGCGGCCATCAGCAGGTGCAGACCCAGCCGCAGCAGCCCAAAGTGCATTCGGCGGAAGAGGAGCGCGAGGCCAAGCTGGTGCGGGTGGTGCTGGCTGATACCGAAGACGTCTGGGGACAGATTTTCCAGCAGCGTGGTGGCAGTTACGAGCGGCCCAAGCTGGTGATGTTCAGCAACAGCACGCCTACCGCCTGTGGGCGCGGTGAGTCAGCCATGGGGCCGTTTTACTGCCCGGCCGATCGCAAGGTGTATATCGACCTGGCGTTCTATCGCACGCTGAACCAACAGCTGGGTGCGCCCGGTGAGTTTGCCGAGGCTTATGTGATTGCCCATGAAGTGGGTCACCACGTGCAAAACCTGCTGGGCATTTCCGGCAAGGTGGATGCGGCACGGCGTGGTGCTTCGGAGCGCAAGTCCAATGCGCTGTCGGTGCGGCTGGAGTTGCAGGCCGATTGCTTTGCCGGAGTGTGGGGCAGTCATGCTGACAAGGCGCGCCACATTCTGGAGGCGGGCGATCTGGAAACTGCGCTCAATGCGGCGTCGAAAATCGGTGACGATACCCTGCAGCGCTCCGCCGGCCATGCCGTGGTGCCGGACAGCTTTACCCATGGCAGCAGCGAGCAGCGCGTGCGCTGGTTCAAGCGTGGCTTTGACAGTGGCGATATCGCACAGTGCGATACCTTCGCGGCCAATCCCTTGTAAGTATTGGTCTGTGGCTTATGCGATGCGCTTAATTGCACGTGCCGCAGGCCGGTCTGCCCCATCTGCTGCGGCTTTGTGGTATTCTTGCGCCCCTCTTGATTGTGACCCGTCACCCATCCAATGAAAGATCCCTGCGATCACTACACTTTTGACCTGATCGGCGGCGTGCAGAAAAAGCCTGGACGCAAGCCCTTGGGTGAGCGTGCCATGACGGTGGCGGAGCGCAAGCGCCGCAGCCGCGAGCAGCGCCGTAACCGCCTGCAAGAGCTGTCGGTGACCGTGGAGCTGAGTCGCGATGCGCAGAAGTCGCTGGACAAGATGATCGAGTGGTGGGGGGTGAGCAAGAAAGAAGCGATCAACCGTGCCTTGCAGATTGCCTGCCAGTCGCAAACCGGTCGCACCGGCATGCTGTTTGGTTTTGAACTGCCGCCGGGCGGAAAAAAAGCCTCGCGCAAACGGCAAGGCTGATACGGTTCGGGAAAGTAAAAGAGGCTGCTCCAGTGGGGCAGCCTTTTTGTTTGGGCGTCAGCCGTAACGTTTTCTGGCTTCGATGGCAAGACCGCTACCGATGCTGCCAAACAGATTGCCTTCCACGTGGCGGGCATTGGGCAGCTGGTCCTGCACGCACTGGCGCAGCGCCGGCACGCCACTGGAGCCGCCGGTAAAGAACACGGTATCGATCTGGCTGGCCTGGATGTCGGCATCATGCAGCAGCTTGTCGATGGTCTTGCCGATTTGTCCCAACATGCTGGCAATGCTGCTGTTGAACTGTTCGCGCAGTAGTTCGGCATACAGGCCGTCTTCGATCAGCTCCAGGTCAAGGCGGTGGCTGTCGTTGCCGGACAGGGCAATCTTGGCTTCTTCCACCTGCATGGCCAGCCAGTGGCCGGCACGTTCCTGGATCAGCTTGAACAGGCGGTCGAAGGCGCGCGGGTCTTCCACGTCGCGATGAATATCCTGCAAATCCATCCATGCCTTGCGGGTGTAGGCAAAGTTGATGGTGTGCCAGGTCGCCAGATTGAAGTATTGCGCCGAGGGCATTTCGGCATTGTTGCGCAGACGGCTCTTGAAACCGAACAGTGGCATCACGCCGTGCAGGCTTAGTTGCTTGTCGAAGTCCGTTCCGCCGATGTGTACGCCACCGGTGGCCAGGATGTCGTCACGGCGGTCATCCAGCAGGCGGCGCTCCGGCGACAGGCGTACCAGGGAAAAGTCCGAGGTGCCGCCGCCGATATCCACGATCAGCACCAGTTCTTCGCGGGTGATGGAGGACTCGTAGTCGAATGCAGCAGCCAGTGGCTCAAACTGGAAGGAAATGTCCTTGAAGCCTACCTGGCGGGCGATCTGGGCCAGGGTTTCTTCAGCCAGAGCATCAGCTTTCGGGTTGTCGTCGACAAAGAACACCGGGCGACCCAGTACCACTTGCTCGAACGGGCGACCAGCAGCGCGGTCAGCACGTTGTTTGACTTCCTGGATGAACAGGGTAAGCAGGTGGCGGAACGGCAGCGCGCGTCCTTGCACTTCGGTCTGGCTGTCGATCAGGCTGCTGCCCAGCAGGCTCTTGAGGGAGCGCATCAGGCGGCCTTCATAGCCTTCGGTATATTCCAGCAATGCCTTGCGGCCAAACACCGAGTGGTCTTCTTCGTAGTTGAAGAAAACAACCGAGGGCAGGGTGATCTTGCCGTCTTCCAGTGCAATCAGCGTGTCTGTGCCGGGGCGCAGCCAGCCAACGGTGGAGTTTGAGGTGCCAAAGTCGATGCCGCATGCCCGCGCAGCGCTGCTTGTATTCATGATTCCATCCCGAAAAGCGAGGCGGGATGGTACGCGGAACCGGCCATTTTGGGAAGGGGCCTTAGGGTGTGTTGCTGTCCGGCGGTGTGCCGGACTCCGGATTTCCGGCAGGTTCGGTGACGGTTTTGCGGTCCTGCATGCGGTGCAGGCCGGTGGCTGCGTGGCGGGCATCGTCTTCGCTGTGCAGGTAGCGACGGGTGGTCTGGATGCTGGCGTGGCGCAGGTTCAGGCTCACCATCAGCAAGGGGATGCCGGCATCCAGCTGATGACTGGCGGCGGTGTGGCGCAGCCAGTGGGTGCTGGCTTGTATCAGGCGGCTGCGCACCGCTTCGTCAGCGCTTTGGCTGGCGGCGCGTTGAAATATTTCACGGCAGATCAGATAAATGGCCTTGTCGCTGATGGGCTGCAAGGTCTGGTTTTTTTCTCCGGGCAGCTTGCAAGCCAGTGGTGTGTCCTCCTGATGCTCCGGCTGTGCGCTCAGTCCCAGGCTGTTTCGATAAGCGGCCATGGCAGTCATCAGTTCGTCAGAAACCGGAATGTCGGCATGGCTGCCGCCCTTGCCCTGTACGCGCCACCACCATTGCTGACGGCGCTGGCTGAAGTCGCCCATTCTGGCCTGTGCAACTTCCTGGCGTCTTGCGCCGGTCAGATAGAGCAGGGTAATCAGCCAGCGCGCACGTGCTGCCTGCTGCTGGTCGCGGCGCGATTCGGCGGGAAGTGTGTCGATGGCGTGCAGGATGGCCTGCCAGCTTTGCTGGTCGAAAAAACGCTCCACCGGCAGTGTTGTTGCCTGTTGGCGCTTGCGCACCAGCTTGAACGGGTTGCCGCGGCGGTAGCCTGCCTCGCTCAGGTAGCTGAACAGTGCGGACAAAATGGTGAGTGCCTGCCGGATACTGCCAGGCTGCAGTGGGCCGGTGAACGGCTTCCAGTGCGGGTGCTGGCGCGAGCGTGCCGGGCCGATCCAGCGTTCCGGCGGCCATGGGGCTTGCAGAAAGCGTTGGTAGTCCAGCACGTCTTCGCGCTGCACCTGCTGCAATTGCTTGTTGCGGTCGCTCAGCCACAGCAGGAAGCGCTCGGTTTCCTTGCGGTAGCTGCGCAAGGTGGCGGGCCGGTCCATGAATTCGCTGAGCCACAGCAGGACGGCCTGTTGGTCGGACTGGGCTGCGATCAGTGGCGGGCTTGCTGGAAGTGCAGGAAGGGTGTCTGGCATGTTGTGCCCGATTCTAGAAGCAGGCCGGGCTTGCGACAAGGATTTTGCATGTCAGTCCGGGCTTGGTCCGCGGACCGGGTGGTAGCATGAATTTTCCCTGATGGAGTGAGCAAAATGATGCAACAAACAAATCGGCCGGTCATTTTCATTACCGTGCCTTTGGCGCCAGCCTTGATGGCGCAACTGAGTGCGCAGTTTGACTGCCTGCATGGCTGGGAATTGCAGGACGCCTTGTTGGCGGGTGAGGTGTGGCCAGCGGTGCGGGCGGTAGTTACAACCGGCGCTGCCGGGGCTGCGCGCCAGTTATTGCAGGCGCTGCCTGCTGTCGAGCTGGTAGCTTGCGTAGGTGTGGGGTTTGATGCCATTGATCTGGATTATGCGCGAGAGCATGGCATTGCCGTCACCACCACGCCGGGCGTGCTGGACCGCTGTGTGGCTGATACGGCATTGGCTTTGTTGCTGGCGGTATTTCGTCAGCTGGTGCAGGCGGATGCATTCGTGCGGCAGGGGTGCTGGCTGCAAGGGGGATTTCCTTTGGCACGCAGCCTGCACGGCAAGCGTTGCGGCATTGTTGGGCTGGGTAATATCGGGCGGGCCATTGCACGCCGTGCTGAAGCCTTTGATATGCAAGTGAGCTACCACGGCCCGGGTCGCAAGGTGGAGGTTGCTTATCCCTACTATGCCGATCTGCTTGAGATGGCTGCTGCGGTTGATGTGCTGGTGCTGGCGCTGCCGGGTGGTGCGGCTACGCACCATGTGGTGGGTGGCCGGGTGCTGGATGCGTTGGGGCCGGAGGGCGTGCTGATCAATATCGCGCGAGGTTCGGTGGTGGATCAGGCCGCGCTGGTGGAGCGCCTGCTGGATGGGCGTCTGGGTGGAGCCGGGCTGGATGTGTTCGAGCAGGAGCCGCAAGTGCCGGAGGCGTTGTTTGACTTGCCCAATGTGGTGCTGACGCCGCATGTGGCCAGCGCTACCGTGGAAACGCGGACGGCCATGGCCCAGTTGATGCTGGATAACCTGCTTGCCCATTTCTCGGGTCGGCCCTTGTTGACTCCCTTGCATCTGGCCTGAGCCCAATTGCTGCGCCCGGCTTGTATTGTGTGTGCTTGCCCAGCTATAGATCAAAGGGTGATTGCTTTACATCAAAAGGGCGCAGGGGGTCTGATGAGTGAAAAACCAACAATACTGGTGGTCGATGATGTGCTGATCACACGGCGCCTGATGAAGGCCGGCCTGGCGCATTGCTTTGAAGTGGTGGATGCGGAAAGTGGCGAGCAGGCGCTGGAGCTGCTGCCGCAGCTAGAGCTGGCTGCAATTGTGCTGGACGTGGAAATGCAGCCCGGGATGGATGGCTTCGAGACCTGTCGTCTCGTTCGGGCGGATGAGCGCTTTGCGCATGTTCCGGTAGTGTTTGTCTCGGCGCGCGAGGCGGTTGAAGACCGTTTGAGCGGCTATGAAGCAGGTGGTGAGGACTATATCGTCAAGCCGTTCTCGGCACTGGAGCTGGAAGCAAAGTTGCGTCGCCTGATCGAGGCGAGCAGCGAGCGGCGGCGGCTGGATGGTCAGGTGCGTGACGCCAGCTCGGCAGCCATGACGGCCATGGTCAGCATGAGTGAGATGGGGGCCTTGCTGGAGGTGATCAAGCAACTGGGTGCGGCTGGCAGCATGGCTGAGTTGGCTGATGCCCTGGTGGCTGGCTTGCGCCTGTATGGCTTGCAAGGGTGTGTGCAGTTGCGTGCTGGTGCGGGCGTCCTCAATCGCAGCAGCGATGGGGATGCCAGTCCGCTGGAGTTGTCGGTGCTGGAGCATCTGGCGGGCATGGGGCGCATGGTGCAGTTCAAGAATCGCATGATCATCAACTATCCTGAGGTTTCCTTGTTGCTGCGCGACATGCCAGTTGAGGATGAGGATAGGTGCGGGCGGCTGCGGGATCATCTGACCATGCTGGTGGAGGCTGCCAATGTGCATGTTGGATCCCTGGCTGTGCTGGCTGCGGCGCGGCAGCGTGACAGACAGGTGGTGGCGGTGGCCATGCGCATGATACAGACCCTGGGGGAGGTGGATCGGGCGCAGCGGGACAATCAGGTGGCAGGACGTATTGCGCTGGAGGATATTCGTCAGCGTATTGATGAGGCTTGTGTTTCCATGTTGTTGACCAATTCGCAGGAGGTGCTGCTGCATCGTGCGCTGGATGAGGGAATCGAGTCCATGCTGGGTTCCCAGTCGGATACTACCCAGCTGCAGGATCGCCTGTCGCAAATGGTGCAGGAGTTGCGACAGGTGGCTGGCGTGCATGGTGACTGAGTTTGTTGGCTGTTGGTGAATCGGCTGAGTGATGGGTGAGGAGTGAGTCCGTTATTGGGGATAGGTTGGAGTGGTTAGGAAAAGCCCGGCGCAAGCCGGGTATTTTTTTGCTCTCTTGGTGGTGGGTGTTTTTTGGGGTGGCGCAGGTGGCTTATTTGGACATTAACTTCCGATAAGTATAGTAATCGGAAAAAATATTGCTATGAGTGTATAAATATAACGTAATACGTAATAATTTATGAATGTGCAATTGTGTTATATTGTCTCTATTGAACTGTTGGCGAGGTGGCAAGATGGCAGCTGATATTTATTCCCGTATCAGGCAGGTGGCGTTGGAGCTGGTGGGTGAGGGGGTATGGCCTACCGTGGTGGAAGTGCGTGCCCGGTTAGGGACTGGTTCCAACACCACCATCAACAACACCCTGAAAGAATGGCGGCAGGATTTTTTGTCGCGCATGGCCAGCTCGTCGCGTCACCCGGATTGGCCGTCTGGCCTGGCCGAAGCGTTTGGCATGATCTGGCAGAAATCCTGCGAGGCGGCAGAGCAGCAATGGGAGGCCGTGCGGGAGGAGGCGGAGGCGGAAGTTGCGAGTGCCAGGCAGGCGCAGCAGGCCATGCAAGTGCAGTTGGAGGGGGTGGAGTCTTCCTTGCAATCCGCCTTGCGAGAAATAGCGCTGCGTACCGAGCATCAGCAGGCTCTGGAGCTAAAGCTGCAGACCTTGACGCAGCAATATGCGCAGCTTGAGTCGTGCTGTCAGGGGCTGGAGCAGCAACTGGTACAGGAGCGTGCCGCTGTGCAGCAGGCGAGGCAGGATAGCGATGCGCGCCAGGCTGAAACAGAAGCCCGCCATGAATTGCGCTTGCAGGAAGCAAGGCAGGAGGCGGAGCGGCGTGAGTCGCTGGCGTATGAGCGGCTGGAAGGTTTGCGCTTGCGCCTGTACGAACAGGTGGAAGAAGAACGAATCACCATGAAGCAGGCGACTGCCTTGCTGAATGAGGAAATGCAGACCTTGCGCCAGCAAGCGGCACAGGCGGAGCAGCAATGGCGCGAACGGCTGGCAGACCGGGAGCGTGAAGCTGGCAAGCAGCAGGCGCGGCTGGAAATGCTGGAGCAGCGCAATCTGGAGCTGCAAGAAGCAACAGAGCGTCAGCAGGCCATCAATGAGCAAGGCAATGCGCGCTTATTGGCCATGGCCGGTGAGAACGCAAGGCTGGCTGCCGAGCTGTCAGCCGGTGTGGCGCGGCAGGTGACCCGGCTGGCGCAAGCCATGCAAGAGGCGGGGGCTGGGTTGCTGGAGCTGGACGAGGCCGGAAAAGAGTCCTGGCTCAGTCAGCAGCTGTCACCTCTATGAGTTGCCCGCTGTAAGATAAACGGATGCCACGGCATCCGTTTTTTTGATGGTTACCACTCAGAATGCATTCAGAACAAATGTTGCAGTGCCTGGCAGATCTGTTCCAGATAGCGGGCGTCGGTGGCATCAAACTGGTCGAGACTGCTGGAGTCAACGTCCAGTACAGCCACCACTTCACCCCGGCTGTTGTGTACCGGCACCACGATTTCCGAGCGGGCACTGGATGAGCAGGCGATATGGCCGGGGAATGCATCCACGTCCGGCACCACCAGGGTGCGGTTCTGCGCCCAGGCGCTGCCGCATACGCCTTTGCCGTGGGCAATGCGGGTGCAGGCGATCGGCCCCTGGAATGGTCCCAATACCAGTTGCTGGTTTTTTACCAGATAAAAGCCGGTCCACAGCCAGTCGAATGTGCTGTGCAGGGCGGCGGTCAGGTTGGCCAGCGCGGCAATCTGGTCGTCTTCGTATTGCACCAGGGCTTGTGCTTGCGGCAGCAGTGTCTGGTACTTTTCTTCCTTGGTTTCGCCCTGAATGGTCAAATGTTCAGCCATGTTGTGCTCGGTTGTATTGCAAGGTCGACAGCATAGCAGAATGTTTCTGCCAGAATTGCCAATAAAAAACCCGGCTTGGAGCCGGGTTTTGTGTCAAGCCTTTCTGTGGCTTGTTACATCATGTGCTGACCACCGTTGATGGCCAGGTTGGCACCGGTCATGAAGCCGGATACATCGGATGCCAGGTAGTTGATCAGCCCGGCAATTTCTTCCGGCTTGCCCAGGCGGCCTACCGGAATGTTGGCGATGATCTTGTTGCGCACTTCCTCCGGCACAGCCATTACCATGTCGGTAGCGATATAGCCCGGGGAGATGGTGTTGACGGTTACACCCTTGCGTGCAACTTCCTGTGCCAGCGCCATGGTAAAGCCGTGCATGCCGGCCTTGGCTGCGGAGTAGTTGGTCTGGCCGAACTGACCTTTCTGCCCGTTAATGGAAGAAATATTGATGATACGACCAAAGCCACGCTCCACCATGCCATCCAGTACCGGCTTCACCATGTTGAACAGCGAATCCAGATTGGTTTTGATGACGGCGTCCCAGTCATCCTTGGTTTGCTTCTTGAACGTGCCATCGCGGGTGATGCCGGCATTGTTCACCAGTACATCCACGGCACCCACTTCAGCCTGTGCCTTGGCCAGCATGGCGGCGCAGGCCGCGGTGTCGGTGACATCACACTGATAGGCATGGATGTCGTCAAAACCCATGCCCTTCATGTCGGCCAACCAGGCTTGTTCCTTGCCTGGCTTGCTGTAGGTGGTGATGACGGTGTGGCCGGATTCGGCCAGAGCCTTGCAGATGGCGGTTCCAATGCCGCCCATGCCTCCGGTTACGAGTGCGATGCGTTTTGTCATGATGCTGGCTCCTTGTCTTTGTCGGGGTAAAAGTCGCTGATCTCAGTCTGATGTAATTTTTCTTACCAGAATATGAGTCCTACAAAGAATTGTAAACAGCTTGGATGACAAAACGTTTTATGCCGATTGATTTAACAATTCATTACTCAAACGTTGGAGTAAATCCAGTCTTTGTTGCGCGATCAAGCCATCTGCGGCGGCTTGCTTGACGGCGCAGTCCGGCTCTTTGCGGTGCGTGCAGTTATGAAATCGGCATTGGCCGATCAACGGGCGCATCTCCGGGAAATAGTGTAGCAGGTCACTGGCCTGCAAATGCTTGAGGCCGAATTCCTGCAGGCCGGGGGAGTCGATCAGGTCGTGCCGGCAGACAGTTTGTGCAGGTGATAGAGCGTGGCATGGGTGGTGGTGTGGCGGCCGGAATCCAGTGCCTCGGAAATGTCACCGATGCGGGCGTTGGCTTCCGGCAGTAAGGCATTGGTGAGCGTGGACTTTCCCATGCCGGACTGGCCGACAAACACGCAGGTTTCGCCATCCAGCAGCGGCAGTAGAGGCGTCATGTCCTGCTTGGCTGACAGGGTGATCATCTTGTAGCCAAGCTTGGAGTAGGGTTGCAGTTTTTCCACCAGTGCGGCCGTCTCGGGCAGGTCGGCCTTGTTGATCAGGATGACCGGGTCGATATCGGCTGCTTCGGCGGCAATCAGGCAGCGGTTGAGCAGTTCTTCACTGGGGCTGGGGACGGCGGCAATCACGAACAGGATGCGGCTGACGTTTGCGGCAATGACCTTGGTTTTCCATTCGTCCTGCCGGTACAGCAGGCTGCTGCGCGGCAGGCTTTCTTCAATGACTGCCTGTTCCTTGTTCTGGATGAGGATTTCCACGCGGTCGCCACAGGCAAAGTCCACGCGCTTGCCGCGGGTGGAGCAGCCATAAGTCTGGCCCTCTGCCTCAACGATGAAACGCCGACCGTGGCTGCGGATGATCTGTCCGATGGCTGCTCTCATGCGCGTCCTTGCAGTGCTTCGGTTTTGGCCGCGCAAATGAAGTCATTCAGGGTCAGGCCGCCGGCATCGTGCGTGCTGAAGCACACCACCACGCGGTTGTAGTGCACCGACAGGTCGGGGTGGTGATCTTCCTGATGGGCAATCCAGGCCAGGGCATTCACAAAGGCCATGGTCTGGTAGTAGTCGGCAAAACGGAAGGTCTTGCACAACTCGATACCCTTGATTTCCCAGTCTGGCAGTTTGGCCAGAAACTGGCTGGTGGTGTTGGCGTCCAGCGGGCTCAGGCCGTGGGCGGTTTCGCAGTGCAGTTCGAGCAGATTCATGTGCTGGCTCCTTTCAGGTGGGCGATGCGCAGGCTCGCCGGTGGGTGGGAGTCGTAAAAGGCGGAGTGCAATGGGTCCGGGGTCAGGGTGGACGCATTGTCACGGTAAAGTTTCACCAGGGCATCAATCAGATGCTGGGCTTCCGCCTGGCTGGCGGCAAAGCTGTCTGCTTCGTATTCGTGGCGGCGCGACATCAGGCTGGACAAGGGTGTCAGCGGGAAAGTGAAGGCGGGTACAGCCATGAAGAACAGGATCAGCGCCATCGCCGTGCTGGGGGTGCTGACGCCCAGTGCGGTATAGAACCAGCTGGCATCCAGCAACTGTCCCAGAATGAAGAGGAAACCCAGCGACAGGGCAAAGGCAAAGCTGATGCGCTTGACGATGTGCTTGCGCTTGAAGTGGCCCAGTTCGTGGGCGAGCACTGCTTCAATTTCTTGCGGTGCCAGTTGTTTCAGCAGTGTGTCAAAAAACACAATGCGCTTGGCGCTGCCAAAGCCGGTGAAGTAGGCATTGCCGTGGCTGGAGCGGCGTGAGCCATCCATCACGAACACACCCTGGCTTTTAAAGCCGGTGCGGGCAAGCAAGGCCTCAATGCGTTGTTTGAGTTCAAGGTCTTCCAGCGGACTGAAGCGGTTGAACAAGGGGGCAATCAGCGTGGGGTAGAGCGCTACCATCAATAGCTGGAAGGCCGACCATACCAGCCACACCCACAACCACCACAACGGTCCGGCCTGTGCCATCAGCCACAGTACCAGCGCCAGCAAGGGCAGGCCGATGATGGCACCGATCAGGCTGCCCTTGATCAGGTCCAGCACGAACATGCGCAAGGTCATTTTGTTGAAGCCGTAGCGGGCTTCAATGCGGAAAGTGCTATACAGCGAAATGGGCAGGCTGATGGTCGAGCTGATGATGGTGACTGCCACCACCAGCAATATGCCGCTCAGCATGGCGCTGGTATGCAGTTGCTGGATTTGCCAGCTGATCCAGTCCAGCCCGCCGCCCAGTGTCAGGCACAGGATCAGGCCGGTATCGATGACGGCGACAACAGGCTCAGCCGGGTTTTGGCCATGCTGTAATCGGCAGCGTGCTGATGTTGTTGCAGGGTGATGCTGCCGGCAAAGTCGGCCGGTACGCTGTGGCGGTGGCGGGCGATATGGCGCAGATGGCGCAGGCCCAGCCATAGCTTGAGTGACAGGGTGACCGCCAGTGCGGCCAGAAACAGGGTGCAGAATGCCTCGGTCATGATTTACGCAGGTGGGTTTGCCGCCAGGGCGGCAATGAAGGAAAATACGCAGACACGTAAAGATTGGACAGTATGGCACAAGATCAGAACAACCTCATCTGGCTCGACATGGAAATGACCGGGCTGAATCCTGAAACCGACCGCATCATCGAAGTGGCAATGATTGCCACTGACAGCCAGCTCAACATCCTTGGCCAGTCGCCGGTATTGGTGATTCATCAGCCGGACAGCGTGCTGGACGGCATGGATGACTGGAACAAGAACACTCATGGCAAGAGCGGCCTGATTGACAAGGTCAAGGCGTCCACCCTGACTGAAGCAGAGGCCGAGGCCACTTTGCTGGCATTCATGGCGGACTATGTACCGGCCCGTACCACGCCGATGTGTGGCAACACCATTCATCAGGACCGCCGCTTCATGGTGCGCTGGATGCCGCAGCTGGAAGAGTATTTCCACTACCGCAATCTGGATGTCTCCACTCTGAAGGAGCTGTGCAAGCGCTGGAAGCCGGAAGTCGCCCGCGGTGTGGTGAAGCGCGGCAAGCACGAAGCGCTGGCGGATATCGAGGAATCCATCGAAGAACTGAAGTACTACCGCGAGCATTTCATCAAGTTGTGATGTAGTGTGCGTGCTACAAATGGTAATATGCATTCTGCAAGGGGACGCCAGTCCCCTTTTTCTTGTCAGTTCCCGCCATCCGCCCTTGGCGGTCAATGCAAAACCGATTATCCATTTTTGATTGCAAGCCCTTCACGACCATGTTTGACGACAGCAAAGCCGGTATCAATCACAGCCCGATCTGGGCCAAGCTCCACCAGCATCAGCGCGCCACCCGTTTCATGCAGATGCGCGAACTCTTTCATGCAGACCCGCAACGTTTCAAGCGTTTTTCCTTGCAGCTGGATGGCTTGCTGCTGGATTACTCGAAAAACCGCATTACTGAACGGACGCTGGAGCTGTTGATTGATCTGGCGCATGAAGCCGAGCTGCCGGCATGGATGGCCCGCATGCGTGAGGGCGAACGCATCAATGTCAGCGAAAAACGTTCGGTACTGCATACCGCCTTGCGCTTGCCGCAGCAGGAAAGCCTGTTGCTGGATGGCGAGGACGTGGTACCGGCGGTGCATGAGGTACTGCAGCGCATGAGGGTGTTTACCGACAAGGTGCGCAGCGGCCAGTGGCTGGGTTATACCGGCCAGCCCATCCGTGCGGTGGTGAATCTGGGTATTGGCGGGTCTGACCTGGGGCCGCTGGTGGTGCAGGAGGCGCTGGCGGCCTATTCCCATCCGGATCTGACCGTGCATTTCGTTTCCAATGTCGATGGCCAGCACATTGCCCGTACCCTGCAGCAACTGGACCCGGCCACTACCTTGTTCGTGATTGCGTCCAAATCCTTCACCACGCCGGAAACCCTGCTCAATGCCGAAGCGGCCAAGGCCTGGTTCTTGCGTTCGGCCAGCCAGGCGGACATTGCCCGCCATTTCGTTGCGGTGTCCACCAATGCCGCTGCGGTGTCGGCCTTCGGCATTGATACCGAGCACATGTTTGGTTTCTGGGACTGGGTGGGTGGCCGTTATTCGGTGTGGTCGGCCATCGGTTTGTCGGTGATGCTGTCGATAGGCTATGACAATTTTCGCGAATTCCTGGATGGCGGCTACGCCATGGATCAGCATTTCTTCGGTGCGCCGCTGGATGGCAACATCCCGGTGCTGCTGGCGCTGATCGGCATCTGGTACAACACCTTCTACCAGGCGCATACCCACGCCATCATGCCTTACGACCATGGCTTGCGCCGCCTGCCAGCCCATATCCAGCAACTGGACATGGAGTCCAATGGCAAGCGGGTGGGCCGTTTTGGCGAGCCGCTGGATTTTGACACCGGCCCGGTCATCTGGGGTGAAGAGGGTGCCAACAGTCAGCATGCCTTCTTCCAGCTCCTGCATCAGGGTACCCGCCTGGTGCCTTGCGACTTCATCGTGCCGATGAACAGCCATTACGGGCTGGAGCAGCAACACCGCGTGCTGGTGGCCAACTGCTTTGCCCAGTCCGAAGCGCTGATGCGCGGCAAGAGCGAGGCGGAAGTGATGGCAGAGCTGCCGGATCTGCCGGGTGAAGAGCTGGACATGTTGCTGCCGCAAAAACTGTTCCCTGGTAATCAGCCTTCCAATACCATTGCGCTGGAGAAGGTGACGCCCTACAACCTGGGCATGCTGATGGCCATGTACGAACACAAGGTGTTTGTGCAGGGGGTGATCTGGGGCATCAATTCGTTTGATCAATGGGGTGTGGAGTATGGCAAGCAGCTGGCGCGGCGCATTCTGCCGGAGCTGGATGCCGCCGCCGTCTCCTCGGCCGAGCACGACAGCTCCACCCTGGGGCTGATTCGCCATTTCAGGAAAACGCATGGATAAGGAACTGAGCACGCTGTCTGCCCGCCTGGGGGCGGCCTTGCTGGCGCGTGGTGAAACAATGGCTACTGCAGAATCCTGCACCGGCGGCATGATTGCCGCCGCGCTGACCGATATTGCCGGCAGCTCGGCCTGGTTTGGCTATGGCATGGTCAGCTACAGCAATCAGGCCAAGCAGGATTTGCTGGGCGTCAGCGCCGCTACGCTGGAAGCGCATGGCGCGGTCAGCGAGGCGGTAGTGCGGGAGATGGCTGCCGGTGCCCGTCAGCGTGCGGCGGCAGACTGGGCGGTGGCCGTGTCCGGCGTGGCCGGGCCGGGTGGCGGCTCGGCGGAAAAGCCGGTTGGCATGGTGTGGCTGGCGGTGGCGGGGCCGGATGGCTGCTCACGCGCCTGGGTCAGCTATTTTGCCGGCGACCGTGCTGCAGTGCGACGGCAGACAGTGATTGCTGCATTGAATACCGTGCTGGAGATGCTGGCCGGGCAGCCGCTCAGTGCCTGAGTGACTGGGGCAGCCATGCAAAAAGGGAGCCAATGGCTCCCTTTTCCGGCTGCTGACGAAGTGATTTGGTACGGTGGCACTGGACCCGGCAAAGCCGGGCCTTTCGGCTAAGTTATTTCTTCCGCAGCCTTCCCGTCTATTCCCTATCCCCCCGCCCTTTCCCTGAAAGGGAGCCTCGCTTTCTTTTCAGAACGCGAGAGGAGTTTGTCAATAAGCTGAAAAGGGAGCCAATGGCTCCCTTTGCTATTTTATCTGCGTTGTTCGGCTGGCAGGCGCAGCCAGTCTGCCGTATGGCGGATCAGCCGGTAAGCCACTGACAGCTGGGCTGGAATGGTGGGCAGGGCATCAATGTGATACCAGCCGGCGTCTTCGATTTCGCCTTCTTGCGGACGGATTTCCCCACCATCGTATTCGGCGGTGAATGCCAGCATCAGCGAGTGCGGGAAAGGCCAGGATTGCGAGCAGACATAGCGCAGGTTCTTTACCCGCACGCCCACTTCTTCCTGTGTTTCGCGGTGAACGCATTGCTCCAGTGTTTCGCCCGGTTCGACAAAACCGGCCAGTGCGCTGTACACGCCAGGCAGGAAGTGCGGACTGCGTGCCAGTAACAGCTCCTGTCCGCGATAAACCGCCACCATCATGGCGGGCGACAGGCGCGGATAGTAAAGCTGGCCGCAGCTGGGGCAGTGCTTGCCCTGGTCGTGGCTGTGCTGTTGCAAAGGGCTGGCGCAATGGCCGCAAAAACGGTGGGTGTGCTGGAACTGGCGCAGCTGGGCGGCGCGGGCAATGCCGTCGGTCTGTTCCGGCGGCAAGGCCATCAATGCAGCGCGTAAGGGCAGCCATTCGCAGTCGGCAGGTGGCGGGCCAACCAGGTCTGCAGCATACAGATTGCAGCCTTGTTGCTGGTCGATGAACAGGCGGTTGGCCAGCGGCCAGTGCCGCGCGGCATCTCCGGGCAGGGCCTGGTTTTGCAATAACAGGCGCGGGCCATCGAAAATGCACCAGCGGGTTGGCAGAGCGGGATTGAAATGTTCGGGCAGTTCGAGCGGCATGATGGGGTTTCGGGACGCTAAGCTGCCAGTGTAGCGGCAGACACGGTGGATTGTCTGCTGGATTTCCCCTGCTCAGTCCGGTTGATCGTGCATCCAGTAGTTGCTTTGCCGACGTACCACCTCGGAAAGCGAACCGCTGTCCTGATACACATCGCGCAGCCATTGGCTGTCGGACTGACGCTTCAGTACCCGCGCACGCAGTGCGGCCAGTTCCGCTTCGCAGCCAAGTGCGACGGCATGTGCCTGCAGCTGGTTCAGGGTACTCAGCAAGTCTTCCTGCACGCTGGTTTGCTGGCCGCTGCTGCTATTGACCAGCACACCGTCAAAGCCGAAACGACAAGCCTGAAAGCGGTTGTAGCTGTAAGTCAGGTAGTGTGCGGGGCTGATGTCACGCCATTCCTGTTCCATGCAGTGCCGGGCCAGCATCTGGGCGTAAGCGGCCAGCAAGGTGGGCGTGACAATGTCCAGCGGAGTGTCGCAGATGCGGATTTCCACCGTGCCGTATTCCGGTTTGGGGCGGATGTCCCAGTAAAAGTCTTTCATGCTGGCGACAATGCCCAGTTTCGCCATGTCCTGAAAATAGTCATTGAACTGGTCCCAGCTTTCCACGCAGGGCATGCAGCCGGACAAGGGAAAGGCATTGACACTGGTCAGGCGTGAAGTTTGAAACCGGGTGTCCATGCCCTGATAAAACGGTGAGGCGGCGGACAAGGCAATGAAATGGGGAATGTAGCGCGCCAGATAGTGTCCCAGGCGGATGGCGCTGTCGCCGTCCGGGCAGCCGATGTGAATGTGCTGCCCGTAGACGGTGAATTGCTTGGCCAGATAGCCATACAGTTCCGAAACCAGCTGATAGCGTGCCTTGGGGTAAATCTGCTGCTCGCTCCAGTGCTGAAAAGGGTGGGCGCCGCCACCGGCCAGGCCAAGATTCAGTTTTTCCGCGTTGCGGGTCAACAGCTGCCGGATGGCTTGCAGTTCCTGCAGCATCTCGCTGCAATGGGTGTGAATGGCGGTGCCGATTTCAATCATGCCCTGGGTGATTTCCGGCTTGATGTCATAACCATGTGGCTGACGGTCGATCAGCAGCAGCAAGTCGTCCGAGCCACGGGTCAGGTTGTAGTCACGGCGGTTGACTATCATCAGTTCCAGTTCCACGCCCAGGGTCAGTGGTGTGCTGTTGTTGAATTCCAGCATGTCAGTGCTCCTTGCTCAGTTCGCCTGCCTGTTGCAGGGCCAGTCGGCACAGCCAGGGGCCGGCCAGTTCGCTGATGACCAGCACTGCCATCAGGCAGGCCGCGGCGTTATTTGCCTGTGCGCCCAATGCCAGCGAACCCATGCTCAGCAGCATGCACTGCCGCCCGACAGCGGGTTGAGTGCCAGCCCCAGCCACAAGCCGCGTCGACGGGTGAGGCAATTGGCGGGTGCCAGTGCAAACCAGAACAACATGGCAATGCCGGTACGCAACAGCAGGTAGGTGATGGCCAGCGGCCAATGGCTTGCCAGCGCTTGTGGTTGCAGCCAGGCACCGGCTGCCACGAAAAAGGCGACAAAGAAAAAGTGACTGCCAGCCAGCAGGTCGGGCTCGCTGATGCTTTCGCCGCCGCGCAAATTGCGGGTGGCGAGGCCAAATACCAGCAAGGCCAGCGATGGTAGCGTGCCCAGCATCACGGCCAGGCCCACCAGCAGGGTAATCAGCCCGAACAGCAGTACGGTGCGGTGCTGGCGCTGATGGCCCAGCCAGTGGTTGAGCGCAATGGCCAGTACGCCGGCCAGCAAGCCGAGCAGGCTGGAGCCCAGAATCAGCCAGGCCGGGGTGAGCAGACTGTCTGCTGATGGCTGTTGCCGGAACAGGTGAGCCGAGCCAAGTGCAATGGCAAAGACCAGCAGCGACAGCAGGCTGGACAGGGCGGTGGCGGTGGCCAGCCGGTCGCTGACCTGACCTTCGGCGCGCCCCTCGCGCATCATTTCCAGAATGACGATGGGTGAGCTTGCCATGCCGATGGCGGCCATGGTGGTGCTGGTTTGCCAGTCCAGTCCGGCAAAAACCAGCAATGTGTACAGTGCAGCAAATACCAGCAGGCAGTAAGTCAGCGTGCTGAGCAGCAAGGTGCGCTCGGCACGCAGCCAGCGCAAATCAACCCGGCGTCCGCTTTCAAACAGCGCCAGGCCCAGTGCCAGATTGACAAACAGGTCGGCGGCACGCAGCAGGTCTTCGTTCAGGATGTGCAGGCTGGCCGGGCCGATGATCAGGCCGATCAGCACATAGCCGGTCATGGCGGGCAGGCGGGCAATGCGATTGGCAATATGGCCGCCCATTACCCCGAGGGTGAGGAGGATGCCAAAGGCGGCCAGCGGGTTAAGGGCAATGTTCTGCCAGGGAAAGTTTGGCATGGGCGTCTCCGTGGTCTGGTGGAGTGGGCTGCACAGGTGCAGGTCAAGGCCGGGAGTGGCGCGGATTGGCAAGGGTTTGGCAGGTGGCGCGTTACAAGGTTTGATTAATAAGGGACTGCTGATGTAGTTGTATGGTTCCTTGGTATTTAAATTTTTATGCAACTGGCTATGTGATCAGGTTGTGGCGGGAAATGAAAAACGGCCCGTAGCGGGCCGTTGGCGAGGTGCGCACGGGTGAATCAGCGCCGGCTGCGCTCCTGCCATAGCAGATAGCCACCCAATGCCATGCCCATGATGCACAGGGCGAGCACATAGCGTGCCGGTGCCAGAGGGTCGTGCTGTTGCCACAGTGTCACCACCATGGGGGTCAGGCCGCCGAAGATGGCATACGACACATTGTAGGAAAACGACAGCCCGGTGAAGCGGATGGCTGGCGGGAAAGCGCGCACCATCACATAAGGCACCGCACCGACAATGCCCACGCACAGCCCGGTCAGTGCATATAGCGCATACAGCTGGCTCGCGTCATGCGCGACGGTGGTATAGAAATGATGACTGCTCAGCCCCAGCAGCAGGCAGCCCAGAATGAAGGTCGGTCCGCTGCCCAGTCGGTCGATGATGCGACCGGCCAGAATGCAGCCTGCGGTCAGGGCAATAATGGCCAGGCTGTTGGCCTTCAGTGTGGTGGTTGCCACCATGCCGAACTGCTTTTGCAAATAAGTTGGTGTCAGCAGGATGACCACCACGATGGCAGCGGACAGCAGCCAGGTCAGCAGCATGGAGACGATGATGGCTGGCTTGTGCTGGCTCAGGACGGTCTTGAGTGGCAACTCTTCGGCCAATGCCTTGCGGGCCTGCATTTCGGCGAAAACAGGGGTTTCTTCCAGCCATTGGCGCAAATACATGGCCACCAGGCCGAACACGCCGCCAATCAGGAATGGCAGTCGCCATGCCCAGTCGGCAATCTGCGCGGGGCTGAAGCTGCTGTTGATCAGCGTGGCCAGCAAGGAGCCCAGCAAGATACCTGCAGTCAGGCCGGCGGTCAGGGTGCCGCAAGCGTAGCCGGTGTGACGGGCAGGGACGTGCTCGGCGACAAATACCCAGGCACCGGGCACCTCGCCACCGATGGCGGCCCCTTGCAGGATGCGCAAGGCAAGCAAAGCCAGCGGGGCGGCAATGCCGATGCTGGCATAAGTGGGCAGCATGCCCATCAGCAAGGTTGGTACCGCCATCAGGATGATGGATAGGGTGAACATGCGCTTGCGTCCCAGCTTGTCACCAAAGTGGGCCATGATGATGCCGCCCAGCGGGCGCGCCAGATAGCCGGCAGCGAAAATGCCGAAGGTCTGGAACTGACGCAGCCAGTCCGGCATGTCCAGCGGAAAAAACAGCTTGCCGATGACCAGGGCGAAAAACACGAAAATGATGAAGTCGTAAAACTCCAGTGCGCCGCCCAGGGCGGCCAGTGCCAGGGTGCGGTAATCCTGGCCATTGAGCGGGCGGGGTGGGGTGTCCTCAAGCAGGTGCGGGGTGGTCATGCGTATTCTCTTGGTAAATGAACAAGGCGGCCGCTCTGTGGCGGCCTGCGGTCTGCCTGTGGGCAGGGTAGTGAGAATACGAGATAGAAGGACGCGGGGCAATGCAACAAGCCGCCGTGCAGTGGCAGCTTGTTGCGTCATGGTGGGTAGTTTGTTGAGTTAATGTATTCAATCAGACAGATATTTCATGAAAGATGCGCGGAAAGTCTTTTGTCATGAATTGCTGCGCGGTGCGGTCGTTGCGCTGTGCAAGGCATTCAGTCGCGATAGCTGGTCTTCGGCCTCCTGCATCACGCGCAAAAAGAGTTCAGCCACGCCAGGAATGTCGTCAATCAGGCCTTGCACCTGGCCAACCAACTGCACTCCTTGTTGATGATTGCCTTCTTCAATGGCAAGGCGGATGGATTCGGTGGCTGCGCCAAACAAGGCCAGCTGGCGCAATTCCTGCGGTTTTTTCAGCATGCCGCCCAGTGCCACCTTCAGTACCGGCATCTTCAGCTTGCGGGCAACGGCGCTGGCCTTCCAGCCGGCCATCAGCAGGTTCATCGGCTTGCGACAGGCGGCGCGCGCGGCCGGGGTGTCCATCATGCGGCACCACAGGCCATCAAAATTTCGCGAATACAGGGTGTCACTGACACTGCGCTGGCGAATCATCTCCTTGCTGGTGGCGTGTACCGGGCTTTCACGGGTCATGGCCAGGCGGCTGCCCATGGCGATGGCATCGGCACCCAGTGCCAGTGCGGCCAGCAGACCGGCCCCACTGCCAAGCCGCCGGCGGCGATGATGGGTAGCTTGCTCACCTTGCGAATGGCTGGAATCAGAACCAGCGAAGTGACTTCGCCGCCATGCGCGGCAGCTTCGTGGCCGGTCACCAGCAGGCCGTCCACACCGGATTTCTCTGCCGAGATGGCGTGTTTTTCCGTTACGACGGTGGCAATCACCTTGCCGCCGTAGGCGTGTGCACGCTTTACAATCCAGTCGCCCTTGCCCAGAGAGAAGTTGATCACCGGCACTTGTTCTTCCAGTGCTACCACGCAATTGTCATGTGCGCCGGGCATCATCAGGGTGCAGCCAATGCCAAAGGGTTTGTCGGTCAACTCGCGGATGCGGCGGATGGCGGCGCGGGTTTGCATGGCATTGAGCGGCCCTGTGGCCAGAATGCCCAGGCCGCCTGCGTTGGCAGTGGCGGCCACCAGTTCGGGGGTGGCGATGTAGCTCATGCCAGGGCAGACAAGAGGCAATTGAATGCCGAAGGATTCGGTAAATCGGGTTTGCATGATGATGGCCGCCGGGTGGTTTACACTATGGTGCTATTGTTCAGGTTTTTTCCGAAAAATTCAAACGGTTGTTTGATTATGTACATGGTATTGATTGGCTGGCTCTACGTAGTGCTGATGCTGGCCGTTGCACAGAACAGTCTGTGGGCAACGTTTTCCATTCTGTTCTTCCTGGGCTTTTTGCCCACCCTGTTTATTGCAAGAATGACACGCCGCCGCCTGCGCAAACGGCAGGAATTGGCGCAAGAGCAGGCAAATCAAGGCAAGACGCTTGAGTGAGGCGGCTTTGCGGTGCTAGAATCCTGCGTCCTCTGCATTGGGCAGGGGAAACACTACGCACATCCGCGCCAAAGGGTGCCGCCAACGCAAAATGGCGGTTGTCTGCGCGGATGGAGGCTTAACCCTTTAAGGAGTTTTTGCATGTCCACCAACGTTACCATGCGTCAAATGCTTGAGGCCGGCGTTCACTTCGGCCACCAAACCCGTTTCTGGAACCCGAAGATGGCTCAGTACATCTTTGGCAGCCGCAACAAGATTCACATCATCAACCTGGAAAAGACTCTGCCGCTGTTCATCGGCGCCCAGGAATATGTGCGTCGTCTGGCTGCCAACAAGGGCACCGTAATGTTTGTTGGTACCAAGCGCCAGGCGCGTGAGATCGTCCGTGAAGAAGCTGCCCGCGCTGGCATGCCGTTTGTTGATCACCGCTGGCTCGGCGGCATGCTGACCAACTACAAGACCGTGAAGCAGTCCATCAAGCGTCTTGAAGAAAAGCGTGCCATCCTGGAAGGCGCTGATACCGGTTACAACAAGAAAGAACTGTTGGACCTGCAACGCGAAGTTGACAAGCTGGAACGCTCGCTGGGCGGTATCAAGGATATGAAGGGCCTGCCGGATGCCATCTTCGTTATCGACACTGGCTACCAGAAAGGTACCATCGTTGAAGCCAAGAAACTGGGTATCCCGGTAATCGGCGTTGTTGATACCAACAACTCGCCGGATGGCATCGACTACGTTATTCCGGGCAACGACGACTCCAGCCGTGCCATCCGCCTGTACGCTCGCGGCATCGCCGACGCCGTACTGGAAGGCCGCGCCCAGTCGCTGCAAGAAGTCGTAGCTGCCGCCGAAACGGCCCAGGCTGAGTAAGCAGACTCGAAAGGGGGCGCAAGCCCCTTTTTTCAGACCTGATTACCCTTACGTATCGAATACAGGAGTTACAAATGGCGGAAATCACCGCAAAAATGGTTTCGGATCTGCGCGCTGCTACCGGCCTGGGCATGATGGAATGCAAGAAAGCCCTGGTTGAAGCTGAAGGCGACGCTGCCAAGGCTGAAGAAATTCTGCGCATCAAGTCCGGCAACAAGGCTTCCAAGATGGCTGGTCGTCTGGCTGCCGAAGGTATCATCGGTTCTTACGTTGCCGGCGGCGTTGGTGCCCTGGTTGAAGTGAACTGTGAAACCGACTTCGTTGCCAAGGACCCGACTTTCGTTGCACTGGCCAATGCTGCTGCTCAAGCTGCTGCCACTGCCAACCCGGCTGATGTTGAAGCCCTGTCCGCTGTTGTGATCGACGGCCAGTCCGTTGAAGACATCCGCAAGGCTGCCATCGCCAAGTTGGGCGAAAACATGACCATCCGTCGTTTCGTTCGTTACGAAACCACCGGTACCATCGCTACTTACCTGCACGGTGCCAAGATCGGCGTGATCGTTGACCTGAAGGGTGACGAAGCGCTGGGTCGTGACATCGCCATGCACATCGCTGCTTCCAAGCCGATCTGTGTTTCCAAGGATCAGGTTCCGGCCGAAACCCTGGAACAGGAACGCAAGATCTACACCGCTCAGGCTGCCGAATCCGGCAAGCCGGCCGACATCGTCGCCAAGATGGTTGAAGGCCGCGTCAACAAGTTCCTGGCTGAAGTGACCCTGGTTGGTCAGCCTTTCGTCAAGAATCCGGACGTGACTGTAGAAAAACTGCTGGCTGAAAAATCTGCTTCCGTAAATGCATTCGCCATGTTTGTTGTTGGCGAAGGCATCGAGAAGAAGGTTGTAGACTATGCTGCTGAAGTGGCTGCTGCTGCCAAGCTGTAAGTCTGACAAGACTGTATGATCGAACGGCACCCTGCCTGCAGGGTGCCGTTTTGCAAACTGAATGCCCCAAACACACCCAACTCGAGGTTACCATGAGCCAAGCTCCTTCCTATAAACGCATTCTGCTCAAGCTGTCCGGTGAGGCCCTGATGGGCGACGATAACTACGGCATCAACCGCTCGACCATCGAGCAGATTGTCGGTCAGATCAAGGAAGTGGTAGAGCTGGGCGTACAGGTTGGTATCGTGATTGGTGGTGGCAACATCTTCCGCGGCGTCTCCAGTGCTGCCAGCGGCATGGACCGTGCCACGGCCGACTACATGGGCATGATGGCCACCGTGATGAATGCGCTGGCGCTGAAGGATGCCATGGGCAAGGTGGGAGTGGTGGCGCGTGTGCAGTCCGCCCTCACCATGCAGCAGATTGCCGAGCCCTATGTGCGTGGCAAGGCCATGCAGTATCTGGAAGAGGGCAAGGTGGTGATTTTTGGTGCCGGTACCGGCAACCCTTTCTTCACGACAGATACCGCCGCAGCACTGCGCGGCATGGAAATGAATGTCGACATCATGCTCAAGGCCACCAAGGTGGATGGCGTGTACACGGACGATCCGAAGAAAAACCCGGATGCCGTACGCTATCAGACCCTGACCTTTGACGAAGCCATCGGCCGCAACCTGAAGGTGATGGATGCTACCGCTTTCGCGCTGTGCCGCGACCAGCACCTGAACATCAAGGTGTTCAGCATCTTCAAGCAAGGCGCACTCAAGCGCGTAGTGCTTGGCGAAGATGAAGGCACGCTGGTACACTGCTGAGCTTGATGAATACCAAGGGGCGGAAACGGCTGGAAGCCGCTTTCCGCCTTGTTTTTCAAAGTACCGATTTTTGGAGCAAGCATGATTAATGAAGTCAAGAAATCCGCCGAGCAGAAGATGACCAAGTCTCTGGAGGCGTTCAAGACCGACCTGACCAAAGTACGTACGGGTCGCGCCCATACCGGCATTCTTGATCATGTCATGGTCGACTACTACGGTAGCGACGTGCCGGTAAACCAGGTAGCCAATGTCAGCCTGATTGATGCCCGTACCATCGGCGTACAGGCATGGGAAAAGAACATGGTGGCCAAGATCGAGAAAGCCATTCGCGATTCCGATCTGGGTCTGAACCCGGCTTCCATGGGCGACATCATCCGCGTGCCGATGCCGATGCTGACCGAAGAACGTCGCCGTGACCTGATCAAGGTGGTGCGTAGCGAGGCTGAAGGCGCTCGTGTGGCTGTGCGCAATATTCGTCGTGATGCCAATAACGAATTCAAGAACCTGATCAAGGACAAGGCCATTACCGAGGACGACGAGCGCCGCGGCCAGGACGACATCCAGAAAATGACCGACAAGTACATTGCCGAGATCGACAAGGCGCTGGCGGCCAAAGAAGCGGACCTGATGGCGGTATAAAGGAAATAGCCTTGTTTGGAAGCTCCACCAAGGACGTGCCGGAGGTGCGCTGCGTACCCCGGCATATCGCCATCATCATGGATGGCAATGGCCGCTGGGCCAAGAAGCGTTTCCTGCCGCGGGTGGCAGGGCACAAGAAGGGCCTGGACACCGTCCGTGAAATTGTCACCACCTGCAAGGAATTGGGGGTGGAGTACCTGACGCTGTTTGCCTTCTCCACTGAAAACTGGCGTCGTCCGCCGGATGAGGTGAGCTTCCTGATGGACCTGTTCATCCGTGCGCTGGAAAACGAAGTCAGCAAGCTGCATGCCAATAATATCCGCCTGCGGGTATTGGGTACGCGCGAGCGCTTCAGTCCGGCGCTGGCCGAACGCATCCAGGCGGCGGAAGACAAGACAGCGGGTAATGACGGGCTGGTGCTCAGTATCGCTGCCGATTATGGCGGCCGCTGGGACGTGCTCAATGCAGTCAATGGCCTGATTGCCGATGGTGTCAGTGAGATTACTGAAGAAAACCTGGCTTCCCGCCTGTCCACGCACTGGGCTCCGGAGCCGGATCTGTTCATCCGCACTGGCGGCGAGCAGCGCATCAGCAATTTCCTGCTGTGGCAACTGGCTTATTCCGAGTTGTATTTCACTGATCTGCTGTGGCCGGATTTCAACCGTGCGGCACTGGATCAGGCACTGGACTCCTACCGCTCGCGCGAGCGCCGTTTTGGCCGCACCAGCGAGCAGCTGCCCGAACAGCAGCGCAGAAACTGACCCCTCATGCTCAAGACCCGCATACTGACCGCTCTGGTGTTGCTGCCGCTGATGCTGGCCGCATTGTTCGTGTTTCCGGCGGATGCCTGGGCCGCTTTTTCCTGGCTGATCATCCTGTTGGCCATGTGGGAATACGCCCGCATGACGCCCCTGCGCGGCATGGCCAAGTGGGGGTATCTGGGCTTGAGCACGGCTTTTGCCGGTGTCTCCTGGTGGCAGGGCTGGCATATGCCGCAGGCTGCGCACCTGCTGGCGCTGGTGTTCTGGTTGCTGGTGATGCCCTTGTGGCTGGCCCGTCGCTGGACGGTAAAGTCCCCCGGCGTGGCTGCCGTGCTCGGCTGGGTGCTGATGCTGCCGGCCTGGTATGGCTTTCTCGAGTGGCGGCCGCAGGCTGATGCCAGCCATGCGCTGACCTTGCTGGCCGTGATGGGCCTGGTGTGGGTGGCGGACGTGGCCGCTTACTTCTCCGGCAAGGCATTCGGCAAGCGCAAGCTGGCACCTTCCATCAGCCCTGGCAAAAGCTGGGAAGGCGTTTACGGCGCGCTGGTGGGCGTGGCTGTTTATGTGGTCATTGTCAGCCGCCTGGGCTGGATTTCCGTCGGCCTGCCAGTGTGGGCGCTGGTATTGCTGGCCTTGCCGCTTACTGCGGTCAGCGTTTGCGGCGACTTGCTGGAATCCTGGTTCAAACGTGCGTCAGGCATCAAGGACAGCAGCAAGCTGCTGCCTGGTCATGGCGGCGTTTATGACCGAATCGATAGTCTCATTGCCGTTCTGGCAGTCAGCAATGCGCTGCGCGTGCTGGGCGGGCTGTAAGCACATCTCATGAAACCTCAAGGCATTGCAGTTCTTGGGGCAACCGGCAGCATCGGCGTCAATACGCTGGATGTGGTTGCCCGTCATCCCGAGCGCTACCGCGTGGTGGCGCTCAGTGGTCATCATCAGGTCGACCGTCTGTTTGAACAGGCCTGCCGTTTTTCTCCCCTTTATGTTGTCGTGGCGGATGCTGTATCTGCCAATGATTTGCAAGGCCGCTTGCAAGAGCAAGGCCTGGCTACCGAAGTGTTGCATGGCGCAGCAGCGCTGGAGCGTGTGGCCAGCTTGCCTGAAGTGGATGTGGTGATGGCAGCCATCGTCGGGGCGGCTGGCTTGCCTTCGGCCATGGCGGCGGCACGCGCTGGCAAGAAAATATTGCTGGCCAACAAGGAATCGCTGGTGGTGGCCGGTCGCCTGTTCATGGAGGCGGTGCGCGAGCATGGGGCCACCTTGTTGCCGGTGGATAGCGAACACAGTGCCATTTTCCAGTCCTTGCCGCATGATTACGCCGGCAATCTGGATGCTTCCGGCATTCGCAAGATCATTCTCACTGCCTCGGGTGGGCCCTTCCGTCAGCACAGTGCCGAAGACTTGCTGCACGTCACGGCGGAAGATGCCTGTCGTCACCCCAACTGGGTGATGGGGCGCAAGATTTCCGTCGATTCGGCCAGCCTGATGAACAAGGGGCTGGAAGTCATCGAAGCACACTGGCTGTTTTCGGCTCCGCCGGAACGTATCGACGTGGTGGTGCATCCGCAGAGCGTGATTCATTCCATGGTGCAGTACCGTGATGGTTCGGTGATGGCGCAGCTGGGTTCTCCCGACATGCGTACCCCGATTGCCTGCGCACTGGCATGGCCGGAACGCATCGAGGCTGGCGTCAGCTCGCTGGATTTCTTCAGTATGGGCAATCTGAGTTTCGAACAGCCCGATCTGGCTCGTTTCCCCTGTCTTGGGCTGGCGTTTGACTCGCTGCGCAGTGGTGGCGACGCCCCTGCAGTACTCAATGCAGCCAATGAAGTGGCGGTGGCGGCCTTCCTGGAAGGGCGCTTGCGCTTTGTCGATATTGCCGCCGTGGTGGAAGCCACGCTGGCTGGTGTCAGCCTGTCACCCAGCACCTCGCTGGCTGCCTTGCTGGACAAGGATGGTGAAGCGCGTCGCTTTGCCATGAACAAGGTGGGTTCATGCTGACATTCCTGGCATTCCTGGTGGCCATCGGTGTGCTGGTTACCTTTCACGAACTGGGTCATTACTGGGTAGCACGCTTGTGCGGGGTGAAAGTCCTGCGGTTCTCGGTAGGTTTTGGTGCGCCTTTGTATACCTTCCGTCGTGGCGATACCGAGTGGGCCATCAGCCCCATTCCGCTGGGTGGCTACGTGCGCATGCTGGATGAGCGCGAAATGGATGTTGCGCCGGAAGAGCGCCATCTGGCATTCAATACCCAGTCGGTTTACAAGCGCATGGCCATTGTGGCGGCTGGCCCGCTGGCCAATCTGGTGCTGGCCGTGCTGTTTTACTGGTTGGTGATTGCTGGTGGTGTCACACAACTGCTGCCGCAAATCGGCACGGTCATCACCCCCAGTCTGGCCGCCACTGCAGGCTTCCAGCCTGGCGACCGCGTGTTGTCGGTGAATGGGCAGAAGGTGGATGACTGGCAAGGCCTGCGCCTGGCGCTGGTGGATGCGGTAGGCAGTGGCGATGTGCCGCTGCGCCTGCAGGTGAAGACTGCCCAGTCGGCCACGGTGCTGCGCAGTATCGACCCGGCCCAGGCGGATGAAGACACGCTCAAGGCGCTGGAGCAAGGTAATCCCGGCTTCATGCCCATGCGCTATCTGCCTGCCATTGGCGGTGTGGAAGAAGGTGGCGTGGCGGCGCGAGCCGGGCTGAAAGCAGGGGACAAGCTGATTGCCGTGGATGGCAAGCCGCTGGCCAGCTGGGATGCCTGGGTGCGCCTGGTGCATGAGAGCCCGGGCAAGGAGCTGCTGATCCGCATACAGCGTGATGGCAAGCAGCAGGATATCAAGCTGCGTCCGGCTACCGTGGCGGATGGCGACGTGATGATAGGTCGTATCGGTGCAGCGCCGCTGCTGGATGCCGCCTGGATGAAACAACTGGCATTTACGCACAAGCCCGGCGTTGCCGAAGCGGGGGTGGAAGCCTGGCGCAAGATGACCGACACCGCCTGGATGAGCCTGAAGTTTCTGGGCCGCATGGTGATTGGCCAGGCGTCGCTGGATAATCTGTCCGGCCCGCTGACCATTGCCAGCATTGCCGGGCAGACCGCCCGCGAAGGCTGGAGTCCCTACCTGGAATTTCTCGCGCTGATCAGTGTCAGCATCGGTGTGTTGAATCTGTTGCCAATACCTGTGCTGGATGGCGGGCACTTAATGTATTATGTCGCGGAGCTGGTCAAAGGCCGCCCGCTGAGCGAGCGTGCGCAACTGTTTGGACAGAAGATCGGATTCATCCTGCTGGCGTCGCTGATGCTGTTTGCTGTGCTGAATGATATCAGCCGCCTTTTTGGGGGTTAAAACAAACCTATGAAATTGAAATTACTCGCGGCCGCTGTGCTGGGCATGACTACGGCAACAGCTGTTTGGGCTGCGGATCCGTTCGTGATCAAGGATATCCGGGTTGAAGGCCTGCAACGTACCGAAGCCGGTACGGTCTTCAACTACCTGCCGGTCAAGGTGGGCGATACATTCAATGACGAGAAGGCACGTGAGTCCATCAAGAGCCTGTTTGCCACCGGCTTCTTTGATGATGTGCGAGTGGAATCGCGCGATGGCGTGGTGATTGTCGCCGTTGCCGAGCGACCGGTGATCACCCAGCTCAACATCAATGGCGCCAAGGAATTCAGCAAGGATCAGCTCAAAAAGGCCCTGAAGGACAACGGCTTTGCCGAATCCCGCATTTTTGACCAGGCCCTGCTGGACGGCGCGGTGCAGGAGCTGAAGCGTCAGTACTACAGCCGTGGCAAGTATGCGGTGGAGATTACCCCGCAAGTCACCAAGCTGGAGCGCAACCGTGTTGCGGTGACGCTGGATATCACCGAAGGGGTGACTGCCCAGATCAAGGACATCCATTTTGTCGGCAACAAGGCATTCAGCCAGGACAAGCTGCTGGATGAGATGTCGCTGACTTCCGGTGGCTGGTTCTCCTGGCTGACCAAGGACAACCAGTACTCCAAGCAAAAGCTGACTGGCGATCTGGAGAAGCTCAAGGCCTTCTACCAGAACCAGGGCTATCTGGAATTCAATATCGAATCCACCCAGGTATCCATCAGTGCCGACAAGCAGCAAATGTTCCTGACGCTGAACATCAATGAAGGCAGCAAGTTCACCGTTGCTGACATCAAGCTGGCTGGCGACCTGAAAGTGCCGGAAGCCGAGCTGCGCAAGCTGATTACCGTGAAAACCGGCACTGTGTTCGACAATGAAAAGGTGACCGACAGCGTGAAGGCGCTGAGTGACCGTCTGGGCAATGAAGGCTATGCCTTTGCCAACGTCAATGCCTTGCCGGACATCAATCGCGACAAGCAGCAAGTCGGCTTTACCTTCTTTGTGGATCCGGGTCGCAAGACCTATGTACGCCGTGTCAATATTGCCGGCAATACCAAGACCCGTGACGAAGTGGTACGCCGTGAACTGCGTCAGCTGGAAGGCTCGGTATACAACGCCGCCAATGTGAAGCGCAGCAAGGACCGTGTCGAGCTGCTGGGCTACTTTGAAGATGTGAACGTGGAAACCCCGGCCGTGGCGGATGCGCCAGACCAGGTGGACATGAACATCTCCCTGAAGGAACGCGCCACCGGCAGTATCTCCGCTGGTGTGGGCTTTGTGCAGGGTGAGGGTATCCAGCTGTCTGCCAGTGTTTCGCAGAGCAATATTTTCGGCTCCGGCAAATACATGTCCTTCGGTATTTCCAATGGCTCGGTGAACAAGAATGCCACCTTGTCGTTTACCGATCCGTACTTCACTGCCGATGGCGTAAGTCTGGGTTACGACCTGTACCACCGCGTGTACAAGCCGTATAACAGCTCGTCCTCCAGCACCACGCACTACAAGACATCCACCGATGGTGCCGCCATGCGCTTTGGCGTGCCGGTGACGGAAACCGACCGCATCAACTTCAGCCTGGGTCTGGAGCAGACCAAGGTGGGTACCTGGAGCGACAGCCCCACCCGTTATCTGGACTTTGTCAACAAGTACGGCAGCAACAACCTGTCGCTGATCGGTACTGCCGGCTGGGGTCGTGATACCCGTGACAGCTCGCTGTGGCCGACCCGTGGTGCCAACATCAAGGTACAAGCCGATGCGGCGCTGCCGGGCGGCGACCTTGAGTGGTACCGTCTGACGCACTCGCAGCAGTGGTTCTTCCCGCTGTCCAAAACCTTCACCCTGATGCTGAACGGTGAAGTGGGTTATGCCAACGGTTATGGCAAGACTTCCACCTTGCCGTTCTTCCAGAACTTCTATCTGGGTGGTCTGGGTTCGGTGCGTGGTTACGACTCCAACAGCCTGGGTCCGAAGGACGCCAGCACTGGTGACTATCTGGGTGGTACCCGCAAGATGGTGGCCAATGCCGAAATCCTGTTCCCCTTCCCGGGCATGAAGGACAACAAGTCGGTACGCGCCAGCGTATTCTTTGACTCCGGTACGGTTTGGGATAGCACCGTCAGCGGCAGCACCCCGAGCAGCGAACTGCGTTACTCCACCGGTGCGGCCGTGACCTGGCTGTCCCCGCTGGGACCGATGAAGTTCAGTCTGGCCAAAGCCCTGCGCAAGAAGGAAGGCGACAAGTACCAGAGCTTCCAGTTCCAGCTGGGTACCGTTTTCTAAACCGAAAGAGGCCTGAACATGAAATCAATTTTCAAGTGCTTGATTGCCGGGCTGGCCATGGTCAGCCTGCAGGCCTCGGCCGCAGACTTCAAGCTGGGGTTCGTCAACATCGAGCGGGTGTACCGCGAGGCGGCACCGGCGATTGCCATCCAGAAAAAGCTGGACAAGGAATTCGCCGACCGCCGTGCCGAGCTGAAGAAAATGGAAAAGCGTGCCAAGGAACTGGAAGGCCTGCTGGCCAAGAGCACGCTGTCCATCGATGACCGCAAACGCTACGAGCGCGAATATGCCGGCTTGGACCGCGACTATCAGGCCAAGGCCCGCGAGTTGTCGGAAGACTTCAACCAGCGTCGCAACGAAGAGTTTGCTTCGGTACAGGAGCGCGCCAACCGGGTGCTGCGCCAGATCGCAGATCGCGAGCAATATGACCTGATCCTGCAGGATGTGGTTTATGTCAATCCTAAGTACGACCTGACCGGTAAGGTGCTGAAGGAACTGGAAAAATAATCCTGCCTAACTGTTACGGGAGAAGCCGACCCGGGGTCGGCTTTCATTTTTGATGGCGTACACACTTTCTCATATCGTGGCCAGCCTGGGTGGTGTGCTCAAGGGCGAAGACCGTACGGTCGAACGCCTGGCACCGCTGGATGTGGCGACCGCGAGCGATATTACCTTTCTGTCCAATCCCAAATACCGCAAGCAGCTGGACGGATGTGCCGCCGGTGCGGTGATTGTTTCGCCCAAGCTGGAGGCAGAGCTGGACCCGGCACGCTCCTGGATTGTGGTGGATGACCCCTATCTGTATTTTGCCAAGGTGGCAACCTTGTTCCACCCGCCTGCACAGCCGCAGCCCGGCATCCATGCCAGTGCGGTGATCGGCGAGGGCGCTGTCATTGCTGCCAGCAGCGAAGTACGCGAACACGTCAGCATTGGTGCCGGCGCCGTGATTGGCGAGCGCTGTATCCTGCATCCCGGTGTGGTGATTGGTGCTGGTACGGTACTGGGCGATGATGTGGTGCTTTATCCCAATGTCACGGTTTACCATGGCTGTGTGCTTGGCAATCGCGTGGCCGTGCATTCGGGTAGTGTGATCGGGGCGGATGGCTTCGGCCTGGCATGGGCCAAGGATCAATGGTTCAAGATTCCGCAAACCGGCCGTGCCATTCTGGAAGACGACGTCGAAGTGGGTGCCAATACCACCATCGACCGTGGCGCGCTGGCAGACACCATCATCCGGCGCGGGGCCAAGATCGACAATCTGGTGCAGATTGCCCACAACGTGCAGATTGGCGAGCATACCGCGATCGCCGGTTGTGTCGGCATTGCCGGCAGCACCACCATCGGCGCGTATTGCACGGTAGGGGGGGCGGCCATGTTTGTCGGCCATATCGAAGTGGCAGACAAGACGCATATCGGCGGCGGTACGCTGGTGTCGAAGTCCATCCGCCAGCCGGATACCTACGCTTCGTCCTACCCGCTGCAAACCATGAAGGAATGGCTGGGCAATGCCGTTCATGTAAGACATCTGGACGATCTCGCCAAGCGGATAAAACAACTCGAACGCGAGATCGGCATGCTGAAAGAAAACAAGGACAATACAAATGACTGAACACGCCGTAAACATTGATGTACGTGAAATCATGAAGTGCCTGCCGCACCGCTATCCCTTCCTGCTGGTGGATCGCGTGACCGAAATGGTGCCGGACACCCGCATCAAGGCGCTGAAAAACGTCACCATCAACGAACCCTTCTTCTGCGGCCACTTCGAGCAATACCCGGTCATGCCGGGCGTGCTGATCATTGAAGCGCTGGCACAGGCTGCCGGCATCCTGGCCATCAAGAGCCAGGGCGAGCGCGCCGAAAACGAGCTGTACTTCTTTGTCGGCATTGACAAGGCCCGCTTCAAGCGCCAGGTGGTACCGGGCGACCAGCTGATTTTCGAAGTGGAGCAAATCACCGTGAAGCGCGGCATCGGCAAATACAATGCCCGCGCACTGGTGGATGGTCAGGTGGCTTGTGAAGCCGAAATCATGTGTGCCAAACGCGAGGTCTGAGCATGGCCATTCATCCGACAGCGATTGTCGATCCCAAGGCAAACATTGCCGCTGATGTGGAAATCGGTGCCTATTCCATCATTGGCCCGGATGTATCCATTGACAGCGGTACCTGGGTAGGTCCGCACGTGGTGATCGAAGGGCATACCAGCATCGGCAAGAACAACCGCATTTTCCAGTTCAGCTCGCTGGGTGCCATTCCGCAGGACAAGAAGTACGCCGGTGAACCTACCCGGCTGGAAATCGGCGACAACAACACCATCCGCGAATTCTGCACCTTCAATATCGGTACGGCGCAGGATGTGGGTGTGACCCGTCTGGGCAACAACAACTGGATCATGGCTTATGTGCATCTGGGCCATGACTGCCAGATCGGCAACAACACCATTTTTGCCAACAACGCCACGCTGGGCGGCCACGTGCATATTGGTGACTGGGTGATTCTGGGTGGTTTCACCAGCGTGCACCAGTTTGCCATCATCGGCGATCACGCCATGACCGCCTTTGCCAGTGCGGTGGCGCAGGATGTGCCGCCCTACGTGATGGCGCATGGCAACCGTGCGGTGCCGGCCGGCATCAATGCCGAAGGCCTGAAGCGTCGTGGCTTCACCCCGGAGCAGATCCGCCGGGTGCGCAATGCCTACAAGGCCCTGTACCGTCAGGGTCTGCAATACGATGCCGCCAAGGAAGCCATTCTGGCCGAAGCACAGCAAGGCCATGTCGAGCTGGAACCGTTCACCCGCTTCTTTGCCCAGTCCGAGCGAGGCATCATCCGCTAACCATGTCTGAACCCTTGTTCAAGCGTAAAGGCGCGCTCAAGGTGGCCATGGTGGCTGGCGAGGCCTCCGGCGACCTGCTGGCGGCTCACCTGATGGAAGCCTTGCAGGCAAGACACGCCGATATCGAATTTGCCGGTATCGGCGGCCCGCGCATGGAAGCGCGGGGTTTTGTCAGCCACGCGCCGCAAAGCCGGCTGGCGGTGATGGGCTATGCCGAAGTGCTCAAGCGCCTGCCGGAGCTGCTGCGTATCCGTCGCACCCTGCGTGACCGCCTGTTGGCCGAAAAGCCGGATGTCTTTATCGGTGTGGATGCGCCGGATTTCAATCTGGCGCTGGAAGCCGCACTGAAGAAGCAGGGCATTGCCACCATCCATTACGTCAGCCCGTCCGTATGGGCATGGCGGCTGGAGCGCATCTACAAGATAGGCCGTGCCGTCAATCGCGTGCTGTGCCTGTTTCCGATGGAGCCGGCCTTGTATCAGCAGGCCAAGGTGCGGGCGGATTTTGTCGGCCATCCGCTGGCCAGCGCAATTCCGATGGTGCCGGACCAGCTGGCCATGCGTGAACAGCTGGGTTTGCCGCGGCAGGGGCCCATTTTCACCCTGATGCCGGGCAGCCGCAAAAGTGAGCTGGAATTCATGGCACCGTTGTATATCGAAGTGGCCCGCATGCTGCTGCGCGATTACCCCGATGCCACCTTCCTGGTGCCGCTGGCTACCCGCGCCACCATGGATCAGTTCGATCAGCTGCTGACCCGTCACAAGGCCTGGGACTTGCCGCTGCGAAAGTTGTTTGGGCACGCCCAGATGGCAATGATTGCCAGCGACGTGGTGCTGGTGACCAGTGGCACCGCCACGCTGGAAGTGGCGCTGACCAAGCGGCCGATGGTGATCAGCTACAAGCTGTCCTGGCTGACCTACCTGCTGGTGAAGCGCAAGATCAAGCTGCCTTACGTCGGCTTGCCCAATATCCTGTGCGGACGTTTTGTGGTGCCGGAACTGCTGCAAAAGGACGCCACCGTAGAAAAACTGACGGCGGAAGTGAAGCGGCTGTACGAAGACAAGGATGCCCGGGCCGAGATGGTGCAGACGTTTACCGATCTGCATCAGTCATTGCTGGCTGATACGGCTGGGCTGGCCGCAGCAGCGGTATTGCAGGAGGCCGGATGTCAGGCGAAGCCTGCATGAGCACCGAGCTGATTGCCGGTGTGGATGAGGCCGGGCGCGGTCCTCTGGCCGGTGCGGTATTTGCCGCTGCGGTCATTCTGGACCCGGCCCGCCCCATTGCCGGGCTGGCGGACTCCAAAGTGCTGAGTGAAGCCCGGCGCGATGCGCTGGCGGTGCAAATCAAGCAGGATGCGCTGGCCTGGTGCATTGCCAGCGCCAGTGTCGAGGAAATCGACAAGATCAACATCCTGCAAGCCACCATGCTGGCCATGAGTCGGGCGGTGGCCGGGCTGGCGGTATCGCCGGGCAAGGTGTTGATTGACGGCAACCGCGTGCCAAAGCAGATTACCCTGCCTGCCGAAGCCATCGTCAAGGGCGATGCCAAGGTGCAGGCCATTTCGGCGGCCTCCATTCTGGCCAAGACAGCGCGTGATGCCGAACTGGTTGCGCTGGATGCCCTGCATCCGCAATACGGTTTTGCCCGCCACAAGGGCTATCCTACCGCCGAGCATCTGGCGGCACTGGAGCAATACGGTGCGCTGGCCGAGCATCGCAAGTCCTTTGGTCCGGTCAAGGCCTGGCTGGCACGCCAGCAAGGTCAGCTGTTCTAGGCCGCCACGCCGTGACCGACGTGGCCAAAACCTGCTTTCCCCCGGTAGTGGATGCGCACACCCGGCTGCTGATCCTGGGCTCGCTACCCGGCGATGCCTCGCTACAAGCCGCCCAGTATTACGCCCATCCGCGCAACCAGTTCTGGCGTTTGCTGGAACAGGTGCTGCAACAGCCCCTGATTGCATTGCCCTATGCCCAGCGTCTGGCATGCCTGCAAGCGCGCGGTGTCGGGCTGTGGGATGTGGTGGCCCAGGCGCAGCGGCAGGGTAGTCTGGACACTGCCATCCGCGCAGCCAGCCATAACGACCTCTCTACCTTGTGCATGGGCCTGCCGCAGTTGCAGGCACTTGCCTTCAATGGCGCAACGGCAGCGCGAATCGGCAGCAAACAGCTGCACGGTGACACTGCATTGCTGCCGCGTCTGACGCTGCCATCTTCCAGTCCCGCCCATACCATGCCTTTCGCACAGAAGCTGGAGCAATGGCTGCCATTGCGCAGTGTGCTGATGCCCGGCTGAAACAGGCAGGCATCTGCGTCTGACGCAGGTTTTGCTTGAAGTCGGCGCTTGGCTGTGGTGTTCTGTGCCATCTGGCCAAGCCGCCTGCCATATCTGCTACAGGAGCATCCATGCGTACCGAACATCATCCGCTACTATCCCCCAGCCTGGGTACCCAGCGCAGCATCACCAGCTTTCACTTCGGGCCGGCAGGCGGCAGTGGCGGCTGGCCGCGCAAGGTGTATATCCAGGCCAGCCTGCACGCCGGGGAAATTCCGGGCATGCTGGTGGCACACCTGTTGCGCCAGCAATTTGCCGATCTGGAAGCGCGTGGGCTGTTGCAGGCGGAAATCGTACTGGTGCCGGTGGCCAACCCCATCGGCCTGGCGCAGCAACTGCATTACCAGCCGCAGGGGAGGTTTGATCTGGCCAGCGGGGAAAACTTCAACCGCCTGTACAGCGAACCCTCCGCGCAAGTCATTCCGCAACTGCGTGAACAACTGACGCAGGATGCCGACACCAACCGCAGCCTCATCCGTCAGGCCTTGCGCAAGGCCATTGCCGACGAGCCGGTGTATACCGAGCTGCAAAGCCTGCGCCAGACCCTGCACCTGCTGGCGCTGGATGCCGACCTGGTGCTGGACCTGCACTGCGACTTTGCCGGTGAAGTGCACATTTACTCGCATAGCGAACACTGGCCACTGGTGGAAGACCTGGCGGCGCACCTGCAATGTGGCGCTTCGCTGCTGGCCGATGAATATGGCGTGATGCCGTTTGATGAAGCCATCTTCCTGCCCTGGGCCAGGATTCGCGCCGCCTTGCCACAATTCCCGGTGCCGTTTGACAGCGTGGCAGTCACTGTCGAACTGCGGGGTGAGGGTGATGTCGATTACCGGCTGGCCGGGCAGGACAGTCAGGCCATCCTGCATTATCTGACCGGGCGTGGCGTGATTGCCGGTGAGCCGGTCGCACCTGCACCCTTGCCGTACCCGGCAACCCCGCTGTCCGGCTCCCAAACCCTGATCGCCCCGCATGCCGGGGTAATCGTGATGCGGGCCGAACTGGGTAGTGTGGTGGCAGCGGGTGATGCCATCGCGGATGTGATCGACCCGATTGCCGGTACCACCACTACGCTGCATGCCGGAACCGACGGCATGTTCTATGTGTTTGCCCGCCATCCCTATGTGGTACGTGGTGGTACGGTGGCCAAGATAGCTGGCCGGCATCCGCTGAGTGAACGCAATTTGCTGGGGGCATGAACTAGTTGCCAAAGGCCATGAAGGCAAGCCACAAGGGCTGATTTGTCGTGTTTTCCGTACCAAGGCATGGCTGGATGATGCAGTGCATGCCCGAAAACTTGCAGTTTGCTGCCGCTTGCACTGATATTGGTAGTGTCTGGCATCCAGCAAGAGAGGAGGATAAGCATGAGTCGTTATTGCATCTGGTTTGTCACCCCGGACGACACGGTCATGCGGCGTGCCGAGGTGGCCATCAACGGCAGCATTCATTGTCATCAGGTACTGGAAGAAATCGAGGCGCAGCTGGCCCTGGATTGCGGGCTCAGTCAGGTGATGATTGTGGACTGGAAGCGATTCGAACAAGTGGAAGCCCAAAGCGCGCCACTGGCGCGGGCAGTGGCCTGAGTGTGCGCCGGACTGCTCCTGCCTTTGAGTGACCGGTCCTAGTTCGTCAGAGGGAAGAAACGGGATTGGCCTGCATGCTATCATGCGGCCCATCCCTTTTTATTTGGATCTCGCCATCATGTATGTGCTGGGCGTAGCAGGCTATTCAGGCAGTGGCAAAACCACCTTGCTGGAGGAAATCATCCCGCTGCTGTGCGCCGCTGGTGTGGATGTCGCCGTGATCAAGCACACCCATCACGACGTGGACTGGGACCAACCCGGCAAGGACAGCTGGCGTCACCGCGAGGCGGGCGCTGCCCAGGTGTTGCTGGCCGGTGCCAGGCGCCGCCTGCTGGTGCAAACCATGCCGCAGGGCAATGATGCGCCACTGGCGGAACATGTGGCCGCCTTGCGCCCTTGCGACCTAGTCTTGGCCGAAGGCTTCAAGCATGAGGCCATTGCCAAACTGGAAGTCTACGACCCGGCACTTGGGCATGCGCCGTTGTACGTGCAGGACCAGTCCGTGCTCGCGGTGGTGACGGATGCGGCGCAGCCAGACTTGCCACCCACCGCATTGCCCCGCTTTGGGCGGGATGATGTCGAAGCCATTGCCCGTTTCATTCTTGCCTTACTGGAAAAACATCAAGATGCTCACCGTTGATCAGGCCCGAGACTGGCTGTTGCAGCGTGCCCAGCCCGTGCGTGCTACCGAAACCCTTCCGCTGCTGCAGGCGCTGGGCCGTATTCTGGCCGAGCCGGTACTGGCCGGCCTGGACGTGCCGCCGCAGGACAATAGCGCGATGGATGGCTATGCCCTGAACAGTGCAGATGGCAATGGCCCGTTTGCCATTTCGCAGCGCATACCCGCTGGCACCCAGCCGCAGCCATTGCAAGCCGGTACGGCGGCGCGCATTTTTACCGGCGCGCCCATTCCGGCCGGGGCTGATGCGGTGGTGATGCAGGAAATGGCCGAGCTGCAGGCGGATGGCCAGGTGCTGTTCAGCCAGCCGGTGAAGCCGGGCCAGAATATCCGCCGCGCGGGCGAAGATATCCTGTGCGGTGCCACCGTGCTGTCTGCCGGGCAGTTGCTCAGTGCTGCCGATCTGGGCCTGGCTGCTTCCATTGGTGTGCCCACGCTGACGGTGTACCGCCCCTTGCGGGTGGCGGTGTTCTTTACCGGCGATGAACTGACCGAGCCGGGCCAGCCGCTGCAAGCAGGGCAGATTTACAATTCCAATCGCTATTGGCTGGTGCCGGAGCTGATGCGGCTGGGCTGCGAGGTGACCGATCTTGGCATCGTGCCGGATTCGCTCAGCCGCACCCGCGAAATCCTGCAGGATGCCGCCGGGCTGGCCGATGTCATCATGACTTGCGGCGGGGTGTCGGTTGGCGAGGAGGACCATGTGAAGGCGGCGGTAGAGGCCGAGGGTAGCCTTGATCTGTGGAAAATCGCCATCAAGCCGGGCAAGCCGCTGGCCAGCGGCAAGGTGGGTCAGGCCGGTTTCATCGGCTTGCCGGGTAATCCGGTATCCGGCTTTGTCACCTATCAGGTGCTGGTAAAACCCTATCTGCAGCGCTGTGCCGGTTTGCAGCAAGATGACATCCAGCCAGCGGCCCACTATCCGGCCGGCTTTGCCTGGGAGCGACCGGACACCCGGCGTGAAGAGTTCCTGCGGGTGAAACTGGTACGGCAAGACGGCCAGTGGCAATTGCAGCGCTATCCCAATCAGGGCTCCGGCGTGCTCACATCCTGCGCCTGGGCGGATGGTCTGGTGCGGCTGGCTGCCGGCCAACAGGTGCAGCCTGGCGACATGCTGGCCTTGCTGCCCATTTCCGGCTGAACATGCCCACACTGCATTTTGTTGATGGTACCGGGCAGCAGTTGGCTGTGGTGGATGCGCAGCCTGGTGATGTGCTGCTGGATGTCGCCCGTCTTGCGGATGTGCCTTTGCACTGGCGCTGCGGCCAGGGCACCTGCGGCACCTGCAAGGTGAGCATTCGTCATGCTGACCCTCAGCAGCCAGTCAGGCTGACACGCAAGGAGCGCAATGTGCTGCTGCGCGCCGGTTTGATTGATGCCGCACAAGCTGCACAGGAAAGCTGGCCGGATGTCTCGTCAGGCTGGCGGCTGGCCTGCCATGTACCGGTGGGTGAGCAGGACTGGCAGGTGGTCTGCCCGCAGGACTGAGCGCGGGTTTGCATGGCAAAAACAAAGCCACGATCAAGGTCGTGGCTTTGTTCATTATTGTTTTTCATTATTGTGGACGGGCATGTCAGCTGGATGCCGGGCTGACCACATTGCGCCCGGAGCGCTTGGCAATATACAGCGCACCATCGGCTTCTTCGTAAATGCGCTGGGCCGTGTCATCCGCCTGCGGAATGCGTGCCGCCACACCAATGCTGCAGGTCACCTTGTGCAAGGGGCTGCCATCATGCGGCAGGTCCAGGTCTTCCAGCCGCTGGCGGAAGGTTTCTGCGGCATCCACTGCCTCCTGCATGCTGGTGCCAGGCATCAGCACACCAAACTCTTCCCCGCCCAGACGGGCAGGCAGCACACCTTTGCGCTTGAAAGTGTCTTGCAGTACATGGGCCACCCGCTTGAGGATCATGTCGCCTGCATAATGGCCGTACTGGTCGTTGTACAGCTTGAAGTGGTCAATATCCAGCAGGATGAAGGCCAGTGGCTGGCTGGCATTGCGCTGCCTGTCAATCGCCGGAATGAACACCTCGTCAAAATGACGCCGGTTGGCCAGCTGGGTCAAGCCATCGGTGGTGGCCAGCGTTTGCAAGCTGGCCTGCCGCTCGATGAAGCGGGCAAAACCGCAAACCAGCAGCACCAGCATGCAGCTGACCGGTGCAAACCAGTAGCGGGCCAGCAGCAGCCCGGCAATGCTGATCAAGGCTGGAATGGCGCTTGCGGCCGCATAAGCCTGCAAGGCATTGCGGCGGCGGCCCCAGGGGGAGAGCAGGTAATCCAGCCCCAGCACCAGTAGCAGGCTGAACAGGGCTTGCTGGGTCAGGGTAAGCGGGCGAATCAGGCTGCCATCCTGCAAGCCGCGCAGAAGATAGGCGTTGATCACCACACCGGGCATGCCGCCGGCTCCGGCGGACAATGGCGTGGTATGCATGTCGCCCAGCCCGGCGGCGGTGACGCCAATCAGCACGATGCGGTTGCGGAACAGTTCCGGGTCGGTGTTGGCCAGGGCGTCGATATACGACAGCCGCTGGAAAGGCTCGGCCCCTTTGCCGTAGGGCACCATGATTTCATCACTGCGCACCCAGGGTTCGTCACGGCTATGCACCAGCGTGGCAGCACTACTGGCCGGTTTGCCCTCGGCCACGTCCAGAACTGCACGGGCAAAGGCCGGGTAGTCGGCACTGCCCAGGCCCGCATGCAGATAGCCACGACGCACGATGCCGTCATCGTCCCGTTCGAAGTCGGTATGGCCCAGACGGTTGGACGCTGCGGCAAACAGCGGCAGCGGGCGGGTTTCGGTCAGCACGCCGCCGCTGTTTTCCGGAAACACCGGGCTGACTACCTTGCCGTTGTCGTGCATGGCACTGGCCAGTGCCTGGTCCGGGCGGCTGCTGCTGAGCGTGCTTTCTGCCAGTGCAATGTCTAGCCCCACGGCCTTGGCTGATTGCAACTGGCGGATCAGGTGGGCGTGCAGTTCGCGCGGCCACGGCCAGTTGCCCATTTCCGCCAGGCTGCGGTTGTCCACTTCAATCAGGATGGGGTCGTCAGCTGCTTTGCCCAGCGGGCGCTGGCTGATTGCAACATCATAAAACCAGTTGTCCAGACGTTGCAGCGCGCCGCTCAGTACCAATAGCAAAACAACTGCTCCGGCCAGTAGCGGGAGCAGTTGTTGCCATGGCGGCCTGCGGGCAGGCGGCGTGGATGGGTCAACAGGCATGGTCAGTGCAGCTGGATGATTTCGTTGGCCTCAATGGCGTGATAGCCCGCCTCACCATGGATTTCCAGCCGTGCCAGAAACTGTCCTTTGGGAAGCTGGGACAGCGGCCAGCTCGGCTGACTGGCAGTGTTGCGGTAAACCACGGTCTGGCGGTCGGCCTGAGCCAGCAGGGTCAGGGTATAGCGTGCGTCCTTCACCGGGTAATGCCGTGCCAGCAGCACTGGCAGCGCCGGTTTCAGGGAGGAGAACAAGCCCTTGGACAGCAGGGACTGGATTTCGCTGTAGGGGCCGGGCTGGCCCTGGCCATCAACATGCGCCACACGCCAATACCATTGGCCGTCCTCAGGCAAGGTCAGCTTGCTCTCCGGGGTAGTCAGCAGCAGGGTTTGACTGATCTGGCTGAAATCCGGCTGGCGCGACAGCTGCCATTGCACCGGTCGTTCCGGGCTGGCGGTGGTGTGCAGGCTGAAAGTGTGGCCGCGGATTTCCTGCGGGCCGGCGGTTCCCAGCAGCAAGGGCGGTGTCGGGTAGGCCTTGAGTTCGAAGGTCTTGCTGCTGTCGTAGCCTTCCAGTCCGTGGGCATTCCTGGCCCGTGCGGCAAGCTGGTACTGGCCGTTGGCGGGCAAGGGCAGGTAAAACTGCGGCCCGTTGACCGTGCGTTCGGATAATTGCTGGCCAGTGCTGCCCGGGCCATTGATCCTGACCCGGTAGGCCACGGCTTGCTGATCGGCTGTCCATTGCAGCAGTGGGGGATTGAAACTGCTTTGGGCCGGCAATGGGCTCAGGTCCGGCGCGGCGGGCAGTGCTTCCGGCGTGGTCGGTTTGGCGCCTTGCTGGGTTGTGGTGCCGAATCCTGCCTGCACATCTACCTTGCCGCCTTGCTGGCCACCCACATTCACCTTGCCGCGCAGCACTTCGGTGGCCGTGCTGTCGGACGATTCGGCGCTGACGCGGAATTCCGTGCCGCGCACGGTAGTCACCGCAGACGGCGTGCGGATCTGGTAGCGTCCGGGCATCAGGATGTTGGGGATCACCGAACTGCCGGCATTGCCCTTGTCCAGGCGGATTTCGGTTTTGGCTGAACCGGTGCTGGGGTAATAGATTTCGGTTTGCAGCTGGGCGCTGGAATTGGCACCCATCAGCAGGGTAGAGCCGTCTTCAAAGCGCAGCTTGAGCATGGCGTCGTTGCCGGTCTGGAAGCGGACACCCTTGGGATAGCGTGTTTCCTTGTTGATCGGCAGCGGCTGGTTCTTGCTGTCCTGCGCGGTGACCTCACCGGAGAATTCCTCGATACGGGCGCTGGAGGGCTGCTGCTTGACCCAGGGGTAGGGCACGCGCACACGGCTGCCGGGTGTCAGCCGGTAAGGGTCGGCAATATGGTTCAGCTTTTGCAGTCGGGGAACATAGGCGGGAGATGCCAGGTGCTGGTCGGCCAGTGACCACAGGGAGTCACCGGATTTGACCTGATACTCCCAGTAGGCACTGTCGATGCCGGAGGCGGCATGGGCTTGCATACAGAGCGCGATCAGGCCGGAAAGCAGAATGATTCTCATAAATACGGTCGGGAAATGGCGCACAAAACGCAGAATATCTGCATAGTAAGCCCCTGACGAGGGATTGCAACCAAGCGCGGCGGCTTTTTTTCATTTATTTGAAACTATTAAAAAAAGCGGGCCAATCGGTAAGGATTGGCCCTGAATGTCGGTACTGCACGGAGCTGATGAAGAAATGCTTTCTGCTTAGCTGGTACGCAGTCGCTCGCTGCGGCCTCGCAACCATTCCAGCGTCAACAGCAGCAGGATGGAGAAGCCGATCAGCAAGGTAGCCGCCGCCGCAATGGTGGGGCTCAGGTTTTCGCGAATGCCGCTGAACATCTGGCGCGGCAGGGTGGCTTGTTCCGGTCCGGCCAGGAACAGGGTCACCACCACTTCGTCAAAGGACGTGGCAAAGGCGAACAGGGCACCGGAAATCACGCCTGGCGCAATCAGCGGCAGGGTGATGCGGAAGAAGGTGGTGATGGGTGAAGCACCCAGGTTGGCCGCCGCACGGGTCAGGTTGTGGTTATAGCCCTGCAGGGTGGCGGTCACGGTGATGATGACAAACGGCACGCCCAGCGCAGCATGTTCCAGAATCAGCGTGGTGTAGCTGTTGTCCATGCCCAGCGGGGCAAAGAACAGGTAGCTGGCCACGCCGACAATCACCACCGGCACCACCATCGGCGAAATCAGCAGGAACATGATGATGCCCTTGCCACGGAATTCGCCGCGGGTGAGGCCGATGGAAGCCAGGGTGCCCAGCACCATGGCCAGCACGGTGGCGGCCGGGGCCACGATCATGCTGTTCTGCAAGGAGCGGATCCACTCCGGTGCGCTGAACAGGTCCTGATACCAGCGGAAGGAGAAGCCGGTCAGCGGGTACACCAGGAAAGAGCCTTCGTTGAAGGACAGCGGAATGATCACCAGTACCGGCAGGATCAGGAACAGCAAGGTCAGGCCGCTGGTAATGCGCAGAACGTAGTGCCACACCTTTTCGATGGGCGACATGGTCGGGTTCAGCATGGTTATGTCTCCGTGAAGGGTGAGGGTTAGCCCAGGCGCAGGCTCTTGGCGCCTACCAGCCAGTTGTAAACGATGTACAGGATCATGGTGGCTGCCAGCAGCAGGCCGCCCAGTGCGGTTGCCATGCCCCAGTTGATCGAGGTGTTGGTGTAGAAGGCCACGAAGTAGCTCACCATCTGGTCGTTCGGGCTACCCAGCAAGGCCGGGGTGATGTAGTAGCCGATGGACAGGATGAACACCAGCAGCGCACCGGCACTGATACCGGCCACGGTCTGCGGGAAGTACACGCGCCAGAAGCTGGCAAACGGGTGGCAGCCCAGCGAGATGGCAGCCTTCATGTAGCTTGGCGAAATGCCTTTCATCACGCTGTAGATGGGCAGGATCATGAAGGGCAGCAGGATGTGCACCATGGAGATGTACACGCCGGTGCGGTTGAACACCAGTTGCAGCGGGTGATCGATCATGCCCAGCCATTGCATGGTGGAGTTGATCAGGCCGCCCGATTGCAGCAGGACGATCCAGGCGGCAACGCGCACCAGAACCGAGGTCCAGAACGGCAGCAGCACCAGAATCATCAGCAGGTTGCTGGTACGGGTGGGCAGGTTCACCAGCAGGTAGGCCAGCGGGTAAGCCAGGGCCAGGGCGATGGCGGTGACTACCAGGCTCATCCAGAAAGTACGGGTGAAAATGTCCAGGTAAATGGCCTGGTCCGGCGAGGAGCGGCTGATTTCGCCCAGGTCGTCCACGCGGTGGTCCATGGCGGCCAGCAGGTAGAACGGGGTCTGGGTGCTGGTGTTGCGGCGGATGGCCTGCCAGTAGGCCGGGTCACCCCAGCGCTCGTCCAGATTGGTCAGCGCTTCCTTGTAGGATTTCGGGGCCGGGTCCATCGGCAGGGCACGGGCAGTTTTGTTGAGCAGGCTGCGGTAGCCGGCTACTTCCATGTTCAGGCGTTTGCCCAGATCGCCCAGTTTCTGGTCGTCATGAGCTTGCTGGATGTCTTGTGCCGCAGCGGCATATACCGCTTCTGGCGGCAGGGCACGGCCGCTCCAGCTGGAAATGGCCTTGACCGTGTGCGGCATGGCGTCAACCACTTCGGGGTTGTTGACGCTCTTGAACAAGAGGCTGGTAATGGGCAGCACGAATACCAGCAGGATAAACAGCACCAGCGGCAGAATCAGCAGCTGCGATTTCAGCTTGTTCATGCGCTCGGCGCGGGCCAGCTTCTGTTTCAGCGAACGGCCGGCCTCCGGCAGGGTGGCTGCGACAGCGGTGGTGGGTGCAGAGGAAGCGGTCATTCTTCCGGCTCCGGATCAGGTAAGGGGTGAAACCCCCTGGGGATGAACCCCCGAGGGGGCGGACCTGCTACCGGCAGACATCACCGGCAGCAGTCATGCGTGTTGCAGCTGCTTACTTGGCAGCCCAGGCGTTGAAGCGTTGTTCCAGCGATTCGCCGTAGTCAGCCCAGAAAGCCACATCCACGGCTACGCCGCTCTTGATGTTCTGCGGGGCGGTCGGGAGGTCGGCAACCAGCTGCTTGTCCAAGAGCGGTACGGCTTTCTTGTTGGTCGGGCCGTAAGCGATGTTCTGCGAGTACACCTTCTGGTTTTCCGGCTTGCTGGCGAAAGCGATGAACTTCAGCGCAGCGTCCTTGTTCGGGGAACCCTTCGGAATGGCCCAGGAATCGAAGTCATACATGCCGCCGTTCCAGACAATCTTCAGGTTCTTGCCTTCCTTCTGGGTGTTGGCTATACGACCGTTGTAAGCCGAGCTCATCACCACGTCGCCGGATACCAGGTACTGCGGCGGTTGTGCGCCGGCTTCCCACCACTGGATGTTCGGCTTCAGCTGGTCCAGTTTCTTGAAGGCGCGATCAACGCCAGCCGGGGTGGCCAGAACCTTGTACACGTCTTTCGGTGCCACGCCGTCAGCCATCAGGGCTACTTCCAGGGTGTACTTGGCACCCTTGCGCATGCCGCGCTTGCCTGGGAATTTCTTCACGTCCCAGAAATCTTTCCAGCTGGTCGGGCCAACCTTCAGCTTGTCGGCGTTGTAGGCCAGTACGGTGGACCATACAAAGATGCCCACGCCGCAAGTCTGGGCAGCGCCCGGTACGAAGTCAGCCTTGTTGCCGATCTTGCTGTAGTCCAGCTTTTCGAACATGCCTTCGTCACAGCCGCGAGCCAGTTCCGGGGACTCTACTTCCAGTACGTCCCAGGACACGCTCTTGGTGTCGACCATGGCTTTGACCTTGGCCATTTCGCCGTTGTATTCGCCGCCAACCACCTTGATGCCGGTGGCCTTGGTGAACGGAGCGTAGTAGGCCTTTTCCTGGGCTGCCTTGTTGGCACCGCCAAAGGAAATCACGGTCAGGTCAGCGGCTTGGGCAGCCTGAGCGCAACAAGCGGCCACAACCGCCAGCGAAAGAGCTTTCATGCATTTCTTCATTTGATAGTTCTCCATATTGTTTTGGGACTACAACTACACGCACTCACTCGCACGCACTCATTCAGCCAGTTCGACAGGATCGAGCGCTCTTACGTGTTCTACATTCCAGCCCAGGGAAATCACGTCGCCCACGGACAGTTTCGGGTCCAGGGTGGCGATGGGCTGTTTGACGATGAAACTGGAATTGCCACAGGCTTCCAGGCGGATACGCACATGGTCACCCAGGTAAATGAATTCGCGGATACGGCCGGAGAAGCGGTTTTGCTCCTGCTGCACATTCAGGTTGATGCGCTCCGGACGGATGGACAGCGATACCGGCGCGCCAGGGGCAGCATCGTGAATGGCCATGGCTTCTACGCGCTCGCCGTTTTCCAGGCCCACTGTACAGCGTTCGCCTTCGCGGCTGATCAGCTTGCCGTGCAGGCGGTTGTTTTCGCCGATGAAGTTGGCCACAAAGGTATTGCGCGGGTGTTCGTACAGGTTTTGCGGGCTGTCGATCTGCTGGATTTCACCCTGATGGAACACGGCCACGCGGTCGGACATGGTCAGTGCTTCGCTCTGGTCGTGGGTCACGTATACCACGGTCACGCCCAGACGTTCGTGCAGGTGCTTGATTTCCATCTGCATGTGTTCGCGCAGCTGCTTGTCCAGTGCGCCCAGCGGTTCGTCCATCAGCACCAGTTGCGGTTCGAATACCAAGGCGCGGGCCAGGGCCACACGCTGTTGCTGGCCACCGGACATCTGGCCGGGGTAGCGGTTGGCAAACTTGTCCAGCTGCACCATGGACAGCGCGCGCTTCACGCGCTCGGTGACGTCGGTCTTGTCCATGCCGCGAACCTTGAGCGGGAAGGCCAGGTTTTCGGCCACGGTCATGTGCGGGAACAGTGCGTAGTTCTGGAACACCATGCCGATGTCGCGCTTGTGCGGCGGCACGCGGTTGAGCGAGCGATCACCCAGCATGATTTCACCGGCGGTGGGGGTCTCGAAACCGGCCAGCATCATCAGGCTGGTGGTCTTGCCGGAGCCGGACGGTCCCAACAGGGTAAGGAATTCGCCTTTGCGAATGTCCAGGTTCAGATCCTTGACGATCAGGGTCTCGCCGTCGTAGCTCTTTTGTACGTTCTTGAAGCGGACCAGGATGTCGCTTGCACTCGTTTCAGCCATGACCACTCCTGTTGTTTAAATGGTGATGACTGAATTGTAAAAACCGGATGACAGCAGGGATATCGGCCAGCGGCGGATTTTGCTGTCAGGATATTTGCTGACAGCGTGTAGGGCGATTCCTACAAGACGTCAGCATTGACTCTGCTGCATTGCGGCATCAGACGGCACTCAACAACTGTTGCAGGCTGCCATACAAGGCCGCGGCATCCACCGGCTTGTGCAGCAGTACTGCGCCGCTGGATTGCGCCTCGCGCAGGCGGTTGGGCGCGGTGTCGCCGGTCATGATGATGGAGGGCAGGGTGCGGCCCAGCTGCTGGTAAATCTGCTTGAGCACCTGCTGGCCGGTCTGGTTGCCGCGCAGGCGGTAGTCGGCAATCACCACTTGCGGCTGGAAGCTGTCCAGGCAATCCAGCGCCTCGTCAGCGCCTTCCACCGTAAGAATGCGACAGCCCCAGCAACCCAGCAGCGCTTCCATGGCCGAGCGAACGGCGTAGTCGTCATCAATCACCAGAATCGGCACTGCTTGCAAGGGCAGCTGGCGCGGTGCGCTGCTGACGGCTTCCTCCATGGTGGCCGGGCCCGTCAGCCGCGGCATGGTCAGGCGGAACACCGAACCGCGGCCCGGGCGGGATTGCAAGCCGACGGTCAGCCCCATGGTGTGGGCCAGGCCGCGCACGATGGCCAGCCCCAGGCCCAGGCCCTTGCGCCGGTCACGTTCCGGGTTGCCCAGCTGGTGGAATTCGCGGAATACCTCTTGTTGCTGGGCAGCAGGAATGCCGATGCCGGTATCCCAAACCTCGATCAGCAAATGCTCGCCACGCTGGCGACAGCCAATCAAAATGCCGCCGCTCTGGGTGTAGTTGATGGCATTGCTGATCAGGTTGCGCAGGATCAGCTCCAGCAGGCTGGGGTCGGTATACACCTGTACCGCACTTTCCCTTACCCGGAACACCAGGTTCTTGCCATTGGCCAGCGGTGCGAATTCGCATTCCAGCTTGTACAGCACACTTTGCAAGGCCAGCTGGCGTGGCCGGGCTTCGATGACACCGGCTTCCAGCTTGGAGAAGTCCAGCAGGGTGTCCAGCATTTCGCAGGCGGCGGAGGCCGAGGCCTCGATATGCTCCAGCAGCTCGTCCTGTCTGGCATCCAGTGCCGTGGTTTTCAGCGTGGCCAGAAACAGGCCCAGTGCGTGCATGGGCTGGCGCAGGTCGTGGCTGGCCGAGGCCAGGAATACCAGCTTGGCGCGATTGGCTTCTTCCGCCTCGTGCAAGGCCTGCGCGGCGCGGCCGGTTTGCTCGCGCAACTGGTCCACCAGTTCGCGGTTTTCAAAGCGCAACTCGATGGAGCGGCGCGCCACGCGGGCGTAGTTCAGCGCAAAAACCAGCAACACCACCAGAAACAGCGGCACGCCCAGAAACATGGGCAGGTAGGCGAGGTTGCCAGTGGCCAGAAACACCCCCCATACCGGCAGGATGGACGGAATGAAAAAACTGACCGCCACCGGCAGACAAGGCGAAAAAATGGCCAGCGCTGCCGCGCTCATGCCGGCAATCATCGACAACAGGCTGATGGCGGTGGGCGGGAAGTTGAGGTCCATGTACAGGCCGCCGGCGATGCCCCACAGGCTGCCTAGTACCACCAGCAGCATGGTCATGGCGCGGGCATAGCGCGGTGCATTGGCTTCGGACAGACGGTCCGGCAGGTAAAAGCGGCCAAAGTGTCCGGCAGCACAGCCGGCCCCCATCAGCGCCGACCAGGCCAGGATGCCCGGATTGCCGGTGCTGATGAGCACCCCCAGGGCCATCAGCAAGGACGCGAGGAAACAGCCCAGCATGGCAATGCCGAAGCTGTGGTCGATCAGCTCCATTTGCGCTGCCAGCAGGCGCGGCGGGTCGAAGCGTGGCAGCCAGCGCATCAGCGCATTACCTGTACCAGGCCACGACGCTGGGCTTCCAGCACCGCCTCGGTTCGGCTGTACACGCCGAATTGTTCCAGGATGGCGGCCACATGCACGCGCACGGTGTTTTCCGACAGGCCCAGGCTATTGGCAATGGCCTTGTTGGACCTGCCCAGACACAGCTCGCTGAGCACCTCCAGCTGGCGCGGCGTCAGTTGCGAGCCGCGGCCTGCCGTCTTGGCCGGAGCCGCATCGGACAGTGCCTCACCGCGCAGGCAGCGCTCCAGCGCCTGGTCAATCTGCTCGACGCTGGCGGACTTGGTCAGCACCCCGGCAATGTCCGGCGTGGTGCTGGCCAGCTCCGGGCTGGCTGACAGGATGATGATGCGGGATGACTGAAAATGACGGCGCAGCACGGCAATGCCATCCAGCCCGTTCAGGCCCGGCAGTTGTATGTCCAGCAGGATGATGTCCACCGGCGTGCTGCCAAACTGGTGGATGGCATCCATCACGGTGCCGGCCTCGAGAATGTCGGCAACCTTGTCGTTGTTTTCCAGTACCAGGCGCAAGCCGGTACGGAACAGGGCGTGGTCGTCGATAAGGAGCAGTCTGGCACTAAGCATGGTTCATGTGTCGTCTGGTGAGGGGTAAGCACTGGCCATGCAGGCTGAACGGCTGGCACAGCCTTGCATGGCCGGTCATGTCAAGCGGATGAAATTTCCCGGAGAGGCAAATATGTGCTTTTTTCAGAAAAAAGCAAAGCCTTTCTACTGTATTCCGCCTGGCGACGTGCAGGGCTGCTGGCTGAGCAGCTGGTTCAGGCTGTCGTACAGCAGTGCCGGTGCAACCGGCTTGTGCAACAAGGGCAGGCCGCTGTCACTGGCTTCGCGCAACCGCGCCGGGGCGGTGTCGCCGGTCAGCAGCAGGGCGGGGATGTCGCGTCCAACTGCCTTGCGGATGGCACGGATGGCATCGGTGCCGCTTTTCTTTTCGCGCAGCCGGTAGTCGCTGATCAGCAAGGCAGGCGTCTGTTGCGCCAGCAAGGGCAGGGCGGTTTCCAGCGACTCTGCCGCCATGCACTGGCAACCCCAGCTTTGCAACAGCATCACCATGCTGCTGCGCACGATGTCATCGTCCTCAATCAGCAATACGGCGGCCCTGGGCAGGGGCTGGCTGATGCTGACTGGCGGCGGGGGTTCTGCGGGTAGCGGGTTGGTCACTGCAATGCGTGGCAGGGCAAGGCGGAACACGCTGCCGCGGCCCGGCCGCGACGCCACCCGCAAGGGGTGTTGCAGCAGCTGGGTGAGGCCGCGCACGATGGCCAGCCCAAGGCCCAGGCCTTTCTTGCGGTCGCGTTCCGGATTGCCCAGCTGGTGGAATTCGTCAAAGATTTCCTGCTGTTGCTGCGGGTCTATGCCGATGCCGCTGTCCCATATCTCCAGCAGCAGCTGGTCGCCACGGCGACGGCAGCCCACCAGAATGCCGCCTTGCTGGGTGTAACGGATGGCATTGCTGATGAGGTTGCGCAGGATCAGTTCAATCAGTGACGGGTCCGACAGCACCACCTCTGCCGTGTCACGACTGCGGTAGAACAAGCCCTTGGTGTTGGCCAGCGGTGCCAGCTCCCTTTCCATCTTGTTAAGCAGTGGCTGCAGGGCAAAGGCTTGCAGCTGCGGGGTAATCACCCCGGCATCCACCCGCGAATAATCCAGCAGGCTGTGCAGCATTTCCGCCGAGGCATTGGTGGCGCTCTGGATATGGCCGATCAGCGACTGCTGGTTCTGGTCCAGCTTGGTCTTGCCCAGCACTTCCAGAAACAGCCCCTGTGCGTGGATGGGCTGGCGCAGGTCGTGACTGGCGGCAGCCAGGAATTTCGATTTGGCAATATTGGCCTGCTCGGCCTCCTGCTGGGCGCGCAGTGCTGCGGCCGAAGCCTGACGCAGCCGGTCCACCAGCTCCAGGTTTTCAAAGCGCAGCTCGATGGCCCCTTTGGCCGCCTGCGCACTATTGCGTGCCTGCATCAGCAAGGTGGCCAGATACATGATGGCGGCTAGGCCCAGCGCATTGAGCGCCAGTGCATCCGACTGCAAGGACTTGAGCGCAATCATGCCCAGTTCCAGTGTGATGAAGGCGATGAAGGCAGGCAGCACCGGCGACAGGATGGACATGGAATTACCCGCCACGCCGGACAGCACGGCAATGGCCAGAATCCAGCTGGGGGGTGACGCCGGGTTCAGCCCCACCCACATCAGGCTGCCCCAGGCCGCGCCGTCGAAGGCGTGCAGTACCACCAGACGCCGCCGCAGCTGCGGCAAGTCGGCTGGCCGGATGTCACGGGCCAGCAGGCGGCGGGCATCCATGAAGTCCACCAGCTTGGAGGCAATCACCACCACGCACCACAGGGTCAGCCGCAGCGGGTCGGCCTGGTGCTGTAAGGCATAGGCCACCAGCAATACCACCAGAATGCCGGGCAGGACCGAGCTGCCCAGGTTGTTGAGCAAGAGGCGGATCTGCTCGATGCGGACCTTGTCCTGCCTGCCTTGTTGTTCTGTGTTGATCATGAGCGGAAGAGGGTGAACCGTTGGTTTCCGGGAGCAGGCACGCAGGGCGCTGCCTGGCTGTGCTTGCAGGCCATTATAGGGCCCAGCCCTATTCAGACTGCCAGTTTACTGATGACGATTATGCCAACATGCCTGCCACGGCGGCTGGCAGGGCACCACGCTTGATGCGGATCAAGTGTTTGGTCTTGTGTCCGGCATAGCCATAAAAATCTATATATAGTGTTTTGAAAATTTTAATCACTATATATTGTTATGAAAAATACCGTGCTGCTGAATCCGCTTGCCACGCTGGACGAATACCTCAGCCGCGCCGACTGGCGCGTTTCTGCCAATGCCAATCAGGGCTACAGCCTGGGCGGCATGATACTCAATGCCGCGGGCAAGCTCACCGCCAACTACTGGCTGGACGGCATTTATCCGCCGGAGGTGGCGCAGGCCCATCGCGAGGCAGACTTCCACCTGCATGATCTGGACGTGCTGGCAGGCTATTGTGCGGGCTGGTCGCTGCGTCAGCTGCTGCATGAGGGCTTCAATGGTGTGCCGGGCCGGGTGGAATCGGCCCCACCGCGTCACCTGAGCGCGGCGCTGGGGCAGATGGTGAATTTTCTGGGCACCCTGCAAAACGAATGGGCGGGCGCGCAGGCGTTTTCCAGCGTGGATACCTACCTGGCACCATTCCTCAAGCGCGACGGGCTGGACGATGCCGCGCTGGAGCAGGCCATGCAGGAATTTGTGTACAACCTGAATGTGCCTTCGCGCTGGGGCACGCAAACCCCGTTCACCAACCTGACCTTCGACTGGACCTGCCCGGCGGATCTGGCCGGTCAGATTCCCATCATTGCCGGCGAGGAAATGCCGTTCTGCTACGGCGACTGCCAGCCGGAAATGGACCGTATCAACCGCGCCTTCCTGCGGGTGATGGGCGCGGGCGATGCCCATGGCCGGGCGTTCACCTTTCCCATTCCCACCTACAACATCACGCCGGATTTCGACTGGGACAGCGCCAACGCCGATTTGCTGTTCGACCTGACCGCCCGCTACGGCCTGCCGTATTTCCAGAACTTCCTTAATTCCGATCTTGAACCGCAAATGGTGCGTTCCATGTGCTGCCGCCTGCAACTGGACCTGCGCGAGCTGCTCAAGCGCGGCAACGGCCTGTTTGGCAGTGCCGAGCAAACCGGCTCGCTGGGCGTGGTCACCCTCAACTGCGCGCGACTGGGCTACCGCTTCCGTAGTGACTGGGACGGCCTGCTGGCCGAAACCGACCGCCTGCTGGCGCTGGCCTGCACCAGCCTGGAAATCAAGCGCGCACGGGTGCAAGGCTGGATGGACGACGGCCTGTATCCTTACACCAAGCGTTATCTGGGTACGCTGCGCAATCACTTCTCCACCGTGGGGGTGAATGGCATCAACGAGCTGATCCGCAATTACAGCAACGATGCCGACGACATCACCACCGCCCACGGCCAGCAACTGGCGCTGCAACTGCTGGATCACATCCGTGCCCGCATGGTGCAGATGCAGGAAGACACCGGCCATCTGTACAACCTGGAAGCCACTCCGGCGGAAGGCACCACCTACCGCTTTGCCCGCGAAGACCGCAAGCGCTACCCCGACATCCTGCAAGCCGGGCCAATCGACAAGCCTTATTACACCAACTCCAGCCAGCTGCCGGTGGGGCATACCGACGACCCCTTTGTCGCCCTGCAACATCAGGAGCCGCTGCAAGCGCGCTACACCGGCGGTACCGTGCTGCACCTGTACATGACCGAGGCGGTCAGCTCGGCCACGGCCTGCAAGCAGCTGGTGCACCGTTCGCTGCAACGCTTCCGCCTGCCTTACATCACGGTGACGCCCACCTTCTCGGTCTGCCCGCAGCACGGCTATCTGAGTGGTCATCATGAATTCTGCCCCAAGTGCGACGCCGAACTGCTGGCCCGTACCACGGCAGCCACCGCACCTTGCTGCTGAAATGCTTGTCGAGGCTGACAAAAGCCTGTCGCAGCCTTGGGCCAGCTGGCCTCAGGTCCGCTACGCCATTTTGTTAGCCGCGCATAAACCCCAACCCTCACAGGAGAGCAATATGTCCCATCAAACCGACATCAAACAGGCAGAACAGCTGGACCCGTCCCTGCGCACCCGCTGCGAAGTATGGACCCGCGTCATGGGTTACTTCCGCCCGGTATCCGCCTTCAATACCGGCAAGCAGGGCGAATTTGCCGAGCGCGTGCATTTTGATGAACAGCACCTGCACCACTGAATCCAGCCTGGCGCTGGCCGGTGTCGCCCCGTTTTCCAGCTGTGACTGGCCGGGGCGGCTGGTGGCCACCGTGTTTGTCGCCGGCTGCCCTGGCGCTGCGGCTATTGCCACAACCCCGGCCTGCAAGCCCGCAGTGCCGGGCAACTGGCCTGGCCAGAAGTGCGCAGCATGCTGGCGGCGCGGGTCGGCTTTCTGGACGGTGTGGTGTTTTCCGGTGGCGAACCCACCCTGGCCCCGCAACTGGCGGACTGGATACAGGACGCCGCCAGTTGGGCCTGGCCATCGGCCTGCACACGGCGGGCATCTACCCGCATCGGCTGGCCGCCCTCAAAGGCCTGGTGGACTGGATTGGCCTCGACATCAAGGCCGCGCCGGGCGGGGTGGATGCCGTCACCGGCGTGCCCGGCAGCGAAAGCCGCATGTGGCAGGCACTGGATGTTGCGCTGGACATGGTTGCGGACGGTGGAGCCACGCTGGAATGCCGCACCACGCTGGACCCGCGCGTGATGACGGCAGACAGCCTGCACCGGCTGGCGGCAACGTTGCAGGCCAGGGGCGTCACCCATGCCGCCTTGCAACAGGGGCGGGATGCCAAAGGCCAGCCATTGTTCGACGCCACACAATGGCCGGGTCAGGCGGTACTGGACGACTGGCAGCGGCGCTTTTGCCAGTTCAGCTGGCGTCACGCCTAGCATTAACGCACTTGGCGTCTGCGCGCTCGCGCCAGACTTCAAGCCGGGCGGGCTGGTCCCTGCCCATCACGCAGCAACTGCCGTGACAGACGACTGTGCAAGCGCTGATGGCAAGCGGCAGCCAGCCCCAGCAATTCGCCATTATCGGCAGAGATGCCCGGCGGCGTGGCTATCTGCTGCGCCAGCGCCTGCAAGGGCGTGGCCGAACTGTTCAGCCCCAGCAAACGGCCATGCGCATGGCGCAAGGGATGGTCCGGCGTGTAATCCAGCGTCAGCAACCAGTGCGAATGCTGCCAGCGCGCACCCTGCGCCAATACCGCCTGCAACACCGCATGACTCACTTGCACCCCGGCGGCCTCCACCGCCAGTGCCAGGGCCTGCTCCCAACGCGGCGCAGTGGGCGGCAGCTGCTCCAGCGCGGGTAGCAACTCTCGATTCAACCAGTCACGCAACTGCCGCGCCAGCGGTTTGCCACTACGACGCAAGGCGCGCAGCAGGGCCGTTGCGGGCCAGTATTGCTTGATGTCTTCAGTAACTGCGGTGTTTTGGTGAGTGGTGTCTGCGGCGAGTAAGTGCTGTAAGCGTTGGCCGAGACGTCGGCCAGTGACAGCCAGCACATCGCCGCTGTGCAGCCACCATTGGCCGTGCTGGTGTTGCACATGCAGCGGTTTACCCTGGTAGTAAAAGCAAAGAGGAGGCGGGTGTTGGGGGGAGGTTTGCGTAGTCATGAAGCGGGTTCCTTCGAGTGCGTTGAAAGTCACCCCTGTTGAGAGGGTGGCCAGGTACTTCAACACCGCTCGAAGACGGCCTGCAGATTTTCCCGGTTGCCCGGGTATTGTATGACTGCACGCTACCCGGCCATAAGCTTGGCATTGTCCGAAAAAATGGACAAATACGGAACTGATGGGCGTAAAAATGCCGTCAAGCTTTCGGGTACGGCAACCGCTTCGAGATGGTGTGTTGAGCACCAGCGGCACACTGTAGCGATGGGGGATATGTGTGGAAACTGCTCTAAGGGGAAGGCGAGCAGGACGTTGCTTGCAAGGAAAGTACCGCACCGATGCGCCCCACGGGCCCCGTCAAGCATGCCGACAGGTGGCCGGGGCGAGGTGTTAAGCGCCTGCAATGTCTGAGCGATTTGACGTTAGCAAATCGCGAGTTCAGGCGCGCCTCGCACCGGACGGAACCTGTCGGGCAGCCGCAGGCCATGCTTGTGGGGTGGCCTTGGAGGTGAAGGAGGGCTTGGCCAGGCAAGCCCTCCTTCCCGTCCGCCGCGCGGAAGCGGCATGTAAATCATCATCTGCGTAGCAGATTTCTAACCCGCACAATTCAACGAAAAACCAACAGCAAAATCAACTTCGCGGGTCTCGCCCCGCCGTCGAGGTACTTTACTTTTGCTTCGCCAAAAGAAAGTACCCAAAGAAAAGGCGACCCGCAGCGCGTCGAATTCCCGCCCCAGCCGCACCGCTCAGGGCGCGGCCGGAACTTGCGGCGCGCTAACGTCGCGCCGCTGCGGACAGCCGACCGCTTAAGACCCTGAGCGGCACCACTGTGTCGGCTCGCGCTGACGGGATTGGGTCAGCTCCGACAAGTGTTCCTGATCAGAGAAACACCACACCAACGCGCCAACCGGCCCCGTCAAGCATGCAGACAGGTGGCCGGGGCGAGGTAAGTAATCGCCTGCAATGTCTGAGCGATTTGACGTTAGCAAATCGCGAGTTCAGGCGCGCCTCGCGCCGGACGGGCCCTCTCGGGTAGCTGCAGGCCATATGATGTGGCTAGCTTTTCCCGTAGTGGGAATCTTTGGCCAAGCAAAGATCCCTTTCCCGTTTGCCGCGCGGAAGCGGCACTTAAATCATCATCCGCGTGAGCGGATTTCTACTGCACTGTCTGTGTGATTGCTACTTGAGTAGAGGGATTGCATCGGATAATCTCAATGTCATGAAAGCCTTGCTGACCTTCCAATGCAGCCCGTATCGTCATCCATACGCTGAACTTCTCTGTCCGCAAATAACGGTTAACCGGCTTAAGCCATGAAAGCGCGAATGTCATTTGAACTACGTATTGCCGGTGAGGCCGATGCCCAAGAAATTGCAACTCTTGTGAACCGAGCTTACCGTCCCTCGCCGCAAGAGGCAGGCTGGACTCACGAAGCAAATCTGATTGCTGGTGAAAGAATTAACCTGTCGCAGGTTCTTTCTCTGTTTCACGAGCAGTCCACGGTTCTGCTCTTGTGTCATGGGGCTGAAATTGTCGCTTGTGTACATGTACAAGGAGGTCAGTCTGGCGCTTACATTGGCATGCTGGCGACCCATCCCGGTATGCAGGCCCAAGGTCTTGGTAAGCAGATGCTGCTCCATGCAGAGGCATACGCTACAGAGCATTTAAAGGCATCGGTATTCAGAATGTCGGTTCTGTCTTCTCGACCAGAACTCTTGGCATTCTACCAGCGCCGCGGTTATGTACTTACCGGGGAGGTGGCGGAATATCCCTTGTCGGCTGGTGTCGGTTTACCAATTGTTGAAGGCATTCATCTCCTGTCGCTTGAAAAGACACCTGCCAAGCAACACGGCGTGAGCGAAACCCTCGTTTCGGATTCAAGCGTATAAATTCTTTCGGACTAATACGCCAAAGTGACTGCTGTTGGTCAGACGCTTCGCTCGCTACCGGCCAGGCTTAATCGTAATTTCTTGTTCATTAAATGCAGCGAGGTCAAGTATGTATCGTGACAGCACTGTCTTGGCTTGGTGTGTTTTGATTCTTGGTGTGTTTGGTATTGTAAATGGCAGTGATATATTGATTCGTGGCGCAATGCATACGGATGGAAGTAGTTGCAAGGCGATATGCGGCCTCTCGTTGTTGCTTTCGCAGTTTTTCAGTCCAGCAGTCGCGCCGCTTGCGGCAGGTATTGTCTATTTGCTATTAGGTGTTTTTTTGGTTTGTATTGGCTGTTTGGTGCTGAAGAGTAAGTAAAAGACGCTGCTGCATATTGTTTTAATGTTGGTTTTGCAAGTGGCTGTTTCTTAAGGTTGATAGTGGTTATTATTGGTAATGCAAGATGATAAAAGAGCTGTTTGTTATTTTGTCCTTGGTCTTTGGCTATGCATTTCTTGTCAGAAAAAGCTTTGTGCTTGCGAAAGTTCACTTCACGAATAAGATCTTGCAATATGTTGCACTGGTTATTGCACTGATCGCCACCCTTATGCTTGCCTATGCATTTTTCTGGGCAAGAACACCACCTGTCAGACCTAAACCGGAACTAATCATTATTGCGGAAAAATTGGTAATCCCTGTTTTTCTGTTTCTTCCGAGTTCGCTGGCATTTGTTTGCGCATTCCTGCTCAGAAAACAAGAAAGTCGCGTACGTGAAGATTGGGTGGCGATTGTTACTGTTTTGGCTGCCATTTTCTCACCAATTGGCCTGGTTATCTCCGGCTGCGGTTTGGCTGGTGCTTGTTTTTGAAGTGGATGCCATGCATGTCGAATAATGCTTAATCGGCAAGGCAATTTGACTTGGCAGTCAGGAAGATAAATGTTTGCAAGACTTGCGTTGATGATTATTGTGGTGGGAGTCAATTTTTTTGCAGTCGGTAATGCTTGGAATGATTGGGTTTTGTATTCCAGGTATCACACACCACATAAATCAGATATCAAATATTCAACGGGCGCAGTTCAGTACAGGCTAGGAAAGCGTACTGCCGGAAATTCCGGAATTTTGCTGGGCGATAATCATTTTTATTATTGTGCGCCAACTGCCGGAGCTGGCTATTCGAGTTGTAGTTTGTGTTTTTTCAAAGGACGCTGCGATGAGCCTGGGCGGATGGATTATGCCGATAAAGTTGGTTCCAGAATAAAACTGGGCTGGGTTGGTATGAGTGGCATACAGGATAGGGTGGTGTTTTCCATTGAGGCGGATGGTGTTGTTGTGGTGCCTTATGATAGTGCGGTTTTGAAGTATGAAGCCAAACGTCAAAAGGCAGGTGACTCCATGGCTGATGATATTGCCTTTATTGTTTTTGCAATCGTTGTTGATTTGATATTGTTCTGTCGGTTCAGGGTGAAAGTTGCTGGTTCTAGGTCATGAAAGATGTGCATCTGCCTGAGCGAATTTCCATGCGTGCATTGATAGACATATGAATCGTCAAACGTGGGTGTGCGTGTTGTCCTGCCTGTTTCTATGTATTGGCCTGATCGCTGCCGTGTGGGTGCTGGCAGCACCAAACCATTTATCGCTGCTGCCGCCACAGCTGGGGGTGCAGAAGGTTTTGTACGCAGAAACCGACTCCTGGGGTTTTGGCCCCGGAGGTAACGAGACGGGAGTGGTCTTGTATGAGCTTCCTCCGCATCTGGCCCGCAAGAACCCGAATAGCCTGCTTCCGGAGCTGGAGTGGGAAGCTACCCCCTTGCACGGTCATCGTGAGTGGTTTGAGGGGGAGGGTGCTTCACAAACAATAGCCGGGCCATTACTGGAGAATTATCTGAACCAGTATGGTTTCGGCATTCCAATCAAAGCCGGGGTCGCCAGAGAAATCGACCGTGCCGTCTCTGCACCGGGTAGCTGGTATGCATATACCCGACATGGGGTGGTCGTGCTGATGCCCTTGATCAATCGGGTGGCCTTTGTTTATGCCGGTTGACCATGTGTTTGACTGATCCAGATCAACCATCCACAAGCAAAACACCATCCTGCATTCACCTGTGCCACCTGGCAGTGCTATCTTCCCAGCCATGAAAGCCCTGTACCGTTTCCTGCTCATGCTTCTGCTCGCGCTTCCGGCACTCAATGTGCTGGCGGCAAGTGCCGACATGGCCATGGCCGGTGCGGCTATCACCTCCGCAGACTGCGTGGCCCATGCCAGCTGCCACGACAACACAGCAGGCAAGATGCCGGAACATGCCGGCCATGCAAAAGCGGCGCATGGCATGTTGTGTGGTGGCGCGGGCTGCGTGCAGCTGTGCGCACCTGCCTTGTCCCAGTTTGCCGACTGGACTGCCGCCCCGTTAGCCACCGGCGGCATTTTTGTGCCCACCCAGCCTGCCACGCTGGCTGGCATCACCCTTTCTCCGCCGCACCGCCCCCCTGTACTGGCCTGACAGCATTTTCCATTTTGCCGGCTTGTTGCCGGTCAATCTAATCATTGTCATTGCCAGAAGGAGGGCCACCATGGCCACTATCCGCACCCGCGTTATTGCCGTATTGATCGGCGCATTCAGTACTTCCGTTTTTGCCGCTACCCCGGTCACGCTATACAAAAGCCCCAGTTGCAGCTGCTGCGAGGCCTATGTCAGCTACCTCAAGCACCAGGGCTTTGAGGTTACCGCCATCAATCGCGATGACATGCAGTCCATCAAGCAGCAAATGGGCGTCACGCCCGGCCTTGGCAGTTGCCACACCGCCAGGATTGGTCGCTACACCATTGAAGGCCATGTGCCGGTGGCTGCCATCAGGCAGTTGATGGCCAGCAAGGCCGACGTGGTGGGCTTGTCCGCCCCCGGCATGCCGCTGCACAGCCCCGGCATGGGTGAAGAAAAGCCAGGCACGCAGGCCATTTACACCATGACAAAGGACCAGCGCACCGGCGTGCTGTTTGGCCGCTTCTGAGTCATCTGCTGGCTGCGGTGGCATGAGCAGCCGCACCATTCGTGCGCCTACTTCGCAGTAGCGCAAGCCCGGCAGCCTTCATTGGCTGGCCGGGTTTTTTCATGTTTGCATAAAGCCCACAAACAAAGTACGGACTTCCGCACCCGCCTTACGGGGCAAAGTACGGCCTGACGTGAGTATGGTTTTTTGAGTAAATAAAAACCCATAAAAATCAATGATCTAAAAAAATTTCAAAGGGCGGAAAGGCTGGCACGCCAGTTGCAATAAGAAGGGCAGCTGAGACGTTTTCATCTCACCCATTCGATACAAACTGGAGATTGCCATGACTGTAAAGAACACTTCCGTCAAGAATGACAAACTGAGCGCCAAGGGCGTACAAGGCGGCATGCCGCTGCTGCATGAACCCAAGCTGAACAAGGGCACGGCCTACAGCGTGGAAGAGCGTCGCCAGCTGGGCCTGGAAGGTTTGCTGCCGCATGCGGTGGAAAACCTGGACCGTCAGGTTGAGCGCGTCATGGCGCATCTGGATGAAAAAGCGGACGATCTGGAACGCTACACCTATTTGATCGGCCTGGAAGACCGTAACGAAACCGTGTTCTACAAGACGGTGATGTCCGACCCGAAGCGCTTCATCCCGGTACTGTACGACCCGACCGTAGCCGATGCCTGCGAAACCTTCGGCAACAACTACCGCCGCGCCCGTGGCATGTACATCACCCGTTACATGAAGGGCCGCATGGCCGAAGTGCTGCGCAACTGGCCGGAAAAAGACGTGCGCTTCATCTGCGTATCCACCGGTGGCCGCATTCTGGGCCTGGGCGACATCGGTGCCAACGGCATGGGTATTCCGATTGGCAAGCTGCAACTGTACACCGCTTGCGCTGCCGTACCGCCGGCCGGCCTGCTGCCGGTGCTGTTCGACATCGGCACCACCAATGAAACCCTGCGCGCCGACCCCTTCTACATGGGCACCCGCGAAGCCCCGGTTTCCGAAGCCGAGCTGGACGAACTGACCGAAGAATTCATCCAGGCCGTACAGGAAGTGTTCCCCAACTGCTGCGTGCATTTTGAAGACTGGAAGGGCACCGACGCCATCCGCATGCTGGATCGCTACAAAGACAAGATCCTCTGCTACAACGATGACATTCAAGGTACTGCCAGCGTGGCGCTGGCAGGTATTGCGGCCGGCATGAACATTACCGGCGGCAAGCTGACCGACCAGCGCGTGATGTTCCTGGGTGCGGGCTCTGCCGGTCTTGGCATTGCCAAGCTGTTCTGCGCCGAACTGCAAACCCTGGGCCTGAGCGAAGCCGATGCCCGCAAGCAGGTGGCCTTGTTCGACATCAACGGCCTGATCGAGCATTCCCGTACCGACCTGTCCGAAACCCAGAAGCTGTATGCCCGCCCGGCCAAGCCGTGCAAGGACTTTGTGCAGGCCATCCGCGACTTCAAGCCGACCGTGCTGGTAGGTGTGAGCACCAAGGCCCGTGCCTTCACCCGCGAGGTGATCGAGCTGATGAGCGAACTGAACGAACAGCCCATCATCTTTGCGCTGTCCAACCCCACCCACAAGGCCGAGTGTACTGCTGAGGAAGCCTACACCTGGTCCAAGGGCAAGGCGCTGTTTGCCGCTGGCGTGCAGTTCCCCGACTTTGACTACGAAGGCAAGACCTTCCGTCCGGGCCAGGCCAACAACTTCTACATCTACCCGGCCATCGGTCTGGCTACTTACTGCTGCCGTCCGACCCGCCTGAACGACGAATGCTTCATCGTGGCTGCCCATGCCACCGCCGATCAGGTCACGCTGACCCAGCGCGCCAAGAGCATGCTGTTCCCCAGCCAGGACCAGATTCTGGAAACCGAAGTGACCACGGCAGCACGCATTGCCGAGTACATGTTCGATTCCGGCCTGGCCCAGGTGGAACGTCCGCGTGATATCCGTGCCTGGATCGAGGCGCAGCTCTACAAGCCGCAGTACTGAGAGCAGCTGACAAAACCCCTGCTGCTGCGTTGCGCCGCCTTGCCGTACCACTTGTACTGTCTGCGGCGGCGCGCCTTGCCCCAGGGACGCTACGCTATTTTGTTAGCTGCTCCACAACCCGATAACAGAAAACTCTGCTGCGTTGAGCCGGGGCCTCTACCAGGTTTTGTTAGCGGTTTGGGAGTGGAAGATTGCACCGCTCGGTCGGGCGGTGCATGAACAGCTGAAGGGCGCGCAAGCGCCTGATGACCTCCGCCGGGCCGGATAACCGGCTGGCGGTGGTCGACCATACAAAGGTGTCTATCATGGACTACATCATTCATACCCTGCAGAAGTATCCGGAGATAGCGATTTATCTGACCATCGCTGTCGGCTTCTGGGTGGGCAATCTCAGTCTGGGCAAATTCAATCTGGGGGTGGTGACTTCCACCTTGCTGGCCGGTTTGCTGATTGGCCAGGTGCATCTGGTGATTCCGCCGGTGCTGCAATCCACCTTCTTTGCCATGTTCCTGTTTGCCGTCGGCTATGCCGTGGGCCCGCAGTTCATCCGTGCGCTCAAGAGTGACGGTATCTCGCAGGTGTTCTTCACCATTCTGGTGTGTGCGTCCGGTCTGGTCACGGCCATCCTGCTGGGCAAGATGCTGCATTACGACGCCGCGCTGACTGCCGGCCTGCTGTCCGGTGGCTATACCAACTCCACCGTGCTGGGCGTGGCAACCGACTTGCTCAATCAGGTCAACCAGATGCCTGGCGGCGTGAAAGTGGCGATGGCGCTGATGCCGGTGGCCTATGCCGTGACTTACCCGTTCGGTACTGCCGGTTCTGCCTGGTTCCTGGCGACCTTTGCCCCGAAAGTGCTGGGTTTTAATCTGGCCGAAGAGTGCAAGAGCTATGAAAAGGAAAACGGCAACGGCCACACCGTGGGCAGCACTGCGTACCGCGAGTTTTCCGCCCGTGCCTTCCTGCTGAGCAATGTGGACTTGTTCGACAAGACGGTTTCCGAAGTGGAAGCCATGTTCAACCACGAAATCTTTGTCCGCCGCGTGCGTCAGGCCGTGGGTGCCAGGATTGTGGATTGCGAAGGGACTACCCGCATCCAGCGTAATGATGTGGTGGCCATTTCCGGCACCCTGACCGCGCTGCTGAAATACCAGCACCATTTTGGCAAGGAAGTGAAGGACGTTCCGCTGCTGGACTTCTCCACCGAACTGCTCGACCTGGTGGTCACCAGCCGCAAATACGCTGGCAAAACCCTGGGCGAAATCACCAGTACGCTGTTTGGCAAGCCGGGCCGTGGCCTGTTCCTTACCCGCTTCAGCCGGGGCGAGCTGGACATGCCGATGGGGCATGATGTGGTGGTACAGCGTGGCGACGTGCTGACCATTCTGGGTGCCAAGCAGGACGTGGTGGCCGTAGCCAAGGAACTGGGCTATGCCGACCGTCCGCTGGAAAACTCCGACATGGCCTTCATGGGCTTCGGCATCGTGGTGGGCAGCATTCTGGGTGCCATCACCGTGCATGTGGCCGGTATTCCGCTGAGCTTCGGTACTTCGGTGGGTTCCATTGTTGCCGGTATCGTGTGTGGTTACCTGCGTGCCACCATGCGTACCTTCGGCAAGATTCCTGGCCCGGCACTGTGGGTGTTCAATAATGTCGGTCTTAACGGCTTTATTGCGGTGATTGGCCTGAATGCCGCGCCTGGCTTCATTTCCGGCCTGCAACAATACGGCCTGACCCTGCTGTTTGCCGGTGCCGTGGTTACCCTGGTGCCGCTGATTGTCGGCCTGCTGCTGGGACGCTTCGTGTTCAAGTTCCACCCCGGCATCCTGCTTGGTGCTTGCGCCGGTGCCCGTTCCACCACGGCCGCGCTGGGCGCATTGCAAGACGCAGCGCAAAGCAAGGTACCTGCCGTGGGCTATACCGTAGGCTATGCGGTATCCCGGCTGGTGATGGCGGTGTTCACCATCGTGCTGGTCAACGTGTTCTAGCTGTCTTGTTCTTTATCCTTTCGGTCGTCGTGGCCCTGCCATGACCTTGCCACGCGGGTATGGCCCGCGTGGTTTTTTGCTTTGCATGTTGCGGCGCAAAAAGTGACAACGTGCTGTGGGATAATGCCCGCATGCCAGCCACCACCAGCCAGCCGCCGCAGGGCGACGACGTGAATCAAGCCAAACGGGCCAGGCCCGGAGTGCGTATGAAACGAAGCGGTTTTTATCTTTATTTGCTGATCTCCATGGCGCTGTCCTTGTTGTCCGCCTGGGTGGTGTACACCGTCAGCTGGCAGGAACAACTGCAACAGCGCCAGCAGGATTCGGTGCGCCGTGTGGCGCGCAATGCCGGTTTCCTGCAGCACGAGGTGGACAAGTTCGGCCTGCTGCCGCTGGCGGCATCCTATAACGACACCCTGCGCGAAGCGCTGGCCACGCCGGATGATGCCCGGCAACTGGCGCGTGCCAACCAGTACCTGGTGCGGCTGAATCAGGGCGCCGGGTCCTTGCAGGCGTACCTGGTAGACAAGGCGGGCAAGGTGATTGCCTCCAGCAACTGGCAGCAAAAAGACAGTTTTGTCGGCCGCAATATCGCTTACCGCCCTTATTTTCAGCAGGCCGCGGCCAATCGCATCAGCACCTATTACGCCATTGGCACCACCGGCAATGCCACCGGCTTTTATCTGGCCACCGGCATTTACCAGGGGCAGGAGCGGGTGGGGGTGGTGGCCATCAAGATAGGGCTGGAACAGCTGGAACACATGTGGGGCAATATCGTGGAGCCGCTGCTGGTATCCGACTCCAACGGCGTGGTGGTGCTGTCCTCCGTGCCGGAGTGGAAATACCATGCCACCACGCCACTCAGTTTTGCTGCGCGGCTGGCGCTGGAAAAAGCCCAGCAATACAACAAGCAGGTGATCAAGCCGCCCATCTGGCAGCGCAAAAGCGTGCTCAACAGCCAGGCCATGCTGGTGCAGATGGGGCAGGGCCGCAGTCGGCACGAATACCTGGCCATCAGCCAGACCATCCCGGTCAGCGGCATGACGCTGACCATGCTGAATGACACGCACGAGCTGCACAGCCTGGCCCTGACCCGCGCACTGGCGGTGGCGGTGGCGGTGGGCTTTGCCTGCCTGCTGCTGCATTCTGTCCGGCTATGGCGCATGAACCTGAAAGCGCAGGCCGAGGCGCGGCGCAATCTGCAACTGGCGCACGATCATCTGGAAGAGCAGGTCGAGCAGCGCAGCAGCGAGCTGCGCGAAGCCAATGCCAGCCTGAAAAAGGAAATCGAAGAACGCATCCAGGCGGCGCGGCAGGTGGAAAACTTCCAGAACGAGCTGATCCGTACCGAAAACCTGGCAGTCATCGGCCAGCTGTCCACCGGCATCGCCCATGAAATCAACCAGCCGCTGGCGGCGCTGTCCGCCTTGTCGGCCAATACCGTGCGTTTTCTGGAAATCAACGACCTCTCCACCGCGCGGGCCAATCTGGAACGCATCACCGACATCGTGGTGCGGCTGGGCGCGCTGACCGAGCAGCTGAAGTCCTTTGCCCGCCGCCCCAATGGCGAGCGCGAATCGGTAGCGGTGGCGCAGGCGGTGGAAAACGCCCTGTTCCTGCTGAACCACCGGCTGAAAAAGACGCATATCACATTGCAGCTGCCCGCCGAACCGGCGGATATTGTGGTGCTGTGTGAAGCCGTACGGCTGGAGCAGGTACTGGTGAATCTCGTCAGCAATGCCATTGATGTGCTGAACGGCGTGGACAACGCGCAGATCAGCATCGACTGGTCGCGCCAGGGCGACACCGTGCGCATCAGCGTGCGCGACAATGGCAGCGGCCTGTCCGACGAAGTGCGCGCCCACATCTTCGAACCCTTTTTCACCACCAAGAAAACCAGCGGGCTGGGCCTGGGGCTGGCCCTGTCCTCGGACATCATCAAGTCCTATGGCGGCATGCTGACTGCCGACAATCACCCGGATGGCGGGGCGGTATTCATCATCACGCTCAGACAGAACAAGCAGGAGTAACACATGAGCAATCTACAAGTACTGGTGATCGAGGACGATCAGGACGTGCAGCTGGGCTATGTCCAGGCGCTGGGGCTGGACGGCATCCAGGCCCAGGGCTTCGATTCGGTGGAAAAAGCCCGTCGCAGCATAGGCCGTGACTTTGCCGGCATCATCGTCAGCGACATCCGCCTGCCCGGCATGGACGGCCTGGCCTTCATGCAGGAACTGCTGGCCGACGATCTCGACCTGCCGGTCATCCTGATTACCGGTCACGGCGACATCGCCATGGCGGTGCAGGCCATGCGCGACGGCGCTTACGACTTCATCCAGAAGCCCTTCCTGCCGCAAGTGCTGGTGTCGGTGGTGCAACGCGCGCTGGAAAAACGCCGTCTGGCGCTGGAAGTGCGCCAGCTGCGCAAGCAACTGGCCGCCTATGGCGGGCTGGAAAGCCGGCTGATTGGCAACTCCAATGTGATGGCCGAGCTGCGCCACCTGGTGCAGGGCGTGGCCGCTACGCCCACCGATGTGCTGATCAACGGCGAAACCGGTGCCGGCAAGGAGCTGCTGGCGCGCTGCCTGCACGACCTGTCCGGCCGCACCGGCCCCTTTGTGGCGCTCAACTGCGGCGGCCTGCCGGAAACCCTGTTCGACAGCGAAATGTTCGGCCACGAAGCCGGGGCATTTTCCGGTGCCAGCAAGCAGCGCATCGGCAAAATCGAATACGCGCAGCACGGCACGCTGTTTCTGGATGAAATCGAAAGCATGAGCATGCCGATGCAGATCAAGCTCTTGCGTGTGCTGCAAGAGCGGGTGATCGAGCGGCTGGGTTCCAATCGGCTGATTCCGGTGGATTTTCGCGTGATTGCCGCCACCAAGGCCGATTTGTCCAAGCTGGCCGAAGAAGACAAATTCCGTGCCGACCTGTACTTCCGCCTGAACGTGGTGACGCTGGACCTGCCGCCGCTGCGCGCCCGGCGCGAGGACATTCCGCTGTTGTTTGACTACTTTGTCACCCAGTCCGCGCTACGCATGAACCGCCCGGCACCGGCCATCACCCCGGAAGTCATCCGCGACCTGATGGCCTACCACTGGCCGGGCAATGTGCGCGAGCTGCGCAATCAGGCCGACCGCTTTGTGCTGGACCTGAAAATGGTGCCGGGCAACGCCATGGCCGATACCCAGCCCACCTTGCACGCGGCGGTGGAGTCGTTTGAAAAGGGCATGATTGCCGAAGAACTGCGCAAGCAGGGCGGTAATGTGTCCAAAACCGCCGAAGTGCTGAAAATTGCCAAAACCACGCTGTTCGACAAGATCCGCAAATACGATCTGGAAGAAAAGTAAGCGGTAACTGCATGATCAGCAAAGCGGGCAGCAGGGCAGAGCGATGTTCTCTGCCCGTTTTTTTTGCTTGTTGCGCACCGTCCGGCACATGTGTTGCCACTGTTGTTTGCATGACAAGGGACGAATGGCAGAAAAATAATGCCAATGTGCTAATCTGGTATTGTACATCAACTTTATCCGCAATCGGTTTGCTGCGCCGGTCCGAAAGCGCATCCGGGAATCACTGGCACTGGCAGCAGGCCATGCTGAATCCACTTGCTGACCACGCCTGGCTTCTGGATTTACACCACCAACAAACAGACCAGCAACATAGCGTTAACAAGCCGAAGCTTTGCCCTGGTTCAGCGCGAGGGAGTACCTGCCACGCGCTGAATTCAAGTCTGGTGCAGCGTTTGCAAAATATCCGTCTACGATATAAGAAAATTCAGTTAAATCCGGGTGTCAGGAAGGCAGGGAAATGGGAAAACTCAAGGTTTCAAGTCGCTTATACCTGTTGCTTGCCATTGCGACAGCTGCCTTTTCATTCTTGCTGCTGATAACCCTTGTTGGCATGCGTTATCTTGGCGATCTGCAGAATGAAGGCTACCTGCGCAGCCAGCAAAGCAATGAAATGCTGATCACCGCCAAGCTTGGTCCGGTGATATATCGGGTCATTGCCGACAGCATCATTAACCGGAATCTGGATGAATCCGCCAAGGACTGGTCAGAAATCAAGGCCTTATCAGAAAAAAGGTTGGCCAATGCCGCTGAGCTGGCACGAAACGAGGATGAAAAGAAGCGGGTGGCACAAGCGCAAACTGCGTACCACTCGCTGGTAGGCTTGTATGAATCCCGCGTGTTGCCCTTGCTCAAGTCGGATGCCGATCTGAAGCTGATCCGGCCGCTGGATGACGAAATGGACAAATACGTCACCGCCATCAATGACGCCCTGACCCCCTTGGCCACGGCGTTGACGCAGGACGCGGACGAGGCCGACAAGCTGTTTGATGCGACATGTGCACGCATCATCTCCGGCAGCCTCGTCACTGCCGTGGTGATGCTGGCGGCCTTGATTGTCTTCTCCTTGTACGTCAGCCGGGGCATCATCCGGCAACTGGGAGGAGAGCCACATTACGCCATGGAAGTTTCGCGGCGCATCGCCGCTGGCGACCTTTCCACCCGCGTAGAGACCGCCGGTGCCAGTCCTGACAGCCTGATGACCTCAATCAAGATGATGCAGGAACAGTTGGCCTTGTTGATACGCCGGGTGCTGATCAGCGCTGACAATGTTTCCAGCCTGGCGGCCGAACTGGCTGCTGCATCCAGTCAGGTGTCCAGCACGGCATCGCAGCAAAGCAATGACACCATATCGGTGGCGGCATCCATTGAAGAACTGACAGTCAGCATTGATGTGGTGGCCGGCAATGCCAGGGAAGCCGAGCAGATTGCCACCGAGTCCGGCAGCCGCTCGGATCTGGGGGCCTCACAGGTCAAGGATGCCACGGATGAAATGACCCGCATTGCCCAGAACGTGACGGAGACGGCGCAACAAATGGCTACGCTTTCCTCGCAGTCGCAACAGATCAGCAGCATTGCCAATGTAATCAAGGAAGTAGCCGACCAGACCAACCTGCTGGCCTTGAATGCCGCCATTGAGGCTGCGCGCGCGGCGAGCAAGGCCGGGGCTTTGCGGTGGTTGCCGATGAAGTGCGCAAGCTTGCGGAGCGGACAACCGTATCCGCTGAAGAAATCACCACCATGATAGCCACCATCCAGAGCCATACGGAGCAAGCCACAGCAACCATGCAACTGGGTAACCAGCGGGTGAGCGAAGGAGTGGTACTGGCAGGCCGGGCCGGAGAGTCGATGCGACTGATCAGTGATGGCTCGAAAGGCGTGGTGCAGGCGGTGACCGTCATTTCCAATTCCTTGCGCGAACAGAAATCCACCAGCAGCGCCATTGCCAAACGGGTAGAGCATATTGCCCACATGACCGAACAAACCAGTACGGTGGTTTCACAGGTGGCTGCCAATGCCGAGCAACTCAAGGCGATGGCGGACGAGCTCAAACAGGCGGTTTCCGGTTTCCGGGTGTAGCCGGGGCATCCTGTCTGCTGGCGGATGCCCAGATGGGCATGTTTCTGTTCAGGTGCACTATGCACGCGGTCGCCCAGGTGCTACCGCGTGCGGCTGATCATACCTGCCCACACCATCCATTACCCCGACGACAACATGCGCCGTGCCTGGCGCTGCAAACGGCCACGCAGTTGCTGATGGCAGGCCGTTGCCAGCCCTAGCAACTCGCCATTATCTGCCGCAATCCCTTGTTCCGTGGCTATCTGCTGCGCCAGCGCCTGCAAGGGCGTGGCCGAACTGTTCAGCCCCAGCAAACGGCCATGCGCATGGCGCAAGGGGCTGTCCGGCGTGTAATCCAGCGTCAGCAACCAGTGCGAATGCTGCCAGCGCGCACCCTGTGCCAACACCGCCTGCAACACCGCATGACTCACCTGCACCCCGGCCTCCGCCGCCAGCGCCAGAGCCTGCTCCCAACGCGGAGCAGTGGGCGGCAGCTGCTCCAGTGCCGGTAGCAGCGCTCGGTTTAACCAGTCACGCAACTGCCGCGCCAGCGGCTTGCCACTGCGACGCAAGGCGCGCAGCAGGGCAGTCACAGGCCAGTATTGCTTGATGTCTTCAGTAACTGCGGTGTTTTTGCGGCTTGGGTCCGCCGCCAGTAATTGCTGCAGGCGGTTTCCCAGCCGACGGCCAGTGACGCCCAGCACATCGCCGCTATGCAGCCACCATTCGCCTTGGTGGTGTTGCACATGCAGTGGTTTGCCGTGGTAGTAAAAACAAAGGGGAGGTGGGTGTTGGGGGGTGTTCTGATCTGTCACGGTGCGGAGCTCCTGTTTGATTCGTTGAACGCCGCCTTTCAAGACTTTCGGATGCGATAGCCGCTGTTTGAAGTGTGTTGAGCACTAGCGGCGGATTCTAGGGATGACAGGGGAGTGCGGGAACTGACCGAATGGTCCGCAGAGTAGACGCGTCAGCCTTTCGATGCTGCCTATGCGGCAGTGAATGTTTATTGCAGCAGTCTTGAAAACTGCCGGATTTTCTGAGCTGCCTGACCGGCAGTGAACGCTCATCACTCCCCTCCCTTCGGCTGCGGGGCTTTCTGAGCTGCCTGTCCGGCAGTGAACTTCCCGTTGCCTCGCAAATTGGCATTACCGCTTTTCTGAGCTGCCTGTCCGGCAGTGAACGTAGCGGCACTGAGCGTGACGCTATCGGAAGTTTTCTGAGCTGCCTGTCCGGCAGTGAACACTGTCGAAGCAAAGTTGTTGGTATGCAGACTTTTCTGAGCTGCCTGTCCGGCAGTGAACGGTCAGCGAGGCCAGCACGACCTTGCGCTTCGTTTCTGAGCTGCCTGTCCGGCAGTGAACAGTGACCTGGATCAGGCCACGGCCACGGAACATT
>NZ_LNQV01000152.1 GCF_001515305.1 Aquitalea pelogenes
ACCGCAAGGTGGCCAGTCGCGGCCATGGCTTCGATGTCAATGCCGTGCGACGTGACTTCCCCATCCTGGCCGAACCGGGTGAACGGCAAGCCGCTAGATCTGGCTGGATAACGCCGCCACCACGCACCGCAAGGTGGCCAGTCGCGGCCATGGCTTCGATGTCAATGCCGTGCGACGTGACTTCCCCATCCTGGCCGAACCGGGTGAACGGCAAGCCGCTAGAT
>NZ_LNQV01000153.1 GCF_001515305.1 Aquitalea pelogenes
AAGCATTGAGCCAGCCGACAGCCGCCCCTCGCGCCCGCTGGTGGCAAAGCCTGATTCTGGCCATCCAGTTTCTCACCCGTCTGCCCACACCGCAGCCTGATGCATCTGGAAAGCCCCGGCGAAGCATTGAGCCAGCCGACAGCCGCCCCTCGCGCCCGCTGGTGGCAAAGCCTGATTCTGGCCATCCAGTTTCTCACCCGTCTGCCCACACCGCAGCCTG
>NZ_LNQV01000154.1 GCF_001515305.1 Aquitalea pelogenes
AGTGGAAATCAAGCTGGTGGCTGCCAGCTGAGCACACTACGGCTGAACAAGAAAAACCGCCTACGGCGGGTTTTTTCTTGTGTGAGTCTGGTACTCAGAAACTGCCTGTGTAGCGCAATGTAGTGGAAATCAAGCTGGTGGCTGCCAGCTGAGCACACTACGGCTGAACAAGAAAAACCGCCTACGGCGGGTTTTTTCTTGTGTGAGTCTGGTACTCAGA
>NZ_LNQV01000155.1 GCF_001515305.1 Aquitalea pelogenes
CGCCTTTTACCTGATGCCCACCCGCGCCTGGGGAATTTCGCCGCCGGTGCGCTGCTGGCCATCACCCCCGTGCCCGCAGGCTGGAAAGCGCATGCTGGCTGTCCTATCACGAAACCCGCGCGCCTTTTACCTGATGCCCACCCGCGCCTGGGGAATTTCGCCGCCGGTGCGCTGCTGGCCATCACCCCCGTGCCCGCAGGCTGGAAAGCGCATGCTGGC
>NZ_LNQV01000156.1 GCF_001515305.1 Aquitalea pelogenes
CTCCAGTACCGAACGGCGCGCTTCCTTCAATTGCAAGAACAGCGGCTGGTCGTAGTTGTCCTGCAGCAGCATCACCAGGCAGCGCGTCCCCACGCTGCCCACGCCCACCACCTTGAAGGCCTCCAGTACCGAACGGCGCGCTTCCTTCAATTGCAAGAACAGCGGCTGGTCGTAGTTGTCCTGCAGCAGCATCACCAGGCAGCGCGTCCCCACGCTGCC
>NZ_LNQV01000157.1 GCF_001515305.1 Aquitalea pelogenes
AGGGTGAGGTCGCCCTGGGTGGATAGCGGCTGCCGGTTTGGTCGGTACTGGCCTGGGCGGACCAGTTGTTGGCATTCCAGGTGATGCGGCGTTGCTGGGAAGGTTGCGCCCGGCCTGCAGGGTGAGGTCGCCCTGGGTGGATAGCGGCTGCCGGTTTGGTCGGTACTGGCCTGGGCGGACCAGTTGTTGGCATTCCAGGTGATGCGGCGTTGCTGGG
>NZ_LNQV01000158.1 GCF_001515305.1 Aquitalea pelogenes
CAGGCAGGATTTCCATGGAAATCAGCTTTTCCACCCCGGCCAGGAACAAGGACGCCCCAGCCAGCAGCAGCACTGATTCAGTCACGCGGAAGAACTAGGCGCCAGGACAACACCTTGCCAGGCAGGATTTCCATGGAAATCAGCTTTTCCACCCCGGCCAGGAACAAGGACGCCCCAGCCAGCAGCAGCACTGATTCAGTCACGCGGAAGAACTAGG
>NZ_LNQV01000159.1 GCF_001515305.1 Aquitalea pelogenes
CGCGTCGGAGGCTTCGGCCTCACGCATGGCTTCCGGATTGGGCACCACCACTGCATTGAGCCGGGTTGCCGTGGCGGGGCCATCGGTAGGCCGCTATCCGTGCCAGATAGGCCTGGACCGCGTCGGAGGCTTCGGCCTCACGCATGGCTTCCGGATTGGGCACCACCACTGCATTGAGCCGGGTTGCCGTGGCGGGGCCATCGGTAGGCCGCTATCC
>NZ_LNQV01000160.1 GCF_001515305.1 Aquitalea pelogenes
CCTGTACGAAGTCTTCATCCTGTTCACCCTGATCACCGCGCTTGATGTACCTGTACTACGAAGCCCGCTTCGCCACCCGCCAGGCCGGTGCCTTCGTACTGCTGGTGATCAGTGCCGCCTGTACGAAGTCTTCATCCTGTTCACCCTGATCACCGCGCTTGATGTACCTGTACTACGAAGCCCGCTTCGCCACCCGCCAGGCCGGTGCCTTCGTAC
>NZ_LNQV01000161.1 GCF_001515305.1 Aquitalea pelogenes
ACGGATTGCGCCAGCCGGACTGCTGCCTGGCACAGCCTGTGGCGCTGTGCGTCATCCAGCGCGGGGGAGGGGGGCTTCTTCCATGATTTTCTGGCGGCGCCGCCCCGCGGTATGCCACGGATTGCGCCAGCCGGACTGCTGCCTGGCACAGCCTGTGGCGCTGTGCGTCATCCAGCGCGGGGGAGGGGGGCTTCTTCCATGATTTTCTGGCGGCG
>NZ_LNQV01000017.1 GCF_001515305.1 Aquitalea pelogenes
GCTAACGTCGAATGGCTCAAACATGCAGCGGCTTAAAACCTTGCCCAACGCAGCTCCGACGGCGCGCGCCACGGGGAATGTCATGCATCGTCAGCGTGAACTCGCCATTCGCTAACGTCGAATGGCTCAAACATGCAGCGGCTTAAAACCTTGCCCAACGCAGCTCCGACGGCGCGCGCCACGGGGAATGTCATGCATCGTCAGCGTGATGGCGACCACTCTTGTCGCTGCCCCGCCATGTAAACATCACCGCGAAGCGGTTCGCCATATTTCCAAACACGATGGGAATGGCGCTACCAACCAAGCTCTAGATACAGTAATCCCCCCACACCGCCTGCACCGCCGCCACCGCCGCCAGCGCAGCGGTTTCGGTACGCAGGATGCGCGGGCCCAGTTTCAGCGGAGTCCAGCCGGCATCCAGCGCGGCACTTTCCTCGCGGGCGGAATAACCACCTTCCGGCCCGGCCATCAGCCAGGCCCGCTTGGGTGCGCTGGCGATATCCGCCAGCTTTTGCGTCCCCAGGGGCGACAGGATCAGGCGCGCATCCGCCTGCTGTTGCTGCTGCAGCCATTCATTCAGACTGAGGATGGGCAGCACCTGCGGCAAGGTATTGCGGCCGCATTGCTCGCAGGCAGATTGCACGATTTCCTGCCAGCGCTGCACCCGCTTGTCGGCCCGGTCGCCGGACAGCTTCACCACCGAGCGTTCGGCGGCAATCGGCTGAAACAGCGATACGCCCATTTCCACCCCCTTTTGCAGGGTGAATTCCATGCGGTCGCCACTGGAAATGGCCTGCGCCAGGCCCAGCCAGATGGGCGATTCGCGGCTGATGTCGTCAAAGCGGGTGATTTCACAGCTGGCATCGCGCTTTTGCAGTGACAGCAAGCTGGCCTGGTATTCCCCACCCTGTCCGTTGAACAGGGTCAGGCTGTCGCCTTCCTTCAGGCGCAGCACCTGGATGTGACGGACAACGGCATCGGGCAGCGACAGGGTTTGGCCTGCCGCCAGGGCTGTTTCGATAAAAAACCTTGGCATGGCGTATTGAAAGTCCGTGGTGATAACGGTATTTTGCTTTGTTTGCTGCAGTTGCAACAACTCGTCTTTGGCAAGTGGCTATTCTGACAGCTTTTCCCGCCAGGCCCGGCCCTGACGACGCATGACGCGTCCGCATTCCTGATGAGCACCACCATTGAATGGGGGCATGGCATGCCGGATTTGCAACTATTCTTCCAGAGTGAGCCAAGCTTACCCTACCTTGCCCGCAGCGGCTGACCGATAGCAGCGGGACCCAGGAGAACATAATGCAGGTGGTTGAACAGGTGATGCAGGTTGTCCGTGACGTGGCACGCCAGGAGGTGATGCCGCGCTTTTTGCGCGTGGGTAAAACGCGCAAGGACGACGGCTCGCTGTTTACCGAAGCCGACATGGCCTGCCAGCAAGCGCTGGGCGAACTGCTGCCGCGCGTGTTGCCGCACCCGGTGCTGGGCGAGGAAATGACGCGCGAAGAGCAGGATGCGCTGTGGCAGGACAACCCTGACGGCTTGTGGGTGGTGGACCCTATCGACGGCACCACCAACTTCGTCAACGGCCTGCCCTACTTTGCCATTTCCGTTGCGCTGGTGGTGCGCGGCGTCAGCGAGCTGGGGGTGATCTACAACCCGGTGTCAGACGAAATGTTCTATGCCCGCCGCGGCCAGGGGGCCTGGCTCAACGGCCGTCGCCTGCCCTTGAAAACCACCCGCAACAGCATGGGCGATGCCATTGCTGCGGTGGAAGTGAAATACCTGCGCTCCGGCAAACTGGCGGCACGCATGAGCAGCGTGGCACCGTTCGGCAGCCAGCGCAGCATGGGTTCCAGCACGCTGGACTGGTGCTTTCTGGCAGCAGGCCGCTACGACCTCTACCTGCATGGCGGTCAGCGGCTGTGGGATTACGCTGCCGGCGCGGTCATCCTGGAAGAAGCCGGCGGCCGGCTGGCCAGCCTGAATACTGACGACTACTGGACGGATACCGTGTGGAAACGTTCGGTGATTGCCGCCATCGATCCCGAGCTGTACTGCCAGTGGCACCGCTGGGTGCGGGCGAATCAGTAAAAAAGCCCGTCAGGGCCGTTTCAACTTGTTGACAAACCGCCTCTCGCTTTCTGAAAAGAAAGCGAGGCTCGCTGCTTAAATTGGCAGGGAAAGGGCGGGGGGATTGGGATTAGACGGGAAGGTTGCGGAATCAGGTGCTTGGCCGTAAGGCCCGGCTTTGCCAGGTCCGGTGCAAGCGAACCAGATTACTTTGTCAGCAGCCTAAAACGCCCGTCAGGGCCGTTTTCCATTACCGATCCAACAATGCAGCAATCAGTAGTTTTCCGGGCAGAAATGCCGCTCCACCAGCTCGATCAGGATGTGCAGCACCTTGATGTGCAGCTCCTGCACGCGGTCGGCATACTGGCCGCCCGGTGTGTTGACGTAGACATCGGCCAGCGGTTCCAGCCGGGTGGCGGCACGGCCGGTGAGGATGATCACCTTCATGCCCAGCTCACGCGCCACGGTGGCGGCGTTGACGATGGTCTGGCTATTGCCGCTGGTGCTGATGCCGATCAGCACATCGCCAGCCCGGCCATGGCTTTCCAGATAGCGCGAAAACACGTGTTCGTAGCCAAAGTCGTTGGCCACGCAGCTCATGTGGCTGGGGTCGGAAATGGCAATGGCCGCCATGCCGCGCCGGTTGTTGCGGTAACGGCCGGTCAGCTCTTCGGCAAAGTGCATGGCATCGCACATGGAGCCGCCATTGCCGCAGGAAAAGATGCGGCCACCGGCGGCCAGGCTGGCAATCAGTTGCTGCGCAGCGGCCTCGATGCTGGCCAGCGCCTCTGGATTAGCCAGCAGATTGTTCAGTGCAGTTTGCGCTTCAGTCAGGCTGGACTGGATATGGGAAATCATCAGCGATCCATCATGCTTGCGGGCAAAGGCACACTGCCATTGCCACCAGTAAACAGGGCTGGCTCTTGTGCCAGCCCCGACATCATACCCCGATGCCCTCTGCCACAGGAAATGGCAGGCGGGTAAATTTCAGCGAAGCACGATCAAGGCCGTACCGGCACAGCTGACAAAAGCGCCCAGCCAGGCCACCAGCGCCGGCGGCTGCTTGTTCACCCACCACAGCATGGGCAGGATCAACACCGGGCTGAGCGCGGAGAGCATGCCCACCGTGGCCACATTGGCATGTTGCAGTGCCAGCATGATCAGCGTCATGCCCAGGCCCAGCGCCACCACGCCGTTCAGCCCCGTCTGCCCCAGCATGCGCAATGTATAAGGCCCACGGCTCCTGGCCAGCGGCAGGCCACCCAGCCACAACACATTATGCGCAAGGCAAGCCACACCCATGCGGATGGCCGAGGCAGTGACCGGCTCCAGCCCGCCGGCAATGGCCGGTTTGGCAAAGAAGGTGCCCAAGGCCTGGCACAGTGCTGCCGCCATGCCCAGTGCCACGCCCAGCTTGAAATGGGCCGGATGCTCCCAGGCCTTGCCTTGCTGCTTGCCACGGCCAAATGCCACTGCCAGCATCACGCCGCCAAACACCATCACGCTGCCGACAAAGGCCAGCAGGCTGAGCTTTTCCTGCAGAAACAACATGCCCAGCAGTACGGAAAATACCGAGTGCGTGGCAAACAGCAGGCCGGAACGCCGCGGCCCCAGCCGGTTCATCGCAGAAAAATACAGGGTGTCGCCCAGGAAAATGCCGGTCAGGCCGGAGAGCAAGGCGGGCAGCACATTGGCCCACTGCATGCTGTGCCAGCCGCCAATGGCCAGGCTGATGCCGCCCAACAGCAGCGTCATCAGGCTTAGCCGCAGGCGGGTAAAGGTGAAGGGGCCAAAATGCATGGCCGGGCCGGCGCCCAGAATGGCGCCCCAGGCCCAGCAGGCTGCCGCGCCCACGGCGGCAAGGTCGTACCACATGACAATCCAGTCAGTCCCCGGCACAGGGCCGGATAGGTGTTGGGAAAAGTGCCAGCTTACCTGTCCGGCGGCCACTCCGGCCAGCGCGGTGCCGTGTCGGCGAGTAGCCAGGGCCGGTCATGGCTGGTCCAGATATGCTGACTGGCCTGCTGTGCCGGGGCCTCGTCCAGCGTGGCCACGCGCAGGATGACATAAGGGCTGCCCTCGCGCTCGGCCAGCAGATGGCTGCCGCACTGGCTACAGAAATGGCGCAGCTTGCCGGGGGAGGACTGAAAACTGCCCAGCTGTTCCACGCCACACAGCCAGCGGAAATGCTGGCGCAGCACCCCGGCCGTTGGCACAAAGGGCGCGGCATGGGCTTTCTGGCAAGTGTGGCAATGACAATGGCTGACGGGCAGGTCCAGTTGATCCGCTTCATACGTGATGGCACCGCACAGACAGCTGCCTAGCATGGCGCACCGTCCAGCAGGGTGATTTCCACCCGCTCCTTGCCCTTGCCGATATTCTTGCGCCTGAGTGCAATGTGGCCCACCTCGCCGGTACGGCGCAAGTGCGTGCCACCGCAGGGCACCCGGCAGTAGCCGGGTACTTCCCAGTAGCGCCGCTGGGCTTCCATGTCGGAGAAGGCGCTGACAATCTCGCTGTCAGCATCTATCAGGCCCTGCACCCTGGCCGTGATGGCGGGCAGATGCGGGGTGATGGGTTCGGGCAGGGCAAAGTCGATGCGCGCCTTGTCCGCCGCAATGTGTGCGCCGATTTTCTCCACCCCGGCAAAGTCGCGGTAAATGGTTTCCAGCGTCAGTTCGGCGGCAAAGTGCAAGCGCATCAGGCGGTAGCGGCGCGGCCAGTCAATGGCCACCGTCACCTGCGCCCCGGCAGTCAGACCATGCTCCGGCGGCAAGGTGTAGACAATGTCCTGTCCCTGTTTTTCCGCCAGTTCGACAGGCCAGCCGGCAATGGTGCCGGCATCGCTTTCCTGCCCGCCGGAAAAGGCATAGAAGATGGTGTCCTGCAGCCATAACTGCTGGCCGTCCACCCGCGCCACGGTGGTGGTGAGCGTGGTCTGGTAGGGATCAGTCCAGAACAGCTTGCCGGTCACAGCATGCGCGCCAGGTAGTCGACCAGGCTCATCGGGTAGCTGAATGGCTGGCCCAGCAGTTGCTGGTACACATTGCGGTACTCGGCATGCTTGGGCTGCAAGACCAGTGCCTGGGTCAGCGACTGCACGGCCGCGCGCGAATCGCCCAGTTGCAGCTGGGACATGGCCAGGATGAACCAGGCTTCATGAATACGGAAATTCAGCGACAGGGCCTGGCGGGCCAGCAAGGCCGCCTCCTCATAGCGTTCGCTGCTAAAGGCGCTGCCCAGCTGGCCAACGCTGCCTTCCAGTACCGGCAAGCTGGTTTGCTTGCTCAGCACCAGGGTATGGCCGTTGCCGACATTACTGTCGCTTTCCTCCTGTGCTTCCAGCAGCCAGTAAGCGCCCAGACCTTGCTGGTTGAACCAGTTGAGTGCATCGAACAGGCCTTGCAGGGTGAACACGTGATAATGCGTGCGCCAGGGCAGTTCCGGTAGCAGGGATTGCGGCGTCACCCTTTGCTCGAAGGCCTCGACATGGGCCTGCAAGCCGGTAATCGGCCGCACGCTGTCCTCCACCAGCGCATCGCGCTTGGGGACGATCATGAAATTGATGCCGCCCGGACGTAGCACCCGCAACCATTCCTGCCAGGCGGTAAAGATGGCAGGCAGGTGCTCCAGCACATGCGAACTGGCCACGTAGTCCAGCTCGCCATTGGCAAACGGCAGGTCGGTAGCCTCGGCCACCACATCCACCTGATCCACCCCGCGGCCATGCCGCTGCTGTTCGGCGGCATACACCCGGTAGTCGGCCAGGTCGCGTTCATCCACATAGCGCACCCCGTCACACGGCGCCACGCTGATGCAGTCGGCCGGAGCCAGCGGATTATGCGCGCCGCGCCCCAGCTCGATTCCCTTGCCCTGCAAGTACTGTGTTGCCAGTTCCATGATTCCTATCCTTGTTGCGCGCTCAATTCAGCGGATAGCCGCTGATAGACCTGCTGATCCAGCTTTTCCATCATGCGCTCCGGGCTGGAGAGCGCGGTAAAGCCATATTGGGCATACAGGCCATGCGCATCCGCCGTGGCCAGCATCATGCGCCGCAGGTTCTGCAGGCCGGGATGCGCCATGATGAAAGCCATCAAGGCCTTGCTGATGCCCTGCCCGCGCCACTGGGGCAGCACAAAAACATCGGCCAGATAGGCAAAGGTGGCCTGGTCGGTAATCATGCGGGCAAAGGCCACCTGCTGACCGTCGGCATAGGCACCGAAGCACAGCGAGCCCGCCAGCGAGCGCTCGAAAATGTCACGCGGCAACCCCGCAGCCCAATAGGACTGCTGGCTGAGGTAATGGTGAATCATGTCGCGGTCCAGCCGGGCCGGATCACAATCAAATTCCAGTGGCAGCGACTGAGGCATGCGCACGCTCCGTAATGGTCGGTGCCGGATGAGGCCGACACGGTGTCTGCATTCAATGCCACGGCAATGGTTGCCGGATCAAGGCATTGCTGCCCGACAAGGCGGTATGGACGCGCCGGTCAGGCCAGCTGGCAGTGTCGACCGGAAGCCGTTTGCGGTCAACGGCTATTCACGGTGCATGCGCTGTTTACAGTATTGCCAGCAGCGTTGCAGCCAGCTATCCGGGGCGGCATGTGTCGCCACCGCTGTGGGCACTTCGCCTGAGGTCTGGCTCAGGCGGGCATATTCATGCGCCGACAGCTCTTCGGGCAAGGAGGAGGACCGGGCTTGCCGCCTGTGCTTCACCCGGGAAAAGATGCGTACCATGCTGACATTTCCTGTGCAAAAACCCGGCCTGACTGGGAATAAAAGATGACAGGCCATGAATTGCACATTTAATGCCAAAGTCATTAAAGTGCCAAGTCGTGGTGATTACCTATTGCTGCTCAGCTGGTACTCAGGGCGACATCAGGCGGCAGCTGTCCGCTTGTCGGCCCGCATTTGCAGCAGGCCGGCGGCCGAATACAGCAGCAAGGCCAGCCAGATCAGGCTGAAGCCGAACAGCTTGCCGCTATCGAAGGGCTCACCAAACAACAACACGCCCAGTGCCAGCTGAATGGTGGGGCCGATGTACTGGATCAGTCCCACCGTGGCCAGCTTCAGCCGTCGCGCGCCGGCGGCAAACAGCAACAGCGGGATGGCAGTCACCACGCCGGCACCCACCAGCAGCACATCCAGCGACAGCGCCTGATGCAGGAAAGCACCCTGCCCCTGCCATTGAAACCAGCCCAGCGCCAGCAAGGCCAGCGGTGCCATCAGGAAGGTTTCCAGCGCCAGTCCCTCCAGCGAGGCCAGCGGTGCTTTCTTGCGCAGCAGGCCATACAGGCCGAAGGTAGCCGCCAGCGACAGGGCAATCAGCGGCAAGGTGCCGGTACACCAGGTAATCCAGGCCACACCGGCCGCAGCCAGCGCCACCGCCGTACGCTGGATGGGCGTGAGCTTCTCCGCCAGGAACAGACGCCCCAGCAAGACATTGAACAGCGGGTTGATGAAATAACCCAGGCTGGCTTCCACCACGTGGCCGGCATTCACCGCCCAGATGTAAATCAGCCAGTTCAGCGACAGCATCAGCGAGGACAAGCCGAAAATGGCCAGCTTTTGTGGCTGGCGCACTGCCTCGCCCAGCCAGGCCCAGTTGTGGCGCACGGTGAGGATGCCGGCCACAAACACGGCAGACCAGACAATGCGGTGACAGAGAATCTGCAAGGCAGGCACCTGGTGCAGCGGCTTCCAGTACAGCGGAAACAGGCCCCAGATGACGAAGGCAATAAACGCAAACAGGACGCCACGGGTGGCATCCTGACGGGAAGGGATAGCGGACATGACACGCTCGATGACTGGTTTTTTGATTGTGCAGCTTAACGGCTTCTGCCGCGCAGAAAAACCATGGCTGCCATAACATGCTGTTCTGCCAGACAAACAATCGGCCGCGGCAACACGGCCAGACCATGCTGCACTGGCACAATCGCCGCAGTTGACCTGCCTGTCCGTCAATACCTTTGACGTTGACGTAAACGTAAGCTACAGTCCGCCACATGAAGCCCCTGCCACTGCGCCTGCCAAAAGGCTGCTCTCTGGCAGCAAAACGGCCTACAACATAATGAAAGGCGGGTGCTTTCTTGCCGGAAAACCCGCCCCCGCCACAAGCGAAAACAAGCCGCAGGCCGTACCGGCCACCTTACCGGACAGGACCTGAGCGGCAGGAGGAGAAACCATGTCGATCCGTCATGTTGATCTGGAAGAGAAATACACCGCCCCCACCGGCCAGGTGCTGATGACAGGCATCCAGGCGCTGGTTCGCCTGCCCATGCTGCAACAGGAGCTGGACCGTGCAGCCGGGCTGAATACCGCAGGCTATGTCACCGGCTATCGTGGCTCGCCCCTGGGCAATGTCGACCAGACCATGCAGAAGGCCGAGCCCTACCTCAAGCAACACAATGTGGTGTTTCATCCCGGCCTGAACGAAGACCTGGCCGCCACCGCGGTGTGGGGTACGCAACAGGTCAACATGTTCGAAGGGGCCAAGTACGATGGCGTGTACGCCATGTGGTACGGCAAGGGCCCCGGCGTGGACCGCTCCGGCGACGTGATCAAGCACGGCAACGTGGCCGGCACCAGTGCCAAGGGCGGTGTGCTGCTGGTGGCCGGTGACGACCACGCGGCCAAGTCCTCCACCTTTCCGCACCAGTCCGACCACATCCTGGCCGCCAGCATGATTCCGGTACTGTCCCCGTCCGGCGTGCAGGAAGTGATCGACTTCGGCCTGCACGGCTGGGCGATGAGCCGCTACTCCGGCTGCTGGGTTTCCATCAAGGCCATTTCCGACACCATCGAAAGCTCGGCGGTAGTGGACATTTCGCCGGAACGCTTCAACTTTGTCATTCCGCAGGACTTCCCCATTCCGGAAGGCGGCCTGTCCATCCGCTGGCCGGACCCGCCGCTGGTGCAGGAAAAACGCGTACTGCACCACCGCCTGTATGCCGCGCTGGCTTATGCCCGCGCCAACAAGCTCAACCACATCACGCTGGATTCGCCCAAGCCGCGTCTGGGCATCATCACCTGTGGCAAGAGCTATCTGGACGTGATGCAGGCGCTCGACGACCTGGGCATCGACGAAGCCCTGGCCGCCGACATCGGCCTGCGCATCTTCAAGGTGGGCATGGTGTGGCCGCTGGAACCGGAAGGCGTGCGCCACTTTGCCGAAGGGCTGGATGAAATCCTGGTGGTGGAAGAAAAACGCCAGATCATCGAATACCAGTTGAAGGAACAGCTATACAACTGGCGTGATGACGTGCGCCCGCGCGTGGTGGGCAAGTTTGCCGAAAAAGGCGAATGGGCATTGCCGCACGGCGACTGGCTGCTACCCGCTGCCGGCGAGCTGACTCCGGCCATGATTGCCCGCGCCATTGCCAGCCGCCTGGCGCTGATTTTCGACAGCCCGGTGATTCACGACCGGCTGAAGTTCTACGACGAAAAAGAAGCCCAGCTGGTGAAGCCGCGCGAAGCCATTGCCCGCGTGCCGCATTACTGCTCCGGCTGTCCGCACAACACCAGCACCCGCGTGCCGGAAGGCAGCCGCGCCGTGGCCGGCATCGGCTGTCACTACATGGCGCACTGGATTGAAGGCGACAGCACCAAAACCTTCACCCAGATGGGTGGCGAGGGCATTACCTGGGTAGGCCAGGCACCGTTCACCAATACCAGACACATTTTCACCAACCTGGGTGACGGCACCTACTTCCACTCCGGCCTGCTGGCCATCCGCGCGGCGGTGGCGGCCAAGGTCAACATTACCTACAAGCTGCTGTACAACGACGCGGTGGCCATGACCGGCGGTCAGCATGTGGATGGCTATCTGGACGTGCCGATGATTACCCGCCAGCTGGCGGCCGAAGGCGTCAAGCGCATCGTCATCACCAGTGACGACCCGGACAAATACCAGAGCGTGCAAGGCCTCGCTCCCGGCGTGGACGTGTTCCACCGCCGCGAACTGGACCGCCTGCAAAAAGAGCTGCGTGAAACCGAAGGCACCACCGTGCTGATTCACGACCAGACCTGCGCCGCAGAAAAACGCCGTCGCCGCAAACGCGGTGAATTCCCCGACCCGGCCAAGCGCGCCTTCATCAACGAAAAAGTGTGCGAAGGCTGTGGCGACTGCAGCAAGAAATCCGGCTGCCTGTCGGTGCTGCCGGTGGAAACGGCACTGGGCCGCAAACGCAAGATCGACCAGTCCAGCTGCAACAAGGACTACTCCTGCGTGGAAGGCTTCTGCCCCAGCTTTGTCACCGTGGAAGGCGGCAAACTGAAAAAGCAAAGCGGTGCCGCCGCCACGCTGGACAGCATGCCCACCCTGCCTGCGCCGCAGATTCCGGCGCTTGAAGACCCGTTCAGCATCATGATTACCGGCGTGGGCGGCACCGGTGTGGTCACCATCGGCCAGGTACTGGGCATGGCCGCCTATCTGGACAACAAGGGCGTTACCGTACTGGACATGGCAGGCCTCGCACAAAAAGGCGGCTCGGTGTGGTCGCACGTGCGTATTGCCAACAGCCAGCAGCAACTGCATGCCGTGCGCATTGCCGCTGGCGATGCCAACCTGGTGCTGGGCTGTGACCTGGTGGTCACCGCCGCGGAGGAAGCACTGGCCAAGATGCGCGAGGGCTTCAGCCACGCCATCGTCAACAGCTACGAATCCCCTACCAGCGCTTTCCTGAAGAACCCGGACGTACGCTTCCCCAGCCGTGCCATGAAGGATGCGGTGATCGAATCGGTCGGTGCCGGCCGCTTCTGGGAAGTCAATGCCACCCGTCTGGCCACCGCGCTGATGGGCGATGCCATTGCCAGCAATATGTTCATGCTGGGTTACGCCTGGCAGAAGGGCCTGGTGCCGGTGAGCGAAGAAGCGCTGATGGAAGCCATCCGCCTGAATGGCGCTGCGGTGAAATTCAATCAGCAGGCCTTTATCTGGGGGCGTCATGCCGCCCACGATCCGGGCCGGGTGGAAGCACTCACCAACCCGTCTTCCGTGGTGCAGTTTGTTCCACGTGAAACGCTGGATGGCGTACTGCATCACCGCGCCAAGGAACTGCTGAACTACCAGAACCAGGCACTGGCCGAGCGTTACAAAGCGCTGGTGGGCAAGGTTCAGGCAGCGGAACAAGGGCTGAACCCGGCCAGCAGCAGCCTGTCGCTGGCGGTGGCCCGTGCCTACTTCCATGTGCTGGCCTACAAGGACGAGTACGAAGTAGCCCGCCTGTACACCGACGGCGACTTCCTGCGCGAGCTTGCCAGCCAGTTCGAAGGTGATTACCAGCTGCGTTTCCATATTGGTGCCAGCTGGGTTACCGGTGGCGTGGCCAAGAAAATCGCCTTCGGCCCCTGGCTGTTCAAGGGCATGAAGTTGCTGGCCAAGCTGCGCTTCTTGCGTGGCACTGCACTGGACCCGTTTGGCTGGCAGTCCGACCGCAAACTGGAACGCCGGCTGATTACCGAGTTCGAGCAGCTGGTTGACGGCCTGCTGTCTGGTTTGAGCCTGGACAATCTGGCAACGGCTACCGAGCTGGTGAAGCTATACGAAGGCGTGCGTGGCTTTGGTCACATCAAGGAAGCGGCCTATCGTCAGGCCAGTGACAAACAGAAAACCTTGCTGGAGCAGTTTCGCCAGCAGGCCGGCAAACGCAAGGTAGCCTGATGGATTTGTGAGTGTTGTAGCAGTAAAGAGAGGGTGGTTCAGGCGCGGATGACATCATCCGCGCCCTTTTTTTGATCAAAAAATCCCGGTTCTGGTGAATCACTGCACTGTTTCAAGGCAGTGCCGATGCGACAAAAGCCTCGCTGGGCCATCAGGACAGCATCAGGCTCAGGCGGCGCGCTTCATCCAGCGCCTGGTCCACACCATTGTATTCATCCTGCCAGACCCAGATGCCATGAACCGCATCCAGCGCCTCCACCAGCCACAGCCGGCCATTGCTGCCCAGTGCCACCTGACGGGCACGCACCGGACGACGGTAGTTGAACATCACGATATCACTGGTTTTTTGCACAGCGGGGGTATGCTTGCGCGGGCTTGAAAAGAAGGGCATGGCGAAACCTCCTGTTGGGCGATATGCCACTGTTGGTACAGCAAATGCCGTGCCAGCTTTGTGCAAGGCAACATGAAAAGCCAGCGCAGCCGTCTGATCACAAGCTGCACAGTTTTTGACGTCCGCTTGCCTGCGGCTTAGCATGACCCATTGCTCCACGGGAACCGCGTGCATGGAAAACCGCAAACTCGCTGTACTGATTGACGCCGACAATGCCCAGGCCAGCCTCACCGCCGAACTGCTGGCCGAAGTGGCCAAATACGGCACCGCCATTGTCAAGCGCGCCTATGGCGACTGGACCACCACCCAGCTCAAGAGCTGGAAAGAGGTACTGCACAAACACGCCATTCACCCCATTCAGCAGTTTGCCTACACCAGCGGCAAGAACTCCACCGACTCGGCCCTCATCATCGACGCCATGGATTTGCTGTACACCGGCAACTTCGATGGCTTCTGCCTGGTGTCATCCGACAGCGACTTCACCCGGCTGGCCACCCGCCTGCGCGAAGGCGGGCTCACTGTCATCGGCATCGGCGAAAAATCCAAGACACCGCGCCCCTTCATCGCCGCCTGCGACAAGTTCGTGTTTACCGAAATCCTGCGCCCGGAAAAAACACCGGAGGTGGCAGTCAGCAGCGACAAGCCCAAGGCACGCAGCACGCGCCAAAGCAAGAGCAAACCCGCAGCACCCAGGGACATCCACCCGCTGCAGGCCATGTTCACCTCTGCCATCGACGCGGTGGCACGGGAAAGCGGCTGGGCCGAGCTATCCGCCGTGGGGTCTTACATCGCCAAGAACGACCCTTCGTTCGACCCGCGCAATTACGGCCATTCGCGCCTGTCGCAAATGGTGAAAAAACTGGATTTCCTCACCGTGCAGGAGCAGCGCAACGGCTCCAAGCTGCACAGCGAAATCCGGCTCAAGGAAATCGACAGCAGCGAGACGGCCAACAACACGGCGGCAAAACCGGACAGCACAGAGTCAGCCAGCACCGGCAAGCCGGCCAGCGTGCGTAAAAAACGCAGCCCGCGCAAGAAAACCGATACCCCGGCCGAACAAGGCTGAAACAGACTATCGGCCGTGGCACTGCCCTGCCCGGCCACCAAGCAAGCAAGAGGAGAAACCATGCAAATTCGTGATGCCAAGCTGGAAGATCTGGCCGTCATCCTGGATATCTACAACGAGGTGATTGCCACCTCCACCGCCATCTACAATGACGACCCGCTCAATCCCGGCGAGTTTGCCGTCTGGTTCCAGGACCGTCTGGCCGCAGGCTATCCGGTGCTGGTAGCCGAAGAAAACGGCGAAATCCTGGGCTTTTCCAGTTTTGGCGATTTCCGCCCGCGCCCCGGTTTCCGCTTTACCGTGGAGCACAGCGTGCACTTGGCCCCGGCCGCCCGTGGCAAGGGCATTGGCAGCGCTCTGGTCAGCGCCCTGTTCCCGCGCGCGCAGGCGCTGGGCAAGCACACCATGCTGGGCGCGGTGGATGCCGCCAATGAAGGCTCGATCCGCTTTCACGAAAAACTGGGCTTCATCAAGGTGGGCGTGCTGCCGCAGGTGGGTTTCAAGTTTGGCCGCTGGCTGGACCTGGTCTACATGCAGAAATTCATCGACGGCCAGAGCGAAGGCCCGGCCTGATCAACAAGCTGGCTGCCCGGCAGGCAGCCTTCCGGTCTACTCCCTTCCCCCCGCCCTTGCCCTGCAAGGGTGCCTCGCCTTCCTTACCGAAGGCGAGAATAAAGAAAAACGCCGCAGTTTCCTGCGGCGTTTTCTGTTCTGCTACTGCGCTGTTGAAACAGCGTCCGTTCTTGAAGTTCTCTATTCTCTGCCTCTGCACGACTTAGCGCACGACTGCAACAATATCCTTACTGAACACCTTTTCGCAATACTTGCATTTCATTTTCACGTCCTTGGATTGTGCGCGTACCGAGAAAAAGCTCTTCACCGGTTCGGCATGCGAGATGCAATTGGAGTTGGGGCAGGCAAAAATGCCTTCGATGCTTTCCGGCAATTCCAGCTTGTGCTTCTTCACCACTTCGAAGTTGTCGATCACGTTCACCGTGGCCTTGGGGGCAAACAGGGCCAGTTCGTTGGCCTGTTCTTCGGTCAGCGCCACGTTTTCCACCTTGATGATGTCCTTGGCACCCATGTGGCGCGAGGACAGGTTCAGGCCAACGGTAATGCGCTCGCCGGTTTCGGCCAGCTTGAACAGACGCAGGATGTTGACGCCCTGCCCGGCCGGGATGTGGTCGATGACGGTGCCTTGTTTCAGGGCTTCGACGGTACGGGTGTATTGCATGATGTTTCCTTCCCTGATTTAGACGGTTTCGTTCAGTACCAGCGACAGCAGCGCCTGACGGGCATACACACCGTTCTTGGCCTGCTCGAAGTAATAGGCATGCGGGGTGGCATCCACATCCACGGTGATTTCATCCACACGCGGCAGCGGGTGCATCACCTTCATATTGGTGCGCGCGGTCTTCAGCATGTCGGCACGCAACACGAACTGGCCCTGGATTTTCTTGAACTCGGCTTCGTCAAAGCGTTCGCGCTGCACACGGGTCATGTACATGATGTCCACCAGCGGAATCACATCGTCCAGGCTGTCCACCAGGGTGTATTCAATGCCCTTTTCGTCCAGTTCTTCACAAATGTACTCCGGCATGGCCAGCTGTTCCGGCGCAACAAAGTAGAAGCGTGCACCAAACAACGACAGCGCCTGGGTCAGCGAATGCACGGTACGGCCGTATTTCAGGTCGCCGACAAAGGCGATGGTGAGGTTTTCCAGCGTGCCCTGGGTTTCACGGATGGTGAACAGGTCCAGCAGGGTTTGCGTGGGGTGCTGGTTGGAGCCGTCGCCACCGTTGATCACCGGTACGCTGGAGAACTCGCTGGCCAGTCGCGCCGCGCCTTCCTTGGGGTGGCGCATCACCACGGCATCGGCATAGGAGCTGATGATCTTGATGGAGTCGGCCAGGGTTTCGCCCTTCTTGGCGCTGGTATTGCCACCGTCGGCAAAGCCGATGATGTCGCCACCCAGGCGCTGTACCGCGGTTTCGAAGGACAGGCGGGTACGGGTGGACGGCTCGAAGAAACAGCTGCCCACCAGCTTGCCTTGCAGCAGGTCGTTGCGCGGATTGCGTTTGAGCTTGCCCGCCGTTTCAACCACGAGCTCAAGCTCCTCGCGTGAGAAATCCGGGATGGAAATGATGTGTTTCCGATAGAGCGGGTTTGCCATGATAGGGGTCCTTGGTTCTGCGAATTCTGCGAATGTTGTTTTGCCCATAAAAAAAAAGCCCCTGAACAATCAGGAGCTTTTTTTCTGGAATAGCCGGGGTTCGGGAACAGTCAGGCCTTGCAGCAACGCTTTTGCGCCACCGTCGCGGGTGGTGGTGAGGCGGGTGACAACAACTGCAAATGGCGACAAGACGGCTCCTCCGAACAAACCCCGCGATTCTAATCCCAAACCTTGCGCTTGATAAGAGCGGTGTCGCATTTTGCCAATTCCATGACCCCAGGCATGTTGATCGGCCAATTCAGCGCACAAACAAAACGCCACCCCGGAGGGTGGCGTTGTCATCATCAGCCGACAATCAGCAACTAGAGCTTGAAGTGGCTGACCAGGCTTTCCAGGTTGGCGGACAGCTCGCGCAATTGCGTCACCGAATCGGACACCTGCTGCACCACATCGGCATTACTTTGTGCCATGGCGCTGATGCGTTCCACGTTCTGGGCAATTTCCTGGCTGGCCGAGGATTGCTCACGGGTGGAAGCAGCAATGTCCACAATGCTGGCCACCAGACCCTGGCTGCGACCCAGCACGGTATTCATCGCTGCATTGGCTTCGGCGGCAATCTCCACGCTCTGGCTGACCTGATCGCGGCTGTTTTTCACATCTGCCACTGCGTCGCGCGTTTCGCTGCTGATGGCATTGACGATGCGGGAGATCTGCACCGTGGCTTCGGCAGTACGGCCCGCCAGATTACGCACCTCGTCGGCCACCACGGCAAAGCCGCGGCCCATTTCGCCAGCACGTGCGGCTTCAATGGCTGCGTTCAGCGCCAACAGATTGGTCTGGTCTGCGATGTCCTTGATCACCCGTACGATGGTGCTGACTTCTTCGGAGCGTTCGCCCAGCCCGTTCATACGTTCGGCCAGCGCCTGCATGCTGCTTGTCATGCGCTCGATCTCGCCGGTGATGCGGGTGACCGTGGCCACGCTTTGCGTGGTCAGCTCGCCGGTTTCGCGCGCGGTGTGCTCGGCTTCTTCGGCGGTATCGGCAATATGGTGCACGCTCACGGTAACCTGCTCGACCCCGGCCGCGGTGGCACTGGCGGCATCGGTCTGGCTGGCGGACGCCTGCTGCACCTGGCTGGCAGATTCGGCCAGGCTGGCAGCCGCCACGCTGACTTCGTGGCTTTGCTGGCGCACTTCGATGAACATCTCGCGCAGGCTGTCGATAAAGCGGTTGAAGGCATCGGCAGTACGGCCGATTTCATCGCGGTTGGCAATCTGCATGCGCACGGTCAGGTCGCCACGGCCGGAGGCCAGCTGGTCCATGGTGTCGGCCAGTTTGTTGAGCGGCCGGGTCAGCGTGCGGACCACGGCGGTCAATACCAACAGGATCACCACCAGCGCCACCACGCCAATCAGGATGGCCGTCAGCGATTGCCTTTTCGCATCGGCAGTAATGGCTGCCGTGGGGATGGAAACCCCCAGCGTCCAGAACTGTCCGGTATCGCCCACTTTGACCGGGTGGAAGAAATGGGTGAAACCGCCATCCTCGTAAATGAAGGACTCGCCCTTCTTGATCTGATCCAGATGGCTGGCCAGCGCATCCTCCTTGGGCACCGGCTTGCCCAGGAGATCGGGCTTGTCGGACACCACGTACAGCCCGCCTTCGGACACCATGCGCACATAGCCGGTTTCAAACAGGTGGATGGCGCCAAAACGCTTTTGCAACTGGTCCAGTGCCACGTCGGTGGCCGACACGCCAAGAATCTTGCCGGCGGCATCCTTCATTACCACGGCCAGCGAGCTTTCCAGGATTTTCTTGTTCTGCACTTCGTACGGATAAGGCTCGGTAATGGTGTCGCGGCCGCGCTGCTTGGGCACGTAGTAAAAATCACCCCAGCCCGGTTTTTCGTAGTCCGGCTGATAGGTTTCCGGGTGGTCCTTGAACTTCGGGAAATCCTTGACGCGGTCAGGCGACATCATGGTGTCCATCTGCGCCTTGCCCTGGGCATTCTTGGTAATGTAGGGCTGATAGCGCCCGGTAGGGTCATGGCGCGGCCAGTCCAGGCGGAAGGCATTATCGTTGCCATCAAAGGCATTCGGTTCCCACAACATCCACAGGCCAACCGACTGCGGAGCGCCATCCAGCAATTGCTGGATCATGTTGTCAGCCAGCTTGCGGTCTGGTGCGGCCACCCGCTTGATACCCAGAATGCTGTCGGCCAGATGATGTGGCAGGGTAAAGCCCTGATTGAAATCGCCCTCGGCATCCTTGGCGTAACTGCTGGCCTGCTCGGAAGCCAGCTTGTAGCCCACATCAACGGCTGCCGAATAACTTTGCCATGCAATCAGGCCTATCATCACCGCGAAACCCACCGCGATGGCTGCCGCAGCCACCACGATGATGCGTGTACTCAGATGACCCCACTTTTCCGTCGCCATACTCGTTTCCCCGAATCCAGTTGTGATGGTTGCGCTGGCTGTTTAGCTGCATGTTTTTAGTCGCATACCCTCTAGCATAATGGGGGAAATTCATTTGTGCTGCCGTAATTTGTGATCAAAAAGCTATAAATCACATCGGCATAGCGCGGCCCTGCCTTATTAATGACAAATTGATTTACATATTGATAACAAAGAATTAGGGCGCGGTTCTGGCTTCCAGTTCGGTCAGCCAGTGCATGGCCTGGCTGTTGCTTTCTCCGCACATTTCAGCAGATGGCTGGAGGCCGGCACAAACGGCGGGCCGCTCCGGATGACCGAACAGCAGGCACAGATTGTCCGCGCTCAACTGGATGCAACGTACGCCGGCAGGCTTGCCCGAAGGCATGCCCGGAATGGGGGAGGAAATGGACGGTGCGATGCAGCAGGCACCGCAATGGAGACGGCATTGCATGGAAACAGGGGGTACAGGGGCAGGAAAACGGGCCACCATACCACAAAGCAGATGCAAGCCAACTGTCAATCGGACACAGATAATTTACAATAACGAAAAACATCTTTCCGCGATTTACGGAACACCAAGCAACAGCCTCCCGCTGCCAACAAGTTTAGAGCACACGAAATGATCAAGTGCATCGACGTGTCCGACCTCAAGGTTGGCATGTACATTCACGACCTGAACTGCGACTGGATGTCTCACCCGTTTCTGCTGAAACGTTTTCTGGTCAAGGATGAAGCCGCAATCCGCAAGATTGCCGATGCGGGTATCCACGAAGTCTACATCGATACCGGCAAAGGCATGGACCTGCCTCATGCCCCCACCATTTCCGAAGTCAAACACAAGCTGGAACAGGAAATCATCGACCTGGCCAGCCGCGAAGTGCCAACCGAACGCCGGGTGGATGCTGCAGCCGAATACGGCCGTGCACAGCTGATTCACAACGAAGCCAACCTGATCGTGCGCAGCATCTTGCAGGATGTGCGCCTGGGCAAGCAGGTGCAGCTGGAAATGGTGGAGCCGTCCATCGAAAAGATGACCTCCTCCATCCTGCGCAACGGCGGTGCGCTGCTGTCGCTGTGCCGCATCAAGGACAAGGACAATTACACCTTCCAGCATTCGGTCAGCGTCGGCGCCCTGATGGTGAGCTTTTGCAATGCAATGAACATGAGCCGTGAGGTGATTCACCATGCCGGCATTGGCGGCATGCTGCACGATATCGGCAAGATGAAAGTACCGGACAGCATTCTCAACAAGCCGGGCAAGCTGACCGAACAGGAATTTGCGGTAATGAAATGCCATGTGGTGGAGAGCAAGCAGATCCTGCTCTCTACCCAGGGCATCTCCGATACCGCAGTGAAAGTAGCCGCCCAGCACCACGAACGGCACGATGGCAGCGGCTACCCCGAAGGGCTGAAAGGCGAGGAAATCTCCCAGCTGGGCCAGATGGCAGCCATTGTCGATGTGTACGATGCGCTGACTTCGGACCGCTGCTACCACAAGGGCATGTCGCCAACCGATGCCCTGCGCAAGATTTTCGAGTGGTCCAAGTTCCACTTCAACCCGGTGCTGGTGCAGGCCTTCATGCGCTGTATCGGCATTTATCCCATCGGCACCCTGGTACGGCTGGAAAGCGGCAAACTTGGCGTGGTGATCGAACAGAATGACAATAATCTGGTATCGCCCAAGGTGAAGGTGTTTTTCAGCACCAAGAGCAATACCTACATCCCGCCGGAGATGGTGGACCTGTCGCGCAGCATGGGGGCCGGCGGGGCAGACAAGATCGTCAGCCACGAATCGCCCACCAAGTGGCGCATCGACCCGATGCGTTTTCTGTGAATGCAAAAAAGCCCTGATGATTCAGGGCTTCAGGCTGCCAACAAGGTTATCTGGTGCAATTGCACGGCCCCGGCAAAGCCGGGCCTTCCGACAGAGTGATTACTTCCGCAGCCTTCCCATCTGTTCCCTTTCCCCCCGCCCTTTCCCGGCCAATTGAAGAAGGGGTGCCTCGCTTTCTTTTCAGAAAGCGAGAAGTGTTTGTCAATCATCGGAAGCCCGGAATCATCCTCAGCCCTGACGCACCACCATCGCGTGCTCGGGGCTGGGGAAACCGGCCTCGGCCAGCGCTTCGCGAATCACCCGGTTGCTGTCGAAATACACCTGCCAGTAGTCGGCAGGCTGGCAATAGGGACGCACGGCCAGTACCGGGCCCAGGTTGGTGAATTCAAGCAGGGCAACCGTGGGCGCAGGCTCGGCCAGCACATTGGGAATGGCGGCAATTTTTTCCCGTAGCAGGCTGATGGCCTGGCCATGATCGGCACTGCCGGCCAGCTGGGCTTTCAGATCCACCCGGCGATAGTTGTTGGCGCTGAAATTCTGGATATTGTCGGAAAAAATCTTGTTGTTGCCGATCAGGGTCATCACATTGTCGGGGGTGTCGATGATGGTGGAAAACAACCCCACCTCACGCACCGTGCCGCTGATGCCGGCCACACTCACCACATCGCCCACCTTGAAGGGACGCAACACCACCAGGAAGATGCCGGCGGCAAAATTGGCCAGCAAGCCACTCCAGGCGAGGCCAATTGCCACGCCGGCAGCGCCGATGATGGCGGCAAAGCTGGCCGTCTGTACGCCAAAGAAGCCCAGCATGGCAATCACCAAAACCACGGTCAGGCTGACGGACAGGAAGGAATGCGCGTAACGGCGCAAGGTGGGGTCCAGTTTGCGCGCCACCAGCTGTTCATCCATCAGGCGGCCTGCCAGGCCGATGAACCAGCGGCCCACCACCCACAGCACGATGGCCGAAACGATATTGATGCCGGCTTGTACCGCCAGATCACCCCAGTGAGTCCAGTTGATGTCTGTCATGGCTATCCTATTTAAGCTGTTGGTAGAAAACACTTAAAAATAGAATGAGCGCCGACAAAATGCCAGCCAGCACGGTCTGGCCGTGAGAATGGCTTATGGCAACAGGCTGCGCAGTTGCTGGCAGGTATCGCCAATACCGGCCTGTATGGTCAGGTCGAACACCCGGTCCATGCGGGTGGGCGTGTAGTTGATCAGCGCCGTCATCACCCCGGCATGGGCTGCTTCCAGCGGGATATGGTTGACCGGGGAAACTTCCAGTGACGAACCCAGCACCAGCAGCAGATCCGCCGACACGGCCACGTCAAAAGCATGCTCGATCAGCGGTACCGGCTCGCCATACAGCACCACGTCCGGCTTGAGCACGTCCATGCAGTAAGTACACAGCGGCAGCACATGGTGATTGATGTATTCCAGCCCTTGCTGTCGCCCGCAGGACGGGCAGCTGGCCGTGCGCAAGGTGCCGTGCAGCTCGGAAACATGACGGCTGCCCGCCACGCCGTGCAGGCCGTCGATATTCTGCGTCAGTACCGACACCTGCTTGCCGGTTTCTTCCAGCCAGGCCAGAAACCGGTGTCCGGCATTGGGCTGGTAATTGCCCAGCAGCTTGGTGTGGAACAGCTGCTTGAAGCTATGCCAGAAGGCTTCCGGGTCGGCACGGAAGTAATCGATGGACACCAGCTCCTCCAGCTGCATGCCCTGCTGCCACAAGCCCTTGGCCGAGCGGAAGTCCGGAATGCCCGATTCGGTGCTCATGCCGGCTCCACTCAGTACCACGATATGCCCAGCCTGCCGGATGGCACTGGCCAGTTGCATGATGTCCTGCTGCATTTACTGTCTCCTGCACCTGCTTTTTATTGTTGCCAAGCTTAGTCGTGCATTGCTGTCACAGGCAAAAATCCAATGCAGCAAGCTTGCCCGACATCAAGCTGCTGGGGCATCTGCCGCCGGTGCCGGGTACTTGATGGCGTTCTTTTGCAATTTGTCGCGCACGGCAGCATTGATATCCAGCTTCAGCACGCTGGCCAGCCGCACCAGATACAGCAGCACATCGGCCACCTCTTCCTGCAAATGGGTGAAGCGGGCCGGGTCGTCTGCCAGTCGTGCCACTTCCTCGTCGGTCAGCCACTGGAAGATTTCCGCCAGCTCACCCACCTCCCCGGTCAGGGCCAGCATCAGGTTGCGCGGGGTGTGAAAGCGCTGCCAGTCACGTTCGTCGGCAAAACGCTGCAAGGCGGCTTCCAGTGCGGCGGTTTCTATCAAAGGCGGTTGTGCCATGCGCTTGCTCCTGCAATGACGGTTTCACGTGAAACCGCACTGCCATATCAAAACAAAACGCCCGCAGCAAATTGCGGGCGTACCTGGGTTTGCTACCGTGGGTTCAGCGCAGCAGGCCTTCGTCCTTCAGCGCAGCCTGTACCGCCGGTAGTGCATGAACCCGGTTCATGAAGGCGCTGATGGCCGGGAAGTCTTCCAGCGAACGATGCACCATGTGCGCCCAGTTCAGGCAGGTAAATAGGTAGGCATCCGCCACGCTGAAGTCATCACCCAGCAGATAAGGCGTTTTTGCCAGCTGGGCTTCAATCACGCCAAAGCGGCCACGCAGCTTGTCCCAGGCGGCATTCTTCACCTCATCGCTGCCCGGATAGAACAGCGGAGAGAAACTCTTGTGAACTTCGGTGGCAATGTAGTTCAGCCATTCTTGCAGACGGTAGCGCGCCAGTGTGCCATTGGCCGGAGCCAGTTTGCGTTCCGGCACCAGGTCGGCCAGGTACTGCACAATGGCCACCCCTTCACTCAGCACCGTGCCGTCTTCCAGCTGCAAGGCCGGTACATAGCCCTTGGCATTGATACTGGCAAACTCGACACCGCTGGCGGTCAGGTGCGGGTTAACGCGCAGATTCACCTTTTCCACCGAAAACGGCAGACCGCTGGCATGCAGCACGATATGTGGCGACAGGGAGCAGGCTCCCGGCGAGTAGTAGAGTTTCATCCCATCTCCTGATCAACAGAACGCGCAACAAGGTGCCATTACGGTAGCGGCACCGCCATCTCCTGCAATTGGGGCAGCTTCGCCTCATTTTCAAGCTGCCATGCCTGCATCACTTCTGCCGCGCCGAAAACAGCCTGGGCCGCATGTCCTTGCCGGCCGTGCTGGCCGGGCGGGTTTTCATTTCGACAAACAAGGCTTCCACCTGGCTGCGCGCCCACGGCGTGCGGCGCAGGAAAACCAGGCTGGACTTGATGCTGGGCTCGTGATTGAAACAACGGATGGCGATGCGCCGCCCCAGTTCCGGCCAGCCAAAGTGTTCCACCAGCGCCTGCAGTATCTTTTCCAGCGTCATGCCGTGCATCGGGTCGGCGGACTGTTTTTCACTCATGCCTATCATCCTGTTATGGACAGCAGACACGCTGCTGCCAGAGAAACCGACGCAGTGTAGCCCCGCCCGCGACAAACAGCCAGCAGACTGCTGCTTGACATGAATTGCATGTTTCATCATTGCTAACAATTGGCTGATGGCAGGCAATATTTGGCTGACATCTGTGTCTGATACTGCAAACGTCAACAATGACCTGCACGAGGAAACGCATCATGAAACTGATCAAATCGCTGTTGATTGTCGGCCTCCTGGGCGGCGCAGCTGCCACCACCGTTCATGCCATGGGCAATGATTGTCCGATGGGCGGCAAGGACATGTCCGCACACATGTGGCAGATGGACCCGGCCAAACGTCAGGCCATGATGGAACAACACCTGCACATGCTGCATGACAGGCTGAAAATCCAGCCGGCCCAGGAAGCCAGCTGGAAAAGCTATGTAGATGCCCTGAAACCGGCCGCCATGCCTGCCATGCCGCCAGCCAAACCGGATGCCACCCTGCCCGAGCAACTGGATGGCCGCATCAAGATGATGCAACAACACCTGGACATGATGCAGCAGCATGCCGCTGCCACCAAGGCGCTGTACCAGAAGCTGAGCCCGGAACAGCAAAAGCTGTTCGACCAGGAAGCACGGCACATGCATGAAGGCATGCAGCGCCGCATGCCGCATCACCGTCCGGCATCCGCTCCCATGCCGAACAACTGAAAGTGCGCGGATGGAACAGACCAGCCCCGGTAGCGTGTACGGCAGCTGGTCTGCCCGCCAGCCTTGCGCATGAGGAAAGCAATATGACAACGCTAGCGCGCATGACAAGCCTGGCCTTGCTGTTGGGCTGTGCCATCAGCGGCATCCCGGTCGCGCAAGCACACCCGCGCTTTTATGAAGGCCCACCGCTGATCAACCATTGGCATGACGGCTACTGGCATCACGGCTATTACCACGGCCAACTGGGCTGGTGGTGGATAGCCGGTGGCGTGTGGTACTGGTATGACGCACCGGTCTACCCCTATCCGGCACCCTATCCGCCTGCTGTGGTAGTGGCTGCCCCGGCGGTACCGCCAGCACCCCCGGCACCTGCCCCGGTGCAGGAAATACCCAGCCCGCCGCCAGCCCAGGTCTGGTACTACTGCAAGGCGGCCAGGCAGTACTACCCCTATGTCAGCGAATGTCCCGGTGGCTGGAAGACTGTCCCGGCGCAGCCACCCAAATAATCCAGGAAGCAAGATCATGAACAAACTGCTGTGGTTGCCATTGACGGCAATCGGGCTGACGGCATGCAGTACCGTGCCGCTTGGTCCGACGGTGGCGGTGATGCCTGCGCCCGGCAAACCCTTTGATGTGTTTGCCCAGGAAGAACAGCAATGCCGCCAGTATGCGGAGGCAAGCAGCGGTGGCAGCAGCGCCGATGCCTCCACCAATGCCATGGCCGGCAATATGGCGCTGGGCACGGTTGTCGGCGCTGCCGCAGGTGCGCTGATGGGTGGCCATCAGGGTGCCGGTGTCGGCGCAGGCGCGGGGCTGATTGCCGGCACGGCAGCCGGTAGCGGTGAAGCACGCTACAGCGGCCACGATGCCCAGTATCGCTACAACCTGGCTTACAGCCAGTGCATGTATGCCAAGGGCAATCAGGTTCCCGGTCAGCAGGGTTACAGCTCGCCCTACTATCCGCCACCGCGTCTGCCCTGATCTGGCAGTAAAAGACAAAGGGGCTGGTCTGTCAGACCAGCCCCTTTCCCATTTCACACCGGCTCAGCACATCAGCGGCTGAACCATTTGTCGCCAAAGTTCACCAGCAGCACACCAGCCACCACCAGCGCCGCGCCCGCCAGCCGCGGCAGGTTGATGTCACGCAGCGGCATGGCCAGCCAGCCAAAGCGGTCGAACAGCAAGGACGCGCACACCTGCCCGGCAATGATCAGCGACAGCATGGCCGCCACGCCCAGCCGGGGTGCCAGCAAGGTGGTACCGAATACGAAAAACGCGCCCAGCAGGCCGCCGATGAACATCCACCACTCGCCGCGTGCCAGCTGGCTCAGGCCGCTGAATTTCTGGCCGCTGAACACGGCCAGCAAGGCCAGGCTGATGGTGCCGACCGCAAAGGAAATCATCGCCGCCAGCACCGTACTGCCGCCCAGCAACAGTTTGAGCTGATTGTTGACCGCAGCCTGCAAGGGCACCACCACACCGATGGCAAAGGCCATCAGGGCAAAAACCGGATTCATGTCTGTCCTTTGCTTGGAAAAAAGCGCGGTTTCACGTGAAACCGCTGCCACATCAGCCAGATAGCTTCACCGCCTGTACCGGGCGGGCGGCCTTGGGATTACGGGTGTAGGCGCAAAAGCCCGGCTTGGGGCCGACCTTGGGATGGTTGCGGCAGGTATTGGGTCGCCGCTCGTAGATGGTGCACAAACGGGTTTGCTGGTCCAGATACTGGCAATCACCATTGGCACGCCGCGCCAGGGTGAAAATGCCGTGCTTGAAATTGAAATGCTGGATCACCCGCTGCTTTTCCAGCCGCTTGGCAATGTTCTTGATCGGCTCTTCCAGCTCGAATTCGTCCACCACGCCCATACGTACCAGGTCTGGCAGGCGCACTTCCACCGGCATCGAGCAGCAACTGCCCATGCAATCGCTGCACAGGCCGTTCTTGTACTTGACCCAGGTTTCCAGTCTTTCGATATCCGCCATCTTGCCTGCCTTATTGCGGACGTTGCTTGAAGAAAGTCAGCGGTGCGGTATACGGCACTTCGCTGGGGGCCGGTGCTTTCAGGATGTGCTTTTTCATCTTGCCCATCACATGCATTTCACAGGGGCGGCACTCAAACTTCAGCGTGTAGGTTTCATTGCCGGATTTCAGCGTCATCGGCTCGGCGCGCACCTGACCCATCACCCCCTTCACGCCCTTGGCCTGCTTGGGGCACAGATTGTAGGAGAAGCGCAGGCAGTGCTTGGTAATCATCAGGCTGACTTCGCCCTCTTCCTGATGCGCCTCGTAGGCGGCGTCGATCACCTCCACACCGTGCTTGCGGTAGAACTGCCAGGCCAACTGGTTGTAGACATTGGCCAGATAGCTCAGCGTCTTTTCCGGATATTCCACCGGCGGCTCCACCGCCAGCTTGCGCGGCGGACGCACCCAGGCGCTCAGGCGAGCCTGTTCCAGCTGCTCGATGGCCTCGCGGCGCAAGCCATTGATGGCGGACGCGGGTACAAACCACGGCTGGCTCAGGTTGAGTGCCACATCATTGGCCACGAACATGGTGTTGCCCAGCTTGGCCAGGTTGTCACGCAGGCCGCTTTCCGCCTTGGCGGCATCCTTGGCCGGTTCCAGTGCCAGCAGCGCGCTGGCGCTGGCGCTACAGCCATCCTCATCGGTCACGGTCAGGCGCAGGCCGTCGGCCTGTTCGTCCAGGGTCAGCCACACGCCTACCTTGCGCTCGGCGGACTTCTTCAGCAGCGCCAGCTCCCAGGCGTGGTCGCGGTTGCGGCACAGGTCGGTTCCCGGCTTGAGCCCTTGCAGCAAAGCCGGATCATTCGGCTGGCAACGCCACAGCAGGTCGCCGCCTGGCACATGGCCGATCTGCTTCACGGTATTGAGCTGCATGCCCACCACTTCACGCTTTTTCATGAAGTTAATGCCATCGCCATTGCTCATGGTTTCCGGGGTGGCAATCTCCAGCCAGTCCGGCCCCACCTTGTGTACCACGCCCAGCGCCACACCAACGAATTTGGGCGAATCAAAGGCGCCGATGTCGATCTTGCGGCCGGTGGCAAAGTAGTCGGTGCTGCCACGGTGGAAGGTCTTGTCCGGGTCCGGCGCAAAGAAGATTTCGCTGCTGCCGCTGGAGGCGCGCGCCAGTTCCGGGCGGCGTTCGATGATTTCATCCAGCAGCAGACGGTAGTGCGCGGTGATGTTCTTCACATAACTCACGTCCTTGTAGCGGCCTTCGATCTTGAGCGAACGCACACCGGCATCCAGCAGCGCTTCCAGGTTCTTGCTCTGGTTATTGTCCTTCATCGACAGCAAGTGCTTGTCGAAGGCCACTACACCACCGTCCTTGTCGGTCAGGGTGTAAGGCAGGCGACAGGCTTGCGAGCAATCACCGCGGTTGGCGCTGCGGCCGGTGTCGGCATGGCTGATGTAGCACTGGCCGGAGAAGGCCACGCACAGCGCGCCGTGGATGAAGTATTCGATGGTGGCGGCATCGCCCACGCGGGCGGCAATGCGCTTGATGTCGGGAATGCTCAGTTCGCGCGCCAGCACCAGCTGCGACAGGCCGGCATCAGCCAGAAAGCGCGCCTTGTCGGCATCGCGGATATCGCACTGGGTGGAGGCATGCAGCTGGATGGGCGGCAGGTCCATCTGCAGGATGCCCATGTCCTGGATGATCAGCGCATCCACTCCGGCGTCGTACAGCTGCCAGATCAGCTTGCGCGCGGCTTCCAGCTCGGCGTCATGCAGGATGGTGTTGAGCGTGGCAAAAATGCGCGCATGGTAGCGGTGGGCAAACTGCGTCAGGCTGGCAATGTCTTCCAGGCTGTTGCTGGCATTGTGCCGGGCACCGAAACCGGGGCCGCCGATATACACCGCATCCGCGCCATGCAGGATGGCTTCACGGCCGATTTCGGCAGTTTTGGCGGGGGACAGCAGCTCGATCTGGTGCGACAACAGACTCATGACGATTCCTGACTTGTAAAAAGGGCTTTCCTGCAAGCAATACCAGTGGCAGGAAGGGGCGGAATTATAACGTAATCAGTGGCTTATAGATAGCAGCAACATATTGCAAGGCGGGAGCCATGTTGAGGAAACATGCAAGGGAAATGACAGGCTGATGACATGCTGCGCAGGCTTACTAAGTGCGCTTACTTAAAGCCAAAACAGCGCTTGGCATGACATGAGAATGGACGCTAAAACTAAATACCACAATAACACCACTCACCGCGCCACGGTGCTTTCAAGGGGTTTAATCATGCTGGACCGACTCACCATAGGGCAAAAACTGTTTGCCCTCATCCTGTTGCTGCAACTGGTTACGCTGGGCGTCGGCAGCTTTGGCTGGCTGACCCAGCAGAATATCCTTGCCGACTTTGCCACCACCTACAACGACAGGGTGGTATGCCTGAAGCAGCTGAAACAGGCTGGTGACAGCTATGCGGTCAATATTGTCGATGCCGCCCACAAACTGCGCGCCGGCAGCATGAGCGACAGCGACTTCCTGCACGGGCTGGATGCCGCACAGGCAACCCTGAAACAGCAATGGGGCAGCTATCGGGCCACCTACCTGACCGACGAAGAAAAAAGCCTGGCTGATGCCGCAGAAGCCGCCATGCACAATGCCGACGGACAGATCCGGCAATTGCGCCAGATCGTGCAAGGCCACGACCATACAGCACTGCAGCAATTTGTCGACAAGAGCCTCTACCCTGCCATCGACCCCATCTCCAGCCGCATCGATGCGCTGATCGACCTGCAACTGCGCGTGGCGGCAGAAAACTTTGCCAAATCCCGACAACACGCCCGCGAGTTCTCCATCCTGTCCTTGCTGCTGATGTTCGGTGGCATTGTCGCAGGTGCAGTAGTGGCCACCATCATCATCCGCCGCCTGCTGGCGGAACTGGGCGGGGAACCGCGTGATGTGGTGGCGCTGGCCAGCCGCATTGCCCAGGGCAACCTGGCGGAAAAGCTGCAAACGGATCAAGCCAGACAGGGCAGCATCGTGACGTCCATGGCCCACATGCAGACAGAGCTGATCCGCCTGGTGCGCCATATCGACGGCATCACCGGCAAGCTCACCGTGCATGCCAGCGAACTGGCCAGCGCATCCGAACAGGTGGCGGTCAGTGCCGAAGAGCAAACCCGGGCCGCCTCGTCCATGTCCGCCTCGGTGGAACAGTTGTCGGTCAGCATTTGCTCGGTCAGCGACAATTCCCAGGATGTGGCCAAGGATGCCCGCATGTCCGGTGAACTGGCAGAAGCGGGTGAACAGGTGATTGTGGAAACACTGGGCACCATCCAGTCGGTGGCCGAGCTGGCACAGCAATCGCAGCAACAGGCCGATCTGATGGGCGACCGCTCGCAAAAGATTTCCAATGTGGTGGCGATGATCCGCGATGTGGCCGACCAGACCAACCTCTTGGCGCTCAATGCCGCCATCGAAGCCGCCCGCGCCGGCGAGCAGGGCCGTGGTTTTGCCGTGGTGGCCGACGAAGTGCGCAAGCTATCGGAGCGCACCGGCCAGTCCACCACCGAAATCAGCAGCATGATCCGCGAAATGCTGGAGAGCAGCGAACTGGTGATCAACAATGTGCACGCCACGGTGGAACGCATGGAAGCCGGGTTGCGTCAGGCCGGTCAGGCAAGGGATACGGTCAGCCGCATCAACGACAATGTGAACAGCATCAAGCAGTCGGTAAGTGCCATTTCGGTGGCACTGGCCGAACAGCAGGCAGCCGGTAGCGGCATTGCCAGCAATGTGGAGCAAGTGGCGCAGATGTCGGAAGAAACCAGTACCGCGGCCAATCAGACCGCCAGTTCTGCGAGTGCCATGGAGAAAATGGCACACGAACTGCAAGCCGCCATCAGCTATTTCACCCTGCCGCAAGCCGGCCAGCCGCTACGTCAGCAGCAGCCACCAGCCGGTGCGGTACAACTTGCCCTGTCCCGCTGAAGCTGACACCGCGGGCCGCATGCAAAAGCGGGCAGTCGCCATCTGGTCACTGCCCGCTTTGATTGACTTGCCAGGGGTTTATTTCTGGCTCAGCAATACCGCCAGTTCGTCCACCGCCTCGGCCCATTCGGCGTCGCTGGCCAGCGCCTGACGCAAAAAGTCGGCCTGCGCCGGGTTCCAGAAGGCCGCCTCGGGTAATGCCTGGCCTGGCTCCAGCCAGTGGCGGGCCAGAAACACCTTGATGGCGGTGACGTCGTTATCCAGCCCAAGCTGGGCGAATAGTTGTTCCAGCTGATGCTTGCCGGTATCCATGATCTTGTTTTCCTCTTGCTCCAGTGCAGAGGTGCAGGATGGCCCCATTTCACACCGGCATGCAATGCACAAATGCAGACTGCACCCATGCAGCGCAAGGGTTGTTGCCTGCTACCGACAGATGGCAAAGCACCAACAGCACGGGCCCCATCACCCTCACCGCCTTGATATAGTGTGTTTACCCACCACTTACGCCGCCCCTCATGACCCTGCATCTTTCACTCGCCCAGGCACGACTTCTGAATCTGGCTGCCCAGGGGCTGTTACAGCCAGCACGGCGCAAAGCCACGTCTGCCGATGTGCTGGCCGCCATCCGCCGCATGGCCTTGCTGCAGATAGATACCATCAGCGTGGTGGCGCGCAGCCCCTATCTGGTGCTGTTCAGCCGTTTGGGGCAGTACGACCCCGTCTGGCTGGATGACTGCCTGGCAGCGGGCAAGCTGTTCGAATACTGGGCGCACGAAGCCTGCTTTGTGCCACGCGAGGATTACCGCCTGCTGCGCCACCGCATGCTGGACCCAACGCAAATGGGTTGGAAATACCCGCAGCGCTGGCTGGAACAACACCAGCCGGCCGTTGACGCACTGCTGCAGACAATCCGCACCCACGGCCCGGTGCGCTCTGCCGATTTCAAACGCAGTGGCGGCAAGGGGGATGGCTGGTGGGACTGGAAGCCGGAAAAACGCCATCTGGAAGTGCTGTTCACGCTGGGGCAGTTGATGGTGAAGGAGCGACGCAGCTTTCAGCGCGTTTACGATGTGGCAGAACGGGTGATGCCGGAGTGGGAGGACGCACGCGATCTACCCAGCATAGAGTCCGCACAGCGCGACATGGTGCGCAACAGCTGCCGGGCGCTGGGTGTGGTCAAGGCGGGCTGGGTGGCGGATTACTACCGGCTGCGTCGGGGCAAGTACGACGCTTTGCTACACCAGCTGGCGGATGAGGGAGAGCTGATTCCCGCCCGCATCGAGGGCTGGCAGCACGATGTTTTCGTCCATCACAGCCTGCAGGCCGAGCTGCAACAGGCTGCGGCAGGGAAGCTCAAATCCAGCCATAGCGCCGCGCTGTCACCGTTTGACCCGGTGGTGTGGGACCGCAAGCGCGCCAGCGAATTGTTCGGCTTCGATTACCGCATTGAATGCTATACCCCGGCCGCCAAGCGCCGCTTTGGCTATTTCGTGCTGCCACTGCTCAACCGTGGCCGGCTGGTGGGACGCATGGATGCCAAGGCCCACCGTCAGCAAGGCGTGTTTGAAATCAAGGCGCTGTATCTGGAACCCGGCATCAGGCCCACCGCACAGCTATGCCGCGATCTGGCAGCCATGCTGCACAAACTGGCCGCCTGGCATGGCACACCACAGCTGGTGTTGCAGCAGGGCCCGGGCGAACTGGCCGTACACCTGAAGACAGGCTAACCCAGCAGGATTTCGCTGTACTGGATCTGCGGCGTGATATCGGTGTAATTGGCGATATCGCCCTGCAGTTGTTCCGCGATCGGCATGAAAGCACCCAGAAACGACTCCACCGATTCAAACTGCAACTGGCACAGCGCGGTGAAACTGGGGGTACTGCCCGGCTCGCTGCCGCTGATGCCCTTCTCCACCCGCATGTCCAGCAAGGCCGGAGCCAGCAGCTTGCTGGCCAGCGGCATGTGCTGTTGCAGGTAGTAGTCGAAATCGAAACGGGCAGTTGCGCTATACGGATAGAGAATGCTGACGTTGATCATGACCATGTCCTTGGTGGTGAGGCCATCAGCATAATCGCATCGCAGCCGGCACTCCAGCCTCAGCCTACCTGTTTGCGGTACTGGATGAAGCCCAGGTTTTCTGCCAGCCGGTCGTATAGCTGGCGCGCCGTGGCATTGCTTTCATGGGTGAGCCAGTACACCCGGCTGCAGCCGGCATCTGCCGCATAGGCATACACCTGCTCGATCAGCGCCCGTCCGGCCCCCGTGCCGCGCACATCAGGCTGTACATACAAATCCTGCAGATAACAGTAATTGCCCGGCGTCCAGCTACTGCGATGCAGTACCGTATGTACCAAACCTACCGCCTGCTCACCCTGCCAGGCCAGCCAGGCCTGCATCGGTTCGGCCGCATCGAGAAAGCGCTGCCAGGTAATGGCGGTATCTGCTTTGCTCTGACTGCTGTGATAAAAATCCAGATAGCCCTGCCACAAGGGCAGCCAGGCAGCAAAATCGTCGGCGGCGAGCGGGCGGATGGAAACGGCTTGGGTCATGGCACTCTCCTGTGGATAAGCCATTATGCTGCACGGCTTATGGCTCCATGGGCAGAGCCAGTGAACACAAGATGGATGGAACCACTTTGCCAAGTGGCAAGCTGCTTATCCACAGCAAGATGCAGAGCTGTCATTTATCCACAGCCAGCATTAATTCATCAACACATTGAAATTAAAAGGATTTGATTCTGCACACCAGCAAGTCCAGCAATGCCGACTATTTCTTGCAATGCAGATTCAACACCAGCAGCAGGCTGCGCGCATCGCCGATGGTTGTGGATAAAACCCGGACACAAAAAACGGCAGCCGCAGCTGCCGTTTTTTCCAGACCTGTGGATAAGTCAGGTGATGAACAGGATCAGATCTTGTCGTACAGCTTGGCCCCACCCTTCACAAACTCCACCGACTTCACTTCCATGCCCTTCTGCAGCGCGGCTTCATCGCTGATGCCCTGCTGGGCGGCGAATTCGCGCACATCCTGGGTGATTTTCATGCTGCAGAAATGCGGGCCGCACATGGAACAGAAGTGCGCCACCTTGGCACTGTCCTTGGGCAGGGTTTCGTCGTGGAAGCTGCGCGCCTTGTCCGGGTCCAGGCCCAGATTGAACTGGTCTTCCCAGCGGAATTCGAAACGCGCCTTGGACAAGGCGTTATCGCGAATCTGTGCGCCGGGGTGGCCCTTGGCCAGGTCGGCGGCATGGGCGGCCAGCTTGTAGGTGATGATGCCTTCCTTGACGTCATCCTTGTTGGGCAGGCCCAGGTGTTCCTTCTGGGTGACGTAGCACAGCATGGCAGTGCCATACCAGCCGATCTGCGCCGCGCCAATGGCGGAAGTGATGTGGTCGTAACCTGGAGCGATGTCGGTGGTCAGCGGGCCCAGGGTGTAGAACGGCGCTTCGTGGCACCACTCCAGTTCCTTGTCCATGTTTTCCTTGATCAGCTGCATCGGCACATGGCCGGGGCCTTCGATCATCACCTGCACATCGTGTTTCCAGGCAATCTGCGTCAGCTCGCCCAGGGTTTTCAGTTCACCCAGCTGGGCGGCATCGTTGGCATCCCACACGCTGCCCGGACGCAGGCCGTCGCCCAGGCTGAAGGCCACGTCGTAAGCCTTCATGATTTCGCAAATCTCTTCGAAATGGGTGTACAGGAAGTTTTCCTGATGATGCGCCAGACACCACTTGGCCATGATGGAACCACCGCGCGACACGATGCCGGTCATGCGATTGGCAGTCAGCGGCACATAACGCAGCAGCACACCGGCGTGGATGGTGAAGTAGTCCACCCCCTGCTCGGCCTGCTCGATCAGCGTGTCCTTGAAGATTTCCCAGGTCAGATCCTCGGCCTTGCCATTCACCTTTTCCAGCGCCTGATAGATGGGCACGGTACCGATGGGGACCGGCGAGTTGCGCAGAATCCACTCGCGGGTTTCGTGGATGTTCTTGCCGGTGGACAAATCCATGATGGTGTCGGCACCCCAGCGGATGCCCCAGGTCATCTTGTCCACTTCTTCGGAAATCGACGACGTTACCGCACTATTGCCGATATTGCCGTTGATTTTCACCAGGAAGTTACGACCGATGATCATCGGCTCGGATTCCGGGTGGTTGATGTTGCACGGAATGATGGCGCGGCCGGCAGCCACTTCCTGACGCACGAATTCCGGGGTGATTTCCTCCGGCAGCGCAGCGCCATAGCTGTGACCAGCATGCTGGCGGGTCATCAGTTCCAGCAGCTTGGCGTTCTTGCCACCCGCCGCTTGCAGGTTCTCGATATAGGCCTTGCGGTTCAGGCTTTCGCGGATGGCGACATATTCCATCTCCGGGGTGATGATGCCCTGGCGCGCATAGTGCATCTGGCTGACATTCTTGCCCGGCAAAGCGCGACGCGGCTTGCGGGTCAGGTTGAAGCGCAGGTCGTCCAGCTTGCTGTCGGCCTCGCGGGCACGACCATATTCACTGGACAGGCCGGCCAGCTGCTCGGTGTCGGCTCGTTCGGCAATCCAGGCAGCGCGCAAGGCAGGCAGGCCACTCTGGATGTCGATGTTGGCGGCCGGGTCGGAATAGATACCGCTGGTGTCATACACATAGATGGGCGGGTTTTGCTCGCCACCAAACTGGGTGGGAGTGTCGCTCTGGCTGATTTCGCGCATCGGCACGCGGATGTCGGCACGGCTGCCTTGCACGTAAATCTTGCGGGAATTGGGCAAGGGCTGGATGGCGGCAGTATCTACCGTCATCGCTGCGTTGAGTTTGGTGGGCGCGTTCATCGGGTTTCCTCCATGCGATGAAACGGCGCAAGGAGCGAAATCCGGCAAGACCGGCTGCAAGGAAGGGGTGAGAACCAAGCAGATGACGCTTCCCTACGCCGGGATTAACCGGGTCAGGTTCCAAGGGTATTTCTCACCCGTGCAACATGAAGCGGCAACATTCCACAATCAGACTGGATATGGACACCACAACACAGCGCACAGGACCCCTAGCGATGCTGTGAAGGTAAGGTAAATGTGGGATAATCGCAAGTTATCGTCATGACACGCTGTCCGGGCGGCCGGTTTTTCGGGATACCGATTGACTGCTGCTGGCAGCCAGCCCTTCGGAGTAAGCTGATGGATTTTGAAAATGCCCGTTTCAACATGGTCGAGCAGCAGATTCGTCCGTGGGACGTACTTGACCCCAAGATTCTGGACCTGCTGTTTCACGTGAAACGCGAAGATTTCGTCGCTGCCGACAAGCGCCAGCTGGCCTTTGTCGACACCGAACTGCCGCTGCCCAATGGCGGCAAGATGCTGCAACCGAAGCTGGAAGCACGTCTGGCACAGGATGTCGCCGTACAGCCGCAAGACAAGATTCTGGAAGTCGGCACGCGCGGCTCGTCGTGACCGCCTCTCTTGGCCAAGCCTGGGCCGGCCCACGTATATAGCGTCGAGATTAATGCCGCCACCCGCGAAGCGCTGCCGCCAACCTGAAAAAAGCCGGCATCGGCAATGTCACCCTGGTGGAAGGCAACGGCCTGGATGGCCTGAAGGAACAAGCCCCGTTCGACGTGATCGTGGTGGGTGGTTCGCTGCCGGTGGTGCCGGAAACCCTGAAAGCCCAGCTGGCCGTCGGTGGCCGCATGATTGTGGTGGTGGGTGACCTGCCGGCCATGAGCTGCAAGCTGATCAAGCGCGTCAGCGAAAGCGGCTTCAGCGAAACCAATCTGTTCGAAACCTGTATTTCCCGTCTGGCCAAGGCTGAAGCCATCGAGCCGGAACGTTTCGTATTCTGATGATTCGCGAAATCTCCGCCCGCGACCTGGCCGCCTGGCGCGCCGACAGCACGGCAGCACAGCCGTTGTTGCTGGATGTGCGCGAGGACTGGGAAGTGCAGCTGGCCAGCATTGCCGGTTCGCTGCACATCCCGATGAACCTGATTCCGCTGCGCATGAGCGAACTGCCGGATGACCAGCCTATTGTCACCGTCTGCCATCATGGCGTACGCAGCTTCCAGGTTGGCCTGTATCTGGCCAATGCCGGTTTCGAACAGGTGCTGAGCCTGCAAGGCGGCGTCGAAGCCTGGGCCAATGATGTAGACCCGGGCATGGCGCATTACTGAGCCGGACAGTCCGGTACAGACAGCAGCAACAGATCGCAGCACAAGCAAGCCATTCCTGCCAGCGGGAATGGCTTTTGTTTTGGAACCGGCCGCCGTTTGCCACATCCAAACCGGCAATCAACCGACAAAATGGAATCCGTTTTGAGTCAGCAATCCCTCCCCTATCTTGCTCCGGCCCTGGCCCCGGTACACCCGGCCTGGGAAGCCGTCCTCAATACGCCGGACATCTTTGCCCGCCTGCGCCAGATCGACCAGCAACTGCAACAGCAAGCCAGTCAGGGCAAAACGCTGTTTCCGCCGCAGCCGCTCATTTTCAACAGCCTGCGCACCATGGCGCCGGCTGACATCAAGGTGGTGATTCTGGGGCAGGACCCTTATCACGGAGCAGGAGAAGCCATGGGCCTGTCCTTTTCGGTTCCGCCCGGCGTGCGTATTCCGCCCAGCCTGCGCAATATTTACAAGGAACTGGTGGCAGACCTGGGTGGCGGCATGCCGGCCAGTGGCGACCTGACCCACTGGGCCGAACAGGGCGTACTGTTGCTTAACAGCGTGCTGACCGTGGAAATGGACAAGGCAGGCAGCCATGGCAAGCTGGGCTGGCAGGCCATCACCGACGCGCTGATTGATGCGGTCAACCAGCAAAACCCCGGCTGTGTATTCTTGCTATGGGGCAACTGGGCACAGACCAAGGCCGAGCGGATTGATACCGGCCGCCACCTGGTGCTGACTGCAGCGCACCCTTCTCCGCTATCCGCCAGCCGAGGCTTTCACGGCTGTCGGCATTTCTCGCAGGTCAATGCCTGGCTGGCTGCCCATGGCCGCGACACCATCCGCTGGATGCCCGCCAGCAGCCAGAACAGCCTGTTCTGATACGGAATGGCTGCAGGGTTGCCCAGCACAACCTTGCAGCGCAAAACCCGGCTTTTCAGCCAGTCAGCATTGCCCTAAGCTAGCAAGGGTCATCTTCCTCCCCGCCGCCCATCGTGGATATTTTCTTTCTGTTTGTACTGATTGTGCTGAATGGCGCCTTTGCCATGTCTGAAATTGCGATTGTTTCTTCGCGCAAGATCCGCCTGCAGCAATGGGCAGAAGAAGGGCGTCGCGGGGCTCGCTCGGCACTGCGTCTGGCAGAGGAACCCACCCGTTTCCTGTCAACGGTACAGATCGGCATCACCAGCATCAGCATTTTCTCCGGCGTGTACGGTGAAGCGGCGCTGTCCGAACATTTGCAGGACTGGCTGGAGATGAACCTGCCGCAGCTGCATGCCTATAACAAGCCGCTGTCCGTAGCACTGATGGTGGCCGCCATCACCGCCTTGTCGCTGGTGTTTGGCGAGCTGGTGCCCAAGCGGCTGGCCATGCTGAACCCGGAAGGCATCGCCAGCACCCTGGCCCCGCCCATGCTGCTGCTCTCGCGCCTGGCTGCCCCGCTGGTGCGCTTGCTGTCACGGCTGACCGACACCCTGCTGCGACTGATCGGCGCGCGCAAGAGCAATGAACCCTCCATTACCGAAGAAGAAATCCGGGTGCTGATGGAACAGGGTGCGGACGAAGGCATTTTCGACCGTGCCGAGCAGGAGCTGGTGGAAAACATCTTCCGGCTGGACGATCGCAAGGTTGCCGCGGTGATGACCCCGCGCAAGGACATCGTTTCCATTGATATCGAAGACCAGCAACACGACAACCGCCAGCTGCTGATATCGCACGCTTACAGCCATTTCCCGGTGTGCAAGGGCGGCATGGAACATGTGCTGGGCATTCTGGACACCAAACGCATGCTGGACCGGGTACTGGCCGGGCAAAGCGTGGATTTCATTGCCGACCTGCAAATACCGCTCTACGTTCCGGCCACGGTAACGCTGATGCAGCTGATGGAACAGTTCCGTCTGGCCCACACCCATCTGGCACTGGTGGTGGACGAATACGGCGAACTGGAAGGCCTGGTCACCATGAATGATGTGCTGGAAACAGTGGTGGGCGATTTGCCTTCCATCCATGCCGATGGTGAAGACGACGAGATCGTGCGGCGCGAGGATGGCAGCTATCTGGTGGATGGCATGGTGACGCTGGACAGCTTCCGCCAGTATTTTGAGGTTGATCAGTCACTGCCGGGAGAAGACACCGGCAATATCCACACGCTGGGCGGCGTGATGATGTTCCAGCTGGGCCGGGTACCATCAGCGGCAGACCGCTTTGACTGGCAAGGCTTCAGTTTTGAAGTGATGGACATGGACAAGACCCGGGTGGACAAAATCCTCGTCAGCCGGCTGCCCTCCAGCCGCCTGGAGCAGAACGACAACTAAGAAAGTGAAAAACCGCCCGAGGGCGGTTTTTTATTGACCGGGCTGCGGTTCCAGACGCTTGCGGTAGCGCTCGGTCCACAAGAACAACAGCGGATTGAGCAGAATGGACAGAATGGCCCCGGCCAGAATCAGCGAATGGCTGTGTTCGTTCATCAGACCCAGCGCAATACCCAGCCCGGCCAGAATGAAAGAAAACTCGCCAATCTGCGCCAGGCTGGCGGCAATGGTAAGCGCCGTGGCCGGGCTACGGCCAAACAGGCGCACGATGCCATACGCCCCCAGCGATTTACCCACCACGATGATCAGCAGCGTTCCCAGCACTTCCCAGAAGTTATGCAGCAATACCGACGGGTTGAGCAGCATGCCGACCGAGACAAAAAACAGCACGGAGAAAGCGTCGCGCAGCGGCAGTGATTCTTCGGCCGCACGATGGCTCAGTGGCGATTCGGCCAGCACCATGCCGGCAAAGAATGCGCCCAGCGCAAACGACACATCAAACAGCAAGGACGCGCCGTAGGCCACACCCAGTGCGGTGGACAAGACGGCGAGGCGAAACAGTTCGCGGCTGCCGGTGTAGACAATGCGCTCCAGCATCCATGGCAAAAAACGTCGGCCAAACACCAGCATCAGCGCGACAAAGGCCGCCACCTTGCCCAGCGTCAGCAGGATGGTCCACAACACTGCGCTGCCGCTGATCACCGTATCCGCGCCCTTGCCACCCAGCACGCCGGCAAAGATGGGCAGCAACACCAGCGTCAGCACCATCACCAGGTCTTCCACCACCAGCCAGCCAATGGCGATCTTGCCATCGTCAGTCTGTTCCAGATTCTTTTCCTGCAAGGCCTTGAGCAATACCACCGTGCTGGCGGTGGACAGCGCCAGGCCAAACACCACACCCTCCCCCACAGGCCAGCCCAGCAGCTGGGACATGCCCAGCCCCAGTACGGTGGCCAGCAGGATCTGCCCGATGGCACCGGGCAGTGCAATGGTTTTTACCGCCAGCAAGTCTCGGACCGAAAAATGCAAACCCACACCGAACATCAGCAAAATCACGCCCATCTCCGCCAATTGTGGTGCGATCTGGCTGTCCGCAGTAAAACCAGGGGTGAACGGACCGGCCACGATGCCGGCACACAGATAGCCGATCAGCGGCGGCAAACGCAGGCGGAAGGCCAGCGTGCCCAGCATGAAGGCAAATACCAGACTGCCGACAATGGTGGCAATCAGGGGTGAATGATGAAGCATGGCTCAGCCCTCCATTCCAGTTTCAATGCATGACAGATTGCCGGAATATCGATGTAGTTCCACTTAATATCAAAATTTCAGCAAAATATTAAAATTAACTTATTTTGCATAAAATTTCATGTTGGCAGTTTGTCTGCCAGTCCGCGCTTATCCTTGTGAATTCATCCACTTGTAGCGGATTTTCCAGCATGGAAAGGCTCTGGTAACAAAACAAGCAGCATGCAGTCATGCGGACATGTCATCCTGCCTTGTCCAGCTCCCTTCTGCCCCTGTCATTGCATGCGCTGCGGTTTGCAGCACCCGGGTGGGAGCGTATGCTCTGAGCACTTGCAATCCCCTTCAATCCCCATCTTTCCAGCCCCGGAGCCTGCATGCGTTGCCCTGCCGTGTTGATGTTGTTGCCCGCCCTGCTTTGCTGCCAGTCGGTATTTGCCGACGAACCCGTACACAGCATGACACTGAGCCTGGACGGCAACCTGTACCAGACGGATGCCGGCACCGGCAGCAAGCTGCAACCCTCGTTGTCGCTACGCCACGATACCGCCTATGGCAGCCTGTTCGTGCAACAAGGTGAAGCCGGGCTGGGCCTGCCCGCGCCGGGCGGCTGGATGACGCTGGCAGCCGCCAATGAAAGCCAGTGGGAGCTGGGGGCCAATTCCAGCCACTGGATGGGTGTGCTGCGCTATGGTGTGGATCTGCCGCAGGATGGCTCGCTGTCCATCGGCTATGCCGACAGGCTGGGCAATAGCAGTCCGGGCAAGATGCTGCTGATGAATCTGGATCTCACCCTGGGCAACTGGCGCAACCAGCGCATCAGCCTGCTGGGCTGGGCCAGCTTGGCCAACACACAACGGGCACAAAGCCTGGGGCACCAGGCCGTTGGTGGTGGCTGGCATCTGGAACAAAGCAATCTGCTGCTGATGCTGAACCACCCGTTCAACCCGCGCTGGTCGCTGGATGTGGGTGCAGGCTCACGCTGGATGGCAGATCAACAGGCCAGCCACAGCGCGGGCTGGCAAGCGGTACTCGGCATCAACTGCAAGTTGTACTGAGCACGGCTCGCAATATGGCGTCAGCGGGGCTACAAGCGCCTGCCACACACCGTACTCATGCGGGAACCACTCCAGCGTCGTTCCGGGTCGGCAAAACTCTCTAGCTCCTGTAAACCCGCCTTCTGCATCATGCCGGCCGAGCCGGCATTTTGCTGATGCCTGTCCGCACACAGCCAGCGACAGCCTTGCTGGCGCAATACCTCACATACCATCAGCAACAAACGGCTGCCCAGGCCCTGACCGGCCGCCTCACGGCTTACCACCGCTTCAATCAGAAAAGCAGCCTCGCTGGCTGCGATGTCAGCCGGACGATGTGCCGGGTAGGCGTCAGAGCGGTCAAACAGCATCACCGCCAGCAACTGGCCCTGCTGTTCTGCCAGCAAGCCTTGTACGGTTCCGCTGGCCAGGCCGGACAGTGTCTGCTCCACCCCCTGTTGCGGCAGGTAGTTCCAGTCATTCGGGCCATGGCTCATGATCAATTGCAGTAATGCAGCCTGATCGGCAGGCTGGGCCGCACGAATTTGCATGTTTTTCCCCTCATCGATGCCCTGTGCCATGCAGTTTCCTGCTTCAACAGCGCAGAAAGGCCGTTTGCCGCCTTCCTGTGCTGTCAGCAGCTCATTATTGGTCTGAACGCTCAGAACGGCTTAAAACTGTGTTCATGCCCCGGCATGGTCATGTAACTGCACCTGACAGGCGGTGATTCAGTATTTTTTGCCCAGCCGGTGCAACTCATTGAGCTTGGCGTATTTGATATAGCTGTTGAAGCAACCAATGCTGATGTGGACAAGTCCGGGCAAACCGTCCAGAAAACCACGGCGTACCAGGTAAAACTTGGTAAAGCGCAACAGCGGGCTGAACACCAGCTTGCTCCATCCCGCCTTTTTCCCGCGCTTATACAGCATTTCGGCTTGCAAACTGGTGTAGCGATTCTGCTTGGTAAGGTAAAGCGCAATGTCCTCGCCCGATTCGTGCATCAGGTCGCCGGACAGTTTTTCCACAGTGCCATCGCACTGCACGTACTCATGCACCACATCATCCGACCAGCGTGCCTGACGTCGGTCAAACAGCCGCAAGCTCCAGTCCGGATAACCTTCTCCATGCTTCAGAAAACGACCCATGAAACGGTTGCTGCGGGCAAAACGGTAGGCAGCGGCCTGTGGATTGTTCAGTATCTGTTTGATTTGATTGGTCAATTCTGCTGATGGCCATTCGTCTGCATCCAGACACAATACCCAGTCATGGCTGGCAGCCTGTACGGCAAATTGCTTCTGGGGACCGAATCCCAGCCAGTCCTGGTGGATAACTTTGCCTTATAGGCAGAAGCTATCACCACGGTTTCATCTGTACTGCCTGAATCCACCACCACGATTTCGTCTGCCCATTGCACGCTGGCCAGTGTTTTTTCCAGTTGTGCAGCTGCATTTTTGGTGATGAGTACAACGCTGAGCGGCTCTCGCATCTTTTCTTGTTATTCCCATATGTATATGGAAGAAACTGGTAGAAGAAGGTCATTTGTTGTGGATAACCTTGTTTTTACCAGTCTGTTCAATGATTTAGGCTACTGCAAAAGGTGTTGAACAGCGCATTGTGCTGTCCATGACGGTTTGTGGATAACTTGTCGTCCAGTCTGAAAACCCGGTTTATCCACATGCTGTCAGCCGCATGCCCATGCCACCCTGTGAGCAGGCATTTTTGTGCTGCTTCCCTTATTTATCTTAAACCGAATTTTATTATGAAGAGACTAATGAGAGGAGAGCGTTTCTGTTGATAACCCGGAAAAACCCATGTTCTGTCAGTAGTTTGCCTTGTTGATGGCACTGGGATTAATCAGGCTGGCCACACGGTGGCAGATTGTGGATAAATCAGCACATTTTTATTCACAGGCGTTTATCCACAATACTTGCCTGTGGATTCAGCCAGCTTAATCACAACGGTTTGGCGCAAGCTTCGGTTACAATGCGCGCCATGATGAACGTACTGATCGTGCGTACCTCGTCGATGGGCGACCTTATCCACACCTGGCCTGCCATTACCGAGCTGAAAACGCACTACCCCAACCTTCGTATCAGCTGGCTGGCCGAAGAAAACTTTGCCGACATCCCGCGTTTGCACCCGGCGGTGGAGCAGGTTATTCCCATGGCATGGCGTCGCTGGCGCAAGCGCCTGTTTGCGGCGGAAACCCGGGCGGAAATGAAGGCGGTTTATCAACAGCTGCAAGCCACACAGTGGGATCTGGTGGTGGATTGCCAGGGCCTGTTGAAAAGTGCCATTCCAGCCAAGCTCAGCCGTGGCCCGCTGGCCGGTTACGACCGTCACAGCATCCGCGAACCCTTGGCCTGCCTGTTGTACGACAAGACCCACCGGGTGGACTGGTCCTTGTCTGCGGTGGAACGCTGCCGTTTGCTGCTGGCCAAGGTGTTTGGCTACCAGCCGGAAGGCAGCCCGCGTTTTGGCGTACCGGCGGCAGCCCGTCCAGACTGGTTGCCGCAAGGCGAATACGCGGTGCTGCTGCATGCCACCAGCCGTGCATCCAAGGAATGGCCGGAACAACACTGGATTGCGCTGGGTGAAAAACTTGCAGCACAACATGGCCTGCAACTGATCATTCCCTGGGGCAATGCTGCCGAACAGCAAAGGGCACAGCGCCTGGCCGCGGCCATGCCGCAGGCCATGGTGGCACCACGCATGGACCTGATCGAAGCCTGTGGCTTGCTCGGCCATGCCCGCGCTGTCATCGGCGTGGATACCGGCCTGTGTCATCTGGCCAATGCGCTGAATGTGCCGCTGGTGGCCATTTATACCGATACCGACCCAAGCAAGACCGGCGTGGTGGAAACCGCCTGGGCGACCAATCTGGGCAATATCGGCCAGTGCCCGACGGTGGAAGCGGTGTATCAGGCATTGCTGGCGCGCAAGGACATGCAATGAACTGGCGGCGCGGCTTGTATTCCATGCTGTGGTGGGCTGCCACGCCGCTGATTCGCCATTATCTGAAAAAACGCGCACGCAAGGCACCGGCCTATCTGCAGCACTGGGACGAACGTTTCGGCCAGGCGACTCAGCCGCGGACGACCGGGGCCATCTGGATTCACGCGGTATCGGTGGGCGAAACCCGTGCCGCCCTGCCGCTGATCCAGGCCATTCGCCAGCACTGGCCGGATGCGCCGCTGCTGCTCACCCAGATGACCCCCACCGGGCGCGATACCGCCTGCCAGCTCTACCCCGATGCCGAAGTGCGTTATCTGCCCTACGACTATCCCGGTGCGGTGCGGGATTTTCTGGCCGTATGGCAGCCACGCTTTGGCGTGCTGATGGAAACCGAACTGTGGCCCAATCTGCTGCATGCGGCGCGCCAGCAAGGCGTGCCGGTTTTCCTGGCCAATGCGCGGCTGTCGGAAAAATCGCTGCGTGGCTATCGCCGCATTCAGGGGCTGATTGGCCCGGCCTTGCGTGATTTGACGGCCATTGCTGCGCAAAGCCAGCAGGATGCCGAACGTTTGCAGCAATTGGGCGCTGTTTCCCCGCAAGTCTGTGGCAATACCAAGTACGATTTCACCCCGCCAGCCGCCATGGCCGAACTGGCAGCGCAGTTTCGCCTGCGCATTGGCAGCCGCCCGGTATTCATTTGCGCCAGTACGCGCGATGGCGAGGAACAGCTGATCCTGCAGGCCTGGCAACAGGCCGAGGTGGGCAATACCCTGCTGCTGCTGGTGCCGCGTCACCCGGAACGCTTCGACAGCGTTGCCGCGCTGGCACAGGACATGGGCTTTGCCGTGCAACGGCGTAGTGACAACAGCAAGATTGCTGCCGCTACCCGCGTGTGGCTGGGCGACAGCATGGGCGAGCTGTTTGCCTACTATGGTTGTGCCGATGTGGCTTTTGTCGGTGGCAGCCTGCTGCCATTGGGTGGGCAGAACCTGATCGAGCCCGCCAGCCTCGGCCTGCCGGTCTTGTTTGGCCCGTCCATGTTCAACTTTGCCCAGGCCAGTGAATTGGCGCTGGAGGCTGGCGCTGCCTGGCAAGTGGCAGACGCTGCGGCTCTGGTGCAGCAGGTGCTGGGCCTGTTGCAGGACGACGCCCGCCGTCAGCAGATGCACAGTGCCGCGCTGGCGTTTACCGCGGCGCACCGTGGTGCCAGCAAGCGTATTGTCCAGTTACTGCAGGCGCATCTGCCTGCCTGATACCGCGGCCCGGCCATGGGCCGCTGTTGCCTGCCCGCCACGGCGGGCCAGCCATTTCCTGTCCTGCATCAATCATTACCGAATATTGCTTTGCCATTTTTATACACATGTATAAATTGGCAGCATGAACAGCGAAACAGCTTCTCATCCCACCCGTAGCCTGCTGCTGCAACATGGCTTGCAGCACTTGCGTCAGCATGGCCTGCGCCAGTTGACCGTACGGGGCATCTGCCAGCAGGCCGGGGTCAATCCCGGTGGTTTTGTCTATCACTTTGGCAACCGCCAGCACTATGTCAGCACCCTGCTGGAGCTGTGGTACGCGCCCTTGTACCGGCAATTGCAGGACAGCCTGCAGCAGCAGGGCGAACCCTTGAGCCGCCTGTCGGCCATGCTGCTGCAGCTGGTGGCTTTTGCCAAAGCCGAGGGCGGGGTGATCAGCCAGTTGCTGCTGGATGCCGGCGCGGGCGAGGTGGCCGCGGTGGAATTCATCCGCAATCTGGCACCACGTCATCCACAGTTGTTATTGCAATGCCTGAGCGAGGCGCAGCAGGCCGGTCAGCTGTGTCAGGCACCACCCTTGCACCAGCTGATGTATCTGATGTCGGCACTGGGTTTTCCGGTGTTGTTGCAACAGCTGAGCAGCGGCAAGCACATCCTGCCCACGCTGCTGGAGCAGGGTTTGGCCAGCTATGCGCTGGAACCGGAACATTTGCAGCAAAGATTGCACTGGGCCCTGAAAGGCCTCAGTGCCAGGGAGCTGGCGCAATGAACAAGAAACGCATGGTGGCGGGACTGCTGGTGTTGGGGCTGCTGGCCGCAGGTATCTGGCACTGGCAGCAGGGCAAGAATGGTGCTGAGCTGGTGCTGTCCGGCAATGTGGATATCCGCGAGGTGAATTTGTCTTTCCGCGTGGGTGGCCGCCTGCAGCAAGTGCTGGTGGACGAAGGCGCAACGGTGAAGGCCGGGCAGATTCTGGCCCGGCTGGACGATGCCCCGCAACGCAATGCCGTGGCCGATGCCGAAGCGGCACTCTCTGCACTCAAGGCCCGGCAGTCGCTGATGCACCAGGGGTATCGGGCGGAAGATGTGGCACAGGCCCGCGCCACGCTGGATGCCCGCCAGGCCGTGCTGACCGATGCCAATGCTGCCTGGCAGCGGCAACAGGAACTGGCCGGCAGCGGTGCCGCAGCGGTGAAGGCGCTGGATGCCGCCCGCTCCGCTCGCGAGCAGGCACAAGCGCAGTATCAGGCCGCGCAACAGCAATACCAGGCACTGAGCAAGGGCTACCGGCCGCAGGAAGTGGCCGAAGTGGACGCCAATGTGAAACGGGCCGAGGCCCAGCTGGCCAGCGCCAAGTTGCAACTGGCCGATACCGTGCTGAGTGCACCGTCGGACGGCATCATCCTCACCCGCGTGCTGGAGCCGGGCAGCATGCTGGCCGCCGGAGCCAGCACCTTGACCCTGTCGCTCACCCGGCCGGTGTGGGTGCGGGCCTATGTAGGCGAAACCCAGCTGGGCCAGACCCAGCCGGGACGCAAGGTGTGGGTTTATCGCGATGGCCGCAGCCAGCCCTATGCCGCCGTGGTGGGCTTTGTCTCGCCCACGGCGGAATTCACCCCCAAGAATGTGGAAACCGCCGACCTGCGTACCGCGCAGGTTTACCGCCTGCGCGTCATCATCTCCCAGCCGGATGCCGCCTTGCGTCAGGGCATGCCGGTGACGGTGAAGCTGGCCCGGCCATGAGTACGGCAGACAGCGATATCGCCATCCGCCTGCGCGCGCTGGGCCATGCCTTTGCCGGCCGCCCGGCCCTGCATGCGCTGGATGCCGACATCCGCCGTGGCATCATCACCGGGCTGGTGGGGCCGGATGGTGCCGGCAAGACTACCCTGCTGCGGCTGATGGCCGGCCTGCTCAAGCCTGACAGCGGCAGCTTGCAGGTGGAAGGGCTGGACCCGGTGACGGCGGGTGACGCACTGCGTACACAACTGGGCTATATGCCGCAAAAATTCGGCCTGTACGAAGACCTTACCGTGCTGGAAAACCTCACCCTGTATGCCGATCTGCGTGGCGTCACCGGCGCGGTGCGGGAGGAAAGTTTTCAGCGCCTGCTGGCCTTTACCGATCTGGCCCGTTTTACCGAGCGGCTGGCCGGCAAATTGTCCGGCGGCATGAAACAGAAACTGGGCCTGGCCTGCACCCTGCTGGGTTCGCCGCGCATCCTGTTGCTGGACGAACCCTGTGTCGGGGTGGACCCCATCTCACGCCGCGAGCTGTGGCGCATGGTCAGCAGTCTGGCCGATGGCGGCATGGCGGTGCTGTGGAGTACCTCGTATCTGGACGAGGCCGAGCTGTGCGGCGAAGTATTGCTGATGCACGAAGGCCGCCTGCAATACAGCGGCAGCCCGCAGGCGCTGATGGACAGCATGCAGGGCCGCAGCCTGCTGTTGCAGGGCATTGCCGGCAACCGTCGTCAGGTATTGCGCCGTGCACTGCGTTGCCCGCAGGTGATAGACGGTGCGCTGCAAGGCCACGCGGTGCGGCTGGTGCTGCGCACGGCAGGCGAGCTGCCGGATCTTGCCAGTCTGGATGCCGGGCCGGATGCCAGCCTGCAGGCGGTCAAACCACGGCTGGAAGATGCCTTCATCGATTTGCTGGGTGGCGGGCCTGGGGGCGATTCACCGCTGGCCGAACACATGCCGCCAGCGCGATTGCCGGGCGGGGTGGATGCCGACGCCGTCATCGTGGCGGAACAGCTCACCCGCCGCTTTGGTGATTTTGTCGCCACCGACCATGTGAATTTCCGCATCCGCCGTGGGGAAATCTTCGGCCTGCTCGGCCCCAATGGCGCAGGTAAATCCACCACCTTCAAGATGATGTGCGGCCTGTTGCCGGTGAGCAGCGGTGCTGCGCGGGTGATGGGGCTGGACCTGAAAAAATCCGCCAGCCAGGCGCGGCAGCAAATCGGTTACATGGCGCAGAAATTCGCCCTGTACAGCAACCTCAGCGTGGCGCAGAACCTCGAGTTTTTCTCCGGCATCTACGGCCTGTCCGGTGTGCGCCAGCGGGAGGCAGTGGCCGACATGGTGCGGGTGTTTGCCTTGCAGCCGTTTCTGGCCATGAATGCCGGCGAACTGCCGCTGGGTTTCAAGCAGCGGCTGGCACTGGCCTGCGCGCTGATGCACCAGCACCGCTGCTGTTTCTGGACGAACCGACGTCGGGGGTGGACCCGGTCAGCCGCCGCGAATTCTGGAGCCATATCAACAGCCTGGTGGACAAGGGCGTCACGGTGATGGTGACCACCCACTTCATGGACGAAGCCGAATATTGCGACCGCATCGGCCTGGTGTATCGCGGCCGCATGATCGCCAGTGGCACGCCGGATGAACTCAAGGCCATGGTGATCAGTACCGATCTGCCCGACCCCAGTATGGAAGACGCCTTCATCGCGCTGGTGGAGCGTGACGACCGCTTGCGGGAGGCCACATGAGTATCAGCCTGCGCCGCCTTGCTGCGCTGTGCCGCAAGGAAAGCTACCAGATCGTGCGCGACCCCAGCAGCATCCTGATTGCCTTCGTGCTGCCGGTGCTGCTGCTGTTCATCTACGGCTACGGCATCAATCTGGATGCCAACCGGGTGCGTCTGGGCATCGTGCAGCAGGATGGCGGCGCAGAAGCCAGTCGTCTGGTGCAAACGCTGCAAGCCTCGCCCTATATCGCCGCCAGCTTGTCCACCTCCGAGTCCGCCATGCGTCAGCAATTGCAGCTGGGCGAGGTGCGCGGGGTAGTGATTGTGCGCAGCGATTTCTCCGCCAGGGTCAGGCAGGGACAGGGTGCTGCCACCATCCAGTTGCTGACCGACGGGGCCGAGCCCAATACCGCCAATTTTGTTGCCAGCTATATGCAAGGGGTATTCCAGCTGTGGCTGAACCAGCGCCAGAGCGGCCAGCCGCCAGCGGCCACGCTGAGCGTGCAGCCGCGTTACTGGTTCAACCCTACTACTGTCAGCCGCAACTATCTGGTGCCCGGTTCCATCTCGGTCATCATGACCATCATCGGCGCGCTGCTTACCTCGCTGGTGGTGGCGCGCGAGTGGGAGCGCGGCACCATGGAGGCGCTGCTGTCCACCCCTGTCACACGGGCCGAGCTGCTGCTGTCCAAGATCATCCCCTACTACCTGCTGGGCATGGCCGCCATGAGCATGTGCGTGCTGGTGGCCACGCTGGTGATGGGCGTACCGCTGCGCGGTTCGCTGTGGGTGCTGTTTGTGGTTACCAGCCTGTTTCTGGGTAGCGCGCTGGGGCTGGGCCTGTTGCTGTCCACCACCACGCGCAACCAGTTCATTGCCGCGCAGTTTGCGCTGACCGCGGCCTTCCTGCCCGCCATCATGCTGTCCGGCTTTGTTTTTGAAATCCGCAGCATGCCGCTGGCGGTACAGGCGGTGACTTACCTGATTCCGGCGCGTTATTTTGTCAGCGCCTTGCAGACACTGTTCCAGGCTGGCGAAATCTGGCCGGTATTGCTGATCAACCTGCTGTTTCTGCTGCTGTCCGCCGCCTTCTGGCTGGGGCTGACCGCCTGGCGGACACCGCGCCGACTGGATGGCAACTGAGATGTGGCAACGTCTGCTCACCCTCATCCGCAAGGAAATGCAGGCGCTGTTGCGCACGCCGCAAAGCCGCCGCCTGCTGATCGCTCCGGTGCTACTGCAACTGCTGCTGTTTCCGTTTGCCGCCACGCTGGAAGTGAAAAACAGCACACTGGCGGTGTTCAATCAGGATGGCGGTGCCGCATCCATCGAGCTGGTGCAGCGGCTGGCCGCTACCCAGGCCTTTCCGCACGTGCTGATGCTGCACAGCCAGCAAGACATGCAGCAGGTGATAGACCGCCAGCAGGCCTTGCTGGCCATCAGCCTGCCGCAGGATTTCTCGCGCCGCCTTGCCAGCGGCCAGGGGGTGACGGCGCAGGCCATCATTGATGGCCGACGCAGCAACAGCGCGCAGATTGCCTATGGCTACGCGCTGCAAGTGGTGCAGCAGTTCGCCGCCGAGCGCAGCCGGCAAGCCGCACCGGCGCGGCTGCTGGTACAAAACCTGTACAACCCCAATCTGGAATACCGCTGGTTCGTGCTGCCCAGTCTGGTGGCCATCATCACCACCATCGGCTGCCTGATGGTGACTGCGCTGTCGCTGGCACGTGAGCGTGAAGAAGGCACCTTCGAACAGCTGCTGGTGTCGCCGCTGACCCCGGCCTACATCATGGCCGGCAAGGCGCTGCCCGGCATGCTGGTGGCGCTGGTGCAGGGCTGCATCATTGCCGCGGCGGCGGTATGGGTGTATCAGGTGCCGTTCAGCGGCACGGTGGGGCTGCTGATTGTGTCCATGCTGTGCTACGGGCTGTCGCTGGTGGGTTTCGGCCTGCTGATTTCCGCTCTCAGCAGCAATCAGCAGCAGGCTTTTCTTGGCTCGTTTGCCTTCATGTCGCCCGCGGTCATCCTGTCCGGCTACATGGCCCCGGTGGAAAACATGCCGCTGCCGTTGCGTATGGTCAGCGCGGTGGACCCGCTCACCCACTTCATCGTCATCGTCAAGGGCATCTTCCTGAAGGGTTATGGCCTGGCGGAGGCCTGGCCACACCTGTGGCCCTTGCTGGCCATTGCCGCCGGTACCCTGTTGCTGGCCTACCGGATGTTCCTGCAGAGGAGTCACTGATGTCACACCGTATCCTCTTCCCTTTGCTCTGTCCCTGGCTGGCGCTGGCGCTCACCGCCTGCGCGTCGGCCCGGATTACCACGCGCCGCAAACCACCTTGCCGGCGCAGTACCAATATCAGGCAGGCAGCAATCAGCCGCAGTTGCAGCGCTGGTGGACGGTGTTTGATGACGCCGCGCTCAGCCAACTGGTGGAGCAGGCCTTGCAGTCCAGCCCGGATCTGGCCCAGGCAGATGCCCGCGTGCGGCAGGCACGAGCCAGCCTGGGTGTGGTGGACAGTGCGCTGTGGCCGCAACTGAATGCCGGTGCGCGCAGCGGGCGCGACCAGTTCAGCCGCAATAGCGAAAATTTTGCCAACATCCCGTTTGCCAATCCGCGCACCGGCTTTAACGACCAGCGCCTGCAACTGGATGCCAGCTGGGAAATCGACCTGTTCGGCCATACTGCGCGCAGCCGCGAAGCTGCCAGCGCTCGGCTGGACAGCATGCAGGAACAGCAGGCCGATGTGGCGCTGCGGGTGGCGGCGGAAGTGGCACGCAATGTGATTGATTACCGTGGCTGGGTGGCGCGCCAGCGCAATCTGGAAAACCAGCTGGCAGCGGCGCGGGAAAACCTGCGCTTGATTGTGCTGCAACGTCAGGCTGGGGAGATTTCCGACAGCGAGCTCAACCAGGCCAGTGCGGCTGTAGCCAGCCTGCAAGCGGCGCTGCCAGCCCTGCAAACCGCACAAGGTGCCGCCGTGGCCGCCCTCAGCGTATTGCTGGACCAGTCCCAGTCCCAGTTGCTGGCCACGCTGGCAGCGGAACGGCCCATCCCTGCCACGCTCACGCAGGCACCGGTGGGCATGCCGGCTGACTTGTTGCGGCGGCGGGCGGATATCCGTCAGGCCGAGCGCGAACTGGCGGCGGCCACGGCCGATATCGGCGTGGCGGTGGCCGAACAATATCCACGGCTGGTGCTGGTGGGCAGTGGTGGCTGGGATTCCATCCACGAAGGCAGTCTCACGGCCGCCGCCAGTCGCTTCTGGAATGTCGGCCCGCAACTGAGTCTGCCCCTGTTTACCGGCGGACGGCTGAAAAACCAGGTGACAGCGCGTGAAGCGGCGCGGGATGCGGCGCTGGCGGTGTATCGGCAAAAGTGCTGACGGCGCTGGCCGATACCGAAACCGCCTTGCTGCGCTACCAGCAGGAAGCTCAGCGGCAGCAGGCGCTGCAAAGCGCTCTGCAGCTTGCCGGGCGGCAGCTGGAGATTGCCCGCCAGCGCTATCACGTAGGCGAGGCGGCACAAACCGAGGTATTGGCGCAACAACAGGCCGAGGCACAGCAGCGCGAAGCCTGGCTGGCATCGCGTCAGGCACAGGCAGAAAACCTGGTGGCGCTGTTCAAGACCCTGGGTGGGGATGTCAGATAAGCCTCCCGGCTGGTGGCCGGGAAGTGGGTGCTAATGCTGGAAAAATGATTCAGGCCGCCACACAGGCCGGACGCTGGTAATAATTGTCGTACTGTCCGTCCGCTTGCAGCACAAAGCCCTGCCGCTGGTAAAAACCATTGGCGCGGCTGCCTTTCAGCACTTCCACCTGCACCGGCAGGCCCTGCTCGTCGGCTTCGGCCAGCAAGGCCTGCAATACCTGGCTGCCCAGCCCACGGCCATGCCAGGCCGGTTGCAGATAGAACTGGTCGATCAGCAGCCCATCTTCGGCTGGCTTGAGCGAAACACAGCCGACACGCTGGCCATTCACCACGATGTGACGACAGTATTCCGGCTGGAAATGATCGGCAAAGCGCTGGCGGGCCCGCACCGGATCGTAACGTCCCAGTGCTTCCAGACTTACCCGCAAGGCCCGCAGACGCAGTGCCAGCAAGGCATCGAAATCGGCCGCGGAGGCCGGTGCGAAAGCAAAATCAATCATCATCACTCCTGACGGCTGCTTGGACTGCGGTTTGAGGGGGCTGACAGCAGAGAACGGCTTCAGTCGAACAAGGCCGCCATCTGACGGGCGGCGGCGGCGGGGTCGGGGGCGTCGAACAGGCCGCCAATCACTGCAATGGCACTGGCACCGGCAGCCACCACTTCAGCCGCATTTTCCGGGGTGATGCCGCCAATGGCGACCGATGGCAGGCCCAGCTTTTTTGCTTCGGCAAACAGCGACAGCGGTGCTGCCACGGCATGCGGTTTGGTACGGGAAGGAAACACCGCGCCAAAAGCCACATAGCTGGCACCGTCGCGCGCGGCCTGTTCGGCCAGGCGGATGTCGTTGTAGCAGGACACGCCGATGATGGCATCCGCGCCCAGTACTGCACGGGCGTCGGCCACCGAGCCATCGGTCTTGCCCAGGTGCACGCCATCGGCCTGTACCGCGCGTGCCAGGGTGACGTCGTCGTTGATCAGGAACAGCACCTGGCGGCTCTTGCACAGGCTGGCCAGCAAGCTGGCCTGACGCAGGCGGCGCACGGTGTTGTCGCTCTTGTTGCGGTATTGCAGGATGGCCACGCCGTTATCCAGCACGCGGCTGACCTTGGCCAGCAATTGCTCGCTGTCTTCTGCCTCCGGCGATACCGCATACAAGCCCTTAATCACTGTCACCCTCTGCTCCTTCTTCTTCGCGGGCCCAGAACATCCGGTCCGGGATGTATTGGCCCATGCCGGGGCGGAAACCCGCCACCAGGCTTTGATAGGTATATTCCTGTGCTTCGCGTACCGCTTCGGGCAGCATCAGCCCGGTGGCCAGCATGCCGGCAATGGCCGAGGCCAGCGTGCAGCCCGAGCCATGATAGCTGCCCGGCAAGCGCTCCCAGCGGTCGGCACGCACCACGCCATTGGGACTGTACAGACTGTTTATGACTTCTTTGGTATTTTCGTGCGTGCCGGTAATCAATACATGCGGGCAGCCCAGTGCCAGCAGCCGTTTGGCACACTCGTCCAGGCTCAGTTCCTCGTCCTCGTCCGGGTCGTTCATCGCCAGCCGGCGGGCTTCCATGCTGTTGGGGGTGATGATGGACACCTGTGGAATCAGCAAGTCGCGCATGGCGGCAATCAGGTCGTCATCGGCCAGTTCGTGGCCGCCACCGCTGCGCAGCACCGGGTCCAGCACCACCGGCACGTCCGGATAGTCGGCAATCAGCTGTGCCACCACGGCCACGTTTTCCACGCTGCCCAGCATGCCGATCTTGAACACCAGCACCGGGATGTCTTCTAGCAGGAAGCGCGCCTGGTCGTTCACCATGTCGGCATCCAGCACCATGAAGTCGTCCACGCCCACCGTGTCCTGCACGGTAATGGCGGTAATCACGGACAAGGGGTGGCAACCCAGGCTGGCCAGGGTGAGAATGTCGGCCTGGATACCGGCGCCGCCGGAAGGGTCGGAACCAGCCAGGGTGAGTACTGCTGGTGGAGGGGGCAATGTGGACAAGGCGGTAACCTCTTTGGTCAGATCGTGCGGCAGCAATTAGAATGCCTATTTTAACCGAGCTTGGAATAAACGTATGCGCACCTGGATGTGTCTGATTTGCGGTTTCATCTACGACGAAGAAGCCGGGCGGCCGGAAGACGGCATCGCGCCGGGAACTCCGTGGGAAGATGTCCCGCCCAACTGGACCTGTCCCGATTGCGATGCCCGCAAGGACGATTTCGAAATGGTGGAAATCTGAGCTGGCGGCACGCATGCACTCACGGCCCAAGGCCGTGGCAAGGAATGTGGCATGAATCAAGTTTGCAGAAAAGTCTTTTCCCACGCAGCGCTACTGCTGGCACTGGTGGGCTGTGCCCAGGTCAACACCACCAATAGCGGTGTGGTGGGCATCAACCGCAGCCAGAGCATGTGGCTGAGCGCGCAGGAGGTGGAGCAGTCCTCGGCCAAATCCTACGCTGGGCAGCTCAGCCAGGCACGCAGTGCGGGCAAACTCAATACCGACAAAGTACTGACTGCCCGGGTAAAACGGGTGGCGCAGCGGCTGATTGCCCAGACGCCGGTATTCCGTCCGGATGCCGCCAACTGGAAGTGGGAAGTCAATGTGGCGCAGACGCCGGAGCTGAACGCCTACGCCATGGCCGGCGGCAAGATCATGGTGTATTCCGGCCTGGTGACACGCTTGCAGCTGACGGATGACGAAATGGCAGCGGTGATCGGCCATGAAATCGCCCATGCGCTGCGCGAACACAGCCGGGAAACCCTGAGCCAGGCCTATGCCCAGCAGATGGGCCTGTCGGTAGTGGGTTCGCTGGCCGGGCTCAGCCAGAGCCAGCTCAACCTGGCCGGCATGGTGACGGATGTCACGCTGAGCAAGCCGCACAGCCGCACCATGGAATCCGAAGCCGACATCATTGGCCTGGAGCTGATGGCGCGCGCCGGTTACAACCCCAATGCCGCAGTGAATGTATGGAACAAGATGATGAGCGCCGGTGGCGGCAGCGGGCCGGAATTCCTCTCCACCCACCCGTCCGGGCCCACGCGCATCAGCGACTTGCAGGCGCACATTCCGCAAGTCATGCCTTTGTATCTGCAAGCAAAACGCGGTTGAGCACGCTGTTTCACGTGAAACAGCCTCCGGCAATCGCCTGAATGGAGTCTGAATTGGCTTACCTGTATCTGAAGGCTTTTCACATCATTTTTGTCACCTCGTGGTTTGCCGGGCTGTTTTACCTGCCACGCATCTTCGTCAACCTGGCCATGGCCGCACCGGGCGCCGAATACGACCGCCTGCTGCTGATGGCGCGCAAGCTCTACCGCTTCACCACCCCGCTGGCGGTGCTGGCACTGGCATTGGGCCTGGTGCTGTGGCTGGGCTTTGGCATTGCCGGGGGCTGGCTGCATGCCAAGCTCACCCTGGTGGCGCTGCTGATTGCCTATCACCTGTACTGCGGCAAGCTGTACCGCGACTTTGTTGCCGGGGCCAATCGCCACAGCCATGTGTGGTACCGCTATTTCAATGAAATTCCGGTGCTGGCGCTGTGTGCCGTGGTCATCCTGGTCGTGGTCAAACCCTTCTGAATTTATTTGGCTCACACTGAGCCGGGCGATGCGCCCGCAACTGGAAATCAAGCATGGGACTGGAAATCGAACGCCGTTTTGTCATTGCCAATGATGGCTGGCGCGGTCTGGCCGCAGGCGTGCAATACCGCCAGGGCTATCTGTCGGTAGAAAAGGAACGCACCGTGCGGGTGCGTATCGTGGGCGATCAGGCCTGGCTCACCCTCAAGGGCAATATCAGCGACATCAGCCGCCACGAATTCGAATACACCATTCCGCTGGCCGATGCCCGGACCATCATGGACGCCATGTGCCCGATGGTGGTGGACAAGCTGCGTCACCGTATCGAGTTTGGCGGCTTTGTCTGGGAAGTGGACGAATTCTTTGGCGACAACGCCGGGCTGGTGCTGGCGGAAATTGAGCTGCCGGCGGAAGACACCCCGTTTGTCAAGCCGGACTGGGTGGGCGCGGAAGTCACCGAAGACGGGCGTTATACCAATGCCTATCTGTCCAAGAACCCCTACAACAGCTGGCCGCAGCGCTGAAATGCCAACACTGGCCAGCCCGGCTGTGGAAAAATAACGCTTTCGCCAGCATGGATACCGCACGGTACATGCCCTGCACCACTGGCAAACCCGATTCCGGCAGCAAACCAGGCCGGTTTGCGCCCTACCCGTCATAAGGAAACAGCATGTCCCGCAATCTCGAACTGTTTGAACGTGGCAAGAAAACCATCCCCGGCGGTGTCAATTCGCCGGTTCGGGCCTTCGGCTCGGTGGGCGGCACGCCGCGCTTTGTGAAAAAGGCGCTGGGCGCACACTTCTGGGATGCCGACGACAAACAGTACATCGACTACATCGGCTCCTGGGGCCCGGCCATCGTCGGTCATGCCCACCCCACCGTGATCAAGGCGGTGCAGGATGTGGCGGTGGATGGCCTGTCCTTTGGCGCGCCCACCGAAGCGGAAATCGAGATTGCCGAGGAAATCTGCAAGCTGCTGCCCTCGGTGGAGCAAGTACGCCTGGTGTCTTCCGGTACCGAAGCCACCATGAGCGCCATCCGTCTGGCACGTGGCTTTACCGGCCGTGACGCCATCGTCAAGTTTGAAGGCTGCTACCACGGCCACTCCGACAGCCTGCTGGTGAAGGCCGGTTCCGGCCTGCTGACTTTTGGTAATCCTTCTTCCGGTGGTGTTCCGGCCGACTTCACCAAGCACACCCTGGTGCTGGAGTACAACAACGTCGAGCAGCTGGAACGCACCTTCAAGGAAATCGGCGACCAGATCGCCTGCGTCATCCTGGAGCCGATTGCCGGCAACATGAACCTGATCAAGCCGTCGGCAGAATTCGTGCACGCCCTGCGCGCGCTGACCGAAAAACACGGCACGGTGCTGATCTACGACGAAGTGATGACAGGTTTCCGCGTGGATCTGGGCTGCGCCCAGGCCCTGCACGGCGTCAAGCCGGACCTCACCACGCTGGGCAAGGTGATTGGTGGCGGCATGCCGCTGGCGGCCTTTGGTGGCCGTGCTGACATCATGGGCTGCATCTCGCCGCTGGGTAATGTGTATCAGGCCGGCACCCTGTCCGGTAACCCGGTGGCCGTGGCCGCCGGCCTCACCACGCTGAAGCTGATCCAGGAACCGGGCTTCCACGCCACCCTCAGCCGCCGTACCGCCCGTCTGGCCGAAGGCCTGGCCGAGGCCGCCAAAGAGGCAGGTGTCAGCATGGTCACCGACAGCGTGGGCGGCATGTTCGGCATCTACTTCTGCGATGCCGTACCCACCAGCTATGCCCAGGTGACCGCCTCGGACCGCGAACGCTTCAACCGCTTCTTCCACGCCATGCTGGAAGAAGGCGTGTACCTGGCCCCGTCGGCCTACGAAGCCGGTTTTGTCTCCATCGCCCATACCGACGAAATCATCGAACAGACCATCGCCGCCGCCCGCCGCGCACTGGCGCGCATCTGAGCGCAGGTCTCATGTGAAAGGGCCGCTGCTTTGCAAGCGCCCGACAGCCCAACCGTCCACCCTTGGTGGGCGGTTTTTGTTTGTCCGCGCCGCTTGGCAAACTGCCATCAACAGCAGGTCTCAGGCACAATAGCCCAGCCCAAACAAACCGCTGTTTTCCGTTTCCCTGCTGATGAATATCACCTCCCCCCAGCGCCTGGCCTGGCGCATTCTGGCCAATGAGGCCGGTATCCGCCTCACTCCCTGCATCCAGCAGCCAGAAGGCGCGGGCTGGAGCCGTGGCCGCGTGCTGCCGCTGGGGCGCTTGCTGGATCAGGCCGCGCAGTGGGACTGGCTGAGCGCGCAGGACCGCCTGGTGATAAACCAGCTTGAACGCACCCATCAGCTGGCCGATGGCAGCAGCCTGGCCGAGCTGGAGGGCGAAGCCGCCCTGCCCTTGCTGCTGGGCCACCCGGCCCTGTTCTGGGAAGAACAGCCCGATCAGCCGGTCACGCTGGAAGCAGGCCAGATCAGCCTGCTGCTACAGCGCCAACAACAGCAGATGGTGTTGCAACTGAGCCCGCCCGGCATTGCCGCCTGCCAGCATTGCCTGTGGCAGCGCAGCGGGCCGAACAGCCTGCTGGTGTACTGGCCGGGGCCGGAAATCCGCCAGCTGGCTGCCTTGCTCGGTCACCGCCTGACTGTGCCGCTGGCGGCGCGCAAAAAGCTGCTGGAGGCCATTGGCGACATGGTGCCGTGGCTGCCGGTGGAACTGGTGGAGGCGGATGATGGTGCCGACCTGCCCGCCATGCCGGCCGACCCCCGCTTGTTTGCCGTGCTCACCCCGCTGCCCGAGGGACTGCGCCTGCAACTGCGCTGCCGGGTGGCAGAACAGGCCGCCTGGTATCCGCCGGGGCGCGGGCCATGGCAGCAGGTGGCGCTGGAACAGGGCCAGGCCATCCGCTTTCAGCGTCAGCTGGGCGAGGAAAAGCAGGCACTGGCGGCCTTGCTGGAGGATTGCCCGGCGCTGGCAGCAGCAAGGCCCGACCCGGATGGCGTGCTGCAATGGCTGCTGGCCAATCAGCAACAGGCCTTGCAAGTCGTACAGCAGTTGCAGCAATTGCAGGCCATGGCCCCGCAGCGGCTGGAGTGTGTCTGGCCGCAAGGTCAGCGCATGCGCATCCAGGCCCAGGCCGGCTTGCCGCAGTTGCGGCTGAAAACCAGACGCAAGAATGGCTGGCTGGAAGTCACGGGTGAAGTGCAGGTGGATGAAGACCGGGTACTGCAATTGCGCCAGCTGCTGGAAGCGCTGGCCAATCAGCCCGGCCAGTACCTGCGCCTGTCCGAGCAGGACTGGCTGGTACTCTCCGACAGTCTGCAAGCCAGCTTGCAGCAATTGGCCCGACTGGCCGATCACGCAGTCACTGACGGTTTGCGCCTCAGCCTGCTGGCCGCCCCCTTGCTGGCCGGGCTGAGTGAGGACATCGGCCAGTTTGACGGCGATGCCGGCTGGCAGCAGTTGCAGGCGCGGTGGGACAGTCTGCGGGATTATCAGCCCGTAGTCCCCGCCACGCTGCAAGCCAGCTTGCGGCCTTATCAGCTGCAAGGCTTTGCCTGGCTGTCCCGGCTGGCGCATATCGGTGCCGGGGCCTGCCTGGCCGACGACATGGGGCTGGGCAAGACCGTGCAGACGCTGGCCTTGCTGCTCAGCCGTGCGCATCTGGGCCCGCAACTGGTGGTGGCGCCCACCTCGGTGGCACTCAACTGGCTGGCCGAGGCCGCCCGCTTCGCCCCCAGCCTGCGCTTGCGCCCTTATCAACAGCAGCGCGACTTATCCACAGTCGGGCCGCAGGATCTGGTCATTGCCAGTTACGGCCTGCTGCAATTGCAGGCGGACGACTTTGCCGATGTGCACTGGGCCAGCGTGGTGCTGGACGAGGCGCAGGCCATCAAGAATGCGGGTACCAAACGTGCGCAGGCAGCACAAGGCCTGCGGGCCGATTTCCGCCTGGCAGCCAGCGGTACGCCGGTGGAAAACCATCTGGGCGAATTGTGGAGCCTGTTCCGCTTCATCACCCCCGGCTTGCTGGGCAATGAGGACAAATTCCAGCAGCGTTTTGCCCAGCCCATCGCCGAAGGAGATGAAGAAGCCCGCGCCACGCTCAAGGCGCTGATCCAGCCCTATCTGTTACGCCGCACCAAGGCCGAGGTGCTGACCGAGCTGCCGCCGCGCACCGACATCACCCGCCGCATTGCGCTGTCCGGGCAGGAGCTGCATGTCTACGAAGCCATGCGCCAGCAGGCCTTGCAAAAGCTGGCCGAGGTGGACAGTCAGGACAAGAAGACCATGCAGGTGCTGGCCGAACTGACCCGCTTGCGCCGCTTCTGCTGTCACCCGGCCTTGCTGCAAGCGGACACCGCCCTGCCCGCCAGCAAGTTTGCCTTTTTCTGCCAGCTGATGACCGAGCTACTGGACAATGGCCACAAGGCGCTGGTGTTCAGCCAGTTTGTCGATCATCTGGCGCTGGCCCGGCAATGGCTGGATCAACAAGGCATTGCCTACCAGTATCTGGACGGTGCCACGCCGGGCAAGCAGCGCAAGGCGCGCATGGATGCCTTCCAGGCTGGCGAGGGCGAGGTGTTTCTGATCAGCCTGAAAGCCGGCGGCACCGGGCTGAACCTGACCGCAGCCGACTATGTGATTCATCTGGACCCATGGTGGAACCCGGCGGTGGAAGACCAGGCCAGCGACCGCGCCTACCGCATGGGCCAGCAGCGGCCAGTTACCGTGTACCGGCTGGTGGCGGAAAACACCATCGAAGAGAAAATCGTCGCCCTGCATGCGGAAAAACGCGCACTGGCCGACAGCCTGCTGGAAGGTGGTGATCTGGCGGCCAGACTGGATGGCGAGGCACTGCTGGCATTGTTGCAAGGCACCTGATGCTTGTTTTACTCAATATCCTATGTGAATATCCAAATTCGTATTTATTTGGAATAATAAAATGCTGAGTAGAATATTGCTTGCCAGCGTGTTGACGGCGCTGGCTGGATCAGCCCTGGCTGATTCGCTGGCCAATACGGCGTCCGAGAAAATTTCGGTAGGTGCAGTTTCGGTAGTGGTTGCTCCCGCAGCCAGTATCGCCGCTAGTGCCACCGGGCATGGGGAATCTGCCCTGGGGCCGGTGCTGGCAGTGACGGGTAGTGGCTATGTGATTGTTGGGCTGGTTGAAGGCTCGGGCGATGTCATCAAGCTGATGCTCGAATCGGTGCAGGGTGGGGCCAAACTATCGGTGGAATTGTCGCGCAGCACGGTCAAGGCTTCCGGTGCGGCCATCGGCAGCGCGGTGCAGGTATCGGCTACCGCCAGCGGTACCCTGTTGGTGGTGTCTGGCAAGGTGCTGGCTTTTATCCCCAACAAACTGGGCGAAGCCCTGCTGGAGCATAGCCGTGTCCCGTCGTGAAACTTGCTGGAAATGGCTACAGGCCGCGGCGTTCTGCCTGCCTTTGCTGGCCCATGCCGGCCAGACGTGTGAAGAAAAACCGCTGACACCGGAAACCTTCCGGCTGGCCATGCAAACCGCCGAACAGCTGCAGACCAAACTCAATGAAGTGGACAGCAATGTGGTGGTGGTGGGGCGCATGGGGCAGGACCTGTCCAAATACGGCCTGCGCTATACGCATTTTGGCATCATGTTCCGTCCGGAAAGCGGTGGACGCTGGCGGGTGGCACACTTGCTTAACGACTGTGGAACTGATCGCTCCGACTTGTGGTACGAGGGCCTGGGCAATTTCTTCCTCGACGATATGTTCCGCTTCGATGCCGTGCTGCTGATACCGCCGCCGGCGGTGGTCAACCGGCTGTTGCCACAGTTGCGGGCTGGCCGTCCCTTGCGTGCCCTGCACACCCCTCGTTACAACATGGTGGCCTACCCCTTCTCCACACGTTATGAAAATTCCAATACCTGGGTACTGGAAACGTTGGCCGCTGCTTCCTCGACCGAAACACGTATCAGTAGTCGTGAGCAGGCGCAGATGTGGTTGAAGCTGAACGGATATCAGCCAAGTGAAATGAATATCGGCCCCATGACCCGACTGGGTGGCCGCATGTTCAAGGCCAATGTGGCATTTGACGATCATCCTAACGAATTGCGTTATAACGACCGCATCCAGACGGTTTCGGTGGATTCCATCATTCACTTTTTCGACGAACGCAATGAAGGCTGGAAAATCATCGAGCTACCTGGCCCGCAAGCCCGCCGCTTCTGAGCCTGTCGCACTGTGTTAGTGGCTGAACTGCTGGAACAGCCGCTTGCGCAGTTCGGCAATGCCGCTGCCCACTGCAGACGACAGGCGGCTGTAGTGTGATGGCCCGACCGCCAGTGCTTCGCTGGCGGCATCAAACTCTCCCCGGTTGATGAGTTCTGCCACCCGTGCCGCTTCCCGATGGAATTCGCGGTGGTTATCCACCAGCTGCTGGTAGGCCGCATAGTGACAGCAGTTGATCCGGCCTTCTTCCTGCAACCAGCGGCCCAGTTCGCAGCCGCAGTCATCTGCTATCTGTGCGCAGTCCAGCTTTCTGCCTTCCAGCATGGCCATGCGCAATTGCAGTTTCATTTCAAAATGCAGCAGTAGGGCATCTTCTAGATTCATGCCATTTCTCCGCCATCTCGTCCCCGAGCTGTCAATATAGACGGGGAGAATCCGTCAAAGCCAGCCCGGTTTCAAGCGTCATCACTTTAATTGAAGCATTTTGACGGGCAGATACTGCGTGACGGTGGCCTGGCTGAAGTTGACGGAGCGATGGCAGACGCCGGGGTTTGGCTCTTGTTCAGTGGGGTAGCGGGCTGCACAACTCCAGCAGCATGCCGTCCGGACAACGCAGGAAAGACACCGTCTGGCCCCAGGGTTTGACTTGTGGTGCCGCCAGCTCCCTGGCACCGGCCGCCAGTGCTGCCTGGTGTGCCGCAGCCACATCATCGGTGGCCAGGGCGATTTCCACCCCCACCGGCAGTGCACCTTCATCGGCAAAGCGAAAGCCTGCCGGATGATTGCTCAGGGCCAGCGCCTTGCTGGCGAAAGACAGGGTGGTGTCGCCGGTATCCAGCTCGCCATAGTCGCCTTCCGGGGTGAGAAAGCGGCGCGAGAAGCCGAAGGCTGTTTCAAAAAAGGCCAGCGAACCGGCGACATCCGCCACATAAACAATGGTGTAGGCAAATTTCATTCTGCTTCCTTTCGGGTGGTGACGTGGGACTGACAGCACGCCAGTTTCATGATGTATGAATAGATGGCTGGCCGGTATCAAGGTTCCACATACTGAGGCAAGCAGGGAGGTGCGCACAAAAAAGCACCGGCTGGCGGTGGCTGTGGGCGGTCAAGGCAGGTGGCAGTGCAGGTTCTAGTCCAGCTGACCGGCCAGCGCCGCCAGCACCCGCGCACTGGTGGCCTGCGGATGCGCGGTGATGCGCAGCATGTGGCGGACCGCCGGGTGTTGCGGACGGTGGATGGCCACCCCGCTTTGCAGCAGATGACGCTGGATCGCCTCGGCCTGCAAGGCGTCCGGGTAGGCCACGCAGACAAAATTGGTGTGCGATGGCAGTGGCGTCAGGCCCTGGTCGTAGAGTGCATGGCTGAGGTGATGGCGCAGGGTGATGGTTTGCGCCACCAGCTTGCGCGAGTAGTCCGGGTCGTCCAGCACGATCTGGGCCGCCGCCTGGGCAATGCTGGACAGCGCGTATTGCGGGCGGATCTGGTCGGCCTTGGCAATGATGTCGGCACTGGCAATGGCAAAGCCAACCCGCAGGCCGGCCACGCATAGGCCTTGGACAGGGTGCGCAGGCGCAGCGTATGCGGCAGGATGCCGGCAGGCGGGGCATCGGCGGCATCGGTACAGAAGTCGACATAGGCTTCGTCCAGCAGCAGCAGGGTGTGTGGCGGCAGTGCCGCACGCAGGGTGCGGATGTCTTCTGCCTGCCAGTAGTGGCCGGTGGGATTATCCGGGTTGGCCAGATACAGCACCGAGGCATGCTCGGCGCGGGCTACTTCCGCCAGCCGTGCCAGGTCGGGCTGCAAGTGCTGACCGCGCTGGCAATACGGCACTTCCAGCACGCGGGCCCCTACCCCTTCGGCAAAGTAGCGGAAGGTGGGATAAGTGCCAGCGGTGGTGACGACGGCATCGCCCGGATTGCAGGTCAGGCGCAGTGCCAGCAGGATCAGGCTGTCAGCACCGGTGTCGAACAGCACTTCATCCGGGCTCACGCCATTGAGTCTTGCCGCGCGCTCGCGCAAGGCATGCGCGTACGGGTCCGGATACAGTCTGGCCATTTCCGCCAGGGCCTTGCCCAGTTCACCGGCCAGCGGCGATACCGGGTCGGGCAGGCTTTCATTCGAGCCGATACGGGTCTTGATGCGGTGGCCCAACGCCGTTTCCAGCTTCACGATGCCGGGAAACGGGTTGACGATGGTGTGGTGTTCCAGATGGCGGGCAAAACGGGTCATGGCAGATTTTCGTCCTTCGGGCAGCCCATTCTAGATGTGTTCATCAGGTGGACAAATCAGCTTGTCTGCTAACGATAGCAAGCAAACGGCAAAGCCGGTATCAATAGCCGCGCAGTGTAGTGCCTGCATTTTCCGCTTTGGCAGACAGACAGGTAAAAAATCGCAAAGCCGGACTTTACGGCGCCGGACGGGCCTGTGCCGCCGGAGCGGATGCCTGGGCATGACCCGGCTGCTGTTTGGGAAGAAACAGGTTGCCCTTGTAGCCGCAGGCAGTCACGACAAGACTCAGCGCAACACAGGTAAGCAGGGTTCGCAGCATGAAATGTAGTCCGATGTGGCAAAATCGGCAGTCTAGCACACCGCAATTCAAGGAAGAGACGACATGAACGAAAGCGAATTTCTGGATGTGACCGACCGCATTTTCAGCCGAATCGAAGATGCCATTGATGATGCCGGACTGGATGCCGACTTCGTCACCAATGGCAATGTGCTGGAAATCGAATTCGACGATGGCGGCAAGATCGTGGTGAACCGTCATGCCGCCAATCAGGAACTGTGGATTGCCGCCAAGAGCGGTGGCTATCACTTTGCCTGCAAGGACGGCCAGTGGCTGGCCACCCGTGACGGTGCCGAATTCTTTGCCACCCTGCGCCGCGCCATTGCTGAGGCCTGCGGCCAGCCTGATCTGGAGCTGGACATCTGATGCAAGCCGTCTGGCTGGCGCTGGGCGGGCTGGTGCTTTCCGCGTTTACCTCGGCCACCATCCTGCCCGGCAATTCCGAACTGGTGCTGGCGGCTTTTCTGTACAAATGGCCGGACTGGCTGTGGCCGGCCCTGCTGCTGGCCTCCGTGGCCAACACCGCAGGCAGCGCCACCAGCCTGTGGCTGGGCTACCGCGCGCCGCGCAAGGAACTGTCACCAAGACTGGAGCGCTGGTTTGCCCGCTTTGGCCCGGCGGTGCTGGTGCTGTCCTGGGTGCCGGTGATTGGTGATGCCCTGCCGCTGGCTGCCGGCTGGCTGCGTTTGCCGTGGACTGCCAGCTTGTGCTGGCTGACCGTGGGCAAGGCCGCGCGTTATCTGGTGCTGGCCTGGGGCGTGGTGGCATTGGCCTGAGTGGAAACAAGGGGTTGGCGCTGGCTGCGCCTGAGGGTTTACAATTCGGCCATTACTTATCAAGAGCTTCCATGAGCCAACATATTCCCCGCAAACGCTTTGGCCAGAACTTCCTGCAAGACGCCAGCGTGATTGAAAACATCGTGCATGCGGTCAACCCGCAGCCGGACGATGTGGTCATCGAAATCGGCCCCGGCCTGGGGGCCATCACCAAGCCGCTGCTGGACCGCCTGCCCCATCTGCACGTGGCAGAAATCGACCGCGACATCATTGCCCGGCTGAAGAAGGAATTCCCGCCGGAACGCCTGACCATCCACGAAGGCGATGCGCTCAAGTTCGACTTCGGCTCCATCACCGATGGTGCATTCAAGATTGTCGGCAACCTGCCCTACAACATTTCCACCCCGCTGCTGTTTCACCTGGCCAGCTTTGGCCAGCGTGTCACCGACATGCATTTCATGTTGCAAAAAGAAGTGGTGGACCGCATGCTGGCCGAACCTTCAACGGCCGATTTCGGTCGACTGACAGTGATGCTGCAGTACCGCTTTGAAATGGAACTGGTGCTGAACGTGCCGCCGGACGCCTTCTGGCCGCCGCCGAAGGTGGATTCCGCCGTGGTACGCATGATTCCGGCTCCGGGCCGCTGTGGTGTGGCCAAGGATGAGCAGCAACTGGAAGAACTGGTCACCAAGGCCTTCTCCCAGCGCCGCAAGACCTTGCGCAACAACCTCAAGGGCGTGCTGGAACTGGCCGATTTCGAAGCGCTGGGCATAGACCCGGGCCTGCGGCCGGAAAACCTGAGCGTGGAAGATTTTGTCCGCATGGCGAACCGTCTGTCAGACTGAACTGTCGCAACAAGTTGACAAAGGGGCTGCTGCCAGCGGCCCTTGTTGCAGTGCCACTTGCATTCTGCCGCCCACTGGCAGCAGAATCGCAAACTTTTCACCCCCGACCGATACGGGGGGATAAATACAGGGAGAGCCGCCCGTTTCAAGAGGCGGTGACTGTAAGCAGGAGGCCCGTGACGGGCTGACGGGATGGCAAACGGGGGTTTGCCGCAGGTACCCGCCAGTCACAAGCGTGTTCCTGTCGCTGGTTAATCCAGCCTATAACAGCAGTGCCTGCGGCCTGATGGCTGAGGGCAGTGAATCGATCAAGGACCCCAGGAGAAACTGATTATGAAGCTTTGCACCCGTCTCATTTGCGCAGCAACCCTGGCCGCTCTGGCCAGCACCCCGGCCATGGCCGCCGAACTGACCGGCACCCTGAAGAAAATCAAGGAAACCGGTGTCATCGTGCTGGGCAACCGTGACGCCTCCATCCCTTTCTCCTACTACGACAATAACCAGAAGCCGGTTGGCTACTCGGTAGACCTGGCCAACAAGGTTGTCGAAGAAGTGAAGAAAGAGCTGAAAATGCCGAACCTGCAGGTCAAGTACAATCTGGTGACCTCGCAAACCCGTATTCCGCTGGTACAAAACGGTACCGTCGACCTGGAATGTGGCTCCACCACCAATAACGTGGAACGCCAGAAGCAAGTGGCCTTCTCGGTGGGCATCTTTGAAATCGGCACCCGTCTGCTGACCGCCAAGACGTCCGGCGTGAAAGACTTTGCCGACCTCAAGGGCAAGAACGTGGTGACCACCGCCGGTACCACCTCCGAACGCCTGCTCAAGGCCATGAATGCCGAGAAGCAACTGGGCATGAACATCATCTCCGCCAAGGACCATGGCGAATCCTTCCTGATGCTGGAATCCGGCCGCGCCGTTGCCTTCATGATGGACGACGCCCTGTTGTACGGTGAAATGGCCAAGGCCAAGAACCCCGCCAACTGGGTGGTGACCGGCAAGCCGCAGTCCTTCGAAATCTACGGCTGCATGCTGCGCAAGGACGACGCTGCCTTCAAGAAGGTGGTGGACGATGCCATCAAGGCCACCTACAAGTCCGGCGAAGTGAACAAGATCTACGCCAAGTGGTTCACCAGCCCGGTTCCGCCCAAGGGCCTGAACCTGAACTTCCCGATGTCCGAAGTAGTGAAGGAACTGATCGCCAAGCCGACCGACAAGGCCGCCGAATAAGCGATTCCTTCCTGTAGTGCAGATGATGAGCCGGCAGATGCCGGCTCAATTGCTGCTGCCTGTTCTCCTGCCTTGCCAACGGCTATAACGGCAAAACGGGTGGCAGCAGTGCATCTGCCTTTGCTGTCTGCCCAAGGGCAGGCAGGGACTTCATCCGACTGCCAGTGTTTCCCGTAACCGGGAGGCATGCGGCTGTCGGCAGCGGACGCTTGCGTCTGCTTGCATCAGGAGAAAAACATGAATTACCACTGGGACTGGGGCATTTTCTTCAAGTCCACCGGTGTCGGCAGCGAAATCTACCTGAACTGGTTTGTGTCCGGTCTGGGCTGGACCATCGCCGTGGCGCTGGCTGGCTGGATCATCGCCCTCGCACTCGGTTCGGTCCTGGGCGTGATGCGCACCTTGCCGGGCAAGCTGTTGCCCGCCATTGCCACCGCCTATGTCGAACTGTTCCGCAACGTACCGCTGCTGGTGCAGCTGTTCATCTGGTACTTCCTGGTACCGGACTTGCTGCCCACGCCGCTGGAAATGTGGTTCAAGCAGGGCATCAGCCCGGCAACTTCGGCTTATCTGTCGGTGGTGGTGTGCCTGGGGCTGTTTACCGCAGCACGGGTGTGCGAACAGGTGCGTACCGGCATTCAGGCCTTGCCGCGCGGCCAGAACAATGCTGCGCTGGCCATGGGCTTCACCACCGCGCAGACTTACCGCTTCGTGCTGCTGCCGCAGGCTTTCCGCGTGATCATTCCGCCGCTCACCAGCGAGTTCCTGAACATTTTCAAGAACTCCTCGGTGGCGTCGCTGATCGGCCTGATGGAGCTCTTGGCGCAAACCAAGCAGACCGCCGAGTTTTCCGCCAACATCTTCGAAGCCTTCACCCTGGCAACGCTGATCTACTTTGTCCTCAACATGAGCCTGATGGGCTTCATGGCCTGGGTGGAAAAGCGGGTACGCATTCCCGGCATGATGGGAGGTAGCAAATAATGGCTCTCGATTTCAGTCAGATCATCCCCGCCCTGCCTGGCTTGGCCGATGGCATGGCGCTGACGCTCAAACTGCTGGTGATGGCAGTGGGCGGCGGCGTGGTGCTGGGTACCCTGCTGGCACTGGCACGTCTGTCGGACAACCTGCTGCTGTCGCGGCTGGCCAAGTGGTACGTCAATTACTTCCGTTCCATCCCCCTGCTGCTGGTCATTTCCTGGTTCTACCTGGTGGTGCCCATGGTGCTCAGCTGGATTACCGGCGATTTGACCCCGGTCGGCGCATTCACCTCCTGCCTGGTGGCTTTCGTGATGTTCGAGGCGGCATATTTCTCCGAAATCGTCCGTGCCGGCATCCAGTCCATTTCGCGCGGGCAGATCAATGCCGCCTACGCACTGGGCATGACCTACAGCCAGGCCATGCGGCTGGTGATCCTGCCGCAGGCCTTTCGCAAAATGATGCCGCTGCTGTTGCAGCAAAGTATCATCCTGTTCCAGGACACCTCGCTGGTGTATGCGGTAGGCTTGATGGACTTTCTCAACACCGCCCGTTCCAAGGGCGATATCGTGGGTTTGCCGCATGAATTCCTGCTGTTTGCCGGAGCGGTATACTTCGTGATCAGTTTTGGCGCGTCGCAATGCGTGAAGCGTCTGCAAAAAAGGTTGGCGGTATGAGCGCGATGATTAGCATCAACAATGTAAGCAAGTGGTATGGCGATTTCCAGGTGCTGACCGATTGCACCACTGGCGTGAAAAAAGGCGAAGTGGTGGTGGTGTGCGGCCCGTCCGGTTCCGGCAAGTCCACCCTCATCAAGTGCGTCAATGCACTGGAACCCTTCCAGAAGGGTGAAATCATTGTCGACGGCATCTCGGTGGGCGACCCGAAAACCGATCTGCCCAAGCTGCGTAGCCGTGTCGGCATGGTGTTCCAGCACTTCGAGCTGTTTCCGCACTTGTCCATTACTGAAAACCTGGCCATTGCCCAGGTGAAGGTACTGGGCCGCAGTCAGGAAGAAGCACGCGACAAGGGCCTGAAGCTGCTGGACCGGGTTGGCCTGAAAGCCCATGCGCACAAATTCCCCGGCCAGTTGTCCGGTGGTCAGCAACAGCGCGTGGCCATTGCCCGTGCGCTGGCGATGGACCCGATTGCCATGCTGTTTGACGAGCCCACCAGTGCGCTGGACCCGGAAATGATCAACGAAGTGCTGGACGTGATGACCGAGCTGGCCCAGGAAGGCATGACCATGATGTGCGTAACCCACGAAATGGGCTTTGCCCGTCGTGTGGCGCATCGTGTCATCTTCATGGACAAGGGTGCCATCGTGGAGGACTGCGAGAAGGACGCCTTCTTCGGCGATATCAATGCCCGCTCCGAACGTGCCCGCCAGTTCCTGTCCAAGATCTTGCAACACTGAGAGCATCAGTCAGCAGCCCGAAACCCGGCCCCGGCCGGGTTTTTCATGCCCGGGCTCACTTGATGTGCCGCAGGTGGACCGGGATGGCCGGTGCAGGCCAGCTGGCACTGGCCACGACCCGCAATTAGAATAAAACTGTTACAAGTGATTTAAATAATGTTATATTATTCAGCAGGAAAATTACCTGATAACCTGCTCACAGCACGCCTACACTGAAATCAGCTACCACTTGATTGCCGCCGACCCACCCATGTATTCAACCCGCTACCTAGGGCGACAGCCCATCGTCGATGCCAACCAGCAACTGGTGGCATACGAATTGTTGTTCCGCTCCAGCCACGTCAATGTGGCCAGGGTGAATGATGATGTGATGGCCACCACGGCGGTGATCCGTCATGCCTTTGTCGATCTGGGTGTGGGTGAAGTGCTGGGCGACCGTCTGGGTTTCATCAATGTCAGTGAAACCCTCTTGATGGATGACCTTCTGGATGTGCTGCCCTGTGACAAGGTGGTGCTGGAAATCCTGGAAACGGTGAAGGTGTCACCCCCCTTGCTGGAACGACTGGCGCAATTGCGGCAAAAGGGTTTCCGGCTGGCCATGGATGATGTTATCGAACTGGATGCCGATCGCCGCGCGCTGTTGCCGCTGGTGGACATCGTCAAGATTGACCTGGTGGCGCTCAGCCTGTTGCAGTTGCGCCAACTGGTGGCCGATCTGGCCGGCTTCTCCGGCATTCTGCTGGCAGAGAAGGTGGACACGGTAGAACAGTTCGAACTGTGCCGCGAACTGGGCATCCAGTGGTTTCAGGGTTATTTCTTTGCCCGCCCCACCGTGCTGTCCACCCGCCAGGCCAATGCCAGCCAGCATGCCATGCTCAGCCTGCTGGGCCTGTTGATGAGCGATGCCGACAACGAGGAACTGGCCCAGGCGCTGAAACTGGCCCCCGATGTGGTGTTGATGCTGATGAAGCTCAGCAGCACGGCATCCATTGCCACCCGCCGGCCGGTGTCCTCGGTGCAGGAGGCCATCATGGTGTTGGGCCGCGCCAAGATCAAACGCTGGTCCATGCTGCTGCTGTTTGCCAGCAATGCCACCAATGTTGAGCCACAGCGCAATCCGCTGCTGGAGCTGGCCGCCACGCGCGGCCGCATCATGGAGCTACTGGCCGAGGCCTGCTACCCCGAGCGTCGTGACGTGCAGGAAAGTGCTTTCATGATTGGCATGCTGTCGCTGGTGGATGTCCTGGTGCAGCAACCCAAGGCCGAGGCGATTGCCAGCCTGCCCATCGAGGAAAGCCTGAAAGAAGCCGTGCTGGAAGGCCGCCACCTGCTGGGTGAACTGTTGCAGGTGGCCGAATCGCTGGAAAACGAAGCGACGCCGCATCCGAAAGGATACGACCCGGAAATGCTGCTGCGGGTGGAAACCCAGGCGCTGGACTGGGTCAACAGCATGTGGAAGTAACCAGGCCTGCCAAAGGCCAGCCTCAGTTCCCCGTCCCCTCCTCGTCCTGCAAGCGGCTGAGAAAGCCCTGCACCCGCTCATTGTCCCTTGGCAACCAGGCCAGGATTTCATGCAGCATCTGGTCGAACTCCGCCGTTTCCTGATTTTTCTTGCGCAATTGCTCGCGCACCCGCAGCAAGATGGCACAGGCATTCATGCCGGTACGCTCGTTGTACAGGCGCATGGCCATTTCGTGCAGCATGCGCCCGGCTTCTGCGGCCCGCCCCTCGGTGGTCAGCTCTACCGCGCGGTTGCTTTCCTCCTGCAGCTGGGCGTATGCCTGTTCGATCAGCTCGCAGCAATGGGGGTGCTTGCGGGCAATTTCCAGCAAGGTGGACAGCTCGTGCCGGCTATAGGCAAAGCGCATGGTGATGGTGCGGGTCCATTCTTCCAGCAAGGCCGGGTCGGTCAGGGTTTCCGGCAGCCGTACCACCGCCCCCAGAAAGCGCTGTGCCGCTTCAAAGTGGACAAAGGGCTTGAGCAGGTCGGCAGACGCCTGCTTGAGCAAGGCCAGCGCCTCTTCGGCACGTTGCTGCACCAGGGCAGTCAGCGCACGACAGGTGTGCAGGGTGAACTGGGCCTCGGGCCGGTCAGCCAGGCTGGCACTGATTTCGGCCTGCAAGCGGTCGATGAATTGCGTATTGCCGGTTTCCGAGTAGGCCTGGAGCAGGTCGACCAGCACTTCCGGGCCGAAAAAATTATTGTTGCGGCCGATTTCCACCGCCCTTTGCAAATACTGTGCACCTTTTTCCGGGTCGCCCGAACGCAAGGCTGCCGTACCGCAGCTTTTCAGCCGGTGGAAATTGCGCGGGGAAATACTCACGGCCTTCTCCAGCACGTCCACCGCCTGGGCATACTGACCTTCGTCGATCAGGTTTTGCGCCAGCAAATCGTAGGCATCGGTGTACAGCGGCGCATCCTGGATGATTTCCTTGAGCAGTGCGCTGGATTCACCCTGCATGCCCTGGTCGGCCTGAATGCGGGCCACCCCCATCTTGGCCCAGGGGATGACCTTGCTTTCCAGCAGCTCCTGATAAATGTGCAATGCCTCGCCCTGACGGCCTTCGGTCACCAGCAGTTCGGCACACAGACGGTTGGCATCAATGCGGTTGGCTGTCCCCGGTGCAGAGGCCGCCAGTTGCTGCAAGGTGTTGATGGCGGCACTACGGTTGCCCTTTTCCAGCTGCTCATGCGCCGGTGCCAGAAACTGTTTGCGCTTGTGCGCATTGTTCATGCGTGTCAGCAGCAGGTTGGAATTGAAAGGCTTGAGGATGTAGTCATCCGGCGCCATTTCCGCCGCGGCCACCACCCGTTCGTATTTGCGCTCGCCGGTAATCATGATCCAGATGGTGGACAAGGGCAGCGTGCCGGTCTTGCGCAGGGCCTCCAGCAATTCCTGGCCATCCATGCCATCGCCCAGATTGTAGTCACACAGCACCACATCAAAGCGCCGTCCCTTCAATCTGGCCCGGCCTTCGGCCGCACTGCTGACCGCATCCGAGCGGGTGATGCCGGCCATGGACAACATGGTGCGCAGGCCCTGGCGGACGGTCAGGGAGTCCTCGATGATGAGGACGGTGGTGTTTTCATCAAAATACATGCAGGCATTTCCGCAAGGCCGGGCCGGAGGCGCACCGCGTGGCCGGCCGGCTCAGTCCCGGTTCAGACGATATCCAGATGGTCGATGCCATCCAGCGGGTCACGTCCCTTGGAGCTTTCGCTATACAGTTTGATTTTCAGGCGCAGGTCGTTGATGGAGTCCGCATTGCGCAGCGCATCCTCGTAGCTGACATAGCCGGCTTCAAACAGGTCGAACAGCGACTGGTCGAAGGTTTGCATGCCGGACTCGCGCGAGCGGCTCATCACCTCCTTGAGCCCAGCGATTTCGCCCTTGAAGATCATGTCGGAAATCAGCGGGGTATTGAGCAGGATTTCCACCGCCGCCACCCGGCCCCGGCCGGATTTGAGCGGCAGCAGGCGCTGCGAAATGATGGCGCGCATGTTCAGCGACATATCCATCAGCACTTGCTGGTGACGTTCTTCCGGGAAGAAGTTCAGAATCCGGTCCAGCGCCTGGTTGGCATTGTTGGCATGCAGGGTAGCCAGGCACAGGTGGCCGGTCTCGGCAAACTGCAAGGCGTAGCCCATGGTTTCCCGATCGCGGATTTCCCCCATCAGAATTACGTCCGGTGCCTGACGCAGGGTGTTTTTCAGGGCGATTTCCCAGTCTTCGGTATCCACCCCCACCTCACGCTGGGTCACGATGCACTTCTTGTGCTGATGCACGTACTCGATCGGGTCCTCGATGGTGATGATGTGGTCCTGGTTGTGGCTGTTGCGCCAGTCCACCAGTGCTGCCAGCGATGTGGATTTGCCCGAACCGGTACCGCCGACAAAAATCACCAGACCACGCTTGATCAGCGAAATATCCTGCAATACCTCCGGCATGTTCAGCTTGTCGAAGGTAGGAATTTCGGTGTTGATCTTGCGCAGCACCATGCCGGCACAGCCTTGCTGGATGAAGGCACTCACCCGGAAACGGCCGATACCCGGCGGGTTGATGGCAAAGTTGGCTTCTTTTTTCGACTCGAATTCTTCGGTCTGCCGGTCGTTCATCACCGAGCGCACCAGCTCCTTGGTGTGCTGGGCCGACAAGGGTTGTGGTGCCACCGGGGTGATCTTGCCGTCAATCTTCATGGCCGGCGGAAATTCCGCCGAAATGAAGATGTCCGAAGCGTTCTTGCCCACCGCATGCTTGAGCAGATCGTGAATGAATTTTGATGCCTGGTCTTTTTCCATGATGGCCATCCGGTGAGGCTAGCGTGCCTGTTTCAGTTTAGAACGCATCCTTGGACGCTGCTTTCTGGCGTGCCTCGCTGGGGGCAACAATATTGCGCCGTACCAGCTCCTGCAGACACTGGTCCAGCGTTTGCATGCCGTATTGCTGCCCGGTCTGGATCATCGAGTTGATCTGCGCAATCTTGTTTTCGCGAATCAGGTTACGAATGGCCGGCGTGCCGATCATGATTTCATGCGCAGCCACCCGGCCACTGCCATCCTTGGTCTTGAGCAGGGTTTGCGAAATCACCGCCCGCACCGATTCGGACAGCATGGAGCGCACCATTTCCTTTTCGCCGGCAGGGAATACGTCGACGATACGGTCGATGGTCTTGGCGGCCGAGCTGGTATGCAGGGTGCCGAATACCAGATGACCGGTTTCCGCCGCAGTCAGTGCCAGCCGGATGGTTTCCAGATCGCGCAATTCACCCACCAGAATCACGTCCGGGTCTTCACGCAAGGCCGAACGCAGGGCATTGGAAAAACTGTGGGTCTGCAAACCCAGCTCACGCTGGTTGATCAGCGATTTCTTGCTTTCATGCACGAATTCGATCGGGTCTTCCACGGTGAGGATGTGCGAAAAATTGTTTTCGTTCACATAGTCCACCATGGCCGCCAGCGTGGTGGACTTACCCGAACCGGTAGGTCCGGTCACCAGTACCAGGCCGCGCGGATAGCTGGAAATGTCCTGGAAAATCTTGGGTGCGCCCAGTTGCTCCAGCGTCAGCACCTTGGACGGAATCACACGGAATACCGCGCCCATGCCACGGTTCTGTACAAAGGCATTTACCCGGAAACGGGCGATGCCGGGCAGTTCGAAGGAAAAGTCGCATTCGAACTCATCCTCGAAAATCTTGCGCTGATAGTCGTTCATGATGTCGTACACCATATCGTGAACATCATGATGATCCATCGGGGGCAGGTTGATACGGCGTACATCGCCGTTGACCCGGATCATCGGAGGCAAACCGGCCGACAGGTGCAAGTCGGATGCCTTGTTCTTGACGGTAAAGGCCAAGAGCTCGGAAATTTCCATTTATAATTTCTCCACGATTACCCGGCAGCGGGCATGACGCTAAGGTATTTTTCCGATTGTAAGCGCAAGCCGTTGCAAAAGCATATGCAGACCGCAATACAGCCCGCATGGCTACCCGATTCGTTGTAGCTGAGGGTTCATCCACGCCACAAGGAGTAATATGAGCGATTCCATCGCACAAGCCATCGCCTCGGTCACTGCACGTATCCGCGCCGCCGAAGCCGCCGCCGGCCGGGCTGCCGGCAGTGTGCGCCTGCTGGCTGTCAGCAAGACGTTTCCGGCCAGCGCTGTGGCCGAAGCCTATGCGGCGGGCCAGCGTGCCTTTGGCGAAAACTATGTGCAGGAACTGCAAGGCAAGGCCGCCGAACTGGCAGCCCTGGATATCGAATGGCACTTCATCGGGCCGCTGCAATCCAACAAAACCCGCATCGTGGCGGAAACCGCGCATTGGGTCCACTCCATTGAACGGTTGAAAATTGCCCAGCGCCTGTCCGAGCAGCGCCCCTCCAGCCTGCCGCCGCTGCAGGTATGCATTCAGCTGAATGTGTCCGGCGAGCAGAGCAAGAGCGGCTGCCAGCCGCACGAGGCAAGGGAACTGGCACATGCCGTCGCCGCCCTGCCCGGTTTGCAACTGCGCGGCTTGATGTGCATTCCGGAAGCCACCGACAATGCCGAGACGCTGGCGGCACAGTTTGCCTTGCTATCCGGTGTGCGGGATGAATTGCAGCAAGATGGCTTAAAATTGGATACAGTATCCATGGGGATGTCTTCCGACATGGCGCAAGCCATTGCGGCAGGCAGCACCATGGTTCGTGTCGGCACCGCCATTTTTGGTGCCCGCCACTATCCGCAATGACATCGGCACACGGGCAGCCGGCCTGCCCGGGCAAAAAAATAGAGAGACAAGAGGAAAACAGGCTATGCAAATTACCTTCATTGGCGGCGGCAACATGGCCACGGCCATCATCGGCGGACTGCACCAGCAAGGTGGCCACCGCATTCATGTGGTGGACCCCAACACCACCAAGCTGGCCGAACTGAGCCAGGACTTTGGTGTGACAACCTCCACCACCCTGCCCGAGCAGCTTTCAGCCGATGACATCGTGCTGCTGGCGGTCAAGCCACAGCAGCTCAAGGAAGTTTGCCAGGCACTCTCTTCGCGCCTGAATGGCGGCATGGTATTGTCGATTGCCGCTGGCATCCGCTGTGACGCCATGGCGCGCTGGCTGGCTAGCGAGCGTATTGTCAGGGTGATGCCCAACACCCCGGCCATGGTGGGCAAGGGTGTGTCCGGCCTGTACGCCGGCAGCGGCGTCAGTGCTGCCGACCGTAGCAATGCCGAAACCATCATGCAGGCTGCCGGTATTACGGTGTGGCTGGACAAGGAAGAAGGCATCGACGACATTACCTGCGTTTCCGGCAGTGGCCCGGCCTATGTGTTCTACTTTATCGAAAGCATGATCGAAGCCGCGGAAAAAGCCGGCTTTGCTGCCGACGAAGCCCGCCGCCTGGTGCTGGCCACCTTTGACGGTGCGGTGGAGCTGGCCCGGCAAAGCCCGCTGCCGGTGGCAACCCTGCGTACCAACGTGATGTCCAAGGGCGGTACCACCGAACGCGCCATCGCCCGTTTCGAGGCCGAAGGCGTCAAGGCGGCCATCATCGCCGGTGCCATGGATTGCCGTGACCGCTCCATCGAAATGGGCCAACAACTCAGTCAGGATTAAAGCTTCATGTTTCTGGAAACCGTGCAATTTCTGATCAAGACCATCGCCGACCTGTTTGTGCTGGTCCTGCTGCTGCGTTTTTACCTGCAAGTGGCCCGGGCACCGTTCAAGCACCCCTTGTGCCAGTTTGTCATGGCGGCCACCAACTTTGCCGTGCTGCCGCTGCGCAAGCTGGTGCCATCGCTGCGCGGTTACGACAGTGCCACCATGCTGCTGGCCTGGCTGGTGAGCATGGTTTCCAGCGTCATCATCCTGGCATTCAACCCCATGTACACCCTGGCGGCACCGGAAACCTGGCTGGCGCTGTCCTTGCTGGCCATCCTGGATGTGTTCAAGCAATCGCTGACCTTGCTGATGGGCGCGGTCATCGTACAGGCGGTGCTCAGCTGGGTGAATCCGTATAACCCGCTCAGTCCCATCCTGGATGCGCTGACCCGGCCGTTTCTCAAACCCTTCCGCCGCGCCACGGTGGGTGGGGTCGATCTGTCGCCGCTGATTCTCTTCCTGATCATCCAGGTGGTGCTGATGCTGCCGGTGCAGTACCTGGAAAACAGCTTCTTGATGCAACTCAAGGTGGTCATGCAGTAAATATGTTTATTTGTCATGCTCAGTCACATCTGAAAAGATGTAGAGACATTTCCTAAATGATCTGGAGAATCGTGATGAAGAAAATGCTGCTTGCTGCCCTGTTGCTGGGTACTGCTGCTGCGCCTGCCATGGCCAATCTGGCGCTGGCACAAAAGAACAACTGCTTGTCCTGTCACGCAGTGGACCACAAAGTAGTGGGCCCGGCTTACAAGGACGTGGCCAAGAAATACGCTGGCGACAAGGGTGCTGAAGCCAAGCTGATCGCCAAGGTGAAAGCAGGTGGTGCTGGTGTATGGGGCCCGGTCCCGATGCCGCCAAACGCCCAGGTCAGCGACGCTGACGTCAAGACCCTGGTGAAGTGGATCTTGTCGCAGAAATAAGTTTGCGATGATGTAACAAGGCGGCCACGGCCGCCTTTTTCATGTGACAAGCTTGTTACCTGCCGTGATTGGCGCTATACCGAGTGTCAGCAGCAGGTCAAGCCGAAGAAGGGGAATTGTTGCTGCCAGTTGCACAAATCCGATACCGTGGGTAATCTTCTTCGCCTGTCTGCCAACTCTCATGCTGGAAGCACCAAAATTATGGCCAAGCTGACCGAACAAGATATTCTCAACTGGGAAGGCGATGATTACATGAACGCCGACCATCTTGAGTTCTTCAAAGACCGGTTGTTGCAGATGCAGCAGGAGTTGTTGATCAACGCCAATGCCACTGCCAACCATCTGCAAGAGCAGGAAGCTACCCCGGATCCCGCCGACCGGGCCACGCTGGAAGAGGAATATGCGCTGGAACTGCGCACCCGCGACCGCGAACGCAAGCTGCTGCAGAAAATCCAGGCCTCGATCCGTCAGATCGACGATGGCTCCTATGGTTTCTGCGAAGACACTGGCGAACCCATCGGACTGCGCCGCCTGATGGCACGTCCGACAGCCACCCTGTCGGTAGAGGCCCAGGAGCGCCGAGAACGCATGAAGCGTCAATACGCAGACTGATCCCCCGCGGTAATCTGCTGCCACAAAGCGTCATCGCCTTGCGATGGCGCTTTTGTTTTTTGCGCAGCCCTGCCACTCACACAAGGGCTTGTCGGCCTTGGCTGGTACGGGTATCTTGCTGCTATGCAAGGTAAAAACGATATCAGCTAGGGACAAACATGCAACGCCAGACCGACGACGTCAGAATCAGCGAAATCAAGGAATTACTGCCTCCGATTGCCCATCTGTACGAACTGCCCATCACCGAAACCGCTTCCGAAGTCATCTACACCACCCGCAAGGACATTGCTGCCCTGCTGCGTGGCGAGGATGATCGCCTGCTGGTGGTGATCGGCCCCTGTTCGATTCACGATACCGATGCCGCCATCGAGTATGCACGCAAGCTTTCCACGCTGCGTAACAGCCTGGCGGGCGAGCTGGTGGTGGTGATGCGTGTCTACTTTGAGAAGCCGCGTACCACCGTGGGCTGGAAGGGTCTGATCAACGACCCGCACCTGAACGAATCCTACGACATCAATACCGGCCTGCGTCTGGCGCGCCGTTTGCTGCTGACGCTCAACGACATGGGCATTCCGGCGGCAACCGAATTCCTCGACATGATCACCCCGCAATACTTTGCCGACCTGATCAGCTGGGGTGCCATTGGCGCGCGCACCACCGAAAGCCAGGTTCACCGCGAACTGGCTTCCGGCCTGTCCTGCCCGGTGGGTTTCAAGAACGGTACTGACGGCAACCTGAAAATTGCCGTGGATGCCATCCGCTCCGCCAGCGTGTCGCACCACTTCCTGTCGGTTACCAAGACCGGCCACTCCGCCATTGTTTCCACCGGCGGCAACCCGGATTGCCACGTCATCCTGCGTGGTGGCAAGGAACCCAACTATTCGGCCGAGCATGTACGCGCCGCCGCTGCCGAACTGGCAGCCGTGGGCCTGCCGCAAAAGCTGATGGTGGATTTCAGCCATGCCAACAGCCGCAAGGATTACCGTCGCCAGATGGAAGTGGCCGACGATGTGGCAGGCCAGCTGGCAGCCGGTGATCAGCACATCTTTGGCGTGATGGTGGAAAGTCATCTGGCAGAAGGCCGTCAGGACCTGAAGCCGGGCTGCGAGCTGAAATACGGTCAGAGCATCACCGATGCCTGTATCGGCTGGGATGACACCGAGAAGCTGCTCACCACGCTGGCCGATGCGGTCAAGGCGCGCCGTGCCAAGCTGGGTGTTGCCGGCGGCAAATAAGCTGTCTTGCATCCGACATGAAAAACGCTGCCAATGGCAGCGTTTTTCATGCAGCTAATAAAGTGATTTGGTGCGATTGCACTGGACCCGGCAAAGCCGGGCCTTTCGACTAAGATATTGCTTTCGCAGCCTTCCCATCCATTCCCCTTTCCCCCGCCCTTGCCCTGCCAATTTGAAGAAAGGAGCCTCGCTTTCCTTCCGGAAAGCGAGAGGGGGTTTGTCTCTGTGCGGCACTCGCCGGAATCAACTCCCCTGCCAGGCCGGCATGGCTTGCTCTTCTGCTGGCGTGGCATGCCGCCTTACCGCCCAGGCCACCCCGCCCAGCAGCAACAGTATGGAGGCCAGTTCCAGCGGTCGCGGCCAGCGCTGCAACCAGACAAAGCCATATAGCAGGGCAAACAGCGTTTCAAATACGATCAACTGACCGGACAAGGTGGGTGGCAGACGGCGTGCGGCGGCATACCACAGCGCATTGGCCAGCCAGGAGCCGCCAAGGGCGCAGCCAGTGGCCGCCACCCAGAACAGCTGCCACTGGGCATGGCTGACGGCCTGGCTGACCATGGGCAGGCCCAGCCAGTTACCCGCCAGCCACAAGCCACCCCCCATCACGCCAGTCACCATGCCCAGCAGGCAAGACCATTCATGGCTGTCAAAACAGGGGCGCTGGCGCAGATAGCGCGCATTGCGGGAGGCAAACCAGCTCCAGCTGGCCAGTGCACCCAGCGCAGCCAGTACGCCCAGGATACGGTCTGCCACGCTGGCAGTGGCCGGATGGCTGCCGGTAAAGGTATCGATATTGATGCAGACAATGCCGGCCAGCACCATCAGCAAGGGCCAGGCCAGTTGGCGCAGCGACAGCGCACCCTCATCTTTCAGGCCCAGCAGAGTGATGGTGACCGGCAACACACCGACAATCAGCGAGGCGGGAGCAATGCCCACCAGCTGGATGGCGGCAGCCAGCAAGATGAAATACAGCAGATTGCCCACCAGCGACAGTACGGCCAGCATGATCACATCTTCAGCCTGCAGCTTGGCCCGGATTCGCCCGGCCAGCGGCAGCGCCAGCAACAAGGAAATCACCCCGTACAAGGTAAAGCGCACCGCACTGAGCAGCCAGGGGCTGAAGGCGGGCATCACCTGCGGCACCATCAGCACCATGCCCCATATTGTACCGGCCAGGCCGGCATAGCTGATTCCGCGTTTCATTCTGCATCTTCCCTGCGCAACTGATGATGGCCCAAGGCTACGTGCTGGCAGGGCGGGCCGACAAAGGATATCTCGGCATTCACGCATTCCTCACAGGAATGTCATGACCAGCCAGGTACTTGTCTGGGGTAATATCCTGTATCAAGCCAGGATGCTGAACAGGAATGTCAGCCTGGCAGTCATCATGATGGGGACGCAAGCAGATGAGCCGGTATCTGAAGAACTTGCCACCGCTGGAAAGCCTGATTCATTTCGAGGCGGTACTGCGCAATGGCAGCTTTACCAAGGCAGCCACCGAGCTGTGCGTGACGCAAAGCGCGGTGAGCAAGCAGATTCGCGCACTGGAAGACTGGCTCAAGCTGCCGCTGTTCGAGCGGCTGGTGCGTGGCATTCAGCCTACCCCGGCCGGGCTGGCCTTGCAGCGCGAGGTCGGCCCCATGCTGCAATCCTTGCTGCGCAGCGTGGTGCGGTTGCAGGCCGAGCATAACCGCCACACCCTCACCGTGAATTGTACCCACGCGGTGGCGCAGTTCTGGCTGTTTCCCCGGCTGGTGGCCTTCAGTCAGCAGTATCCGGATATCACGGTGAATATTCATGCCAGCAACAGCATGGATGAAGCCAGCGTGGCCGAATACGACTTCGCCATTTTCTATGGCGACGGTCAATGGAGTTCGCTGTGTGCCGAGCCCTTGTTTCCCGAAGTGGTGTACCCGGTGTATAGCGCGCAGCTGGACTTTCCCGACATCAGCCAGCCAGCGGATCTGGCGCAACTGCCCTTGATCCAGCTGGACTCATCAGCCTGGAACTGCATCAACTGGCATGACTGGTTCGGTCACTTCGGCCTGACTTATACCGCGCCGGAGCGGGTGCCGATGTTCAATCAGGTGACGCTGGCCTTTAACGCCGTGTTGCAAAGAATGGGCATCGGACTGGGCTGGGAATTCATGGCGCATGATCTGCTGCAGCAAGGCGTGCTCAAGCGGCTGGGGCCGTTTGCCTTTGTCAGCGGCAAGGTGGATTACCTGGTCCATCCGCGCCATGCATCACTGAGTGACAATGCGCTGCTGTTCAAGCGCTGGCTGCTGGACAGTGTCAGTCAACCGGCCACTGTTGCGCCAGTGCTGCCACCGCCTGCAGGGTATTGAGATTGGCAAAGGGCTGCGCGAACGGTACGGTATCGTGTTGCAGCCCGGCCAGCCAGCCGCGGATGGAGCGGCCACCTTGTTGCAGGTAGTCCAGCAGCGAGGGTTGCAGCCCGGCTTGCAGCGCCAGCAGGCTGGGGTGCCACTGCGCCGGGTCACTGGCACTGACCGCTTGCCGTCCGGGCAGTGCTGCCAGCAGGCGGGTGGCAAAGTCCGCGGGCAGTTGCACGGCATCACAAGGCAGCATCAGCAGCTTGCTGTCAGGCTCGGCCTGCATGCCCGCCAGCAAGCCGGCCAATGGGCCAGGATAATCGGGCAGCGTGTCCGGCAATACCGGATGGCCGTAAGCGGCGTAGGCATCAAGATGACGGTTGGCAGAGATCAGGATTCGTGCAGGCGGCTGGTTTTGCGCGGCGAGGCTGTGCAGGGTGCGGGCAATCAGCGGCTGACCGGCCAGTTCCACCAGGCCCTTGTCCACCCCGCCCATGCGGCTGGCCTGGCCGCCGGCCAGAATCAGCGCAGTGTAGGCCGTCATTGCCAGCGCCCGGCGGCGTGCTGGTCGCTGGCCTTGGCTTCCACCCAGTAACTGCTGCCATCCTGCTGGATTTCCTTTTTCCAGAATGGCGCTTCGGTCTTGAGAAAGTCCATCAGGAATTCCGCCGCGGCAAAGGCATCCTTGCGGTGGCTGCTGGCGGTAACCACCAGTACGATGGCCTCGCCCAGCGCAAGCCGGCCCACGCGGTGGATGATGGTGGCGGCCTGTAGCTGCCAGCGTTCCCGCGCTTGCTGGATGATGGCGTGCAGGGTGTTTTCCGTCATGCCCGGGTAATGTTCCAGCTCCAGTGCGGCAATATCCTGCCGGTCGCCATAGTCACGTACCAGGCCGCTGAAACTCACCACGGCACCGCAGGCCGGGTTGGCCGACAGGCGGGCGATTTCCGCGCCGCAATCAAACACTTCATGCTGGATCCGAACCGTAAATGGCTGCATGTCAGCCTCCGGTAACCGGCGGGAAGATGGCCACTTCGTCCCCGTCGCTCAGGGTGGCATCCAGCCGCACCAGTTCCTGGTTGCGTGCCACGCGGAAGGCCTTGCCGGCCGCCAGCTCGCTGCTCCAGTTGCCGCCGCGCTGGCGCAATTCGATGAGCAGCTCATCCACGCTGGCAGCCTCGGTGTCCAGCTGTTCATTACCCATGCCGAAGCTGTCTTTCAGGCGGGCAAAATACAGGATGTCGAGTTTCATGGTCGGTCCTTGGTGTGCTTGTCGTTGTTGCCATGGCCCAGCAGCATGATCCACAGGTGGAAACCCAGCCCCAGCAGTGGAACCACGGCCAGCAGGATGACAAAAAACCATTCGAGAGGGGATAGCAGTTCGCTCATCCTTGCAGTGTAAGCAATGGCGTGGCCTGCGCCAATGCTGCTGATGGGGGATGCCGGCATGCACCTGCGGGCGGATGGACATGAAAAAGCCCGCTACAGGAGCGGGCTGGATAATGGAGCAAATGGCGCTTATTTTACGATTTGCGCCAGCTGGCCCTTCAGATACAGATTGGCCATGGTATCCAGGCTCACGGCCTTGATCTTGCTGGCCTGACCGCAAGCACCAAAGGCTTCGTAGCGGGCAATGCAGATATCGCGCATGGCATCGGTGGAGGCCTTCAGGTATTTGCGCGGGTCGAATTCCTTCGGGTTCTGCGCCATGAAGCGGCGGATGGCACCGGTGGAGGCCAGACGCAGGTCGGTGTCGATATTCACCTTGCGCACGCCGTGCTTGATGCCTTCCACGATTTCTTCCACCGGCACGCCATAGGTCTCGCCCAGGTCACCGCCGAATTCGTTGATGATCTGCAGCCATTCCTGCGGTACCGAAGAGGAACCGTGCATCACCAGATGGGTGTTGGGAATGCGGGCGTGGATTTCCTTGATGCGGTCGATGCGCAGCACGTCGCCAGTGGGCTTCTTGCTGAACTTGTACGCGCCGTGGCTGGTGCCGATGGCAATGGCCAAGGCGTCCACACCGGTGTCCTTGACGAAGCGGGCGGCTTCTTCCGGGTCGGTCAGCAGTTGGCTGTGGTCCAGCACGCCTTCGGCACCCACGCCGTCTTCTTCGCCGGCCATGCCGGTTTCCAGGCTGCCCAGGCAACCGATTTCACCTTCCACCGACACGCCACATGCATGGGAGAAGTTCACCACGGTGCGGGTCACTTCCACGTTGTAATCGTAGTTGGCCGGGGTCTTGCCGTCGCTCTTCAGTGAGCCGTCCATCATCACGGAAGAGAAGCCCAGCTGGATGGAGCGCTGGCATACGTCCGGGCTGGTACCGTGGTCCTGGTGCATCACCACCGGGATATGCGGAAATTCTTCCACGGCGGCCAGGATCATGTGACGCAGGAAGGGCGCGCCGGCGTATTTGCGGGCACCGGCGGAAGCCTGCACGATGACCGGTGCGTCGCACTTGTCAGCGGCTTCCATGATGGCGCGCATCTGTTCCAGGTTGTTGACGTTGAAAGCCGGCAGGCCGTAGCTGAATTCGGCTGCATGGTCCAGCAGCTGACGCATGGAAACGAGTGCCATGAAAATCTCCTCAGGTCATGCCGCGGTTGGGCGGCATGGGTTTCAAATCGGGGACTGTCCGCCGTGATACAGCGGCAATCCAATCAGGAATACGGGTAATGCAAGCCGCCTAGTGGCGGGACACACCGGACAACAGCAGGCCGGCACCGACAAAAGCCCCGCCGGATACCTGGTTCACCAGCTTCAGGCGACGGGCGCTATTGAGCCAGCCTGCCAGGCGGGCTCCACCACTGGCGTAGGCAAACTGCCAGGATGCTTCAATCACATAAAACGTGGCTGCCAGCACGGCCAGCTGCGGCCCCTGCGGCAGTCGCGCGTCCATGAACTGCGGGAACAGCGCGGTAAAAAAGATGAAGGCCTTGGGATTGCTCATCGACACCAGAAAACCGGTGCGGAACATCATCCACGGCGTATGCCGGGCGCTGCTGTCTTCTGCCACTTCCGTCACCGGTTGCGGGATGGCGCGCCAGGTCTTGATGCCCAGGTAAATCAGATAGGCGGCACCTGCGTATTTTACGATAGAAAACAGTTGTTCCGATGCGGCCAGCAAGGCACCCAGGCCGGCAGCCGAACCCAGCATGATGATGCCAAGGCCGGTCATCAGGCCCAGGCAGGTCACGGCGGTGCGGCGCACGCCATGGTGAATGCCGTGGGTCATGGCCAGCAGCATGTTGGGGCCGGGCGTGGCGGAAACAAAAAACACGGTGGTGACAAACAGCAACCAGGTATTCAACGGCATGGCAGTACTCCGGCAAGGGTGGGGAGAATGGCACGCCGGGCGTGCCATTCACTTGCATGTGGTGATGACTGCGATCAGGCGGCGCGTTCGCTCAGAATGGCCACTGCCGGCAGGGTCTTGCCTTCCAGGAATTCCAGGAAAGCGCCACCACCGGTGGAGATATAGCTGATGTCATCGGTAATGCCGTACTTGGCAATCGCCGCCAGCGTGTCACCGCCGCCGGCAATGGAGAAGGCCGGCGACTGGGCGATGGCCTGTGCCAGGGTCTTGGTGCCGTTACCGAACTGGTCGAATTCGAAGACGCCGACCGGGCCGTTCCATACCACGGTACCGGCCTTGGCAATGATGCCAGCCAGTTCGGCGGCGGAATCGGGGCCGATGTCCAGAATCATGTCGTCAGCGCCCACCTCGGCCACCGGCTTGGTGGTGGCAGCGGCGGTTTCGGCAAATTCGGTGGCGCACACCACGTCGCTTGGCAGCGGTACATCGCCGCCACGGGCGCGGATCTTGGCAATCACCTTCTTGGCTTCCTCTACCAGATCAGCTTCGGCCAGCGATTTGCCGATGTTCTTGCCTTCGGCCAGCAAGAAGGTGTTGGCAATGCCGCCGCCCACGATCAGCTGGTCCACCTTGTCGGCCAGCGATTCCAGAATGGTCAGCTTGGTGGAAACCTTGGAGCCGGCCACAATGGCCACCAGCGGACGTGCCGGGGCCAGCAGGGCCTTGCCCAGTGCGTCCAGCTCGGCAGCCAGCAGGATGCCGGCGCAGGCGGTGGGGGCAAACTGGGCTACCGCGTGGGTGGAGGCTTCGGCGCGGTGGGCGGTGCCAAAGGCATCGTTGACGAATACGTCGCACAGGCTGGCGTAGGCCTGGCCCAGCTCGGCATTGTTCTTCTTCTCGCCCTTGTTCAGGCGTACGTTTTCCAGCATCACCACTTCACCGGCAGCCACGTTCAGGCCGGCTTGCCAGTCGGCAACCAGGCGTACCGGCTTGCCCAGCAGGGCGGACAGGCGCTCGACGACTGGTGCCAGGCTGTCTTCCGGCTTGGGTTCGCCTTCGGTCGGACGGCCCAGGTGGGTCATCAGGATGACGCCGGCACCGGCGTTCAGGCTGTGTTCGATGGACGGCAGGCTGGCGCGGATGCGGGTGTCGTCGCCGATCACGCCATTTTTCACCGGCACGTTCATGTCAACACGGATCAGTACGCGTTTGCCGGCCAGGTCCAGCTCGGTCAGTTTGTTGAATTTCATCGGTGGCTCGCTTTTATCTGTTGAATGCGATTGGCGACCGCCTTCGTGGGAGAAGGCCGTACAGCCGTATTCGGGCTTGGCGATAGTGTAAGCGCAATGACATATGACTGGCAGCCTTGTCACTGCGCTGGCTATCGCTGTAGCTACTGTACCGGGCTGTCTGCATGCGCAACAGACAGCAGATCAAGTAGTGTATTTATTACAGCAGTTGGCTCTTGCACCCTGCCCTGCTGGCTGTTAAGCGCTGCGCCAGGCCGCAGTCTGGACGGGGGTGTTTGCCCTGGGGCGCAGTGGCGGGAGCATGGCTCAACCGGCTCACCCGTCAACCCTTTTAACTGCAGCAAAGCAGGCGGACATGTATCCTGCCTGCGGCTGCTGACAACGTAATTGGTGCGATGTGGCAGGACCCGGCAAAGCCGGGCCTTCCGGCTAGCAGCTTGATTCCGCAGCCTTCCATCTATTCCATCCCG
>NZ_LNQV01000162.1 GCF_001515305.1 Aquitalea pelogenes
ACCGCCGTGACTACAACCTGACCCGTGGCTCGGACGACTTGCTGCTGCTGATCGACCTCAGCCACATGGTTATGACATCAAGCCGGAAATCACCCAGGGCATGATTGAAATCGGCACCGCCGTGACTACAACCTGACCCGTGGCTCGGACGACTTGCTGCTGCTGATCGACCTCAGCCACATGGTTATGACATCAAGCCGGAAATCACCCAGGG
>NZ_LNQV01000163.1 GCF_001515305.1 Aquitalea pelogenes
GCAACGACGGACTGGAATCGGTACGCGGCGCTGCTGCCGGTGCATCAGGATATCCACGCCCAGCTGCGCGAAGTGGCCGACATCGAACGCATTACCGCCAGCATGGCAAGCTGCAACGACGGACTGGAATCGGTACGCGGCGCTGCTGCCGGTGCATCAGGATATCCACGCCCAGCTGCGCGAAGTGGCCGACATCGAACGCATTACCGCC
>NZ_LNQV01000164.1 GCF_001515305.1 Aquitalea pelogenes
CTGCTCTACTGGGTTTTATACCCTTGGGGGTATTTGAGATGCGTGATGAGTTGGCCGGATGATGCCTGCCACGCTGAAGCCCCCACTGACGGAGTGAAGGGCTGGCTATACTCTGCTCTACTGGGTTTTATACCCTTGGGGGTATTTGAGATGCGTGATGAGTTGGCCGGATGATGCCTGCCACGCTGAAGCCCCCACTGACGGAGTGAAG
>NZ_LNQV01000165.1 GCF_001515305.1 Aquitalea pelogenes
GCTGTGCGTGCAGGGCCGTGCCCATGCCTGTACCGCTATTGCGCCGAGCGGCACATCCCGCACCAGCGTATCGGCCAAGCTGTTGCTGGCCAACACAGCTGCCGACATGCCGCTGTGCGTGCAGGGCCGTGCCCATGCCTGTACCGCTATTGCGCCGAGCGGCACATCCCGCACCAGCGTATCGGCCAAGCTGTTGCTGGCCAACACAGC
>NZ_LNQV01000166.1 GCF_001515305.1 Aquitalea pelogenes
CAGCGGGCGCTCCTGCCACACCGCCCGGCTGGGCGAACCGGCCCAGACATGGGCTCGAAGCGGATATGCTCGCCGCTGATGCGCGGACTTCTGGTGATGCAGGCCAGGTCCAGCGGGCGCTCCTGCCACACCGCCCGGCTGGGCGAACCGGCCCAGACATGGGCTCGAAGCGGATATGCTCGCCGCTGATGCGCGGACTTCTGGTGATG
>NZ_LNQV01000167.1 GCF_001515305.1 Aquitalea pelogenes
TCTGTCCGGCACGCCACAGGCCGATGCGGCGGATGCGTTGGCCGTGGCGCTGGCACATGCCAACCTCAGTGGCGGTGCCATCGGCCAGCTGGCACGGCAGGGCCTGAAAGTCTGTCCGGCACGCCACAGGCCGATGCGGCGGATGCGTTGGCCGTGGCGCTGGCACATGCCAACCTCAGTGGCGGTGCCATCGGCCAGCTGGCACGGCA
>NZ_LNQV01000168.1 GCF_001515305.1 Aquitalea pelogenes
AGCAAGGCCAGGCGCGGGCCGATGTCGAAGGTGTACAGCGTTTCTTCCCGGCTGCTGCGGCCGCGCTGCGCCTGACGCACCACCCCGTGCCAGCTGCGCTGTCCTGCCTGAGCAAGGCCAGGCGCGGGCCGATGTCGAAGGTGTACAGCGTTTCTTCCCGGCTGCTGCGGCCGCGCTGCGCCTGACGCACCACCCCGTGCCAGCTGCGC
>NZ_LNQV01000169.1 GCF_001515305.1 Aquitalea pelogenes
GCCCCAGCAACGTGCCGCCATCGAAGCGGTGGGTGCCAGCCTGGATGGCGCATTCAGCAAACGCTGGAGCGCTTTCTGGCCTTGCAGATGATGGGAGCCCCGGCGGCACGCCCCAGCAACGTGCCGCCATCGAAGCGGTGGGTGCCAGCCTGGATGGCGCATTCAGCAAACGCTGGAGCGCTTTCTGGCCTTGCAGATGATGGGAGCC
>NZ_LNQV01000170.1 GCF_001515305.1 Aquitalea pelogenes
CAGCAGCTCGGCATGATTGCAGTCCAGCCCGTCCGGCCCGGCAATACGCTGCGCCAGCGCTTGCAGCGGTGAGGCCTGGCTAGTCCAGCTCCACCAGTCTGGCCAGCCGCAGCAGCTCGGCATGATTGCAGTCCAGCCCGTCCGGCCCGGCAATACGCTGCGCCAGCGCTTGCAGCGGTGAGGCCTGGCTAGTCCAGCTCCACCAGTC
>NZ_LNQV01000171.1 GCF_001515305.1 Aquitalea pelogenes
GCTGGATGATCTACGCGGCTGGCCATGCCGAACGGGAAATGAGCAGCCTGCTGGCCAAGGCACCGCGCCATGCCAACCGTCTGGAAGGCGGGCACAGCAACGCGTGCCGCTGGATGATCTACGCGGCTGGCCATGCCGAACGGGAAATGAGCAGCCTGCTGGCCAAGGCACCGCGCCATGCCAACCGTCTGGAAGGCGGGCACAGCA
>NZ_LNQV01000018.1 GCF_001515305.1 Aquitalea pelogenes
AAAAGCAGTAACCCTTTTCGGGCGTTTAGCTCAGTTGGTAGAGCGTCTGCCTTACAAGCAGAATGTCGGCGGTTCGACTCCGTCAACGCCCACCAGGTTGGAGTGGTAGTTCAGTTGGTTAGAATACCGGCCTGTCACGCCGGGGGTCGCGGGTTCGAGTCCCGTCCACTCCGCCAATAATCAAAAAGCAGCCATCGGCTGCTTTTTTGCATTCAGATCATCCCCTCTCCAATAAAAAAACCGGCATTTCGCTGCATGCGAAATACCGGCTTGATCAGTTGTTTGCTTCAGGATTTACGAAACGCCAACCACAGTTGCAGCACGATCACACCGACAAAGAATACCGCCACCCAGAACGGCATTGCCTGCCCCAGGAAGGTCCAGTCAACCTTGGCACACTCGCCACTGCCTTTGAATACCTTGGACAGCACATCCCACATCGGCGAGGTTTCCATCAGGTAATCCAGGCCAGGCCCACAAGCAGGAACCATGTCCTCAGGCAGGCTTTGCAACCACAACTGACGTAAAGACACCGCGCCACCAGCCATCGCCGCCAGCACGCCCAATACACCCCAAACCCTGTAACCAGTACGCCCCGGGTTATGCAGGGCAGCCAGCAAGGCAATAATACCGACCGAGATCACCCCTACCCGCTGGAAAATGCACAAGGGGCATGGCTCCAGATGCAATACGTATTGCGAATAAAGGGCAAAAGCCATTGCGGCGGCGCAGCCGACTGCGACCAGAAAAAAACCCTGTCTGCGTGATAAACGAATACTCACAACTTCCCCTTGTCTTTGTATTGGGCTTGAAAATGGAACATCTAGGATTTTAGTCCTGATTCAAAGTTCCAGAAATTGTCTGATGGCATCTTTCTGTGCCAGCGCATCCTTATAACCGAGTGTAATCAGCGCGCGACAATAACCCGGTTCAAACAGCAAATAAGTGGCCAATGTCATGCCACGCTGCCTGGTTCCACCTGCACCTTTCATCAGAAAGCGCAGCACGGGTGGAAATTCATGGGCGTACTGGTAGGCAATACTCTCCAGTGACTGACTGGGACTGAGCATGAAAATATCCACCTGCTTGAGGCTGGTCTGAGCACATAATTCCTCATGCCCTTGCAGCAGGGATACTGTGTGATTCACCCGCAGCAGACGCTCCATATCCATGGACATGCTGTCAACAAACACACTATTGAGCAGATGACCGAAAATCTGCGCTGGCGAGGGTGCCACACCGGCAGCGCGACGCTCCACCGCCTGAGGCCGCTGACTGGTGAGGCCGACAATGAACAATTTGTCAGCACCCAGATGCAAGGCTGGTGACAAAGGAGTCATTTGCCGGATGGCACCATCGCAATAATGCAGTTTGCCAATCTGGGTTGAAGGAAAAATCAGTGGAATGGCCGAGGTCGCCATCAGGTGATCCAGGCCGATTTTTTCCCGCAACCCCATGCGCTGATGGCGATTCCACTCATCTATCTGCGGCTGTCCCTGAAAAAACGTCACCGACATTCCGGTGGTAAAACAGGATGCCGTCAGTGCCAAAGCCTGCAATGCCCCCTGCTGCAACGAATGCTCGATGCCATCAAATGGCATGGCCTTGCCCAGGAATTCACGTAAGGGCGAATTATCCAGAAAGCTTTTCGGGTTGTGCCAGCCATGGCCACCGGTTGCAATGGAAATGCCAAAGTGGAAAAAGGTTTTGATGAAATAAGAAAGGCTGGCATCGTAAACATCATGGATGTGGAGGTTCTTCCACATCTGCGCAAGGTAGTGCACGGCTTGCCGGTAATTGGCAGCACCGGAGGCCACCGCCACCGCATTGATTGCCCCTGCGGATGTGCCACAGATAATGGGGAAAGGATTCACATCCGGATCGGGCAACATGCGCGAAATGGCCAGCAGTACGCCGGCCTGATAGGCCGCTCTGGCACCGCCTCCCGACAGCACCAGGCCGATATTGCATTTCCCCGCCATCTTGCACCTCGCTACGGATGCTTTTTCATCTATTCAGGAATAGCTGCCCACCAGCCACTTTGGCAAGAACGGAAATGCCTGACAGAACGATGAAGGGTAGCCGGTTTGCTACCCTGCCCGCCTTGCAGCAAGGTAGCAAACGCTTGAGGACAGCTTAATCCTCGCCAGCCACCATCATGGACTCGATCAGCACCGAACCCATTACCTTGCCACCACGCGACAGGGTGTCCGTGCCCACGGCAACCATGCGGCTGAACATGTCGCGCAAATTGCCGGCGATGGTGATTTCTTCTACCGGATAGGCGATCACCCCATTCTCCACCCAGAAGCCAGCCGCTCCGCGCGAGTAGTCACCAGTGACGGTATTAATGCCATGACCCAACAGCTCGGTAACCAGCAAGCCGGTGCCCACCTGCTGCAACAACTCGGCAAAGCTTTCACCGGTGGTATGCACCAGCAGATTATGTGGCCCACCGGCATTGCCGGTTGATTGCATGCCCAGCTTGCGTGCGGAATAGCTGGCCAGCATGTAACCCTGCAACACACCCTGATCAATCAGGCGTCGCGCCGAGGTTTCCACCCCCTCGCTGTCAAACGCGCCACTGGACATGCCACGCAGTACGAACGGGTCTTCATCAATGATGATGTTGGGATGGAACACCTGCTGCCCCAAGGCATCCAGCAGGAAAGACGACTTGCGGTACAAGTTGCCACCACTGATGGCGGAAACCAGATGACCAATCAACGACGCCGCAACCGGCGCTTCAAACAGCACCGGGTACTGACCTGTCTTTACCCGGCGTGCCGACAAACGACGTACGGCTCGTTCGCCCGCGGTCCGGCCCACCTTGATCGGGTCATCCAGATCATCCGGATGACGAGCGGCCGAATACCAGTAATCCCGCTGCATGGAGCCGGCCTCCTCCGCCACCACCGCAGCAGAGATGCTGTGACGGCTACCCGGATAGCCCGCCATGAAACCATTGCTGTTGGCGTAGATGAAGTGACTGGCCTGCGCCGATACTGAAGCCCCTTCGGAATTGCTGATCCGCGCATCCACCCCGCGTGCGGCATCTTCGCAGTGGCGTGCCAGATCAATGGCCTGCTCGACAGACAGCTGCCACGGATGGAACAGATCCAGATCCGGAAAATCCGTTGCCAGCAATTGGCGATCCGCCAGGCCGGCACAAGCATCTTCTGCAGTAAACCTGGCAATATCCAGTGCAGCCTTCACAGTGTCCTGCAGGGCTTGATCTGAAAAATCAGAGGTACTGGCATGGCCCTTTTTCTGTCCCAGATAAACAGTGACCGAAACGCCTTTGTCCTGATTGTATTCAATGGTTTCCACTTCACCCAGGCGCACGCTTACCGTCTGGCCCAAGCCTTCCGACACATCGGTCTCGGCAGCCGTCGCCCCTTGCTGACGCGCCAGGTCCAGTACCCGACTGGCGATGTCCTGCAATACGTCCTTACTGAAACTGAAAGTGTTGTCTGCCAATGTTTTATCTACCATGATGAATGTTGCTTTGCCGATGACGCATTATTGCCGTGACAGCAACACGCCATGCGAGTTTGCGCGGGAATCGGCCCGCCTTTTCCGGTATCATACCAGCCTTGAAAACCGTAGAGACTGTTGAACGATGACTGATTACCAGAACGACAACCTGCCCGATGGCATGGTCAGCAAATCCCAGCGCAAACGCGACATGGATGCGCTGCAAGACCTGGGCAAGGAACTGGTCGAACTCTCCAAGGATACGCTGAAGAAAATGCAGCTGCCGGAGGATTTGCTCACTGCCATTCTGGACTACAAACGCTTTACCGCCCACGGCGCACTGCGCCGTCAGCTGCAATACATCGGCAAGCTGATGCGAGACATCGACCCGGAACCCATTCGTCAGTACCTGCTGGTCATCAAGGGCGAGTCTGCCGAACACATCGCCTGGCAGCATTTGCTGGAACGCTGGCGCGAGCGCCTGATGAGCGACGATAAAATGTCTGCCACCTTCATCAACGAATTCCCCGGCGTGGATGCACAGCAGCTGCGCACCCTGATTCGCAATGCACGCAAGGAACAGGCTGAAAGCAAGCCGCCAAAATCCTTCCGTCTGCTGTTCCAGCTGATCAAGCAAGCCATTCCGGAACCGGGCAAGTCGCGTCAACAATCTGCTGATGCTGCCGCCGATGATGTCGAGGGAGAAGAGGAATAATGCTGAAGATCGGACTGGTATCGGTTTCGGATCGCGCCAGTAGCGGCGTATATCAGGATCAGGGCATTCCGGCCTTGCAAGACTGGCTGGCCAGCGCCTTGAGCAACCCGTTTGCCACAGAGACCCGCCTGATTGCCGATGAACAGGCAGTCATCGAAGACACCCTGCGTCAACTGGTGGATGAGGAAGGCTGCCATCTGGTGCTGACCACCGGCGGTACTGGACCGGCTCCGCGAGATGTCACACCGGATGCCACCCTGGCAGTGGCAGATCGCGAAATGCCCGGCTTTGGTGAACAGATGCGCCAGATCAGCCTGCGCTTTGTGCCCACTGCCATTCTGTCCCGTCAGCTTGGCGTGATCCGCAAGAGTTCGCTGATCCTCAATTTGCCCGGCCAGCCCAAGGCCATCAAGGAAACACTGGAAGGCCTGAAGAACGAACAGGGCGAATCCATCGTCCCAGGCATCTTTGCCGCCGTTCCCTACTGCATAGACCTGCTTGGAGGACCGTATATCGAAACCCGTCCGGAGGTCATCAAGGCATTCCGGCCCAAATCGGCCCAGAAGCCTCCCAGCGCCTGATGCGCTACACCGCACCACCCTGGCTGCCAGAAGGACATAGCCAAACCATCTGGCCCGCCCTGATGATTCGTACACCACGCCCCCACTATCGGCGTGAACAGTGGCCCACCCCGGATGGCGGCAGCATTGTGCTGGATTTTGTCGACGGCAAGCCAGGCAGCCCGCTGGTGGTGCTGTTTCACGGACTGGAAGGCAGTAGCGACAGCCACTATGCCCGCGCCCTGATGCACGCACTGACCGGGCTGGGCTGGCACGGCGTGGTTCCGCACTTTCGTGGTTGCGGTGGCATCGATAACCCTTTGCCACGCGCTTACCACGCCGGTGATGCAGATGAAATCCGCTGGATTCTGCAAAAACTGGCCATCCGTCACCCTGTCATGGCTGTTGCCGCCGTTTCGCTGGGCGGCAGCATGCTGCTGAACTATCTGGCCTGCGAGGGTGAACAGGCCATCCCCCGTGCGGCGGCAGCCATTTCTGCCCCGCTGGATCTGGTGGCGGCCAGCACCCGGCTGGACCGAGGCCTGGGTCGATTGCTGTATACCCGCATGTTCATGAACACGCTCAAACCCAAGGCCCTGGCCACCTTGCAACGTCATCCCGGCCTGTTTGATGGCAAGAAACTGCGCAAGGCGCGCACCTTCATCGAGTTTGACGACCTGGTCACCGCCCCGCTGCACGGCTACGGTACCGCACTGAACTACTGGACCAGCGCCAGCAGCAAGTCACGCTTGCAGTTGATCAGCTGCCCTACCCTGATTCTCAATGCCAGGAATGACCCCTTCCTGCCGGCAAGCGCCCTGCCCGCCCGGCACGAAGCCAGCCCGGCGGTGCAATTGGAGTTCCCAGCAGACGGCGGCCATGTCGGCTTTGTCAGCGGGCGTTTTCCTGGCCACATCAACTGGCTGCCACAGCGCATTCTGGACTTCTTCAAACCCCATCTGCAGGTTTGAAACCAAAGCCTTGCCTGTTCACCAGCCGAGCGCGCATTGCCAAAGCCCGCACAGTTCTGCATGATGTCCGTTTTGGCTGAACGCATCATCACAGGCTTACAGAATGTCAGACATCCTCAATACCATTGTTGCCACCAAACATCAGGAAGTCTCTGCCGCCCTGCAGCAGCGCCCGCTAAGTGCGGTACGCGAGGCTGCCGAAGCACGCAGCACCGACAAGCGCGACTTTGTTGCCGCCATGCGTGCCAAGCATGTATTGGGCCAGCCGGCAGTCATTGCTGAAATCAAGAAAGCCAGCCCCAGCAAAGGCATCATCCGCGCCGACTTTGATCCGCCCGCCATTGCCAGGAGCTATGCCACCGCTGGTGCCGCCTGCTTGTCAGTACTGACCGACAAACAGTACTTCCAGGGGGATGCCGCCTATCTGGAAGCTGCCCGCGCCGCCTGCCATTTGCCGGTACTGCGCAAAGACTTCATGGTGGACGAATACCAGCTGTATGAAGCTCGCGCCATGGGTGCCGACTGCATCTTGTTGATTGCCGCCGCCCTGCCGCTGGCGCAGATGCGCGATTTTGAAGCCCTGTCCCGCGAACTGGGCATGGCCGTGCTGGTGGAGGTTCATAACGAGGATGAGCTGGAACAGGCCTTGCAACTGGAAACCGAGCTGATCGGGGTGAATAACCGGAATCTGCGCACCTTCGAAGTGAGCCTGACCACCACGCTGAAATTGCTGCCCGAAATCAGCAACGGGCGGATTGCTGTCACCGAAAGTGGCATCCTGACCCAGGACGATGTCCGACTGATGCGCAGCCATCAGGTGCATAGCTTCCTGGTTGGCGAAGCCTTCATGCGCCAGGATGACCCCGGTGCGGCCTTGTCCGACTTGTTTTTCCCCGCTTAAGCGTAAGCCCGCTCATAAACCGGTCTTCACCTGGACAGCAAAACGGCCACTATTACAGTGCGTTTTTGCTTTGGGCAACATCAATAATCCGCACCCAGGTAGAGATAACCGCTTAACTTGCCGTTACGGGCATTGCCTACCCCGAGAAAGAATGGCCCCAGAATGGTATCCGCAGCCAGGAACACCGACCCGGCAGGTATCCATGGGGTATTGCTGCCATTGAATGGATTGCCCCACACCCTTCCTACCTCGGCAGACATCCCGGCATACAAGCCGCTACCCAGGACCGAGGGCAAGGATGAAGCGCGCCAGTAAACCATCAGGCGGGATAGCGACACCTTCTCTCCCAGCAATTCGCCTGCCTGATAACCGGTCAGGTTCAGAAATCCACCCAGGGATTCCAAGCGGTAGTCATCCTGCTTGCGATTGACAATGCCCCGCATTTTGCCTGTCAGACGGAAGGTAATGTCACCAAAGGTTTTGACACCCTCCACCACTGCATCGTAATCGCGGCTGGCCGTGTAGCTGCCAAGTGCGGGCAAGGAAGAAGTAAAGACCGTACTCATGAAATAGCCGGAACGGGGCCACCGCGGATTATCAAACTGGTCGATGACAAAGCGGCTGCGGATACCGGCATAGCTGTGGTAGACGGTGGATGACAGCAAGGGAAACTGCCCCTGCGACAGATAACTTTCCACTCTGGAATCAAACAATCCCAGCCTCAGCTCACCGAAACGGCCAAGCACCGTGCCGATATCGGCATTGACCGACGCAACGTCATTACTGACTTCTGCATATTTGATGTGATTGTCATCATAAAAAGACAATGGCTGCACGTGATAGCTGAAGGAAGCCGCAGCAAACAAGGGGCTGTCATAAGACCAGGGCTGATACAGCTCGGTCTTGAACAGCTTGTCCTTGCCAATGGCCATTTCATTACGCCATGAACCTCCCGCAGCGTTCAGCCAGTTGCGCTGATGCGCGGCCAGGAAGGTGAAACTGGAATCACCGGGTGTAGAGCTATTGAGGCTGAGCCCGAAGTGAACAGCATTCGGCCCGATACTCTTCTCCAGCGGCATGACCGTCATCACATGGCGGCCATTCCTGTCATCAATGGCATAACTGAGCTGATCGTAGTCACCCGAGGCAAACACATTACGCAATTTCTGGCGAATATCATCCACAGCCTCTCCATCCTTGAAGTTGGCAATGCTGCTGGCCAGCCCCTCGGTATTGACAAAGTGGCTATCGGATTTCACCTGGACAACATCCACGCGCGGATGCTCCGGCAACTGCAAACGCTGACGCCAGGCCGCATAGCGCTCGGCACTGATGGCAAACTTGCTCAGCTGGGCTGCCTGTGCACTCGCCGCTTCGCCACCACGCTTGATGATGGCCTGGTTATCACCAAACGAAGCGGCACTGAAACCATCCAGGTCTGGACGAATCAGCACATCTCCCGGCTTGAGCAAAGCCATTTGCTCCTTGACGTTCCGGCTCACCATCAGATTGCTGGTTTGTGCCACCACATCGAACAGACTGTTGATCTGGTCCTTGGTAAGCGGCGGAGTGCCAACATCCACCACAATCAGATTCCGTGCGCATTGACGGGCATCCTGGATGGGAAGATTGCGCGCCAGCCCGCCATCCACCAGCAGACGACCATTTGTTTCCACCAGGTCAAACAGTCCTGGCACAGCCATGCTGGCCCGCAAGGCCTCCGCCAGCGGGCCTTTGTCAAAAACCACGGCCTCGCCATTGGCCAGATCGGTAGCAACCGCACGGAAGGGAATGGGTAATTGATCGAAGGAATCCAGCTGACGATCGCGCGTCAGCTTGCGGATGAACATTTCGATTTCCTGCGAGTTGATGGCGCTACGCGGCACGCGCAACTGCCCTCCTTGCAGACCAAAAGTGATATCCAGATAGTTTTTGTAGTCGTCGCGCTTCTTGTCATAAGGAATTTCAGTGCGCGGCAACCGACCGGACAGCATCTGATCCCAGTTGGCATTGTTGAAATCCGTGGCCATCTGATCCAAATCCAGCCCATTGGCATACATCCCGCCAATCAGGGCCCCAGCACTTGTGCCAGCGATGCAGCGAATGGGAACATGCAGGCGCTGCAACTCACGCAATACGCCAAGATGGGCAAAGCCACGCGCTCCGCCACCGCCAAGCACCACGCCCACGCCTTCATCCGGTGCCAGTTCAAAGGCCAGCGCGGGTGTGACATGCAGCATGCACAGAGCGGCAAGTATGATTCTGCTCAGAAAGCGGACAAATCTTTTCAGACAAACATGCATATTCGGTAAAAAAGGAAAAATTGCTATTTCACCCACGCATCCGGTGACGTAAGATATAGTGACATACATTCGATAAAACATAGAGCCCAACAAAGCTAAGGCACAATGTTCGATTTTAAATCTCTGGTCAGTTCCCTGCTCACAAAAAACTCTCTGGCAACAGGTATTGCGCAATCCGCTACCATGCTGGTGAGGGACCTGCCGCAGACAGAATACTTTACCGCCCTGGTTGAAATCATCAAGGCCATCTCCAAAATCAACGCGGACACCGACACCCCGTTGAAGGAGCGTATCAAGACCCTGGTTTATGTGGACGACAAGGCCCACAACATTCACCATCAGCTGTGCCAGGATTTCCTGGCCGCCACGCCGGGCAGCAAGAACTACCTGCCCACCATTCTTGCCTTCTGGCATGAACTGGCCAATGCCTACCAGATTTGCCTGCGCCTGTATCAGGCAGCCCCGAATACCGCGCTGGAAGCGGATATCCGCCTGATCACTGCACGCGGTCTGCATCACCAGATGCGCCTGATCGCGTGGAATTCACTGCGTTACCTGAAACCGGAAGGGTCGGTCTGGCAACAAGGCTTCCGCTTTTACATGCAGGCTGAAGAAGCCGGCGTTGCCCGCACGCCCTTGATGCTGTATCCGGACTCCAAGGTTGAGGTCAGCTGTGAACAGCTACTCCTGCAAGGCTGCATGCTGTATCTGGCGCAGACAGACAATATGCTGCACCGGGAAATCATCGCGGTAGACCAACTGATGATGCCGCTTAGCCAGGGTATTCATCTGGAAAAGCAGCCCCCCATCCAGGAGCCGGTTTTTGTCGTCAATCTGAGCATGCCGGAGCATCCGCAACCCATCCTGCGCGGCATGGCCGGCAAGTGGCTGCGTTACTGGTCCACCAACGACCTGACCAGCCGGCTTGCCGACCTGATGTTTGACCTGGACCGCTCGGTACCACCCGTCCTGCGTGCGCTGGATGCCAAGCTGGAACGGGAAGAATGGCTGGCCCTGTGTGAAAAGCTGGCCATCCGCTGGTCGGATGATGGTGGCAAATCCTTGCGCAAGTCCGAGCGCTCGCTGCACAGCTCGGCCGCACAAGTCACCATCGGCTTCGAACGCGCCGCCTTTGCCGTCAAGATTCAGGACATTGAAAACAATAGTGCCAACTCCATCCAGGAGTGGAAGGTCAACGATATCAGCAGCACCGGGATGGGCCTGACCTTTGTTGGCAAAAGTGTCGAACAACTCGCCATTGGTCGTATCGTGCTGGTCAAGACCGAGAGCCATCCCCTGTTGCTGGGTGCCATCCGCCGCATCTTGCGACAGCAGAATGGCACGCGGGTCGGGATTGAAATACTGGGGCAAAACCCGGTTGGTGTTTCCCTGAGTGAGCCCGGTGGTAATCGTGACCAGCCCACCACCGCCATCTATATTACCCAGCCGAATTCACGCAAGGGTCAACGCTGGTTCCTGATGCCCAAGCCACTGGCCGAACCGGGCCGGGAGCAGATTCTCACGGCACAGGGCAAGTCTTACCTGATTCGCCTGAAAACGCCGCAGCAAGAATTCGAAGACTGCAGCAACAGTGATTTTGACACCTTGTCAAAGGTTGACTGAACAACTCCATCCAAATCGCAAGCAGAAACAAAAAACGCCCGTCAAACGGGCGTTTTTCATGCTGGGGTACTTGTTTACAGCACTTCGATAATGCCTGCCGCACCCATGCCGGTACCGATACACATGGTAACCATGCCGTAGCCCTGCTGGCCGGCATTACGCATGCCATGCACCAGCGTTGCGGTACGGATGGCACCCGTAGCGCCCAAGGGGTGACCCAGGGCAATGGCACCACCATGCGGGTTGATCTTGCTGGTATCCAGCGCCAGATCACGCGTCACGGCCAATGCTTGCGCAGCAAAAGCTTCGTTCAGCTCAATCCATTTCAGATCATCCTGTGTGATACCAGCTTGCTGGCAGGCAGCCGGGATGGCTTCTTTCGGGCCGATACCCATGATTTCCGGCGGCACACCCTTCACCGCGAAGGTGACATAGCGTGCCAGCGGCACCAGGTTGAATTCCTTCAGTACGCGCTCGGACACCAGAATCACCGCGCCGGCACCGTCGGACATTTGCGAAGAGTTACCGGCGGTCACCGAGCCCTTGGCATCAAACACGGTTTTCAACTTGGCCAGGCCTTCCAGCGTGGTCTCGCGACGCGGACCTTCGTCGGTATCCAGCAGCCTGGTCTTACTGATGACTTCACCGGTTTCCAGATTCGGGGTGCGATAAGTCACCTCCAGCGGGGTGATTTCGCTCTTGAAGGCACCGGAATCAATGGCGGCGATGGCACGGCGATGCGACTCGACGGCAAAAGCGTCCTGGTCTTCACGCGACACACCCCACTGCTGGGCTACTTTTTCTGCCGTCAGGCCCATGCCGTAAGCGATGGCATAGTTCTCATCCTTGGCAAAAATTTCCGGGTTCAGCGATACCTTGTTACCCATCATCGGCACTAGCGACATGGACTCGGCACCCGCGGCAATCACCACGTCGGCCTCACCCAGGCGAATGCGGTCAGCCGCCATCTGTACTGCATTGATACCGGACGAGCAGTAACGGTTGATGGTGATACCACCAACGGTATTGGGCAGCCCCGCCAACAGCACGCCGATACGCGCCATGTTCAGGCCCTGCTCCGCCTCAGGAAAGGCGCAACCCACCACGCAGTCGGAAATCAGTTTCGGATCCAGCGTCGGCACCTGGGCCAGCGCGCCGGTAATCACATGCGCCAGCATGTCATCCGGACGCACATGACGCATCATGCCACGCGGTGCCTTGCCCACCGGGGTACGGGTGGCAGCGACGATATAAGCTTCCTGTACTTGCTTGACCATTTTTCAATCTCCTTGCAGCCGACGGCTCCGCCCCTCGCGGCCGTCGGTCTGATGCATTGTTCGTATTAGTTGCGCAGCGGTTTGCCGGTGGTGAGCATGTTGGCAATGCGATCCTGGGTTTTGGAATTTTGCAGCAGGGTCATGAAGGCCTTGCGTTCCAGATCCAGAATCCACTGCTCGTTCACCAGCGTACCGGCCTCAACATCACCACCGGTCATGACATCGGCGATTTGCGAAGCAATGAAGAAGTCATGCTGGGAGATGAAATTCCCTTCCAGCATATTGATCAGCGAGCCCTTGATGGAAGCGGCACCAGAGCGGCCAGCCACCGGGAAGCCCTTCACTTTCAGCGGCGGGCGATAGCCGGATTCAGCCATGGCCAGCGCTTGCTGCTTGGCGACATACAGCAGTTCGTAAGCATTGAATACCACCGGATCGCCCTTGCGGAAGAAGCCGATTTCCTGCGCTTCCTGACCGCTGGTGGCCACCTTGGCAGTGGCAATCGCCATGAAGTAATCCTTCAGTGCGGCCAACACATCACCCTTGGCTTCCTGTGCGGCACGCAGGGCGAATTCCTTGCAACCACCACCGCCCGGCAACAGGCCAACACCCACTTCCACCAGACCAACATAGGATTCCAATGCCGCAACGGTCTTGTCGCAGTGCATGGCGAATTCGCAACCACCACCGAACACATAGCCTTGAGTCGCGGCTACGGTGGGCACCTGGCTGTAACGCAGGCGCATGGAGGTTTCCTGGAAGCGGCGCACGGTAGCGTCAATGGCAGCCCAGTCGCCCGTCATGAAGGCAGGCAGCATGGACTGCAGATCGGCACCAACCGAGAACGGCTCTTCGGTCTGCCAGATCACCAGCCCCTTGAAGCGCTGCTCTGCTATATCCAGTGCGGTGTTCAAACCGGTGATGACATCCGGGCCAATGGCATGTGCCTTGGACTTGAACGACACCACCAGAATGTCATCGCCCGTGGTGAAGGCACGTACGCCATCGTTTTCGAATACGGTTTCGCCCAGCGGAGCAGCCGCTTCACCCAGCACACGCGCCGGAGCCAACTGGCGTTGGTATACGTCCAGCGTGGAGCGGCCTACCAGGTTCTGACCTGCCGCGTTGTAGGAGCCATCAGCAAAATGCACGCCGGCACGGTCGGCCTGCAATGCCCAGGCAGGCAATGCGGCACCGGACAAGGCCTTGCCTGCCTTGATGTCTTCATCAATCCACTGTGCTACCTGCTGCCAACCGGCAGCTTGCCAGGTTTCAAACGGACCAACCGACCAGCCAAAGCCCCAGCGAATGGCAAAATCCACATCACGGGCACAGTTGGCAATATCTGCCAGATGGTAAGAGATGTAATGGAATACATCGCGGAAGCAGGCCCACAGGAACTGTGCCTGCGGATGCTCACTTGCGCGCAGCTGACGGAATTTCTCCGCCGGGTCGGCAATTTTCAGAATGTCCTTGACCGCATCATCACCCTTTTGCCCGCCGCCAACGTATTCGCCGCTGGCCGCGTCGAACACGAACATTTTCTTGCCGTCTTTCTTGTAGATACCAACTTTGGTCTTGGCACCCAGCGCACCGGCTGCAATCAGCTTCTGCAGCCATTCCGGCGATTTGAACAAGCCATGCCACGGGTCACCCGGCAGGGTGTCGTCCATGGTTTTCACTACGTGGGCAAAGGTGTCCAGGCCTACAACGTCGGCAGTACGGAAGGTGGCAGACTTGGGTCGACCCAGGCGCGGGCCAGTCAGATCGTCGACAATATCAAAGCGGATGCCGAATTTTTCGGCATTGGCGATGGTTGCCAGCATGGAGAACACACCAATGCGGTTGGCAACAAAGTTGGGGGTATCCTTGGCACGTACCACACCCTTGCCCAGGGTGGTCACCAGGAAACGCTCCAGATTGTCCAGCATGCCCGCGTCCGACGTTACGCACGGGATGATCTCGACCAGGTGCATGTAACGCGGCGGGTTGAAAAAGTGCACGCCGCAGAAGCGCGGACGCACGGAATCGGGACAGCTCTCGGCCAGCTTGTTGATGGACAGGCCAGAGGTGTTGGTGGCGAAAATGGTGTGTTCGCCCAGATGCGGTGCCACCTTGTGATACAGGGCGGCTTTCCAGTCCATGCGCTCGGCAATGGCCTCGATCACCAGATCACAATCCTTGAGCAGGTGCAGGTGGTCTTCGTAGTTGGCCGGTTCTATGTAACCGACTGCGTCTTTATTGGACAGCGGGGACGGCTTGAGCTTTTTCAGGCCATCCAGTGCCTTGAGCACGATGCCATTCTTGTTGCCTTCTTTGGCTGGCAAATCAAACAGGATGGTCGGCACTTTGGCATTGACCAGATGAGCGGCAATCTGCGCACCCATCACGCCAGCACCCAGCACTGCCACCTTGCGTACATTGAACTTGGTTTGAGACATGGTTTCCTCGTTATGTTGAAACTCATCAATCATGGGGCAGGCCCCTCATGCCTGCCTTGCTTTCGGGCAGCAGCGACCAAGGCCGCCACTGCCCTGCCACGCCCCTAAACCGTTACTGTCTGTTTAGAAGCTGTAGTTGTACTGCAGACCAAGGAATTGCAGGTTGGTCTTGTAAGAGCCCTTGGTGGTTTCGCCGTTACCGGTACATGTGGTCGACGTTGTCGTGCAGCTGTCGGTATAGTTGACATTAGCATTCTTGAAGAACACATAAGAGTAGGCAAAATCAAGCGACGACTGCTTGCTCAGCTTGTAGTTGGCACCAAAGGACAACCAGTAGCGGTCGCTATCCGGCAAGGCCGGATGGGTTTCGTCTGCATTCTTGACCGGAGACTGGTCCCAGGCGACACCGGTACGCAGCAGCAGGTTGTCGCTGTAATGGTAATTGGCACCCAGGGACAGCTTGAAGGTATCGCGCCAGCCCTGTTTGATCACCAGGTCGCCTTCACCAGGCTGGCTGAACTTGATATCAATCTGGTCGAGGCGGGAATGGCGGGTCCAGGTCAGGTCGGCCATCAGGTCTACCTTGTCATTCAGCTTGTGGAAGCCATTGACCGAAATGGATTCCGGGGTATCCACAGTTACCGTGCCATCCGAATTTACGTGATGGAAGTTGTTTTGAATGATGGATGCAAAGGAACCTGCCGCGCTCAAATCCCAGTACGCCTGTCCATCAAGCTTTTGACGGATATTGGAACGATAGGCAACACCAAAACGGGTAGCATCATTCAGCTGGTACATGTAGCCAAGATTGAAACCGAAACCCCAGCCATCTGCACTCAAGGCAGCATGGCCATCACCGTTGTGAGGTACACCTGTCAGATCAACCGCCTTGGACAAGTATGCCTTCATGTATTGGGCAGAAACGCCAAAACCAAAGGCATGGTGGTCATCCAGCTTGTAGGACACCGAAGGATTGAAGTTCAGGGTTTCCAGCTTGATGCTTTCCAGCGAATAGCGGCCCGCCCAGGTTTCGCCATAGTTCAGTTCTGCACCAAACGGGACAAATACACCCAGACCAACCGTCCATTTATCATTAATTTGATGCGTTGCATAGAAAGATGGTGCAACTACATAGTCCGGCGCATAGCCACTGGCACTGCCACCGCCAGTCGAAGTTCCGGAATGTGTCTTGGAACCATTATCGGTATAGCTGGAATCCGGCACGACCAGGGTCAGGCCACCGGAGAAGTTGGTGCCAGTCAGACGCGACATGCCTGCCGGATTATAAAAAATGGTGGAAGCGTCGCTGGCTTCTGCGCTATTGGCAAATGCCGTGCCTTGCGCGGAAACGCTTTGCGAGCCGAAGTGGTAACCGGAAGCCAGTGCTGTGGAAGAGAACGCCCCGACGGCAACTCCCATGAGCATCACGGATTGGCTGAGGTGCTTCAGTTTCATGTGTCATCCCTCTCTTGCGAATATATCTGTATGTAGTCCTAGTCGCTTTTTATGTCCGTATTACTACGGATCAATTTGGATACTACCAGAGAATCTAAGCATGTCCACCAAAATAAGAGCGTTTGTTCCAAACGATCGTTTTACACAACAAACAAGCAACAAATACTCTTAAATTCAACCAACTTCCGCCAAGTTTCGCGATTTACCATCAACATCAATTGCCACAAAAGTGGCAATCACTTCCGTGACAAATACCAGCTCGCCATCCAGCCGCTCCGCCTCAACCGATATCTTCAGCGTGACTGACTTTTGCCCCACTCGCAGTCTTTCGACATACAGATTGACCACATCCCCCAGCAAGATGGGGTGGGTGAACTGGAATGCATTCACCGCCACCGTCGCCACCGGCCCCCGCGCCAGGCGCTCTGCATCCAGACTGCCTGCCATGTCGATCTGCCCCATCAGCCAGCCGGCCTGCACCCGCCCATAAGCATTGGTGGCAGTTGGCAGAGCCCGAACCCGCAAGGTTGGCAGGCGAGGTGTAGTGGAATCCATAAGGCGCTCCTGGTGATCGCTCAGTCAAATTGCCGCAACACGGCAACTTGACTGAACGGCCGGATGAAGAATCTCCCGGCAATCCATTCAGTGTAGAAAACAGGCTTAGAAAATGTGGCGCTTCAGCAGTGCCGCATCATGCTGCTCCAGAGCCATGTCGAAATCATCCACCATGATGACATCGCGCTTGAGCTTGCGTGCACGGGTGACCGCATCAAAATCAGCCTGGGTGATCAAGCCGCTTTGCAAGGCCTCTTCCAGTCGCTCACGCGCAGTAATGCGTGAGAACTTGCCATCACGCGCCAGCTTGCGCAGCTTCTGTTCGACTGGCTCCGTTGCCAGGATGGCATCCAGCGCATGGCGCAGCACACCGACGGCATCTTCTTCCGAAGGCGATACATACATGCCCCGGGTCAAGCGATCGCGCATGCCGCCCGGCTCCATCATGCGCGCGCCACCTTGGTGCCAATGCGATCCGAAGCAGGCTTGAGGGTGAGGCCCCACGGGAAGATGATTTTGCGCAGCACCCAGGCCAGACCACGGCTGGGCAGGTTGGCCAGAAAACCATCCATCGCCTGTTGCAGATCAAACAATGCGTTTTCCACCGCCCAGCGCAGCACGGCCAGGTCTTCCTTAGGTGCGCCATCGCGTTCAAAACGCTTGAGGCAAGCCGTGGCAATGTACAGATTGGACAACATGTCACCCAAACGGGCCGACAGCTTTTCGCGGAACTTCAGCGAGCCACCCAGGCTGAACATGGCCATGTCGGACAGCAAGGCAAAAGCACTGGAGAAACGGGTGATCTGCTTGTAGTAAAGCGCGGTTTCGCCACCACGTGGCGCACCGGCAAAGCGGGCGCCGGTCAGCCCCAGCCACAGCGAACGGAACACATTGCTGATGACGAAGTTGATGTGACCGGTGATGGCACGATCAAACTCGGCAGCATCATTGGCCATGGCGGCCTTCATCTCGCGCAATACAAACGGATGGCAGCGGATGGCACCCTGACCGTAGATGATCATCGAACGGGTGAGGATGTTGGCACCTTCCACCGTAATGCCGATCGGGATGGACTGATAGGCACGTGCCAGATAGTTGCGCGGGCCCAGCACCACGGCCTTGCCACCGTGAATATCCATCGCATCATTGATGGTTTTGCGCATGCGCTCGGTGTTGTGATACTTGAGCACGGCGGACAGCACCGATGGCTTCTCGCCCATATCCAGACCGGTCAGCGCCAGATCCTGCGAAGCTTCCATCTGGTAGGTGTAGCCGGCAATACGTGCCATGGCTTCGTCCACACCTTCGAACTTGCCGATGGGCAGGCCGAACTGGTCGCGAATACGGGCATAAGCACCAGTAGTGAAGGTGGTTACCTTGCCGCAGGCCACCGACATGGCCGGCAGGGAAATGCAGCGACCAACCGACAGACACTCCACCAGCATGCGCCAGCCCTGACCGGCGAATTCACGCCCGCCAATGATCCACTCCAGCGGAATGAACACATCCTTACCCCAAGTCGGGCCGTTCATGAACACAGCGCCACCCGGGAAATGACGGCGGCCGATGCAAACGCCTTCATGCTCGGTCGGCACCAGTGCGCAGGTAATGCCAATCTCTTCCTTGTCGCCCAGCAAGTGGTCCGGGTCGTACATCTTGAATGCCAGACCCAGAATGGTGGCGACCGGAGCGAGGGTAATCCAGCGCTTTTCCCAGCTGACGCGCAGGCCCAACACGTTTTCGTGCCGCTGGCCGCTGCGCGGGTCGGTATAGCTGCCACGGCAGACAATGCCATAGTCAGGAATGCTGCCCGCGTCCGAACCGGCATAAGGGCTGGTCAGGGCAAAGCACGGCACTTCCACGCCCTTGGCCAGGCGCGGCAGGTAATAGTCTTTTTGTGCTTCGGTACCATAGTGCTGCAGCAACTCACCCGGACCGAGCGAGTTGGGCACCATGACCGACACCGCAGCAGAACCGCCACGCGTCGCAATCTTGGTAACCACTTTGGCGTGGGCATAGTTGGAGAATTCCAGACCGCCGTACTTCTTCTTGACGATCATGCCCAGAAAACCGTTGTCCTTGATGAACTGCCACACTTCCGGGGGCAAGTCCTTCAGCTCGTGGGTGATCTTCCAGTCGTCGATCATCGCGCACAGCTGCTCGGTGGGGCCATCCAGAAAGGCCTGCTCTTCTGCGCTCAGCTTGGCATCCGGGAAGGCCAGCAGGCGCTGGTAATCCGGCTTGCCGGAGAACAAGTCCCTATCCCACCACACCGTACCCGCGTTGATCGCTTCCTGTTCGGTCTGCGACATCGCCGGGGTGATTTTCTTGAAGATACCGAATACCGGGCCGGTGAAAACGGCACGACGCAGCGGAACGATATTCAGCACAAGCGCCAAGAGTGCAAACACACCCCAGACAATGGTGGAAACCGGGCAGCCAAACGCAAATTGCAGGCTGGCAAGCCAGGCTGCCAGCCCCACAGTCCACGCCAGCACCGGCGCGCGATAGTACGCCATCACACCAAGCAGTGCGATGAGAAGAACAGCAGCAAACATTGTGATTTACCCTCGTGTTGACCCTGCTAACCCTTGACAGGCGAGACCAACCCGGCAACCACAAATGGCACAAGATACTTCACGATCATGTCTGGATCCCGCGCGGAAACAATCTGGCTGCGTGTGAAAATCTTCAGCACATCATTTCCGGCGAACGCGTTGAACATGACGCTGAATGCAAAGTGCATTCTCCAGGCCAGCTCCTCCACCCCAAGCTCTGGCAGCGCATGATGAAATGCGCGCGAGTAGCGTTGCACGAACACACTGTATTGCTGTGAGATGGTTTCACGCAGCAGCCGGTGGTTTTCCACCAGTGTGCGTGACAGAAGTCTGACAAACAGGGCCCCGCCCCTCGCAGGGTCCTTGGACAGCGCCAGACACGGCCGGATGAAGGTCGTGACCAAGCCTTCCACTGACAGCTTCTCTTCTCTTGCCTCCAGCTCGTCGAGTTCAGCCAGACAGGACGCAATCAAGGGCGCCAGCCTGCGCATGAACACGGCTTCAAACAGTGCATCCTTCGAGCCGAAGTGATAGTTCACCGCGGCCAGGTTGACTTCGGCCTGCTGAGTAATCATGCGAAGCGAGGTAGCCTCGAATCCGTGCTCCACGAACAGACGCTCGGAAACGTCAAGAATGCGTGTTGCCGTATCCGGGCGGCTGGCTTCCATGTTCTCTTGTGCCTTTTTTGTACTTGCAGGGTATTTAGTCTTGTCCATCTCAGCTTTCGAACAAGCGTTTCAAACTTACGTTTTAATTTGATCAGTGTCAAGAGCCCCCTCCTTGCAATATGGATGGATTTCCAGTACACCATCGCGAAAACGGCAGTCTAAAGTCTAGACTGCCGTTCGTTTGAATGAAACGCAGGTATCAATATTTAGTCAAGTCCACGCGCCAGGTCCTTTTTCAGGTCCTCGACATTTTCCAGGCCCACGGCCACCCGGATCAGGCCTTCCTCGATGCCGGCCTTCTGCCGCACTTCAGGGGCCACCCGCGCATGCGTGGTAGATGCCGGGTGGGTAATTGTACTCTTTACGTCGCCAAGATTGGCAGTCCGTGAAATCAGTTCCACACCATCAACCAGTCGCCACGCCCCGGCACGACCACCCTTCACCACAAACGACACCACCGCACCACCCGCATTTTGCTGACGCTGCGCCAGCTCATGCTGCGGATGGCTGGGCAGTCCCGGGTAATACACCCGTTCGATGGCAGGGTGCGCCTCCAGCCAGCGCGCCAATTCCAAGGCATTGGCGCTGTGTTTTTCCATACGCAGCGACAAGGTTTCCAGACCGGACAACAACACCCAGGCATTGAACGGGGCCAGGGTCGGGCCGGCAGCGCGCACATGCAGGTAAACCTGCTCAACCAGCACATCACTGCCCACGACCGCGCCGCCCATCACACGGCCATGACCATCCAGGTATTTGGTGGCGGAATGCATGACCAGATCAGCCCCCAGCTTCAGCGGCTGCTGCAAGGCCGGCGAACAAAAACTGTTATCCACCACCAGCAAGGCATTGTGTCGATGTGCAAGGTCGGCAATGGCCGCGATATCCGCAATCTCGGTCAGCGGATTGGAGGGCGTTTCCAGGAAAAACAGCTTGCTGTTGGGCTTGGCCGCAGCCTCCCATGCTGTCAGATCGCGTGCATCGACAAAGGTGGTTTCCACGCCGAATTTTGCCAGCAGCCCGGTAAACAGATTGGTGGTGGAACCGAACAGGCTTTGCGAGGAGACTATGTGATCACCTGCCTTGAGCAGGCTCATCATGATGGCCTGTATGGCCGCCATACCGGTAGCCGTGGCGATGGCGCGCTCACCACCTTCCATCAACGCCAGTCGCTGCTGGAAGGCCGTGACGGTGGGGTTGGTGAAGCGGGAATAGGTATAACCTTCGATTTCACCCATGAACATGGCAGCAGCCTGCTCTGCCGACTCGTAACAGAAGCTGGAAGTCAGATGCAGGGCCTGGCTGTGTTCGCGATATTCACTGCTTTCACGGCCGCCACGTATTGCCAGTGTTTCAGGATGATATTGTTGCGGATTATTTTCGACTGACATGATGATTCTCGAATCTTGTTGCCGGGAACAAGCCACCATGGCTTGCCACCGTCTTGTGCAGGCTATCTTGCCTGATCAGTACCCGTTATCTAAATGAAATTGCAGCATAACGATGTCAGCCATCGGCAGCATGCCCGCGCCACCATGAAAAAACCGGCCGAAGCCGGTTTTTCTGCGCCTGACTTACATCAGGTTTTGCTCTGCCACATTCAGGTTCAAATCAATCATCTGGGTGCTGACCGGATTTTCCTCTTTCTTGTCGGCACCGCGGGCACACTCGATGGCATCCAGATAAGCCGCCGTGATATCACCGGTGATGTATTTGCCGTCAAAGCAGGAAGTTTCGAACTCATGCAGCTTCGGATTCACCGAATGCACTGCTTCTTGCAAGGCCGACAGGTCCTGGTAAATCACCGCATCTGCGCCGATTTCTGCCGCAATTTCCAGTTCGGTGCGACCGGTGGCCAGCAGCTCGGCACGGGTCGGCATGTCGATACCGTAAACATTGGGGAAGCGGACCGCCGGTGCTGCGGAAGCAAAGTACACTTTCTTGGCACCAGCATCACGCGCCATCTGCACGATTTCCTTGGACGTGGTACCACGCACGATGGAGTCATCCACCAGCAGTACATTGCGATCCTTGAATTCGCAGGCAACCGGGTTGAGCTTCTGGCGAACCGATTTCTTGCGCACAGCCTGACCCGGCATGATGAAGGTGCGGCCGATATAGCGGTTCTTGATGAAGCCTTCGCGGTATGGCAAGCCCAGGCTGTTGGCCAGTGCCAAGGCACTTGGGCGGCTGGTATCCGGAATCGGCATGACTACGTCGATGTCCAGCTCCGGCAGCACACGGCGGATCTTCTCGCCCAGCTTCTCACCCATCACGATACGTGCCTGATAAACCGAAGCACCGTCAATCACCGAATCCGGGCGGGCAAAGTAGACATATTCGAACAGACAGGGCGCGTGGCGGACTTCCTTGGCACACTGACGGGCGTGGAAATCACCATCGAAGCTGACAAACACACCCTCACCCGGCTCGACATCACGCAGCGTGCTGAAGCCGGAGCAGTCCAGCGCAACCGATTCAGAAGCAAACATGTACTCGGTCTTGCCACTGCCCTGCGTACTGCCGATCACCAGCGGGCGAATGCCATTGGGGTCACGGAAAGCCACCAGGCCATAACCGGCGATCAGCGCCACCACGGCATAAGCACCACGCACACGGCGATGCACGGCTTCGATGGCACCAAAGATGGCCTCCACGCTCAACTCAAAGCCCACCACACGCTCGGCCAGTTCATGGGCGAATACGTTGAGCAGGACTTCCGAGTCGGAATTGGTGTTGATGTGACGCAGGTCGTGACGGAACATGTCCGCCTTCAACTCGTCGGTATTGGTCAGGTTGCCGTTGTGCGCCAACACGATGCCGAAGGGCGAGTTGACATAGAACGGCTGAGCCTCGGCCAGACTGGAAGCAGAACCGGCCGTCGGGTAGCGCACGTGTGCGATACCGGCATTGCCCATCAGGGAGCGCATATTGCGGGTGCGGAATACATCGCGCACCATGCCGCTGCCCTTGTGCATGTGAAAGGTCTTGCCACTGGAGGTGACAATACCCGCCGCATCCTGCCCACGGTGCTGCAGCACTTGCAGTCCGTCATACAACAACTGATTGACGGGGGACTGCCCTACCACGCCTAGAATTCCACACATTGCTCTACTCTCTCTTCCCAACTACCAGGATTTTCAGACAAAACCTACAGCCAAAGAAAAAGGCGGAAATCTTGAGGTGAAGATATCAAGATAATCCGCCTGTTCCATCACACTAACCGGTGTAATGCAGATTGTCTGCCAGCATGGCTGGCAGCCAGGGCCTTAATGACAAGGCCAGTGATTCGAATGGAGCGGCCAATACCGCATTCCTCCACATAGGCTGGCGCGGCATGTCACTCAAGCCGCCCACCAGCACCAGCACCGTGACCAGCACCAGCCCGCGAGCCAGGCCGAACACGGCACCCATCAATCGGTTCAGACCACCCAGACCGGCCGAATCCAGCAAACTGGTCAGGGTGATACGCAATAATGCCGTGGCCAGCCACGACAGGAAAAACAACAGCACAAAAGAAGCCACCAGACGCAAACCCTGGCTTGGCAATTCGTTGGGCATGAAGCTTGCCACCAGTGGCGACAACTCCTTGGCACACCAGAAAGCCAGCAGCCAGGAGCCCAGCGACAGCACCTCGGCCACCAGGCCGCGCACCATGGCCACCAGCACGGAGCCAAGCAGGATGGCGATCACAATGTAGTCAAAGACGGTCATCGTTGCTTACTTGCTCACGACAATGCCGGAAACCCCAGCCTGGGAAAGCTTGCGCAGTGCAGCTTCTGCTTCTGCCCGGCTGGCAAACGGCCCAACCCGCACACGGGTGACTTCACCCTTGCTGGTTTGCACCTTGCTGAAGTGGGCAGACACCCCAAGAGCAGACAACTTGTTCTTGAGTGCATCGGCCTTGGCCGGGTCTGACAGTGCCGCCAGCTGGATCACGGATTTGCCATTGCCGACATTATCCACTTTTTCCGGCTTGGACTCACTTTTCTTTACAGCAGCCGGCTTGCTTGCCGGTTCGTCATCAAAATGACCAGACAAAATGGCTGCCGGGTCAGGCTGTTTATGCTTGGCCGGAGCGGGTTTCTCCGCCTTGGCAGGCTTGCTGTCAGCCACTACCGGCTGACGCGCTTCCACCGGTTTGCTGGCCACTTTCTTTTTCGGCGGCTCGTGCACCAGCGGCTGACTGGCGCCTTCCGGCGCCTTGGCCTTGGACTGCCCGGCGGCGATGGCACCTACCGTTGCCACCGCTGCAACTGCTGCAGGTGCCGCCACACTGGCAGTGGTGGCTGCAGGTTTGTCCGGCACCACGGAATTCAGATCTGCCGGCAGCTGGGTGCCGGCAGTTTTGGCAACCGGAGCAGACGCACTGGCCAGGGCCGGAGCCGATGCCACCGGCTTGCCAACAGCAGGTGCAGAAGCACTGGCCACATGCACGGCCGGGGGCAACGCAGTTTCTGCCGGAGCGCCGGAAGCTTCACTGGCGATCTCCACCGACTCCGGGCGCATTTGCTGATCCGGCAGATGACCAACCACATTCCACAGGACGCCCGTGGATACCGTCACCAGCACAACCGCACCAACCAGGCGACGCCGGGCACGCTTGCGCAACAAAATCAGTTCATCGTGGGCAGACAGTGCCATGCCATCCTCAAGTGCGTTGCCGACGGGCTTCCAGCACCTCGGCAACAGTGTGGAAAGAGCCAAAAACGGTAATTCTATCATTCTCGCCCGCTGCCGATAAGGCAGCTTGCCAGGCAGACGCAACATCTTCGAAGGCGCGCACCTTGCCGATGCCCAGCGCATTCAGTTGCGCGGCAATACCGGTGCCGCTCTGCCCGCGTGGCATATCAAGGCCAGCCACGAACCAGCCATCGAATTCATCCTTGGCCAGTTCGGCCACGGCAGCCAGGTCCTTGTCCGCCAGCATGGAAAATACTGCGTAACGGTTTTCGGCAAACGGCAACTGGCGCAGGCTGGCCACCATGGCCTTGACCGCATGCGGGTTGTGACCGACATCCAGCACCACCACCGGCCGCCCGGCAATACCTGGAAACGACCGGGCCATTCCACTTCGACCAGACCTTGCTTGAGCGCACCAATACCGACCGGCAGGCGCTCATGCAGGCAGTCGAGCACTGCCAATGCAGCTGCGGCATTGCCCAGCTGGTAGCCACCACGCAGCGCAGGCATGGGCAAGGCATGGCGACGTGCACTACCCATCTGGAAGGACCATTGATTGTCCATGCGGCTATAGCTGTAATCGCGACCCAGCAGTTTGAGGTCGGCACCGATGGCCGCGGCATGATCCAGCAGGCGCTGCGGCGGCTGCGGGTCCGCGCAGATGGCAGGCTTGCCTGGTCGGTAGATGCCGGCTTTCTCGAAGCCGATATCCTCGCGGTTGTCACCCAGAATGGCAGCGTGGTCGATATCCACACTCACCACCACCGACACATCCGGCTCAAAGATGTTCACCGCGTCCAGACGTCCACCCAGGCCAACTTCCATGATGGCCACATCGACTTTTTCTTCGATAAAGCTGTGCATGGCACCCAGGGTGCCGAACTCGAAATAGGTCAGCGAAGTATCACCACGCGCCGCATCGATAGCCACAAAACTCTTGATGATGCGCTCATCACTCACTGGTTTGAGGTCGATCGCCACCCGCTCGTTATAGTGCTGGATGTGCGGCGAGGTATAACAGCCCACCTTGAAACCGGCACGCTGATACATGGTGGAGAGCATGGCACACACCGAACCCTTGCCATTGGTCCCGGCCACCATGATGACCGGAAAAGCAGGCTGCACCTGCATGGCATGCCACACTTTGCGTACCCGTTCCAGACCCATGTCTATGGTGGTGACATGCAGGCCTTCCAGCCATTGCAACCATTCGTTCAGCGTAGTTCTTTGCATCATGGATTTTCCAAAACAGCAGGTGTAAGCCGCTCTGCTTCCGGATGGAACCACAGCAGATAGACCCGCAATTGCCGCAGTGCTTCCTGATCGGCACTATCCGGCAACAGCAGACAACTGTGACGACGGCCTGCGGCCGTCACATTGACGATGACAAACAAGGGAGACACAAAACAGTCGTCGCGCAACTGCACTTCAACAGTGCGGTCGCCTTGCAAGCACTGCATGCGGCCATGGGCATCCACTTCGATACGCCGCACCCTGTTAGGATTTCCCCAGCCGTTGGCACGCAAGGCAAGCCACCCCAGCAGAAACTGACAGGGCAGCAGTGCCCACATGCGCGGCTGATAAAGCATCAACAAGACAGCAGACAAGGCCAGCACGCACAACACCAAAAGCAAGAAGATGCGGGACGGACGTAATTGCAGCGCAAAGGGCGGCAGCAAGCGGGCCTTGTGCATGAAATGGCTTACAGCTCACCTGCCGGGCTGTTGCTGATATCACCCTCTACCGTGTCCAGTACGGTAGAGTGGATTTCCACATCAAACCATTCCCAGAAGGCCTTGAGCGACATGTCCTTGGGCCACAGGTCTTCGTCGTCATACCAGGACGCCACTTCAATCTTGAACAATTGTTCGTACTGTTCATCGATATGGGCAACCGCCTCTTCCGGCTCATTGAACTCCGGCAACAGGATCACCGTGCAGTCACTGCGCAGGCTGTCCAGGGTCAAATCCACCATATCGTTGCCGGGCACGGCATTCAGCCAGTCCAGAAATGGCTGTTTGGGTTTGATTACGGCAACCGAGCGGTCAACAAAATACATGGCATTCCTTTCCATTCCGAGTTGGCGCGCATTGTAACCCAAGTCCGCAAGGGCCAGCACGCCGCATGCTACAATTGCGGCCATTGAACCCTGATTACAAGATGCTGCAATGTCATTGATTTCTGTTGAAAAGGCCTGCCTGGCTTTTGGCCATCACGCTTTGCTGGATAATGTCGATTTCGCGCTGGAGCCGGGCGAAGTGGTTGGCCTGATTGGCCGCAATGGTGCCGGCAAGTCGTCCTTGCTCAAGGGCATTGCGGGCGCCATCACGCTGGACGACGGGCGCATCAACATCAAGGGCGATGTGCGCGTGGCCTACGTGGCACAAGAGCCGGAACTCAACCCGGACGACACCGTTTTTGACGCGGTTGCCAGCGGACTGGGCGAATTGAAAGCCTTGCTCAGCGAATACCATCAGGTTACCCAGCAACTGACCCAGCCGGATGCCGATCATGAAACCGCGCTGGCATGCATGGAAACGCTGCAACACGCACTGGAAGCACGTGATGGCTGGCAGTTTGATGCGCTGATCTCCACCACCCTCTCCCACCTGGACCTGCAAGCCGACACCCTGATCCGCGAATTGTCCGGTGGCTGGAAAAAACGCGTGGCACTGGCCCGTGCACTGGCGGCCAAGCCGGACGTGCTGCTGCTGGACGAACCGACCAACCATCTGGATGTTGCTGCCATCGAATGGCTGGAAGGCTTGCTGAAGAACTTCAGCGGCAGCGTACTGCTGATCACCCACGACCGCGCTTTCTGGACAATGTCGCCACCCGCATTGTGGAACTGGACCGTGGCATCCTGCGCAGCTATCCGGGCAGCTTCACCGCCTACCAGGTACGCAAGACCGAAGAAATCGCCATCGAGGAAGAGCAGAACCGCATTTTTGACAAATTCCATGCGCAGGAAGAAGTGTGGATCCGCAAGGGCATCGAGGCACGCCGTACTCGTAACGAAGGCCGTGTCCGCCGTCTGGAAGCCATCCGCCGCGAACGCAGCGCCCGGCGCGAACGCGTGGGACAGGTCAATTTCCAGCTGGATGCCGGCGAGCGCTCGGGCAAACTGGTGGCCGAGCTGGAACATGTCAGCAAGGGTTTTGAAGGCCGCACCCTGATCAAGGACTTCACCACCCGCATCCTGCGCGGTGACAAGATCGGCCTGATCGGCCCCAATGGTGCTGGCAAGACCACCTTGCTCAAGCTGATCCTGGGTCAGCTGGAAGCGGACAGCGGCAGCATCAAGCAAGGCAGCAAGCTGGAGATTGCCTACTTCGACCAGTTCCGCGAACAGCTGGACGACGACACCAGCGTGGCCGACATCATCAGCCAGGGCAATGACTTCGTCGAAATCGGCGGGGTGAAAAAGCATGTGATGAGTTACCTGGAAGACTTTCTGTTCTCGCCGCAACGTGCGCGCAGCCCGGTGCGCTCGCTGTCTGGTGGCGAACGTAACCGCCTGTTGCTGGCCCGCCTGTTCACCCGTCCGGCCAATGTACTGGTACTGGATGAACCCACCAACGACCTGGACATCGACACGCTGGAACTTCTGGAAGACGTGATTGCTCAATACAGCGGCACGGTGTTTCTGGTCAGCCACGACCGGGCTTTCCTCGACAATGTGGTTACCCAGGTGATTGCCTTTGAAGGCAATGGTCAGCTGGAAGAATACCCGGGTGGCTATCAGGACTGGATCGACACCAAGGCGCGCATGGCAGCCATGGGAACAGTAGCCAGCAAGACCACCACGACAGCCAGCAAGCCGGCCACCCCGGCCAAGCCGGAGAAGCAGCGGAGCAATCGCAAGCTTTCTTATAATGAAACCCGCGAGCTGGCCGCACTGCCGGACGAGATTGCCGCTCTGGAACAGGAACAAGCCACACTGAACCAGCAACTGCTGGACCCGAACTGCTATCGCGACACCCCCAAGGAAGCCATTGCCTGGCAGCAGCGCATTGAAGCCATCGACGAATTGCTGCTGGAAAAGCTGGCCCGCTGGGAAGAACTGGAGGCAAAACAATCATGAGTAAAACCCGGCCCACCCTGCCCTCCCCGCAACGCCGCCGCCTTTTGGGCGGTGCCATGCTGGGCACGCTGGCTTTGTGGCTGAGCGGCTGCGGCACACCGCCGAAGAAGACCAGCCACGTGCGCCCCTATCCATCACAGGACAAAACGCTGTCTGCCCTGAAGGCAGATGGCGCGGGCCGGGAAATCCTCATGTACACCCTGGGGCTGCTGGATCTGGACTACAAGTTCGGTGGTGCCAACCCGGAAGCCGGGCTGGATTGCAGCGGCATGGTCAGCTACATCTACCTGAATGCGGTGGGAGTGAAGCTGCCGCACAATGCCGCCCAGATCGCCAGCCTGGCGCGCCCCGTCAGCAACAGCCAGATGCAGGTAGGTGACCTGGTGTTCTTCAACACCATGAACCGCTCCTTCTCCCACATGGGCATTTACATTGGCGACAACAAATTCGTGCATGCCCCGCGCACCAATAGCGCATCCGGGTAGACCGGCTGGACAACAGCTATTTCTCCGCCCGCTTCGAAGGGGCGCGTACCCTGTTTGCCTGAACATGGATCATCACTGGCAAAGCCGCTTGATCCGGAGCTGGCAGCAAAGACCCACCCTGCACCGGGATGGCGTCTCCCTGCAAGAAGACTGGCTGCTGCGCAAGTTGCAGCAGGCATTGAATGGTGATGCGCTACAGATTGACGGCCTGTCACTGCTCAGCCGGGACAGCACCCTGCATCTGACATCACAGCAGCCGCTTGCCGCCAGGCTGACCCTGCACTTCGACTTCCTCCCCATCGACTGGGATAGCCGGCAAATACGACTGCGCTATCACGTGCAGGGCGAGGCCATATCCCCCTCCACCACACGCCGCTTGTTGGGCGGACTGCTGCTGGGCGTGATGGAAGGCGCATTCGGCCACAAGGCGCTGCAACAGCTGGCCAAGCCACTGGACTGGCTGAACCTGGAGCAGGATGTTGCCATTATCGACCTCACCCGCTTGCCGGCGCTGCAACAATGGCTGGACTACCCACTGCTGGGCAAACCGTTGGCTGCGCGCCTGACCATCAAGGCCATCGAGACCAGCCCCGGCCTGCTGCGCATACGCCTTGGCCGCTCACCGGCTCCAGCAGACTGAAAAACGAAACGCATGCCGAAACATCTGGCGCAATAAAAAACCCCGCCGTAGCGGGGTTGTTCGCGTCAGGGTGAAATCAATCAGCCCTTGACTACCTTGGCGATGGCTTCAGCCACATACGGCAGGTTCTTGCTGTTCAGCGCGGCCAGGCAGATACGGCCGGTGGATACGGCGTAAATGCCGAATTCGCTCTTCAGCACTTCCACTTGCGCTGCAGTCAGGCCGGTGTAGGAGAACATGCCGCGTTGCTGCGCCACGAAGGAGAAGTCCTGCTCAACACCCTGTGCCTTGATGGCGTCAACCAGACCGGTACGCATGGCGCGGATGCGGTCACGCATGCCGGCCAGTTCGTCTTCCCACTGCTGACGCAGTTCCGGGCTGGACAGCACGGCAGCCACAATGGCAGCACCGTGGATCGGCGGGTTGGAGTAGTTGGTACGGATCACGCGCTTCAGTTGCGACAGCACACGGCCGGTTTCTTCCTTGCTGGCAGTCACGATGGACAGGGCGCCAACACGCTCGCCGTACAGCGAGAAGCTCTTGGAGAAGGAGCTGGACACGAAGAATTGCAGGCCGGAAGCCGAGAACAGGCGCACGGCAACGGCGTCAGCATCGATACCGTCGGCAAAACCCTGGTAAGCCATATCCAGGAAAGGAACCAGACCCTGGGCACGGCACACTTCCACCACTTCAGCCCACTGGGCGTCGGACAGGTCGGCACCGGTCGGGTTGTGGCAGCAGGCATGCAGCACGATGACGGAACCGGCAGCCAGACCTTGCAGGAAGGACTTCATGCCAGCAAAGTCAACGCCACGGGTCGCTGCGTCGTAGTAGGGGTAGTTTTCCACGGTGAAACCGGCGGATTCAAACAGCGCGCGGTGGTTTTCCCACGACGGGTTGCTGATGTAAACCTTGGATTCCGGATTCAGGCGTTTCAGGAAGTCGGCACCAATCTTCAGGGCACCAGTACCGCCCAGCGCCTGGGCAGTCACTACCTGACCATTGCTGATCAGCGCGCTGTCAGCACCGAACAGCAGGTTTTGCACAGCGCTGTCGTAAGCGGCCGGGCCTTCGATCGGCTGATAGCCACGCGGCAGCAGCGCATCAACGCGGGCCTTTTCCGCGGCCTTGACGGCAGCCAGCAGCGGGATCTTGCCATTGTCGTCGCTGTAAACACCCACACCCAGATTCACCTTGAAGGGACGGGTATCGGCGTTGAAAGCTTCGTTCAGGCCAAGAATCGGGTCGCGCGGGGCCAATTCCACCGCGGCGAAGATCGAAGAGGTCATGCAGGGGCTCCATTTGCTTTGCAGAACAGCCGCAACCGGGCGCTGACAATGCAGCAGGCCACGGCTGATTGATGAAAATCTTTGTCCGGGACAAAGTTTACCACCATCTGCGGGCTTGCTGCGCTGCAAAGCCGACAAAACAACAAGCTGCCAGCGCATTTGTGTCTGACAGGACATTGCATACAATCCACCGCTCGGACACGGCATCCATGCCCCTGACTTGAACCTTCTTGAACCTTGCACGCCAAGGTCTAGTCTCAATGCAAATACAAACGCATGATGAGGAGTTCTGACCATGAGAAAAGGCATTCTGCTGTTCTGGCCGTCTTTTCTGATCGCCGCGCTGGCTACCAGCGTGTTTTTCTCGATTTTCGACCCCGCCGAGTTAACCCTGCACGGCAATGCCCTGTTTGCCGACAAGCTGTCGGCCTACTCGGTATTTTTCCTGATCAGCTGGGCTTTTGGTGCGCTCAATACTGCCATTGTGCTGGTACTGGAAAAGTCCTCCCGCGACATTAACGGCTTTACACCGCCACCGGTACAACCCATGGATGATGCGGAAGACCCGCTGCGCAGCTGAAACGGCGTGGTGCGTGGGCAGACAAGAAAGGACGACCCGCGTCGCCCTTTTGCTTGACTGTTTTCAGCCAGACGCATCAGCCATGAGACGGTGCAACCGGAGTCTGCCCCACCACAAAATATTTGCGCACCGGCTGCACTACCTCGAACACGCCGGTGAAACCTGCCGGGATCACCGCCGCTTCGCCAGGCTTCACTTCCACCACTGTCCCGGCTTCATCATGCAGGCGCACCAGTCCTTCGATCACGCAGAAGAATTCGTGCTTGTTATCGGCAAACTGAATGCGCCAGGCACCGGTCTCGCAGGCCCAGATACCACAACTGAGCGCCTCGTCGGCGGTTTCGTAGTGAGTCCAGGTATGACGCTGCGGATTCCCGGCCAGCAGTCGATCCGGACGGGGCTGGTCGGCTACGGGTGTCACTGTCTGGGAAAAATGGGTGATGGCGGGCATGCGGCTTGTTTCCTGCAAACGAAAAACACCATTATCACCGTAGCTGCCCGCTGGAGCCAGACTCACCCAGCCGCTGTGCCATACGGCGCAACATCAGCTTGCTCAGCAGCCAGTGCACAGGCAGCACCAGCGCCAGATACAGCCAGCCACCCCAGTGATGTGGCCGTACCCAGGTTTCAACCTGCAGGCGGCTGCCACCAGCCTCGGGGCTGACTGACAGCAGAATGCGGAAATCCAGATGACGGTCATCCTCACCCAGCACCGCCAGTTGCGGGCCAAGGTGCATGATGCGGAACATGCCGATATGGCCGCCCGGTTGCAAAGACAAGGTTCCGGCCTGCTGCATGGGGCCGGTCTTGAGGCCAAAGCGTGCCACCAGCCGGTTACGCCATGCCATCAGGGTGCCAGCCCAGCCTGGTGCAGCAGTGGAAAAAGCCGTCAGCAGTTGTGCTGCGCCAAGGTCGGCCCCTCGGCAATGTGCCTGATGCATGTCGCGAAACGGGTAATGCGCAGCCTGTGGCAGGGAGTCCGGCATAAATGGTTTTCCTGGGACGAAAAGCTGATTATCCCGTGGCTTGTGTCCGCTGCTCCATGCCTGAAACTACCTAGTAGCGAGTGTTATCGGTGCCGCAATCAACTTGAATCCCATCTCGCAGGCCTGGTTTGCCTCTTTCCAAGCCTGCCGGCAAAGCCAGGCAACATTCAAAGCCCGTCTTGCCACTTGATGGACGCATGCGAGCCGTCACAAAACGGCTTGTTAGCAGAAGCCCCGCAGCGGCATAAGGTCATACGCTCCCGTACCGGATAGGGCTTGTCGCCCTCGACATCCAGCGCATCCGCTGCTTTCACCCACAAGGCAGCCGAACAGTGCAGCTTCGGGTCTTCCAGCAAATAGAGAGCCTGGGTATCAGGCTCTCTATTTGCTGATTTGCTTTTGCGACTGGATATCCCACACCTTCAGGCGACCGGCCGGGCAGTACTCCGCCTCACGCACCGCCAAGGCAATCGACTGTGCATCTGTCTGCTCCACCAGATTCCAGATCTGGCCACCCGCATCGCAAAAGCGAGCAAAGGCACAGAGCTTTTCGGCATCGGACAAAGCAGCGACCGGTCCCTCTTGCAACTGTGCTTGCTGGAAATAGTCTGCGCGGGTCGCTTCTACCCGACCATCGAAACCGGTGGGCTGGTGGCTGCCATCACAGTAGGGCTTGTTGGCAGAATGACCACACCGGCACAACAAGCTGCCTTCTTCCTGCAATGGAAATGCTTTGCCTTCGCGATAGCTCCAGGACAAGCCTTGTGCGTTTGGCTGAATGAACAGTTGGGCGATTTGCCTGGCACCCACCACGCGATAGGGTCCATTGGCCAAAACAGTAATTTTCAATGCTTTCATTGCCTGCTCCTGTGCGCTATTGAGCTAACCTTGCCGCATTATGTGACTGTCTGTTGGTACGGTAACTGGGGCTTATCACAGGTGGCGCAGTGACTTTTCCGATGGATCTGCCGGAAGTCGCCAAATGCAATAAAAAAAGCCGACCTGCCAGGTCGGCTTTTAGCAGCAGGTGTTTTCCAGTCAGGCAAACACCAGTTGACCGTCGCGTGCTTCCACCATGATGGTGGCCTTGGGCGGATACTTGCCGGCCAGGATGGCCTTGGCCAGCGGGTTTTCCAGCTCGTTCTGGATGGCACGCTTGAGCGGACGTGCGCCATAGACCGGATCGAAGCCTTCTTCCGACAGCAGCGACAAGGCGTCTTCGCTGATTTGCAAATTCAGCTCCAACTTGGCCAGACGTGCTTCCAGACCCTTGAGCTGGATACGGGCAATGGCCTTGATGTTCTTCTCGTCCAGACCGTGGAACACCACTACCTCGTCGATACGGTTGATGAACTCGGGGCGGAAGTGGGTTTTCACCTCGGCCATCACCGCCAGCTTGATCACCTGATAGTCATCCGTTGCCATGGCCTGGATTTGCTGGCTGCCCATATTGGAAGTCATCACCACCACGGTGTTTTTGAAGTCCACGGTGCGGCCCTGGCCATCGGTCAGGCGGCCGTCATCCAGCACTTGCAGCAGGATGTTGAACACATCCGGATGCGCTTTTTCCACCTCGTCCAGCAAAATGACGCTATACGGTTTGCGGCGTACTTGCTCGGTCAGATAACCACCCTCCTCATAGCCGACATAGCCGGGAGGTGCGCCAATCAGCCGCGCCACCGAGTGCTTTTCCATGTATTCGGACATGTCGATGCGGATCAGATGCTCTTCGCTGTCGAACATGAAACCGGCCAGCGTCTTGCACAGCTCGGTCTTGCCCACGCCGGTCGGCCCGAGGAACAGGAAGGAACCATAGGGCTTGTTGGGGTCGGCCAGACCGGAACGCGAACGACGGATGGCATCGGCCACTGCGCGCACTGCTTCGTCCTGCCCCACCACGCGCTGGTGCAGCACTTCTTCCATGCGCAGCAGTTTTTCCCGCTCGCCGGTCAGCATTTTCGACACCGGAATACCCGTAGCCCGGCTGATGACTTCGGCAATTTCCTCGGCACCTACCTGGGTACGCAGCAAGCGGTTGGGCTTGTTGTCCGCGCCGGCATCAGCTGCTTCGGCTTCACGCAGCTGGGCTTCCAGCTGCGGCAGCTTGCCATATTGCAGCTCGGCCAGTTTTTGCCAGTCGCCCTTGCGCTTGAGGTCTTCCATGTCCACCTTCAGGCGGTCGATTTCCTCCTTGATGGACTGACTGCCTTGCGCCGCGGCTTTCTCTGCCTTCCAGATTTCCTCCATGTCGGCGTATTCACGCTGTAGACGCTGGATTTCGTCTTCAATCAACTGCAGACGCTTCTGGCTGGCCTCGTCGGTTTCCTTGTTGACCGCTTCACGTTCGATTTTCAGCTGGATCAGGCGGCGGTCCAGCTTGTCCATGGCTTCCGGCTTGGAGTCCAGTTCCATCTTGATGCGGCTGGCGGCTTCGTCGATCAGGTCGATGGCCTTGTCCGGCAGGAAGCGATCAGTGATATAGCGGTTGGACAGCTCGGCTGCCGCGACGATAGCCGGGTCGGTAATGTCCACACCGTGGTGGATTTCATACTTCTCCTGCAGACCACGCAGAATGGCGATGGTGTCTTCCACCGTCGGCTCATTCACCAGCACCTTCTGGAAGCGGCGCTCCAGTGCGGCATCCTTTTCGATGTACTTGCGGTACTCGTCCAGCGTGGTGGCACCAATGCAGTGCAGCTCGCCACGCGCCAGCGCCGGTTTGAGCATATTGCCGGCATCCATCGCACCATCGGCCTTGCCCGCCCCTACCAGGGTGTGGATTTCGTCGATGAAGATCAGCGTCTGGCCGTCGTCCTTGGACAAATCATTCAGCACTGCTTTCAGGCGTTCTTCGAATTCGCCACGGAACTTGGCACCGGCAATCAGCGCTGCCAGGTCCAGCACCAGCAGCCGTTTGTTCTTCAGGCTGTCCGGCACTTCGCCGTTGACGATGCGCTGGGCCAGTCCCTCGACAATGGCGGTCTTGCCCACGCCGGGTTCGCCAATCAGCACCGGGTTGTTCTTGGTACGGCGCAGCAGCACCTGAATGGCGCGGCGGATTTCGTCATCGCGGCCAATCACCGGGTCCAGCTTGCCGTTACGGGCGCGCTCGGTCAGGTCGGTGGTGTACTTTTTCAGTGCCTCGCGCTGGCTTTCCGCGTCCTGACTGCCCACGGTCTGGCCGCCACGCACCGCCTGGATGGCAGCCTGAATGGCGTTGTGATTACCACCATGTTCTTTCAGCAGGCGGCCGGTTTCACCCTTGTCCTGCGACAGGGCGGACAGGAAGGACTCGCTGGAGATGTATTCATCCCCCTGCTTGGTGGCGATCTTGTCGGTGACATTGAGCAGGTTGCCCAGCTCGCGCGAGACAGTGATTTCACCATTGGTGCCCTGCACTTTCGGCAGGCGCTGGATGGCGCTTTTAAGTGCCAGTTTCAAGCCCGGCACATTGACACCGGCACGGGCCAGCAGGCCGCCGATACCGCTGTCGTTGTCATCCATCATGGTCAGCAGCAGGTGTTGCGCCTCGATATAGGCATTGTCTTCAGCCAGCGCCATGCTTTGTGCGTCGCCCAGGGCCTGCTGGAATTTTGTCGTCAGTTTTTCGAATCTCATCAAAAAGCTCCCTTCAAACAAGATAACGCTCTGTTTGCAATATTCACGCATGCCACACACCCTGCCCGACCAGAAGGTGCAGCCATCTGACACTGCATATGCGGGCAGATTTCAGCGCCACAAGGCATGGTATGTTTTTTTCTCATGGCTAACGGCCATCGCGATAACAATAGAAAAAGCCGGATGGTTTATCCGGCTTTTTCTATAGCAGTGCGCGCAGAAATCAGGTACGGAAGGCGCGGACTTCTTCCTTCAGGGCATCGGCCAGACCCGCCATATGGCGTGCCGTTTCTGCCGAGCGTTCGGCCGCATCGTTGCTGGCTTCGGCCTGCCGGGCCACCGAATTCACCCGCTCGGCCATCTGCTCCACGATGTCACGCTGTTGCGACAGTTCGCGGTTGATGTTTTCCACCACTTCCATCGCGCGACGCGAGTCTTCCACGATGGAGCCGATTGCCTGACGGGCGGCCGAGGTAATGGCCGCGCCTTCGGACGCCTGCACCACCGATTGGCGCATGGATTTGACCGCGCCTTCGGTCGCATCCTGGATCTTGCTGATCATCCCGCTGATTTCCTGGGTAGACACACTGGTGCGCTCGGCCAGCTTGCGCACTTCGTCGGCCACCACGGCAAAGCCGCGCCCCATCTCCCCGGCACGCGCCGCTTCGATGGCGGCATTCAGTGCCAGCAAATTGGTCTGATCGGCAATATCGTGAATCACGTTGACGATGGCGGTAATCTGCTGCGCGCTGCTCTCCAGCATTTTCAGGCTGTCGGCCGCACCGGCCAGGGTGGCGGAAATCTGGCTGACGCCATCCACCGCGGCCACCAGGCTCTGGCTGCCTTCCATGGCTGCCGCACTGGATGCGCGGGCGGCGTCACTGGCTTCGCCGGCCACTTTTTCGATTTGCGCCACACCGGCAATCAGCATGCCGGTTTGCTCGGACATGGCCTGCGCACTCTGGCGCTGTTCACCCGAGCTGGCAGCAGCGGCTCCAGCCTTGTCGGACAAATCCTGTGCGGCGTGGTCAAGGTCCACCGCATGGGAGCTGGTGCGGTTGAGTGCCTGCTGGAAGCTGTCCAGCAGGCTGTTCATGGCATCGGCCACCTGCCCTACTTCATCCTTGCGGTTGATGGCCAGCCGCCGGGTCAGGTCACGGCTATCGCGGATATTGCCTACGTCAGCCACCAATTGCTGCACCGGTCTTGCCACCAGACGACGGGTAAACAGCAGCAGGGCCAGCGCCAGAATGGTCAGCAGCAAGGCTGCACCACCAGCCAGCCACAGCAGCAGCTGGCGGTTTTCCTTTTCCAGCTCGCTACGGGTTTCATTGCTAACGATCATCCAACCCCAGGGTTTGTATGTGGCATAGGACAGCATGTGTTCGGCCACACCGGCATCACCGGGCAGCTTGACGTTGAGATTGCCCTGACCGGCTGCCATCAGCTCGTTGGCATAGGCCTGGCCGTTGGCATCAAGGTCCTTGCTGACGGCCCGACCGGACAATTTGGGATGCAGCACATATTGCCCGTAGGTTCTGGATGTCTTGTTGACGTCGATGATGTCGACATGACCGCTTTCGGCCAGCTTCACCTTGGACAGACGCACCAGCAAACCGGCAATGCCTTCGGTGGCGCCCACGCCGACAAAGGTGGCGCCAATGACATTCTGCGCAGCATCCTTGATGGGGCTGTAACTGGTGATGTAGTCACGACCATACAGGTCCACCCGGCCGGAATAGTTCTCGCCATTCATCAACTGGGCATAAGCCGGGCTGGCGTGATCGAGCTTGCTACCCAGTGCGCGCCCGCCGTCTTCTTTCAATACCGAGGTAGCAACACGGACAAACTCGTTACCGTCCTTTACAAACAGGGTGGCGACATTACCGGTCTTGGAGGAAAAGCGGTCGACAATATCGTTGTTGCCATTGACCGGCGTACTGCCCAACACCAGTGCTGGCGTCGAGGTACCGGCCACGTCGATGCGGCTGGCCGGGTTAAGGGAGAATGCGCCACCGATTTCGCCCAGCAGGACTTTCTCGAACTGCCGGGTGGTGATCTTGAGGGATTCGTTGAAGGCATCAATCATGTTGAGCGACTGCGTCAGCAGCTGCGCCTGTACCTTTTCCGTCCGCTCTTGCATCACCCGTCCGGTGAACACATAGAGTGGCAACATCAGGGCCATTGCCACCACCACCATCAGGACTACCTGGGTCGTTACCAGCCGCGACCCAATGCTCATGCCTCGCTTCATCAGCTTCACCCTCTACACTGCCGCACCTGTTTTACAGGATTGTTTATTTATAATTCAGTATCTTTTTGAAATACTGGCTTTATATCAGCGAACAAGAAAAATGCGCGAGAAACATGCAGTTGTCAATGCGAACCCACGCTCTTGCCATTGCTGATCAAGCAAGAACAACGCCAGCAAGACCTGTACATTCAGTCAGCTTAAAGCCTCATTCAGCAGCATAGCCTGCTTTTCCGCAGTGGGGGTGTGACAGCATCATCAACGGCAAGCGGACAATAAAAAACCCGACAGTGCGTCGGGTTTGCTGTGGTTTGAACGGTATCAGTCCATTCAGTCAACACGGATGCGGGCAGCGCCGGCCTCCAGCCTGCCAATCACGCTTGCATAGCCGAAACCCTGGTCATGGAAAGCGGCCAGCACGGCATTGGCCTGCTCTGCTGCCACCGACACCAGCAAGCCGCCACTGGTTTGCGGATCGGCCAGCAGGCGACGCTGCCACTGCGGCACGCTGTCGGCATAATCGACAGCCTGATCAAAACTGGCCTGATTGCGTTCGATGGCGCCCGGTCCGTAGCCCTGCTCGGCAAAGGCCTGTGCTTCGCGGATCACCGGAATCCGTGCCATCTCCAGCTGCGCTTGCAGGCCGGAGCCCTTGCAGATTTCCAGCAAGTGCCCCAGCAGGCCAAAACCGGTGACATCGGTCAGCGCATGCACGCCGGGCAGTTGCGCCAGCGTGCTCCCCACCTTGTTCAACTGCGTGGTGGAGGCAATCAGCGCCTGATAGCCTGCTTCGTCCAGCACGCCCTTTTTCATGGCTTGCGCCAGAATGCCGACGCCCAGGCCCTTGCCCAGAATCAGCACATCTCCCGCGCGGCATCGCTATTGCGCTTGAGCTTGTCCGGATGCACCAGTCCCAGCGCCACCAGGCCGTAAATGGGTTCCGGCGAGTCGATGGAGTGGCCACCGGCAATCGGGATTCCCGCGTCCGCGCACACGGCCTGACCACCATCCAGAATGGCGCGGATGGTTTCCACCGGCAACACATTCACCGGCATGCCGACAATGGCCAGTGCCATGATGGGTGTGCCTCCCATGGCGTAGATGTCCGACAGCGCATTGGTGGCGGCAATGCGGCCAAAGTCGAAGGCGTCATCCACAATGGGCATGAAGAAGTCGGTGGTCGCCACAATAGCCTGCTCGTCATTCAAACGATACACCGCCGCATCATCACTGGTCTCGGTGCCGACCAGCAGTTGCGGGAACACCATTTTTTCCCTGGCGGTGGACAGGATGGACTCCAGCACCGCCGGTGCGATTTTGCAGCCGCAGCCACCACCATGAGACAATTGCGTAAGTTTGATTTCAGCCATCTTCAGGACCACCTTCCCTATGCACTTCAAGGTCGCGACGCTAGCACAGCTGGCGCAGTTTGACGAGATCATCGACGTGCGCTCGCCCGGCGAGTTCGCCGAGGATCATCTGCCGGGTGCCATCAACTGCCCGGTGCTGGATGACGCAGAGCGGATTCAGGTAGGCACGCTGTACAAACAGGTGAGCCCGTTTGAAGCGCGCAAGCTGGGGGCAGCACTGGTGGCGCAAAATATCGCCCGTCACCTGCAACAGCAGTTTCACGACCGGCCCAAGCACTGGAAACCGCTGATTTATTGCTGGCGCGGCGGTCAGCGCTCGGCGTCGATGGTCATCATCTTCAGCCAGATCGGCTGGGCGGCTCACCAACTGGATGGGGGTTACAAGCAATACCGCCTGCAAGTGCTGGCCGACCTCGCCAGCCTGCCTGCACAGTTGGACTTGCAAGTGATTTGCGGCCCGACCGGTTCCGGCAAAAGCCGGCTGCTGGATGCACTGCACCGTGCCGGCAAACAGGTGCTGGATCTGGAAGGTCTGGCCCGCCACCGGGGTTCGGTATTGGGCAAGCTGCCCGATCAGGCACAGCCGACGCAAAAATGGTTCGACACCCAGCTGCACCAGGCCATGCTGCGGCTGGACCCGGCGCGGCCGGTATACATAGAGGCCGAAAGCCGCAAGATTGGCCAGATCACCCTGCCGGACAGTCTGTTTGCCCGCATGCACGACAGCGACTGCCTGCAGTTGCAGGTGGCACGGCCCGAACGGGTGCGCTTCTTGCTGGAGGACTACCCGTTTTATGTCAGCGAGCCGGAAAGACTGGAAACGCAGCTGGGTTTTCTCAAGGCCGTGCATTCGCGTGAGCAACTGCAACAATGGCAGGCCATGATCAGCCACGGCGACTATGCCGCACTGGTGGAACAATTGCTGGAACAGCATTACGACCCGCTCTACACCCGCTCCATGCACAGGCATTACCACCGGCTGCAACAGGCAGTGCTACTCAAGCCGGACAGCCTGCAGGCCGATGCACTGGATGCGCTGGCCGCCCGCCTGCCCGGTTAAGCAGGGTGTGCACTGCCCCGGATTAACAGCATTTGCCCGGTCGCATTGCGGCTGCCGGTTCATCACACGGGTGCCCAGCCGGTGAAAGGGGTAGAATAGGCCCCTTCCCGCGCTCCTTCTTCCTTGTTTGGCATGAGTTCACACGCACAACTCGACTGGCTGGATGGCCAGCCCGTTTCGGTCGCCTTTGGTGATGTCTATTTTTCCCGCAGCAGTGGCCTGGACGAAACCCGTCACGTCTTCATCCGGCACAACCAGCTGGAAGAGCGCTTTGGCACCATGCCGGCCCAGGGACAGTTCTGCATCGGGGAAACCGGCTTTGGCACCGGCCTGAATTTCCTGTGTGCCTGGCAGCACTTTCTGCAGCACGCACCGGACACCGCCCGCCTGCACTTCATCAGCACGGAGCGCTATCCGCTGAGCCGGGCAGACCTGCAACAGGCGCTGGCCTTGTGGCCGGAACTGGCAGCACAGGCGGAACAGCTGTTACAGCAATACGATGTGCTGACCGGCGGCTGGCACCGCTTTGTGCTGGAACAGGGGCGCATCATGCTGACCCTGCTGATTGGCGATGTGCTGGAAACCCTGCCGCAGCTGGATGCCCGCATCGACGCCTGGTTTCTGGACGGTTTTGCGCCATCCAAAAACCCGGACATGTGGCAACCCGCCCTGTTTGCCCAGATGGCACGCCTGTCTGCGCCGGGTGCCAGTTTTGCCACCTTTACCAGTGCCGGTTTCGTGCGCCGCGGCCTGAAAGAAGCCGGGTTTGCGGTGCGCAAGGTAGCCGGGCATGGCCAGAAACGTGAAATGAGCTGTGGCGAACTGCTGACGCCGCCAGCCAGAGCATGGTCAGCCCCCTGGTATGCCCGTCCCGCGACAGTCGCGCAACAAGAACGCAGCGCCATCGTGGTGGGAGGCGGTATTGCCGGGGCAGCCACCGCCCACAGCCTGGCCATACGTGGCTGGCAAGTGACCCTGATTGAACGCCTGCCCGCACTGGCCCAGGCAGCGTCCGGCAACCCGCAAGGCGTGCTTTACACCAAGCTGTCGCCGCACTTCACCCCGCTTACCCGTCTGGTTCTGGCAGGCTATGCCTATTCCTTGCGCTGCCTGCACCAGCATTTGCCGCAGGGCGAAGACAGCTGGCAAGCCTGCGGCGTGCTGCAACTGGCGCACGACAGCAAGGAGGCCGAACGCCAGTCCCGGCTGGCGCAAGCCGGGCTGCCAAGCTCCTTGCTGCACTTGGTGGATAGTGAAGAAGCCAGCCGGATTGCCGGCATTGCGCTGCCATCCGGCGGGCTGTTTTTCCCGCAAGGTGGCTGGCTGAATCCACCCAGCCTGGTGCAAGCCTTGTGCGCCCACCCCAATATCCAGCTGCGGACCAGCCATACCGTCATCGAGCTGGATTACAACCCGGTCGAGCAGAGCTGGCTGGCCAGCAGCGAACAAGGCCCGCTGGCCATGGGCAGTGTGGTGGTGCTATGTACCGCCGCCGATACCACCGCCTTCGACAGCACCAGCCATTTGCCGCTCAAGGCGATCCGTGGCCAGGTAAGCACCCTGCCGGTGACCGCCGAGAGTGCCGCCTTGCAAACCGTGCTGTGCGGTGAAGGCTATGTTTCACCGGCACGCCATCAGCAACACTGCGTGGGTGCCAGCTTCAAGTTTGACGCAGACAATCTTGATGTCACGACAGACGAACATGCGGAAAACCTGGACATGCTGGCAGGACTGGCACCTGCCCTGCACCAGGCCTTGCAGGCCGATACCCTGAGCGCGGAGCAACTGGGTGGCCGCGCCGCCTACCGCTGCACCAGCCCGGACTACCTCCCCATCATCGGCCCGGTGGTGAACCGGCAGGACTTTGCCAACTGCTACAGCGCACTGGCCAACGATGCCACGCTGCCACTGACACAAGCAGCACCGTATATTCCCGGCCTGTATGTGAATGCCGCCCATGGCTCGCGCGGCATGATCACCGCCCCGCTGTCCGGCGAAATCATTGCTGCCTATCTGGAAGGCGAAGCCGCCCCGCTACCGGTGGACCTGATGCAGGCCGTGCACCCCAGCCGCTTTTTACTGCGCCGACTGATCCGCAAGCAGGGCTGAGCCTTCAGCCTGGCGGGCCACCGCTTGTTCAATCACCTGGCGGATGTCATCCGGAATGGCTACCGGCACCCCGGCCTGGTAGTCCACCCACACCAGGGTGACGTCGCCATAGGCATACACGGTGTGCGGGTCACCCTGCCGGTAGAAATGATGGCGCAACTGCAAGCTGCTGCGACCCAGCTTTTCCAGCTCGATGGTGATTTCCACCGTGGCCGGGTAGGTCAGTTGCTTGCGGAAGGTGCAGGAGGTGCTGGCCAGAACCGGCCCCCTGCCCTGGGGATTGATGCTGTGCCCCATGGACTCCAGCCAGTTCAGGCGGATTTGCTCCAGATAGCGGAAGTAATAAGTATTGTTGAGATGGCCAACCGCATCCATGTCACCCCAGCGCATGGTGATGGTCTGGCGGTCAATGACCGGGTAGGTTTTTTCCAATATGTTCTCCTTACCTTAACGTCATGCTGTGCTGCATCATAACGCCAGCCGTCAAAATCCGTCACAAAAAAACCATGCAATGATGCTACTGAGAGCCAGTACGGCTTGCGCATAATCAGCCTGTTCCTGCTCTACAACTTGTGTAGTGCAGGAACATGGCTGTCAGTCAGGTGATCGGTTCCCCCGGCCCACCTGACTGACAGCTCCTGAGCGAAGGTGCAAGCTGGAGCCCCGTCCCCCAAGGCCGGGGCTCGTTTTTTTCCTGCGGCTGCCATCCAGCAGCACACCAGCCAGCCACAAAGCAAAAGGGCCGCAAATGGCGGCCCTGTTCATCTCATTCAGTAATCAGCCATTGCCGGCATTACATCACCAGCTTGGCCCCCACCACGGCCAGCATGACCGCGAGCGCAGGACGCAACCAGCTGTCGGTCAGGCTGCGAGTCAGCTTGCTGCCCAGCCAGATGCCCGGCAGCGAGCCCATCAGCAGGTTAAGCAACAGCATGTAATTGAGGTTACCCATGCTGGCATGGCCCAAACCCGCCACCAAAGTCAGCGGAACGGCATGGGCAATTTCGGTTCCCACCAGGCGTCGGGTGGGCAGGGCCGGATACAGTGCAAACAAGGCCAGGGTACCCAGCGCGCCGGCACCAATCGAACTGAGGGTGACCAGCACGCCAAGACCCACGCCGATCAGCACGGTGGGCAAGGGCTTGAGCACCAGCTCGGCCTGCGGATTGCCAGTCGGGTTGATCAGCTTCATCAGCTTGGGTTTGAGCAGGATGGACGCGGCGGTCAGCAACAGCGCAATACCCAGCACCAGCTTGAAGACCGAATCCAGCACATGGCTGGAGAGATGCAGCCAGGACAACAGGCCCAGCGTCAACAGCGAAGCGGGCACGCTGCCCATGGACAACCAGCCGGTCAGCTTCCAGTCCACGTGTTTTTGCTTGTGATGGACAAACACCCCACCGGCCTTGGTCACGGCGGCATACAGCAAATCGGTGCCGACGGCAGTGGACGGCGAGATGCCGAACCACAGCAGGATGGGGGTCATCAGGGAGCCTCCTCCCACGCCGGTCAATCCGACGATGAAGCCCACCACCAGACCCGCAATTGCATATCCTAACTCCATGACCGCTCCAGACTAAGTTCTGGCGCTATGCTACTGCACACAACATATAACCAACTAGATTGTTTGATTTATTCGATATTCAATAAAAGTCTATACCGCATCGCAACAGGGTTATACGGGAATGTCGGCGTCAAATCTGCTACAAATAACCATACGTGGGGAGATGTAGCGCGGCAAACACACAACATTTTGGGAATCGCTTGACTGATCAGGCTTTACAAATGTTTGAAATACAGTCAAGTTTTAATGGTTGGCACAACCAACCGCATGTTGTAGTACCCACATCAGGAGGTGCAAGGATGATTTCCCGTATTCCTCTCAGCGTCCGCCGCAAGCAGGCGCGTGATCAGCATGAAAGTTTTCTGTACGCGGTAGCCAAACCGCAATTGAGTGACACCGAACGCTGCCGGCAACAAAAGGTTCGCCAGCGCGCCCATGACCGTGATGATGCCCGCTTCATGGCCGAACGCTGCGAAGACGATCTGTTCTAGACACACTTCAACACTGCAAGACACCATGGCGCCACACGCTGGCGCCTTTCCCCTTTTGCATTCCGCCACACCCCGCAGACACCCCACACAGGCATGCATCCCGGCATGCCTGCTGATTTTTATCTTTTCTTTATCTCCCCTCCGCGCTTTTTAGCAGGTTTTTGACACCGCTTTGCGTACCTTTCACTGGCACCTAACGTCCACCAAAGGAAACGCAAAATGGATTTGGTCTACCTGGGCCTGACCCTGGGCTTTACCGCGCTGACATTGGCTTTTGTCGCAGCCTGCCAGCAGCTGGAGGGCAAATAAACCATGAACCTGTTTTATCTGATCAGTACCGTGATCGCACTGGGACTGCTGGGCTATCTGGTCTACGCCCTGGTCAAGCCGGAGAACTTCTGACATGAGCACACCTGCCTTTCTCCAACTGGGGCTGTTCCTGCTTGTCCTGCTCGCACTGGCCTGGCCCCTGAGCAGCTATATCACCCGCGTCATGCAGGGGGAAAACCCTGGCGTGCTGCGATTTGTTGCGCCACTGGAACGCGGCGTCTACCGCCTGGCCGGTATCCGGCCTGATGAAGACATGGGCTGGCGCGGCTATGCAGTGGCCTTGCTGCTGTTCAATCTGCTGGGCGCACTAGCGGTTTATGGCCTGCAGCGCTTGCAGGGCATCCTGCCCTTGAACCCGCAGGCACTGGCCGGCGTTGCGCCGGACTCTTCATTCAATACCGCCATTTCCTTCATCACCAATACCAACTGGCAAGGCTATGGTGGCGAAACCACCATGAGCTACCTCACCCAGATGCTGGGGCTGACGGTGCAGAACTTCCTGTCGGCCGCCACCGGGGCCGCGGTGGTGATTGCGCTGATCCGTGGTTTTGCCGCCACAACTCGGCCAGAATCGGTAACTTCTGGGTCGATGTCAGCCGCTTTACCCTGTATATCCTGCTGCCGCTGTCGCTGGTGCTGGCGCTGGTTTTCACCCAGCAAGGTGTGATCCAGAACCTGCTGCCTTACCAGACAGCACACACCGTTGAGGTGACGCAGTTCCAGCAGCCCAAGCTGGATGCCAAGGGCAGCCCGCTCATCGGCAAGGATGGCAAGCCTGTCATGGTAGACAGCCAAACCCGGCAGCAAACCCTGCCGATGGGTCCGGTCGCCTCGCAGGAAGCCATCAAGATGCTGGGCACCAATGGCGGTGGCTTCTTCAATGCCAACTCGGCCCATCCGTTTGAAAACCCGACCCCGCTGTCCAATCTGCTGCAAGAGCTGGCCATCTTCCTGATTCCAGCTGCCCTGTGCCTGGTATTCGGCCGCATGGTGGGCGACCGGCGTCAGGGCTGGGCCATTCTGGCCGCCATGCTGCTGATGTTTGCCACTGCCGTGGTGGTGGAAACCGGCGCCGAACAGGCTGGCATTCCGCAACTGAGCGCCATGGGGGTGGACCAGCAGGCCAGCAGCATGCAGGCCGGCGGCAATATGGAGGGCAAGGAAAGCCGCTTCGGCATTATCGACACCTCGCTGTTTACCGTCATTACCACTGCGGCGTCCTGCGGGGGCGTGGTGGCCATGCATGATTCGCTCACCCCTGTCGGCGGCCTCGTGCCCACCTTCCTGATGCAACTGGGTGAAGTAGTATTCGGCGGTGTGGGTTCCGGCCTGTACGGCATGCTGGTCTTTGCCATTCTGGCGGTATTCATTGCCGGCCTGATGGTGGGACGCACGCCGGAATACCTGGGCAAGAAGATAGAAACCTACGAAATGAAGATGACCGCCATCACCATTCTGGTGACGCCCATCCTGGTGCTGGTACTGACCGCCATTGCTGTCAGCCTGGATGCGGGCAAGGCCGGTATCGCCAACCCCGGCGCGCATGGTTTCAGCGAAATCCTCTATGCCTTCACCTCGGCCGCCAACAATAACGGCAGCGCCTTTGCCGGGCTATCGGCCAACACGCCGTTCTACAACATCATGACCGCCATCGCCATGTTCTTTGGCCGCTTTTTGATGATTGTGCCCATCCTGGCCATTGCCGGTTCGCTGTCCGCCAAGAAGCGTCTGGCCGTCACCAGCGGCACCCTGCCCACCCACGGCCCGCTGTTCGTGGTGTTGCTGATCGGCACCGTGCTGCTGGTAGGCGCGCTCAACTATGTTCCGGCGCTGGCACTGGGCCCGGTGGTGGAGCATCTGCAAATGGTGAGCGGACATTAATCCTGCAGGCGGACACGCAACAGGATCAAGGAAATCAATATGAACGATCGCAATCATTCTTCTGTTTCTGCCACGGCAGAACAGTCTGCCAGCCAGCAGATCAAGACTGGCAAGGGCATGTTTGACCCGGCGCTGATCAAGCCGGCCATCATCGACTCTTTCAAGAAGCTGTCGCCGCGTACCCAGTGGCGCAATCCGGTGATGTTTGTCGTCTATGTCGGCAGCATCCTGACCACAGCGCTGTGGCTGCAGGCCCTGTTTGGCAAGGGCGAGGCCGCCCCCGGCTTCATCCTGGCCATTACCCTGTGGCTGTGGTTTACCGTGCTTTTTGCCAACTTTGCCGAAGCACTGGCCGAGGGCCGCAGCAAGGCACAGGCCGCCAGCCTGCGCTCGGCCAAGAAAAACGTGGTGGCCAAGAAGCTGTCCGGCCCGCGCCGCGACGCCGGTGTCACCATCGTGGATGGCCACAGCCTGAAAAAGGGTGACATCGTGCTGGTGGAAGCCGGCGATGTGATTCCGGTGGATGGCGAAGTGATTGATGGCGTGGCGTCGGTGGACGAATCCGCCATTACCGGCGAATCTGCCCCGGTGATCCGCGAATCCGGTGGTGATTTTTCCTCGGTCACCGGTGGCACCCGCGTGCTGTCGGACTGGATTGTGGTGAAGATTACCGCCAATCCGGGTGAAACCTTCCTAGACCGCATGATTGCCATGGTGGAAGGTGCCAAGCGCCAGAAAACCCCGAATGAAATCGCGCTGACCATCTTGCTGGTAGCGCTGACCATTGTCTTTCTGATTGTCACCGTCACCCTGCTGCCCTACTCGCTGTTCAGCGTGGAGGCGGCCAAGGCCGGCTCGCCCATCAGCATCACCACGCTGGTGGCGCTGTTGGTGTGCCTGATTCCCACCACCATTGGCGGCCTGCTGTCCGCCATTGGTGTGGCCGGCATGAGCCGCATGATGGGTGCCAATGTGATTGCCACCTCCGGCCGCGCCGTGGAAGCGGCGGGCGATGTGGATGTGCTGCTCCTGGACAAGACCGGCACCATCACCCTGGGCAACCGTCAGGCATCGGCCTTCATCCCGGCACCGGGCATCAGCGAACAGCAACTGGCCGATGCCGCCCAGCTGGCTTCGCTGGCGGATGAAACCCCGGAAGGCCGCAGTATCGTGGTGCTGGCCAAGCAGAAATTTGCCCTGCGCGAGCGCGAGCTGGCCAGCCATGAAGCCAGCTTCATTCCGTTTACCGCCCAAACCCGCATGAGCGGCATCGACTACGATGGTCGGCAGATCCGCAAAGGTGCCATCGACGCCATCCGCCGTCATATCGCCGAGCAAGGCGGGGCCTTCCCCGACGCGCTGGCCAAGAGTGCCGATGAAGTAGCCCGCCGCGGTTCTACCCCGCTGCTGGTGGCCGAAGGCAATCGTGCGCTGGGGGTGATCGAGCTGAAAGACATCGTCAAGGGCGGCATCAAGGAACGCTTTGCCGAGCTGCGCCAGATGGGCATCAAGACCATCATGATCACCGGCGACAACCCGCTGACCGCTGCCGCCATTGCCGCCGAGGCCGGCGTGGACGACTTTCTGGCCGAAGCCACGCCGGAAGCCAAGCTCAAGCTGATCCGCAATCACCAGGCCGAAGGCAAGCTGGTGGCCATGACCGGTGACGGCACCAATGACGCACCAGCGCTGGCCCAGGCTGACGTGGCGGTGGCGATGAACACCGGCACCCAGGCGGCAAAAGAGGCCGGCAATATGGTGGATCTGGATTCCAACCCGACCAAGCTGATCGAGATTGTTGAAATCGGCAAGCAGATGCTGATGACCCGCGGCTCACTCACCACCTTCTCCATTGCCAATGATGTGGCCAAGTATTTCGCCATCATCCCGGCTGCCTTTGCCAGCACCTATCCGCAACTGGGCGCGCTGAACGTGATGGGTCTGAACAGCCCGGCCTCGGCCATCATGTCCGCCGTCGTGTTCAATGCGCTGATCATCGTGTTCCTGATTCCGCTGGCACTCAAAGGGGTGAAATACCACGCCAGAAGCGCAGCCGAACTGCTGCGCGGCAATTTGCTGATCTACGGCCTGGGCGGCCTGCTGCTGCCTTTTGCCGGTATCAAGCTGATCGACATGCTGCTGGGCGCGGCCGGTCTGGTCTGACTCCCGCCCCCTGACATTAAGGAAATCATCATGCTCAAAACCCTGCGCCCGGCACTGGTGCTGTTTGTCATCCTGTCTGCCATCACCGGGCTGGCCTATCCGCTGCTGACCACGGGCCTCGCCCAGTTGCTGTTTCCGTATCAGGCCAATGGCAGCCTGATCGAGAAAAACGGCCAGATCATCGGCTCGCAGCTGATCGGCCAGAACTTCTCTGGCAAGCAGTATTTCTGGGGCCGCCCCTCCGCCACCAGCCCGCAAGCCTATAATGCCGGCAGTTCCGGTGGCTCCAACCTGGGCCCCACCAACCCGGCCCAGCTGGATGCAGTCAAAGGCAATCTGGAACGACTGCGCAAGGCACATCCCACCCAGACAGCAACCGTACCGGTTGACCTGGTAACGGCATCCGCCAGCGGGCTGGACCCGGACATCTCCGTCGCTGCCGCCTACTACCAGATGGAGCGTGTCGCTGCAGCACGCCAGATGCCGCTGGCCCGATTGCATAAGCTGGTGGATGACCACATCATTGGCGAAACCTTCGGCCTCCTGGGCGAACCGCGTGTCAATGTGCTGGCGCTCAACCTGGCACTGGACGGCCTGGGCACCAAGTAAACATCGCGCAGCGACCCAGCCATCCAGGAAGGCGGGGCCGCTGCGCGGTTTGGCTGCGACCGGCCAGAAAAAGAAAGCCGATGACTGATACCCGACCTGATCCCGATGCCCTGCTCGACGCCATCAAGCAGGATGAACTGGCTGCCCAACGTGGTCGCCTGAAAATTTTCTTTGGCGCCTGCGCCGGTGTGGGCAAGACCTTCGCCATGCTCAGTGCTGCCCGTGTACGCCAGCAAGAAGGCTGCAAGGTACTGGTGGGCGTGGTGGAAACACATGGCCGCAAGGAAACCGAAGCGCAGCTGCATGGACTTGAAGTACTGCCCCTCACACAGATTGAATACAAGGGGCGCAGTCTGGCCGAGTTTGATCTGGACAGCGCACTGGCCCGCCAGCCGCAGCTGATCCTGATGGACGAGTTCGCTCACTCCAACGTTCCCGGCTCACGCCACAGCAAACGCTGGCAGGACGTGGAAGAGCTGCTGGCCGCCGGTATTGATGTCTACACCACGCTGAATGTGCAGCATCTGGAAAGCCTGAACGATGTGGTGGGCCAGATCACCGGCATCGTAGTGCGCGAAACCCTGCCCGATCATGTATTCGATCAGGCTGCGGAAGTGGCGCTGGTCGACCTGCCGCCAGACGAACTGCTGGCGCGACTGGCTGCCGGCAAAGTGTATCTGGCTCACCAAGCTGAACGGGCAGTGAAGAACTTCTTCCGCAAGGGCAATCTGCTGGCGCTGCGCGAGCTGGCCCTGCGCCGCACCGCCGACCGGGTGGATGCGCAAATGCGCGCCTACCGGGCCGACCAGTCAATCAAGCCGGTGTGGCATGCCCGTGAACGCTTGCTGATCTGCGTGGGACATGGTCCCGGTACGGAAAAGCTGGTGCGCAGCGGCAAGCGGCTGGCTGCCAGCCTGGATGCCGACTGGATTGCCGTATTTGTGGAAACTCCGGCACTGCAACGCCTGCCGGAAGCCCAGCGCGCCCGCATCATGAAGGGACTGAAGCTGGCACAGGAACTGGGCGCGGAAACCACGGTACTGGGCGGTAGCGACCTGGCCGCCACCCTGCTGGCCTATGCGCGCAGCCGCAATGTTTCCAAGCTGGTGGTGGGCAAGTCCTCGGCCGGGCCGTTGCGCCGCCTGCTGCGCCGCCCCTTGCTGGAACAGCTGACGCGGCAGGCAGATGATGTCGATGTCTACGTGGTATCACACGAGCACGACCCGGACAGCACCGCACCGCAGGAAGGTTTCAACCGGCTGCTGTTTGGTGAAGCCAGCCGGCAGAAACAAGGCCACGGCTATGTGGCTGCCTTGCTGGCCTGCCTGCTGACCACCGGTCTTGTGAGCCTGCTGACGCCGTTTTTTGACCTGTCCAATGTGGTGATGCTCTACCTCTTGGCCGTGGTGCTGATTGCCGTACGCTTTGGCCGCGGCCCCGGCGTGCTGGCCTCGCTGGTATCGGTGGCCACCTTCGACTTTTTCTTTGTGCCGCCACGGCTGTCCCTGTCGGTATCCGACACCCAGTATCTGCTCACCTTCGCCGTGATGTTTGCCGTGGCGCTGATCATCAGCCAGCTGGCAGCCCGGCTGCGCTTTGAAGCCAATATCGCCACCTACCGGGAACGCCGCACCCGCGCGCTGTACGAGCTGGGCCGCGAACTGGCAGCGGCCCTGACCGCCAACCAGATCATCGACATCGCCGTCAGCCGCCTGCAACCCTTGTTCAATGCCAGCATCGTGCTGCTCACCCCCAACAGCCAGGAACAGCTGCGCGCCGAAAACGACAGTACAGCACAGGCCGATCTGGGCGTGGCGCAATGGGTCTACGACAAGCAGCAGGCCGCCGGCCTTGGCACCCAGACCCTGCCCTCCAATGCCATGCTCTACCTGCCGCTCAAGGCGCCGATGCGCAATCGCGGCGTGCTGGCCGTGTTGCCCGAACAACTGGATCAGGTGTTCCTGCCCGAACAGCAACGCCTGCTGGAAACCTGCGCGGCACAGATTGCGCTGGCGCTGGAACGGGTGCATTACGTCGAAGTGGCGCAGGACGCCATTGTCGCCATGGAATCCGAACGACTGCGCAACAGCGTGCTGTCCGTCATCTCGCACGACCTGCGCACCCCGCTCACCACGCTGGTCGGCCTCTCCAGCCTGCTGGCGGAAGGCCAGGTGGATGCGCGCAAACAAGCCAGCATTGCCCAGTCCATTCAGGAAGAATCGCTGCGCATGAACCATCTGGTGACCAATCTGCTGGACATGGCCAGGCTGCAATCCGGCGTCAAACTCAACAAGGCCTGGCAACTGCTGGATGACGTGGTGGGCAGCGCGCTGCGGGCTTGCCAGCGCAATCTGCAAGGACATCAGCTGGAAGTGGCACTGGCCAGTGATTTGCCGGTGCTGGAATACGATGCCGTGCTGATTGAGCGCGTACTGGTGAACCTGCTGGAAAACGCGGCCAAATATACGCCGCCCGGCAGCCATATCACCCTGCTGGCCCAGCCGGAGGGCGCTACAATACGCGTTTGCGTGCAGGATGACGGCCCCGGCCTGCCCAGTGGACTGGAACAAAAACTGTTCGACAAATTCAGCCGCGGCAACAGCGAATCCACCACACCGGGTGTGGGCCTTGGCCTGGCCATCTGCCGCAGCATTGTCGAAGCACACGGCGGCCAGATTACCGCCAGCAACCGCCAGCCGCACGGTGCCGCCTTCTGCTTTACCCTGCCGGTCAGCCAGATGCCGGCCCTGCCCGGCGACGAGGAAATCCAGCCATGAGTGAAACACCTGTCCACCTGGTGGTCATCGAGGACGAAAAACCCATCCGCCGCTTTCTGGCCTCGGCACTGGATGGCGACAACTGGGTGGTGCACGAAGCCGAAACCGGCAAGCAAGGCCTGATTGAAGTGGCCACCCGCAAACCCGACCTGGTGATACTGGACCTGGGCCTGCCGGACATGAACGGCATTGAAGTGATCCGCCAGCTGCGCGAGTGGACCGACCTGCCCATTCTGGTGCTCTCCGCCCGTACCCAGGAAACGGAAAAGGTACTGGCGCTGGATGCCGGTGCCGACGACTACCTGACCAAACCGTTTGGCGTGGCCGAGTGCATGGCGCGCATCCGTGTCCTGCTGCGGCGGCGCAACCAGGGCAGTGCCGCCCCGGTGCAAACCTTTGGCTTTGGCCCCATCGAAGTGGATCTGGTCAACCGCACCGTCAGCAAGCATGGCAAGCCCATCCACCTCACCCCCATCGAATACCGCTTGCTGGCTACCCTGATCCGCAACAGCGGCAAGGTCATCACCCACCGCGAACTGCTGCTGGCGGTATGGGGGCCGTCCTTTTCCGAGCACAACCAGTACCTGCGCGTCTACATGGGACATTTGCGGCAAAAGCTGGAAGACAATCCGGCCATGCCGCAGCACATCCTCACTGAAACCGGCGTGGGCTACCGCCTGCTCGAACGCTAGCTACTCCGGCTTACCCGGCCAGCCGCCCCACGGCTCGCTTGGCGGCTGTCCCGGCCTGCATGGCATTTTCCGGATGGCCGCCATTTTCACCTGACATATCAAGTAAAAATCCCTGGCAATCGACCAGCCATTTCCTGCCAGCATAATCAGAAATCGGCTATTTCTGGCCCACTTCCCGCATTTGTAGACTGCTCTCCCAGCCACCACTGAAACGCCTGCCCTCCGGCATCGCACATCAGTCATCAAACGGGAGAGACCTTGAAACGCTTCGCCATTGCCGGCATCCAGATGCCGGTTTCCGCCTTTGAAGAAAACATCACCCGCATGGGGCACTACGTCGCCCATGTCAAACACCGTTTTCCCTGGGTGGACATGGTGCTGTTTTCCGAGCTGGCAGCCTACGGCCCCAATCCCTTGCGCGCCGAAACCATGCCGGGAGAGGCCGAAGAACGACTGTGCCGGATTGCCGCGCGCCATGGCGTATGGCTGATTCCCGGCTCGCTGTTCGAACAGCGTGATGGCTGCATTTTCAATACCAGCCCGGTCATCAACCCGCAGGGCGAAGTCATCGCCCGCTTCAGCAAGCTGTTTCCCTTCCTGCCTTACGAAAAAGGCATTACCGCCGGTGACCGGTTTGTGGTGTTTGATGTACCGGGCGCAGGCCGCTTCGGCATTTCCATTTGCTACGACATGTGGTTTCCGGAAACCACCCGCACCCTGGCAGCCATGGGGGCGGAAGTCATCCTGCACCCCACCATGACCGACACCATAGACCGCGAAGTGGAGCTGGCCATTGCCCGCGCCTCTGCCGCCACCAACCAGCTGTATTTCTTCGACATCAACGGCGTGGGCGATGGCGGCACGGGCCGCTCCATCGTGGTGGACCCGTCCGGTCATGTATTGCACCAGGCCGGGTCGGGCGCGGAAATCATTCCGGTGGAAGTGGATTTCGACAAGGTAAGGCGCGAACGCGAACGCGGCCTGCGTGGTCTGGGCCAGCCCCTGAAGAGCTTTCGCGATCGCCGTTGTGAATTCCCCGTTTATCAGCGCGACAGCGGGGTGGATGGCTTCCTGCATACGCTGGGACCGCTGGTCAAGCCGGAAGACCACGACCAGAGCGGGCTGTCCGGCCCAGGTGGCCCCGTGCCGGACACCCCGGCCCTGCAGACCGCCGGGACCGGTGAGCAAGACCCACAATGATAGCCAGTGCCATGGCCATGCGCTGGCTGCGCCATTGCCGGCAGTGGCTGCAATCCATGTCAACCGCCAGCCGGCAGCACCAGACAGCAAAAACACCACCGCGAGCCGTTCAGGGAGAACCAACCATGCAAAAAGTCAGCAATATTTCCGATCTGCGCCTGCTGTTTCACCGCAATGAACGGCCGATCTACTTCATCAGCGCCACCAATTTCAATCTGCTGGGCATAGACCAGTGGGTAAACCGCTTCAAGTACATCAACTACATCGACTGTTTCGATGGCCGCCACCCCAATGTCTTTGTGCCGCCACAGTTACCGCACGAAGAGTTCCAGTCCATCGAAGACATCAATAACTACCTGCTGCAGCACAAGGACGTGGTGGATTATGTCGAGCGCGCCGGAGGTCGGCCGGTGGCGGTATTCCTGATGTTCGATGAGGAAACCGAACGGCTGTGCCATGAACTGGGCATCGAAGTATGGTTTCCCAGCGCCAGCTTGCGCGAGCGCTGCGACAACAAGATGGAAACCGTGCGCATCGGCAACAAGGCCGGCGTGCCTTCCGTCCCCAACGCCCTGTGCAAGGTGGATAGCTATGCCCACCTGCGCGAGATTGCCGACGCGCATGGCCTTGGCGAACAGCTGGTGGTGCAAACCGCCTTTGGCGACTCCGGCCACACCACCTTCTTCATTTCCAGCGAAGCCGATTTCGACCGTCACGCCCAGGACATCATCCAGGACCCGGAGGTCAAGATCATGCAGCGCATCAACTGCCGTGGTGCCACGCTGGAAGCCTGTGCCACCCGCAGCGGCACCCTGGTGGGGCCACTGCTTACCGAGGTGGTGGGCGAACCGGAGCTGACCCCCTATCGCGGTGGCTGGTGCGGCAATGAAATCTTCCCCGGCGCTTTCAGTGAGGAAGTACGCGCCAAGGCTCGCGAGATGGCTTACCGTTTTGGCAACCAGCTGATGGCGGAAGGCTACCGTGGCTATTTCGATCTGGATTTCCTGATCGACAAGGACACTGATGAAGTCTATCTGGGCGAGCTGAATCCACGCATCTGCGGTGCCAGCCCGATGACCAACCATGCAGCCTTTGCCTATGCCGATGTGCCGCTGTTCCTGTTCCATCTGCTGGAATTTTCCGGCATCGACTTTGAACTGGATGTGGAAGAACTGAACGCCCGCTGGGCCAACCCGGCCTTCATCGACAGCTGGAGCCAGCTGGTAATCAAGCATACCGCCAACAATGTGGACATCATCACCCATGCCCCGGCCACCGGTATCTACCGCATGGCAGAAGACGGCTCGGTGTCCTACCATCGCTTCGATTACAAGCGCCAGGATATCGAATCGGAAAACGAAGCCTTTTTCCTGCGCATCAGCGGGCCGGGCGACTATCGTTATGAGGGGGCGGACCTGGGCATCCTGATTACCCGCGGCCGTTCCATGAGCGACGACTTTGCGCTCAATGACCGCGCGCGCCACTGGATAGCCGGCATCAAGAAATACTATGCGGCCAAGCCCATCATGGCCGTGCATGATGAAAGCCTGCCCGCACCCGGAGCCTTCAAGATCCTGTAGTCCCCGCTACCAACCTGGCAGTCGCCTGCAGCACGGCGGTGGCCTCAGCCCCAGTGAGACACATGCGCTGTACATTTGAAGCGATACGAGAAGATACGCCGGGAGCACGCTGGCAAGCACTGTTTCAATTACGCTGGCCGGCCTATCAGCAGTGGTTCCTGCGCGATGGCTACCGGGCACGGCCCTCTTACCTGGCAGGACGGCGCGCACTGCGCCAGCACATGCCGGAGCTGTCCGGGCTGTATCAGCAATTGTGCGAACTGGCTGGCGGTGGCGATCTGGAAGCCCGCTTCCTGTTGCAATGGTGTCCGCCATCCTATATCACCGGCTGTTCGCAGGCCGTCTGGCTGGACCCGACCGGGCAGGAAGGGCCTGTACTGGCACGCAATTACGACTACGCTCCCGCCCTGCTGGAAGGCAGCTGGCTGGCCACCCGCTGGCTGGGCCGCCAGGTGCTGGTGATGAGCGATTGCCTGTGGGGCGCGCTGGATGGCATCAACGAAGACGGCCTCGCCGTTTCCCTGTCATTTGGCGGGCGCACGGCAGTGGGCGAAGGTTTCGGCATTCCGCTGGTGCTGCGTTACCTGCTGGAGGCAGCCAGCAATACCGCCGAAGCCATCGCCATCCTGCAGCGGCTGCCGGTACACATGACCTACAACATCAGCCTGCTGGACCAGCACAGCCACTGGGCCACGGTATTTGTCGCACCGGACCGGCCGGCCGAAGTGGTGCATCGCCCGGCGGTGGCCAACCATCAGCATGGGGTGGAATGGCAGGCCCATGCCAGGGCAACACTGTCGGAAGAACGTGAATGGATGTTGAGCCAGGGGGTGCGCAAGGCAGAGCATGCGGATGATGTGGTACGTACCCTGTTGCGGCCACCCTTGTTCCAGACCGCCTATGGGCGCGGCTATGGCACGCTCTACACGGCGGCCTACCATCCTCACACCCTGATGGCCGAACTGTTGTGGCCAGACATGCGCTGGCCGCAATACTGCCTTGATGTGCAGGAAGGCGTACTGAACGTGCGCTTTGATGCCAATCACAGCCTGTAATGCCAGCGGCAGTCAGCGCAGAGGTCTTGCTAAGACTGCTGGCTTGTCATCCTGTTTGATCACAAGCCGACACATCCATACAGCATGAAAAATCAGGTCAAATCATGACAGAATGACTATTTGTCATGAAAAGGTAATAATTTATTCGCATTGGCTGTGGCAGACTGTGCCTTGCTTTTACAACATATATGTACAGTTGTTATGACTGCTTCGTCCAGTAATACACCGTACCAGCAAGGATCATTACCATGAATGCCGCCAAGAAAATCCGTCGATTCATTGAAGAAAACCAGGACCCGGAACAAGTCCAGGTACTCAAGGATCTGGCAGCGGCACTGGAAATGGGACGTGCTTTTGACCTCGGCAGCCTGTACCAGATCGATATGCGCTATTTCGAAGTTGCCCTCGACCTGCTGAAAGACTGGCGATTTGATCACCACATCGCCGCCCGTAGCAAGCTGCTGGAGCAGCTGCTGACCGAGATCGCCCCGGATCTGCGTGCCGACAACAGCAGTGCCGCACCGGCAGCTGCGGTTGAAACCAGTGTGGAAGCAGCAGAAGCCAGCAGCCCGGAACAAACCGGCAAGGCCGACAGCGCTGCACCACAGACCGAATCGGCAGCCAGCAGCAAGCCGGCCACCAGCCGCCGTCGCAAGGCCGCCGCCGAGTAAGTCTGGCAGTCAGCCGTTATGACTCAGAGCGGCTGACATTAGCGTAGCGTTCTTAGGGCAAGGCGCGCCGACGCCGACACTACAAGGGAACGGCAAGGAGGCGCAACGCAGCTGCAAGGGCTTTGTCAGCGGCGCTTACTGGCATAGTTCCGCCAGCCGCTGCGGCTGGCTGACCAGGTAATTGCCCTCCCCTTGCAGGCTGACAATGCGCGCATTGCGGCGTGTCTCCCAGCTGTCCACCGGGTACTGCCTTGCCCAGGCACACATCAGTTGCCGGTCCTGCCGGCTCATGTTCAAACCGTAGCGCTGATGCATGTACAAGGTAATGCGGGCAGCACGCCCGCGCACTTCCTCGCGCGGTTGCACCCTCTTGCCGGCAAAGTCCACCACCGTGCCGCACTGGCCGTAGATGCGCACAGGCTGCTTTGACCAGGCGCCATAAGACAGATTGCTGCGATCGGCATTCACCTCGCCCACGGCCGGAACCAGATTGTTCAGATCCCCCTCCGCCTGCCGGAAAACCGCATCATTGGTCGCGCAATTCTTGCGTCCACCTGCCTGCCAGCACTGGCGCTGATGTCCCAGCACCCAGGCCGGCACCACATGTTCCCATTCGATACGCTTGGCCCGCTCCGGATTCTTGCGTGGCACATAGCCACAGGACAGCCAGTCCACCTCTTTGCCCTCATATGAGCAACCGCAGTAGAAATCCTGCTGCATGCCGGCAAATACCCTGGGCAATACACGTTTGGCGGCGATGAAGTCGCGGTGCCCCACAGCCTTTTCTCCACGCACCAGCGGCGATAGCTCCACCTTGTCCTGAGCCCGATCCGCCCGTGCGGATTGGCCTGTGCCGCTTACATCCAGCTGGCGCACAACTGTTTCGCCCAACTGGGCCAGTGTTTTCACTTCGCGCGGCAGTTTGACCGCTCCGTCCTTGTCACAAGCGCCCAGCGCCAGTAGCAAGACGGCTAATACCAGTTTTCTCATTGTTGGCAAGGCCAGCAACATGCCATTTCGTACTGGCCACATCCTGTACTTTAGGGAGGGGCACTATAACCGCAGCCAGACCATTTTCAAACCATCTGCGGTAGAGATCTGCCAGCAACCGGCACGCCGCCTGCGTTACAATCCCGCCATCAGGCCAGTTGGCCTGGCCATTCACAGCAGATCAGGTCCCGCATGTCCAGAAAACCCCGCTTGCGTTCCGGCACTGGCATCACCATGCATGATGTCGGCCAGGCCGCCGGTGTCAGCGCCATTACCGTCTCACGCGCCTTGCACTCGCCAGAGCGCGTGTCTCCCGCCCTGCGTGAGAAAATCCTGCAGGTGGTGGAACAGCTGGGCTATGTGCCCAACCGCTCTGCGCGCCAGCTGGCCTCGGCCCGCTCCCATACCGTACTGGTGCTGATTCCCTCACTGAGCAATACCGTTTTCATTGATGCACTGGCCGGCATCGAATCGGTGTTGCAGCCGGCCGGTTACCAGATGCTGATCGGCAATACCCATTACAGCGACAGCGAGGAACTGGCCCTGCTGCGTGCCTATTTGCAGCACAGCCCGGACGGCCTGCTTGTTACCGGGCTGAACCAGTTGCCCGCATTCCGCCAGATCGTCGCGCAGCAGGCACTGCCCGCGGTGTACATGATGGATTTGAGTGAAGACGACAGGCCCTGTGTCGGCTTTTCCCAGGAAGCCGCTGGTGCCAGCATGACCCGCCATCTGCTGGAGCGCGGCAAGCGCCGTATCGCCTTTCTGGGTGCACAGCTGGATGAACGGGTGATCAAGCGGCTGCATGGCTACCGTTTGGCATTGCAAGAGGCCGGCTGTCACGACCCGGCGCTGGAATGGCTGAACCCGTCACCCTCCAGCATGCAGATGGGTGCCGACATGCTGGATGCGCTGCTGGCTGCCCACCCTGACTGTGACGGTATTTTCTGCTGCAATGACGACCTGGCCATCGGTGCGATTGCCCGCTGTCAGCAACGCGGCATCGCTGTGCCCGCGCAACTGGCCATCGGCGGCTTCAACGACCTGCAAGCCGCCGCCTGGACCACACCAGCCCTCAGCAGCATTGCCACGCCACGCTTTGACATTGGCGTGGCTGCCGCACGCCTGTTGCTGCAACAGCTGAACGGCGAAGCCATGACGTCGCAAAAGCTGGATCTGGGCTTCCAGCTCAAGATACGCGGCAGTTCCTGAGCGCCGTCCCGCACAAGCTGCAAGCCCCCTGTCCGCCCATACTGGCATTGCTGCCATGCAGCACATGATTTGATTGCCGCGCCGATATTGTTAGCGCTAACATCGCGCCAGATTGTTCAGGCAAATTTTTTTATCTCAATTTGTTAGCGCTAACATGAAAACTCCGAACATTGTGGTGATGGGCGTGGCCGGCTGCGGCAAGAGCAGCCTGGGCCAGGCACTGGCTGCCGCCCTGTCATCCACCTACATCGAAGGCGACCGCTTTCATCCACCGGAAAACATTGCCCGCATGCAGGCAGGCATTGCCCTGACCGACGCCGACCGCGCCGGCTGGCTGGCACAGCTGGCCGCGCAACTGGCCAAGGCCAGGGCAGAACAACAAGCCGTGGTGCTGGCCTGTTCAGCCCTCAAGCAGCGCTACCGCGACACCCTGCGCAGCGGCGACCCGGACTTGCTGCTGGTGCACCTCAAAGGTGACAAGGCGGTCATTGCCGAGCGCATGGCGGCCCGTGACGCCCATTTCATGCCGACTTCACTGCTGGACAGCCAGTTTGCCGACCTGGAGCCACCGGAAGCACAGCGCGAAAACGTCATCACGCTGGATGTCAGCCAGCCCCTGAGCACCTTGCTGCAACACAGCTTGCAGCAGATAGCACAACGTCAGTCCCAAGCATAAAAACCGAGACAACAGAGGAGACTTCAGGTGACACAACAATCCACTCCACATCGCAGCACACCACGCCGCTGGCGCATTGGCGGACTACTGGGCATTGGCGTTCTGGTGAATTACTTCGACCGCATCAGCCTGTCTGTCGCCGCTCCGCAGTTACAGCAGGAATTTCATCTCTCCAGCAGCGACCTGGGGGTTTTGTTCAGTGCCTTTTTCTGGACCTATGCCTTATTGCAGATTCCGACCGGGCTGATCCTCGACCGCTTTGGCGTGACCCGCGTCGGGCGCTGGGGTGCCTTGTTATGGGGAGTGGCCTCCACCCTGACCGCCTGTGCCGGTGGATTCGGCGGCGTGTTTGTCGCCCGCGCCTTGCTGGGCGTGGCCGAAGCACCGGGCTTTCCGGTCAGTGCCAAGGCTACCGGCTACTGGTTTCCGCGCCGCGAACGCGCGATGGCAACGGCCTTGTTCGATGCGGCAGCCAAGTTTTCCAATGTGATTGGCGTGCCGCTGGTTGCCCTGACCGTGGTGAACCTTGGCTGGCGCTGGGGCTTTGGCCTTACCGCCCTGCTCAGCCTGGCGTACTTTGTCGCCTTTACCCTGATTTATCGTGACCCCAGCCAGGACAGCAAATTGTCGGCCGAGGAATACCGCCACATCACCGAAGGCGGTGCCGCCGCCGAAGGGGTAAGCCAGGCCGGATCGCTGGCCATGCTGGGCTACCTGTTACGCCAGCGCAAGGTATGGGGTTTGTCCATCGGCTTTGCCGCCTATGGCTATGTGTTTTACCTGTTTCTCACCTGGCTGCCCGGCTATCTGGTGCAGACCATGCACATGAGCATTCTGAAATCGGCCAGCTATGCGGCCATCCCGTGGATATTCGCCACCCTGGCCGACCTCCTGGTGGGCGGCTGGCTGATTGACCACCTGATTGCCCGTGGCCATGACGAAACCCGGGTGCGCAAGGGCGTATTGCTGGGTGGCATGCTGCTGGGGCTTGCCGTATTCGGCACCACCACGACCAGCGACCCGCTGATTGCCATTGTGTGGATCAGCATCGCCCTGAGCGGGCTGGCTGCCGCTGCGCCGGTAGGCTGGTCGCTGCCCTCGCTGATTGCGCCGCGTGGCGGTACTGGTACGGTGGGCGGCATCATGAATTTTGCCAACAACATGATGGGCGCGGTGGCACCGATTGTTACCGGCATCATCGTGGGCAATACCCACTCCTTTACCAACGCCTTCCTGATTGCCGGTTTCATGCTGTTGATCGGGGTGCTGTCCTTCCTCTTCCTGCTGGGTCGCATTGAGCCCATTGCAGAACCACCAAGCACGGGCGGCGCAGCCTGAGTCAAGGCTGATACTGGCTGCACGGTTTGCAAGCGACCCGCCTGGCGGGTCGTTTTGCTGTCAATGCCGCAGTGCCTGTGTGAATGGCCAGTTCCATCTGACAGCTCAGGCTGTAAATATCGCCAGGTCGCCAAGCAAGCAACCGTTACAGGCAGACCCCCCGGCTGCTGTTGGCGCGCTATGCCGGCCACACCCATTCACCCCGCTGAGGAGTTCACATGGAACAGCATCACGCCAGTGTTTTCATTTATCCAACTCACGCAGAAGCCGAAAAAGCCATCCGCATCCTGGACCGCGCCGGTTTCGACATCAAGCAACTGTCCATCATCGGCAAGGGTTATCACAGCGAAGAACATCCGGTCGGGTTTTACACCACCAGCGAAAAGATCAAGACCTGGGGTGGTGTTGGCGCATTCTGGGGCGGCCTGTGGGGGCTGCTGTTTGCCCCCGCCGTCTTTCTGCTGCCAGGCGTCGGGCTGGTTGCCATGGCAGGCCCGATCGTCACCACCCTGGTCAGCGCCGTGGAAGGTGCCGTGGTGGTTGGCGGGGTTTCCGCCCTGGCGGCAGCACTCACCAAACTGGGCGTGAAGAAAGAAGACGCCGTGGAGTACGAGTCGGCACTGAAAGCTGACAAATACGTGCTGCTGGTGCACGGTTCTGCCGCCGATCAGGACAAGGCACAAACCATCCTGAGCAATGCCGACGCCTGGAAATCTGCCTGATATCCCCTGCCGCCAGTGCGCAGCTGCGCCTTGGCGGCAGTTTTCAATCCAGCGCGTGCAACAGTTTCACTTCCACCGGCACCGCCAGCTTGTCGGCCACCCAGGCCCGGTAAGCCTGGTAATGCGCAGAAGCGCGATGGGCCTCCACCGCAGCCATGTCACGGTAGCGTTCAAACACATGCAGCACGTCGACTGCACCCTCTTCCTGCAATACCTGGTACACCTCACAGCCTGCTTCCGCCAGACTGTCCCGCTGCATGTCACGCATGGCATCACGCAGCGCCTGGCTGTGCTCAGGCAGGCAACGCAAACTGGCAAAGATAAATACGCTCATGTTTTCCCCCTGGAATAAACCGCTTTGCGGTCGTCAATCATACTGCAAAGCAGCAGTGCCAGACTGTAGCTGCGCCCAGCCCCTTTGCTGACGACATTGCATGGACCACAAACCAAGCAATTGCTTGCTTGCATATATTTGTGACTGGTAAGGTGATGGCTTCAAACAACACGACACGGGAGAAACTGCAAATGAAACAACGCGATATCGTGGTATTGAGTGCCGTGCGTTCGGCGATCGGTACGTTTGGCGGCGGCCTGAGCCACCTGGAACCGGCCGAACTGGGCGGCATGGTGATGAAGGAAGCCGTGCTGCGTTCCGGCGCAGACGCCAGCAAGATTCACCACGTAACAGTGGGCAATTGCATTCCGACAGAAAGCCGCTATGCCTATGTGGCACGGCTGGCTTCGATTGCGGCCGGTTTGCCGATGGAATCTGTCGCCATGGCAGTCAACCGCCTGTGTGGTTCCGGCCTGCAAGCCGTGGTGTCCAGCGCCCAGGCCATCATGCTGGGTGACTGTGACTATGCCATCGGCGGCGGGGTGGAAGTGATGTCGCGAGCCGGCTACCTGTTGCCGCAATTGCGCAGCGGTGCGCGCATGGGCGACGTCAAGGCGCTGGACATGATGACCGCCGCGCTGACCGACCCCTTCGGTGTGGGCCACATGGGCATTACCGCCGAGAACCTGGTGGACAAATGGCAGCTCAGCCGCGAAGAACAAGACCAGTTCGCCCTGGTTTCGCAACAGCGCGCGGCCGCCGCCATTGCCGATGGCCGCTTTGCCAGCCAGATCGTCCCCATCGTCAGCCAGACCCGCAAGGGTGAAGTGGTATTCGATACCGACGAACATCCGCGTGCCACCACGCTGGAGGCGCTGGCCAAGATGAAACCGGCATTCAAGAAGGACGGCTCGGTCACCGCAGGCAATGCCTCGGGCATCAATGATGGTGCGGCCTTCCTGGTGCTGGCCAGTGCCGAAGCCGCCACCGCAGCCGGACAGCAGCCAATGGCACGGCTGGTTTCCTACGCGGTGTGTGGCGTGCCCAACCACATCATGGGCGAAGGCCCGATTCCTGCCACCCGCGCTGCCTTGCAACGCGCAGGGCTGACGCTGGACCAGATGGATGTGATCGAATCGAACGAGGCCTTTGCCGCGCAATCGCTGGCCGTGTGCAAGGCGCTGGAGCTGGACCCGGCCCGTGCCAACCCCAATGGCGGAGCTATTGCCCTGGGCCACCCGATTGGTGCCAGCGGTGCCGTGATTGCCACCAAGGCCTTGTACGAACTGCAACGCATCAATGGCCGTTATGCACTGGTCACCATGTGTATTGGCGGTGGACAAGGCATTGCCGTCATTTTCGAACGGCTCTGATCCTGCGCCATTGCACTGCAACCGCCCGCCTGCCGGGCGGTTTTTGCTTGCCACTCTCTGCGGCAGGACAAGCAAGATGCATATTCAATACACATATACGGTTTTGGCCCTATAAAATGGCAGTAGCGTAGCGCTCTGTACAGCCTGCCAGTTGACTCTTTACTCCAACCCCCATGGGCCATCAAGCCGAAAGGTTGCCATGGCAATCAAACGCACACTGCTGATAGTGCTGATGCTGGCCAGCCAAGGCCTGGCGCCGGCATTGGCTGAGCAGCGCTGGGACGGCCCACGCAGTGGACCACCCCGGCAGCCGGGCCATTATCAGGTGCTGTATCTGGCGCAGGATCTGCGCAATGGCGGCATTGCCGGCAGCTATCGTGCCTTTGCCTCTGCCGCTGCGGTATTGGGATGGCAGTTACAGATGATCGATGGCAAGGGCAGCAGTGCGCTGCTGCGCCAGGCGCTGGCCAGCGCGATTGAACAACGACGGGTGCAAGGGGTGATTCTGGGTGGCATTGCCGCCAGCGACCTGAGGGTGGAAATCGGTGCGGCCAGGCAGGCCGGCATTCCGCTGGTTGGCTGGCATGCCACCGCCACGCCCGGAGCACAGGACGGCTTGTTTTTCAATGTCACCACCGACCCGCAGGAAGTGGCGCGGCTGGCCACCAGCTATGTCATCCAGCAAAGCCAGGGCAAGGCTGGCGTGGTGATCTTCAACGACGAGCGCTTTGACATTGCCAATGCCAAAACCCGCTTCATGCAGCAGACACTGGCACAGTGCAAGACCTGCAAATTGCTGAGCGTGGAAAACATCCCCATCAACCATGCGGCAGAACGGATGGATGCGGTGGTCAGGCAGTTGAACCAGCGCTATGGCAAGCAATGGACGCACACGCTGGCCATCAATGATGTCTATTTCGATGAAATGAACTATCCGCTGCTGCATGTGCAGCGTGCGGACATCCGCAATGTCTCCGCCGGAGACGGTTCCAGCAAGGCCATCACCCGTATCCGCGCCGGTTTGTCACAACAAAGTGCAACCGTGGCCGAACCACTTGCGGCGCAAGGCTGGCAGATGGCAGACGAACTCAACCGCGCCTTTGCCCATGCCAGCCCCAGCGGCTATGCCAGCAAACCCATCCTGCTTACTCGTGAGGTGTTGCAACAGCTGGGCGAGCAGGACATTGATGCCGCCCTGCCCTACCAGCAAGCCTATCGCGCCATCTGGCGCTTGCGTTAAGCCACGCTTGCTGCCCACTCAGGCCAGCAGCTTGCGCTCGGTCTTTCCGTATTTGAGCGACTTTTCATCCGGCAACATCAAACCGGTGGCCTCGTCTCGCCCTTGCAGGATGAAGCGCGCCTGCGGCTGACCCAGTTGCTGGGCGGCCAGCTGGCTGTCTGCGCCGATTTCACCCTTTTTCATGCGGTTGACGATCAGCCCCACCGAGGTATCGGCAAAGTCACGCAGCATCCAGGCATCGCCATCGCTGTCGCCAGCCACCAGTACCGGGCCATAACCCTTTTTCGCCTGCAACTGCTGGCGGATGCCCACGGTCTTGCCCGGTCCCCAGTTGAAATGCCAGCCCGGCAGATAGCGGTCGGTGTATTTGCCATCGGCCATGTCCAGTCGCAGGCCGATGACATTTTCCGCTGGCACGCCGTAGCCAAAATCCTCATGACCGGCAAACACCCGCACCACATCGTCAATTGACGCGGTGCTGACATACACATCAATGCCGTTGGCGCGCAGGGTATGCATCAGGCCGCGGATTTCCTCATGCACGCGGATGCCATGAAAATGGGTGTCGGCCACTACCCCGGCCTTGCCCGGCAGGGTTTCCGGGCTTTGGTAACGCACCTTGCGCAGGCCATCCCCCAGCGCCGCCTTGTTGGACGCCATGGCCATGGCCTGCAGTTCGGCCGTACTCATGTTCTTGTAGAAATAGATGATCCACTTGTAGCCGATTTCCAGCGGGAAGCTGTCGCAGATGGCGTCATACATGAAGTAAAGCTTGGCGCGGAAATCCTTGAACTGGTCGCTGGCCTGCACGTCTTCCAGGCTGCGGCTGCCGGCCAGGCCCTGATAGTTGGCATATAGCCAGCGATAGTCCGCCACCACGTCGGCCGCGATGTCGGCCATGCGTACCGGCTTGCCATCCACCGTCTTGTAGTCGGCCATGAAGGTTTCATCCGGCACGTCACGCCACACGACCTGGTGGAACTCCTCCGGCGTCAGCTTGTACTGCAAGTGGTTGATCTGGTACATCAGCAAGGCTTCTTCACAGTCATTCATGATGCAGGTGTTATCCCAGTCGAACACGGCGTAAGGCTTGCGGTCGGCGCGGTAAGCGGGGCTGTGACGGCCATGCTGGTCCAGCAGCAATTGCAGGCGCGCCGCATTGCGAGGTGACCAGCGTGCGGTATCCAGCGGAACACTGGCCGTACTGCTCTGTGCACGGGCTGATGAAGAGGCCAGCAACAAGGGGCTGCTGGCGGATACGGCGGCAAGGGCGTGAATGAACTGGCGGCGTTGCATGGTATCTCCCGATCCGGATGACAAAGGAAGACGGGAGGCCATGCCAGCCCGTCAGCATGGCCAGCATAATAAACACCCAATATTACAACTTTGCCACAAAAGTACACAAAGCGCGCAAATCCGACCTGCAAATCCCAGCAGGCGACCGGCTTGACAGGGCAGCTAAGCCAGGGAGAATGAGCAGGCACTTATCAGGTGGAGAAGCCCATGTGGCAAGAAGAGCGCTACCAGCGCATCCGTGCCTTGCTGGCACTGGAGCAGCGCATCAGCACTGACCGGCTGGTCAGGGAGCTACAGGTATCGCGGGAAACAGTCAGGCGGGATGTCGCCGCGCTGGAAGCGCTGGGACAGTTGCGCCGCACCCATGGCGGCATTGTGCGTCCCAGCGCAACGGAAGCCCCGATTGCCGAACGGGCGCAGCTCAATGTCCGTCTCAAGGAAGACATTGCCCGTGCGGTGTGCAGCAGGCTCAGTGCCGGGCAAACCGTGTTCATTGATGCCGGCACCACCACCGCCCTGCTGGCCCGCCAGCTGGTCGGGCTCTCCGGCCTGACCATCATCACCAATGCCTTTGATGTGGCGCTGGCTCTGCGCCAGCCGGAGGGCGGCAAACGCCATCAAGTCATCATGCTGGGGGGTGAACTGGGCGAACGTGCCGCAGCCACGGTGGGCGGCAGCACCGTCAATGCCATCCGCCATTACCGGGCCGACATTGCCTTGCTGTCCCCGGTTGGCGTCAGCTGCGATATGGGGGCCAGCAATTACGATCACCACGAGGCCGAAGTGGCCCGTGCCATGAGCGAGCAGGCCGATCAAACCTTTATCCTGGCCGATGCCAGCAAGCTGGGCCTCAGCAGCCGCTTCAGCCTGTGCCGGGCGGAAGCCATCGACCTGCTGGTCAGCAACCGGCAGGACGCCCCGTCGCCAGCCTGCGAGGCACTGGCAGCACAAGTGGGAGAGCTGTGGCTGGTATAAGGCGGTCCTGACTGATACCAAGATGGCATATGCAAACAAGTAAATGTTATTTTTGTTATATTAAAAACAGAAATATCCTGCTTTGAGTTATATAAATTCAAGGCATGGTCATGAACTTCCAGCAACTGCGCATCATCCGCGAAACCGTGCGCCAGAACTTCAACCTCACCGAAGTCGCCAACGCGCTGTACACCTCGCAATCCGGCGTCAGCAAACACATCAAGGACCTGGAAGACGAACTGGGTGTCGAACTGTTCGTCCGCAAGGGCAAGCGTTTTCTGGGGCTGACCGATCCGGGCAAGGAATTGCTGATCATCGTGGAGCGCATGCTGCTGGACGCCGGCAACATCAAGCGCCTGGCCGAACAGTTCAGCCTGCGCGACGAAGGCCAGCTGACCATTGCCACCACCCACACCCAGGCGCGCTATGCGCTGCCCAAGGTGGTGACTGCCTTCAAGAAAGCCTTTCCCAAAGTACATCTGGTACTGCATCAGGCCAGCCCGGAAGAGCTGGTGCGCCTGCTGCAGTCCGGTGATGCCGATATCGGTATTGCCACCGAAGCGGTGGCCGAAGTGCCCGAGCTGGTTTCCTTCCCCTACTATGGCTGGTACCACAGCGTGATTGCCCCGCCGGATCACCCGCTGCACCAGCAAACCCTGTCGCTGGAAACGCTGGCCGAATACCCTATCGTCACCTACCACCAGGGCTTTACCGGCCGTGCGCAGATTGACCGTGCCTTTGCCCGCGCCGGACTGGTGCCGGACATCGTGATGTCGGCACTGGATGCCGATGTGATCAAGACCTATGTGGAACTGGAACTGGCAGTCGGCATTGTCGCCTCCATGGCCGTGGACCCGCAGCGTGACCAGGCGGTGAAAGTGGTGCCGGGCGAGCCGCTGTTCGGCCAGCAAACCACCCGCATTGCCATTCGTCGCGGCCATTACCTGCGCAGCTATGCCTACCGCTTCATCGAGCTGTGCTCGTCCGCGCTGGATGAAAGCACGGTGCGCAGCGCACTGAACCCGGCCCTGCAGGACTGAACCGGCCAATAGCGCCCGGCATTACAACTATTGATGTTTCTTGCCGCAAGTTGACGCACGGACAGGGTATGGTGCGGGTTTTCCCACCATACCCTGCTCCAGGCAGGCCAGGACTGCCGTGCCATGCTCAAGGCGCTTTCCCGACTGATTTCCCGACGCCCGCCACTGCCCGCGCTGACGCATGCCAGCATCAATACCCTGTGCCATGATTTTCTGCCACGCGTCCAGGCGCTGAACCGCGAACGGCTGGACACCATCCAGCAACAGCCAGCGCAGCACCCGGCGCTGTTCCGGGAAGACAGCATGAACCTGTACCAACGCGCGAGCCTGTATCTGGAGTACGGCGAATGGCACAAGGCACGCCAGTTGCTGGACGCGGCGGCCCGACGCCTGCAGGCGCACGCCCCGGATGCCGCTGCCACCTTGCTGCATTTGTGCCGCGACATGCAGGCGGCCGAGCGGCAACAACGGGAACTTCTGCGCAACTGAGCCGGTCTAGCCGAGCTGACTTGACCTGCTGGCCAGTACAGGTAACATCCCCAGCCCTGCCCTATTTTTTGCAATCGTGCTGCCGTTCTGGCTCGCAGCACACCGCCAGTTGAGATTCATGTCCGCTTACACCCGCCTCAGCACCGCCCTTGTCCTTGGCAGCGCCTTGTCCTGTCTGTTCTCCAGCCCGGCCCGCGCCGAATCATGGCTGGAGAGTGCCAGCAACGAAGTCCAGCATGTCTGGAACGATGGCACGCTGGATGCCTACCTGCCCTTGAACACCTATCACATGCGCTGGGCCTATACCAAAGAGAAGATCGCCGAGTTCAACGAAAACCCCTGGGGTTTTGGCCTTGGCCGCAGCCTGCGTGACGACAATGACAACTGGCATGCGCTGTACGCCATGGCTTTTCTCGACTCGCACAAGAAAGTAGAGCCGATTGCCGGTTATGCCTATACCCACCCCTTTTTCCGCGCAGGTGAGTGGCGTGCAGAGATCGGCTATACCGCCTTCATCACTTCGCGCACCGACACCCTGCACTCCTTCCCCTTCCCGGGTGTGCTGCCGCTGGTGGGTATCAGCTATGGCAATCTGACCATCAACAGCACCTATATTCCCGGCGGCAAGGGCAATGGCAATGTGCTGTTTACCTTTGCCCATTACCACTTCTGAGTGCGGCTAACAAAAACACTGCTGCTGCGCTGCGCCTGCTTGCCCTACTCTTGTACTGTTGGCGTCGGCGCGCCTTGCCCCAGGGTCGCAACGCTATTTTGTCAGCCGCTCCAAGCCCGGATACCTGCCCCGGCAGCGCATGTAAAACATGTTAAACGGGGCTAATTGGCTTCACTTCGCTCAAAGCGGTGTAAAGCTGGCAGCCACAAGCTTGTAGCGCTGCCAGCGCCTGACTAAGGTGGGCGCATTGTCACCATGAAGGCAGGACTCTCATGCGCCCCTCTCACTTTATTGTTGTCAGCGCCACGCTGGGCCTGCTGTTGTGCAGCACCAGCCATGCGGCAGACAGCAACATGCCGGCTGACTCGGCTGTACATCGTTGCCAGGCCGGGCATCAGGATGCCTCGGAACCGGGGCACCACCAATGCGATCCGCACGGCCCGCATCCGGCCGATGAGCATGGACACATGCCACCCCCGCCGCACGAGCCGCCGTTGGCTGCCGTCAAAGCCTGCGTGGGCAAGAAGACAGGCAGCAAGACCACCATTTACCTGCACGGCGACAGCATTCCCGCCATATGCCAGCCCTACGACGGCATGGTACTGGCCAAGCCGCTGCGTCCACTGTTCCCGCCGCCGCCACCAGATGAAGGGCCACACGCTCCGCAGTAAGAGCGGCTAACAAAATAGCGTAGCGTCCCTGGTGCAAGGCGCGCCGACACAGACAGTACAAGGAGTACGGCAAGGAGGCGCAACGCAGCAGCAGGATTTTTGTTAGCGGCTCCAAGAGCACGGCTGCAATGACAAGGCCGGGGATTGCCCGGCCTTGTCACATCAACTCACCATCTGTTTGCCCAGAACAACTGGCTTACAGCTTGAGCATGCCCTTCTCCTCGATGATGGCGATGATGTCCGCCAGGCCCTGCCCGCTTTTGAGATTGGAGAACACAAAGGGCCGCTCGCCGCGCATCTTGCGTGCATCGCGCTCCATCACCTCCAGCGAAGCGCCCACCAGCGGTGCCAGGTCTATCTTGTTGATCACCAGCAAGTCGGATTTGCAAATACCCGGCCCGCCCTTGCGCGGAATCTTGTCACCGGCAGACACATCGATCACATAAATGGTGAGGTCGGACAACTCCGGGCTGAAGGTGGCGGCCAGATTGTCACCGCCGCTTTCGATGAAGATGACGTCCAGCCCCGGATGACGGGCATTGAGCTGTGCCACCGCTTCCAGATTGATGGACGCATCCTCGCGGATGGCAGTGTGCGGGCAGCCGCCGGTTTCCACGCCAATAATCCGGTCCGGCGACAGTGCTTCGTTTTTCACCAGAAACTGGGCATCTTCCTGGGTATAAATATCGTTGGTGACCACGGCGACGTTGTAGATATCGCGCAGGGTGCTGCACAGCGCCCAGGTGAGGTGGGTCTTGCCCGAGCCGACCGGCCCGCCGATTCCAACGCGCAAGGCGGTTTTCTGCATGGTGTATCTCCTCTGGCCTGTTTCGCTCAGGAGCGGAACAGGCGGCTGTACTGGGTTTCGTGTTTCATCGCCGCCCACATCAGGCCGGGGGCGAAATTACTGTGCTGTCCGGCAGGCAGGCTGATGGCGCGCTCCACCGCATCCGCCAGCGCGGGCAGCAGGGCCGACAGCAGCAGCTGGCCTGCACTCTGGCCCATGGGCATGGCCTTGAGCAGCACCATCACCTGGTTTTCCAGCCAGCTCCACAGCAGCGCCGTCACTGCTTCGCGCTCGTCTATGCCCAGCGCACGGGCCGCCAGCGCCCATGCCACCGGCAGGCAGACGTCGCCATTGGCCAAGCCATCCGGCCAGCTCATGGCCTGTCCTTCCGGCAAACCCGCCAGCAACTGGCGCAGCGAGTAGCCCATTTGTATGGTTTCCTGTCTTTGCTCGCGGCAATCGCGGCTGGCCAGATAGCGCTGGTTGAGCCGGTACAATGCAGCCTCGTCGCCAGCGGCCAGTGCTTGCAGCATGCGGGAGAGCATGGCGGCATCAAAATGGCAGACCGGGCCTTGCAAGACTTCATGCAACCACTGCTGCGCACTGGCGGCATCGTGTACCAGGCCCAGTTCCAGCGCACTTTCCAGCCCCTGCGAATAGCTGAAACCGCCAATCGGCAGGCCGGGGCTGGCCAGGCGCAGCAATTGCAGCAAAGGCAGCAGTGTGCTCATGCCGGCTGACCGAACAGATGCAGCTTCGGCGCGTACTGGAAGGCGGCATCCTTGCCGTGCGAATGATGATGGCCGCCGCCGTAGGCTCCGCTTTCCGGATTGAACGGCGCAAACAGCCGGCTCACTTCCGCCCCCATTTGCTGCAGCATCTGCTCCAGCACATAGTCGTCCAGCAGCCGCAACCAGCCCTCGCCCACCTGCAAGTGAACGTGACGATTGCCCAGATGGTAGGCCGCACGGCACAGCGCTTCCGGGCTGGCGCAACGCACATGCAGCAGAGGCTCGTCTGCCGCCAGTATGCGCACCACGCGGCCATCTTCCGCCCGCAGGCACTGACCATGCGCCAGCGGTGCGCCAGCGGATAAAAACAGGCCGGCTTCTTCGCCATCCACGGTACGGGTACGCAGCCGGGTCTGCTGCGCAATTCAAAGCTGAGCAGCAAGTCGGCATCACTGCGGCAGGCTTGCGGCAGTCGCTCGGTAATCACCAGCATGTTCTTTCCTTGTTTGTCTGTTTTCCGGGCCGTAACCCGGTGGTTTCCAGGCCATGAATGTCCTATGCCAGCTGTGCCTGTTCAGAACAGGAAATAGCGCTGGGCCATGGGCAGCACGGCGGCCGGTTCGCACCACAGCAGCTGTCCGTCGGCTTTTACCTGATAGTTTTGCGGGTCCACTTCGATCTGCGGCAGGTAGTCGTTGTGGATCAGGTCGGTCTTTTGCACGCTGCGGCAGCCATGTACCGCCACCAGTCGCTTGTTCAGGCCCAGCGCCTCGCCTATACCGGCATTAAGCGCAGCCTGTGAGACAAAGGTGACGCTGCCATCGGCAATGGCCTTGCCAAAGCTGCCGAACATCGGGCGGCTGTGTACCGGCTGCGGGGTGGGAATGCTGGCATTGGCATCGCCCATGGCGGCCAAGGCGATGATGCCGCCCTTGAGGATGAGCGATGGTTTGACGCCAAAGAACATCGGTTTCCACAGCACCAGGTCGGCCAGCTTACCCACCTCGATACTGCCCACTTCGTGGCTGATGCCGTGGGTGATGGCCGGGTTGATGGTGTACTTGGCGATATAGCGCTTGATGCGGGCGTTGTCGCAGCCTTCGCTGTCCCCCGCCAGCGGGCCGCGCTGCTGTTTCATCTTGTCGGCCGTCTGCCAGCAACGCAGGATGGTTTCCCCCACGCGGCCCATGGCCTGGCTGTCGGAGGACATCATGGCAAAGGCACCCAGATCATGCAGGATGTCCTCGGCGGCAATGGTTTCGCGCCGGATACGGCTTTCGGCAAAGGCCACGTCTTCGGCAATCGAGGCATGCAGGTGATGGCACACCATCAGCATGTCCAGGTGCTCGTCGATGGTGTTGACGGTAAACGGCCGTGTGGGATTGGTGGAACTGGGCAGCACATTGGCAAAGCCACAGGCCTTGATGATGTCGGGTGCGTGGCCGCCACCGGCCCCTTCGGTGTGATAGGTGTGAATAGTGCGGCCCTTGAATGCTGCCAGCGTGGTTTCGACAAAACCGGCTTCGTTCAGCGTGTCGGTGTGAATGGCCACTTGCACGTCCATCTCGTCCGCCACACTCAGGCAGTTGTCGATGGCCGCCGGGGTGCTGCCCCAGTCCTCGTGCAGCTTCAGGCCGATGGCCCCGGCGCGCACCTGTTCGCGCAGTGCTTCCGGCAGGCTGGCATTGCCCTTGCCGGTAAAGCCCAGGTTCATGGCAAAGCCTTCCGCTGCCTTGAGCATGCTGGCCATATGCCAGGGCCCGGGTGTGCAGGTGGTGGCATTGGTACCGGTGGCCGGGCCGGTGCCACCGCCAATCATGGTGGTGATGCCGGCAGCGAGTGCCTCTTCGATCTGCTGCGGGCAGATGAAATGGATATGGGTGTCGATGCCGCCAGCGGTGATGATCATGCCTTCACCGGCAATGATTTCGGTGGCCGCACCAATCAGGATGTCCACACCGGGCTGGATGTCCGGGTTACCCGCCTTGCCGATGGCGGCAATGCGGCCGCCCTTCAGGCCGATGTCAGCCTTGACCACACCCCAGTGGTCGATGATGAGCGCATTGGTAATCACGGTATCCGCCACCTCGGCGGCCACGCACTGACCCTGGCCCATGCCGTCGCGAATCACCTTGCCGCCACCGAACTTCACTTCTTCGCCATATACGGTGAAGTCGCGCTCTACTTGTGCCCACAGGCCGGTATCAGCCAGTCGCACTGCATCGCCCGTGGTGGGGCCGAACATTTCGGCATAAGCCTGTCTGCTGATTTTCATAAGTCCCCCATCACCCGGCCCTGAAAGCCGAATACGCGGCGTGCGCCATCCAGCGCCACCAGTTCCACCGTGCGGGTCTGCCCCGGCTCGAAACGCACCGCCGTACCGGGGGCGATATTCAGCCGGAAACCACGTGCGGCAGCGCGGTCGAAGCACAGTGCGTCGTTGGCTTCGGCAAAGTGGTAATGCGAGCCGACCTGTATCGGCCTGTCACCACTATTGGCCACCTCCAGCTGCAAGGTGCGCGGCCGACATTCATTTCGATATCGCCGCTGGCAAAGCGGATTTCTCCTGGAATCATCGCAATCTCCTGTTGGCGGGCTGCGTCAGACAATGGGCTGGTGCACGGTGACCAGCTTGGTGCCATCCGGAAAAGTGGCCTCCACCTGGATATCCGGAATCATCTCCGGCACACCGTCCATCACTTGTTCGCGCTTGAGCAGCGTGGTGCCGTAATGCATCAGTGCGGCCACGCTCTGCCCGTCACGTGCGCCTTCCAGAATGGCGGCACTGATATAGGCCACGGCCTCGGGATAATTCAGCCGCAGGCCACGGGCCAGGCGGCGCTCTGCCACCAGCCCGGCGGTGAAAATCAGCAGCTTGTCTTTTTCGCGGGGGGTCAGTTCCATGGGGTGCTTTCTTGTCAGCTTGCCCAGATGCGCGGCTGGCTGGCTGCGCGTCCGTGGCTGAAGGGATAGATCAGGTTGCGACAGCCACGCAGCCAGTGATGGGCAGCTTCGGCGCTGTCACCAATAAAGCGGGCCAGCCAGATGCCGGGCAGCTGACTGGCAGCGGCACGCCCGGCACAGGGCAGTTCCAGACAGGCCTGATGGATGTCTGGCGGCAGTGCCGGCCCGGCCCACAGCAGGGTAGCCAGCACGCTGTGGCCACCCATGCCCACCGGGGATGCCAGCAAGGGGCTGTCACCGGGCACATGGTTGTGCTCGCACCACAGCAGGGTGTCGTCACGCCATACTTCGCTGCCTTGCTGCCACAGGCCACGGTCAAAGTGTTCGGCGCTGGCCGGGCGGCCCAGGCACATCACCTCGCCAGCCAGCAGGCGGGCATCGCCCTGCAGACGGAAGCAGTTGTCCAGCTGCACGGTACTGCCGGCATACAGAATGGTTTCCTGTGGCAGCCATTCCAGCAGGCTGCCTGGCTGCTGGCGCACTTGCAGCTGCTGGCCGCGGCCGACCGAAGCTGTCATACCATTTGGCCGCGCCGGGGCTGGTAAGCAGTACCTGGCTGCCTGCGGACAGATCGACATCCAGCGTCAGCCTGTCCCCGCCAGCCATGCCGCCCGGAGGATGCACCACAATGTGCTGGCACTGGCCATGACCATCGATGAAGTGTTTTTGTCACCCGCAACGGCCCCTGGTGACGTCGATGCACCGGCACGGTGCGGCCTTGCACCAGGGCATAGCCCAATTCCAGTGCGGCATGCCAGCCGGCTTGCAAACCGGCAGGCAAGGCATTGGCCATGCTCAGCGCGTTCAGATTCATCAGCAGTCAATCAGCAAGGTGGATGGTGCAAGACTCAGCAATTAGCGTGCCGGGAGACAGGCTGACAGCCTGCCGTGTCAGATGGCCAGCAGTTCGCGTACTCCGTCCTGCGCCATGTCGGAACCAGCTCCGCAACGTATCACCTCGCCACGTGACATCACCATATAGCGATCGGCCAGTGCTTCGGCAAAGTCGTAGTACTGTTCCACCAGCAGGATGGCCATGTCGCGTCGCGCCGCCAGGTTGCGGATGACTTCGCCTATCTGCTTGATGATGGACGGCTGGATGCCCTCGGTGGGTTCGTCCAGCACCAGCAGCGATGGCTGGCTGACCAGCGCCCGGCCAATGGCCAGTTGCTGCTGCTGGCCGCCGGACAGGTCGCCACCACGACGCTGGCGCATGTCGTACAGCACCGGGAACATCTCGTACACCGAGGCCGGAATCTCGCGCCCGGCCTTGCCGCCAAAGCGCGCCAGCCCCATGCGCAGGTTTTCTTCCACCGTCAGCCGGCCAAAGATTTCCCGCCCCTGCGGCACATAGGCAATGCCACGCGCCACGCGCTGGTGCGGCGCACAGCGGCTGATGTCCTCTCCCTGCCAGCGGATGCTGCCGTTTTTGGCCGGCAGCTGGCCCATCAGGCAGCGCAGCAAGGTGGATTTGCCCACGCCATTGCGGCCGAGCAGGCAGGTCACCTGGCCGATTTCGGCTTGCAGGCTGACGCGGCGCAGAATGTGGCTGCCGCCGTAGTATTGGTCCAGTTCTTGTATGTCCAGCATGTCAGCGCCCCAGATACACTTCGATCACCCGTTCATCCGCCTGCACTTGCTGCAGGCTGCCCTCGGCCAGTACCGCGCCCTCGGCCAGCACTGTCACCTTGCCGGCAATGCTGGCGATGAAATCCATATCGTGTTCCACCACCATCAGGGAATGGCGGCCCTTGAGGGTGAGCAGCAGCTCGGCAGTCTTTTCGGTTTCGGCATCGGTCATGCCGGCCACCGGCTCGTCCAGCAGCAATAGTTGCGGCTCCTGCGCCAGCAACATGCCGATTTCCAGCCACTGCTTCTGGCCGTGCGACAGCAGCCCTGCCTGCCGCGCCCGCTGCTCGCCCAGGCGGATCAGCGTCAGCAATTCGTCGATCCGGTCACGCTGCTGCCCGGAGAGACGGGCGCGCAGGCTGGCCCACACCGAACGCGGCCCGGCCAGCGCCAGCTCCAGGTTCTCCTGCACCGTCATCGCCTCGAACACCGTGGGTTTCTGGAACTTGCGTCCTATGCCCAGCTGGGCAATTTCCGCCTCGGAATGCTGGGCCAGATTGATGGTCTGGCCGAAAAAGGCCGAGCCGCTGTCGGCACGGGTCTTGCCGGTAATCACGTCCATCATGGTGGTCTTGCCCGCGCCGTTGGGACCGATGATGCAGCGCAGCTCGCCCACGCCGATGGACAGGGACAGACGGTTGAGCGCACGAAAACCGTCAAAGCTGACGCTGATGTCGTCCAGATACAGGATCTGGCCATGGGTGACATCCACCCCCGGCTGCAACAGGCGGCCACTGGCCGGGGTATCGCCATCCCAGCTTTCACGCTGTAGCGCTTGCGAAGTAGTGACGGGCATCATGCCTTCTCCTTGTGACGGCGCAGCAGGCCCAGCAGGCCGCGCGGCAGAAACAGCGTGGTGGCAATGAACAGCCCACCCAGGAAGAACAGCCAGTATTCGGGAAAAGCCACGGTGAACCAGCTTTTGGCCGCATTGATGAAGCCCGCGCCCAGCACCGGGCCGATCAGGCTGCCACGCCCGCCCACTGCCACCCAGATGGCAATTTCGATGGAGTTGGCCGGCGACATTTCCCCAGGATTGATGATGCCCACCTGCGGCACGTACAGTGCCCCGGCCAGGCCGCACAGCATGGCGGACGCCACCCAGATGAACAGCTTGTAATACAGCGGGTTGTAACCGCAGAACATCAGCCGCGACTCGGCATCGCGAATGGCAGTGAGAATGCGGCCGAACTTGCTGTTGACCAGCCAGAAACCGGCGGCCAAGGCAGCCACCAGCAGCAGCACGGTCAGCAGGAACAGCGTGGCACGGGTGCCCGGCGCGGCAATGCCGTAGCCGAGGATGCGCTTGAAGTCGGTAAAGCCGTTATTGCCGCCAAAGCCGGTTTCATTGCGGAAAAACAGCAACATGGCGGCATAGGTGAGCGCCTGGGTCATGATGGAAAAGTACACGCCCTTGATGCGCGAACGGAAAGCCAGCCAGCCGAACACCAGCGCCAGCAGGCCGGGCACACCCACCGCCAGACACAGCGCCCAGGCCAGATGCTCGCTGCCCTGCCAGAACCACGGCAGGGTTTTCCAGTCGAGAAACACCATGAAGTCCGGCAGATCGCTCTGGTAATTGCCGTCATGGCCGATGGCACGCATCAGGTACATGCCCATGCCGTAGCCACCCAGGGCAAAGAACAGGCCGTGGCCCAGGCTGAGCAGGCCGGTGTAGCCCCACACCAGGTCCATGGCCAGCGCCACGATGGCATAGCACAGGATCTTGCCCACCAGGGTGAGAGTGTAGGCCGACACATGCAGGCTGCTGGCCGGGTCCGTCCATAAATGCAGGGCCGGCATGGCCAGCAGCACGGCCAGTGCTGCGCCACCGGCCAGTTTCAGCGGCTGCGGCCCCAGACGGGTGGCCAGCCGCAGGGAAAGTGCGGTTTGCATGATGGTGCTCCTAGTCCAGTACCCGGCCCTTGAGGGCAAACAGGCCTTGCGGACGCTTCTGGATGAACAGGATGATGAAGCCGAGGATGAGGATCTTGCCCAGCACCGCCCCCAGCGACGGTTCCAGAATCTTGTTGACGATGCCAAGGCCCATGGCCCCGGTGACGGTCCCGGCCAGCTGGCCTACTCCGCCCAGCACCACCACCATGAAGCTGTCCACGATATAGCCCTGCCCCAGCTCCGGGCCAACGTTGCCGATCTGGCTCAATGCCACGCCGCCCAGCCCGGCAATGCCGGAACCCAGTCCGAAAGCCAGCATGTCCACCTTGCCGGTGGGCACCCCCACGCTGTCGGCCATGCGGCGGTTTTGCGTGACGGCACGCACGAACAGGCCCAGCCGCGTCTTGTTGAGCAGCAGCCAGGTCAGCACCAGCACGCCCGCAACAAAGGCGATGATGGCCAGCCGGTTATACGGCAGGGTGAGCGCCGGGGTGATTTCCCAGCCGCCGGACAGCCAGGACGGGTTGGCCACTTCCACGTTCTGCGCGCCAAACAGCATGCGCACCGCCTGGATCAGCATCAGGCTGATGCCCCAGGTGGCCAGCAGGGTTTCCAGCGGACGGCCATACAGATGGCGGATGATCAGCCGCTCCAGCGCCATGCCGATGACAAAGGTAACGGCAAAGGCCACCGGCAGCGCCGCCAGCAGATAGGCATCGAAAGCGCCCGGCCACCAGCTGCGGAACAGGTTCTGCACCACATAACTGGCGTAGGCGCCGATCATCAGCATTTCGCCATGCGCCATATTGATGACACCCAACAGGCCGTAGGTGATGGCCAGCCCCAGGGCGGCCAGCAGCAGTACCGAGCCCAGGCTGATGCCGCTGAAGGCATAGCCCAGCATGTTGTAACGCCACTGGCTGGACTTGATGTCGGCCATGGCCTGACTGGCGGCAGCGCGTACGCTGGCTTCCGGCTCGCTGGCGGCGACTGTCAGCGGGGCCAGCAGGCTGAGGGTGGCCGGGTCGCACTGTCGGCCAGGGTGTGAATGGCGCTCAGCCGCTGTGCGGCATCCGGGCTGGCCAGTTGCAGGCGGGCGCTGGCCATGTGCAGGGCCTGTCTGACCTGGCTGTCCTGTTCCTGTTGCTGCCGGCTCAGCAGCAAGGGCAGCAGGCCGGGGTTGGCACTGTCCTGCAAGGCCTGAATGGCGCTCAGGCGCTTGCTGCGGTCCGGGTCGCCAGATCACCGGCCGCATGAAACGCCTCCAGCGTACTGCGCACGCTGTTGTTGACCGGCAAGGCATCCAGACTGCTGGCATCGCCAGCCACCGGCTGACCGTTGTCCACATCGCTGAGCTTGCCGTCAGCGCCTTGCAATAACACATGGTTGCCATCGGCGCTGGTAAACAGCCTGCCCTCTTCCAGCGCGGCAACCGCCTGACGACGCGGGCCGTCGGCCTGCACCGTCCACTGGGTGATCAGCCCGGCACGGTCGGCCGGGTCGGCATGTGCCAGCTCGGACAGCGGGCTGGCCGCAGCCAGGCTGCTGTACAGTGACAGCGGCAAGAGCAGGGACAGCAGCAGGAACAGGGGCTTGAACAATTGCATGGTGCATTCCTTACAGGATATGCCCGCCACCACCCGGAAAGGGCAGCAGCGGGCAAGGGCGTGCGTCGTCCCGTGCTGTGCCTGAAACAATCAACCAGAGCGGCTGATAAACAGGCGCAGCAGGGATGTGGTCAGCCGCTGTTACTTGCTCTTCACCGGGGTGTCGGGCTTCTTGTCATTGCCCGGAATGAAGGGGCTCCACGGCTGCGCGCGGATCGGGGTCTTGGTTTTCCACACCACCGAGAACTGACCGTTAGGCTGGATTTCGCCAATCATCACCGGCTTGTGCAGGTGATGGTTTTTCGGGTCCATTTCCAGCGTGAAACCGGACGGGGCGGCAAACTTGATGCCGGCCATGGCCTTGGTGACGGCGGCGACATCTGTGGTGCCGGCTTTCTTCACTGCCTCGGCCCACATATTGATGCCCACGTAAGTGGCTTCCATCGGGTCGTTGGTCACCAGCTTGTCGGCATTCGCCAGGCCCTTCTTCTTGGCCCAGGCGCGGTAGTCGGCAATCCACTTGCTGTTCACCGGGTTCTTCACGCTCATGAAGTAGTTCCAGGCAGCCAGATGGCCCACCAGCGGCTTGGTGTCGATGCCCTTGAGTTCTTCCTCACCCACCGAGAAGGCCACCACCGGCACGTCGGTGGCTTTCAGGCCCTGATTGCCCAGTTCCTTGTAGAAGGGCACGTTGGAGTCGCCATTGATGGTGGAGATGACGGCCGTCTTGCCACCGGCAGCGAATTTCTTGATGTTGCCGACGATGGTCTGGTAATCGCTATGCCCGAAGGGGGTGTACATCTCCTGGATGTCTTCGTCCTTCACGCCCTTGCTGTGCAGGAAGGCCCGCAAAATCTTGTTGGTGGTACGCGGGTAGACATAGTCGGTCCCCAGCAGGAAGAAGCGCTTGGCACCGCCGCCTTCCTTGCTCATCAGGTATTCCACCGCCGGAATGGCCTGCTGGTTGGGCGCAGCCCCGGTGTAGAACACATTGGGCGACATTTCCTCACCCTCGTACTGCACCGGGTAGAACAGCAGGCCGTTCAGCTCCTCGTACACCGGCAGCACCGATTTGCGCGATACCGAGGTCCAACAGCCGAAGGTCACCGCCACCTTGTCCTTGCTCAGCAACTGACGCGCCTTTTCGGCAAACAGCGGCCAGTTGGAGGCCGGGTCCACCACGACCGGTTCCAGTTTTTTGCCCAGCACGCCGCCCTTGGCATTGATCTGGTCGATGGCAAACAGCGCCATGTCCTTGAGCGAGGTTTCCGAAATGGCCATGGTGCCGGACAGGGAGTGCAACACCCCCACCTTGATGGTGTCGGCGGCAAAGGCCGGCATGGACAGCAGGCCGGCGGCGGCCAGAACCAGCGGAGCGGACTTCAGAAAAGTGCGACGAGTGCTTGCCATGAGATTCCCCTGATGATGTGAGATGGATTGTTGCGCTGCGTCATCAAGGTAACCGCAGCCTGCGGTCGGAAAAATACGTTACATGACGTAGATGGCTACGCAGGCGGGCGACAAGGGCTGCTTGGCGCAGCGCCATGCCCTTGTGCTAGGCTGTCTCTCCCATTCCCCCACGGAGCTGTTCATGCTGCCACGCAGCGCCTGGCGCGATTTTGCGGAGCGGACTTCAGAAAAGTGCGACGAGTGCTTGCCATGAGATTCCCCTGATGATGTGAGATGGATTGTTGCGCTGCGTCATCAAGGTAACCGCAGC
>NZ_LNQV01000172.1 GCF_001515305.1 Aquitalea pelogenes
CAGCAGCAGGGCCGGACAGGGCGCAGCGCCGGTAGAGCAATTCCTGCCGGGCGGCGGCATCAGCTAGGGCAGAGGGGGATGTCTTCGATGGTCCTGAGACGGCGTCGGCAGCAGCAGGGCCGGACAGGGCGCAGCGCCGGTAGAGCAATTCCTGCCGGGCGGCGGCATCAGCTAGGGCAGAGGGGGATGTCTTCGATGGTCCTGAGA
>NZ_LNQV01000173.1 GCF_001515305.1 Aquitalea pelogenes
CGAAAAACCCGGGTGCGCGAACTGGAAATGCAAGCCGCCGAAAGCCATATGGCACGGTGCGCGAGGCAGGCTGGAAAGCATGGAAACCAGCTCGCTGCAGTTGCTGGACGAAAAACCCGGGTGCGCGAACTGGAAATGCAAGCCGCCGAAAGCCATATGGCACGGTGCGCGAGGCAGGCTGGAAAGCATGGAAACCAGCTCGCTGCA
>NZ_LNQV01000174.1 GCF_001515305.1 Aquitalea pelogenes
GGCCGAAAGAGCGGAACGCGGTTTCATAGGCCTGACACAGGCCCATCTGGCCCACGGCAGCAGCGGCCTGCAGTTCGTGAACCCCTTGGGGCGTACCGAGGTTTTCAGGCCGAAAGAGCGGAACGCGGTTTCATAGGCCTGACACAGGCCCATCTGGCCCACGGCAGCAGCGGCCTGCAGTTCGTGAACCCCTTGGGGCGTACCGA
>NZ_LNQV01000175.1 GCF_001515305.1 Aquitalea pelogenes
GAGCCGTTCGAGTGGCTCGGTACGTGGCCCGCGTGCAGCCGAGGCGCTGACCTCCCCCGCAGCGGAGACCTTCACACTGGCGGTGACCGAGCGTACCGAAGCTGGCCGAGCCGTTCGAGTGGCTCGGTACGTGGCCCGCGTGCAGCCGAGGCGCTGACCTCCCCCGCAGCGGAGACCTTCACACTGGCGGTGACCGAGCGTACCGA
>NZ_LNQV01000176.1 GCF_001515305.1 Aquitalea pelogenes
GCCGCCCGCAGGCTATACCAGCCATTTCCGGCGACCCGCGGCTATGGCGGGAACGGGACGGTTTTCACCTGGTACTGGGCGCGCAGCGCAACAACGGCACTGGAGCAGCCGCCCGCAGGCTATACCAGCCATTTCCGGCGACCCGCGGCTATGGCGGGAACGGGACGGTTTTCACCTGGTACTGGGCGCGCAGCGCAACAACGGCA
>NZ_LNQV01000177.1 GCF_001515305.1 Aquitalea pelogenes
GCACCGGTGTACCTGGGGGGCGCTATACCCCCGCCCGGTGCCGTGCGCTGGGCAAGGCAGCACCACCGCTTACCGCTCCTCGGGCGCTCGGCCTGCGGCCAGCGGCGCACCGGTGTACCTGGGGGGCGCTATACCCCCGCCCGGTGCCGTGCGCTGGGCAAGGCAGCACCACCGCTTACCGCTCCTCGGGCGCTCGGCCTGCGGC
>NZ_LNQV01000178.1 GCF_001515305.1 Aquitalea pelogenes
CGGCTGCGTTATCACGGCCGCATTCTCAGCATCGACCGCGCGCATGAAGACGTGGACGAAATCCTGGGGCTGGAACTGGGGGCCGACGACTACCTGGCCGAAGTGCGGCTGCGTTATCACGGCCGCATTCTCAGCATCGACCGCGCGCATGAAGACGTGGACGAAATCCTGGGGCTGGAACTGGGGGCCGACGACTACCTGGCC
>NZ_LNQV01000179.1 GCF_001515305.1 Aquitalea pelogenes
CCAACCGCCTGCTGGTGCAGGACGCATCTACGATGCCTTTGCCGCCAGACTCGCCGCTGCCGTGGCCGCGTTACAGGTTGGCCCGGCCAGTGAGCCCGGCATGCACCAACCGCCTGCTGGTGCAGGACGCATCTACGATGCCTTTGCCGCCAGACTCGCCGCTGCCGTGGCCGCGTTACAGGTTGGCCCGGCCAGTGAGCCCGG
>NZ_LNQV01000180.1 GCF_001515305.1 Aquitalea pelogenes
CACCCGTCAGCAGGCCGCCAACCTGACTGGCCTTCCAGGTCACGATGGGCTGACCCGCGCCCCAGGGCTGCCGGCAATCCAGCGAATGGCAGCCTGCACTGCCACACCCGTCAGCAGGCCGCCAACCTGACTGGCCTTCCAGGTCACGATGGGCTGACCCGCGCCCCAGGGCTGCCGGCAATCCAGCGAATGGCAGCCTGCAC
>NZ_LNQV01000181.1 GCF_001515305.1 Aquitalea pelogenes
AAGCTGCTGCCCACCATGCCGCACCGCACGCTTTGCCAGCCCGCTGGGCGTGTACGACTTCCAGAAACGCTCCAGCCTGATTCGCGTGTCTGCCGCCGGTTGCAAAGCTGCTGCCCACCATGCCGCACCGCACGCTTTGCCAGCCCGCTGGGCGTGTACGACTTCCAGAAACGCTCCAGCCTGATTCGCGTGTCTGCCGCCGG
>NZ_LNQV01000019.1 GCF_001515305.1 Aquitalea pelogenes
TGGCCGACAGCCCGCGCCCGCGCGAGCTGGTGGGGGCATCCATCGGCAGCTGGCGCTTTGCCTGTGCCATGCAGGCAAAGCCGCAACAAGCCCTGGCCCGGCTGGCCGAACGCTATACCGCGGAATGCTATGCCGACGATGTCGACATGGCCGGCATTACCGCACAAACCCGGCAGATGCTGCAGGACATCCTCGGCCCGGACGGCCTGCAAGCCATCCTGCACCACCCGCATTACCGTTTGTCCTTGCTGCTGGTGGCATCGCACGGTTTGTTAAGGCATGAGGCACCGGCCTTGCTACTGCCCGGCCTGGCCTTTGGCGCCACGCTCAACGGCCTTCGCCGCAGCTTGCTGCGCCACTGTTTCAGCCGGGTGATTTGCCACGATGCCCGCAGCAGTCTGCATTTTGTTCCGCACGATGGCCTGCCCACCCGTTTGCTTGCGCTGGGTGAACATAATCTGGCTGCCGCGCTGATGGGCAGCGTGGCCATACCGGGGGTATTGCACGGGGTAAGCCTGCCGGGCGCGCAAGCTGGCGTATACCGGGATGGCGGCTTGCTGGATTACCACCTGGACCTGCCCTTTGCCAGTCAGGATGACATCACGCTGTATCCGCATTTCGGCCCGCGCATCGTGCCGGGCTGGTTCGACAAATTCCTTCCCTGGCGTCAACACCAGCCGGCCAACCATGGCAATACCCTGCTGCTTTGCCCTTCCGCCGACTATCTGGCGCGACTGCCTGGCGGCAAGCTGCCGGACCGCAGCGACTTCAAGCGCTTTCGCGGCCAGGACAAGCTGCGGCAGCAGCAGTGGCGCACCGCCTGTGCCGAAAGCCAGCGCCTGGGGGACGCCTGGCTGGAATGGCTGGCGCGCGGCTGCTCGCTGGACTTGGTGGAAGCGCTCTAGCGATTGCGGCTGGATGACCAAACAAAAAGCCCCCGAACGGGGGCTTTGGTTTGCTGTCAGGCAATCAGGCTCAGCCGGCACGGCCCAGCTTGAAGTTCTGCCACAGGCGGGAATAGATGCGCAGGGTTTTCGGGTCTACCGACTTCATGATGAAGCCCTTCTTCACATCGTCAGCCGTCGGGAAAATGCTGCGGTCAGCCAGATACTTCTTGTCGATGAAAGGACGTGCAGCCAGGCTACCCGGTGCATAGGTCACCTTGTTGGCATTGGCTGCAGCAACATGCGGGTCCAGCGTGTAGTTGATGAAGGCCAGTGCGTTGGCAACATTGGCGGCATCCTTCGGAATGGTCATGCTGTCCACCCAGAAGGCAACACCGGTCGACGGCATCAGTACCTTGATGTTGACGCCACGCTTGGCTTCTTCGGCACGACGCTTGGCGATATTCAGGTCGCCACCGTAACCCATGGCCAGACATACGTCACCATTGGCAACGTCGTTGATGTAGCCGGAGGAGGAGAACTGGGTGATGCTGGCACGAATGGCAGCCAGCTGTGGTGATACAGCCTTGTAGTCAGCCTCGTTGTTGCTGCCCGGCTGCTTGCCGTAGTAGTGCAGCACCTTGGGCAGCACATCCGATGCCGAGTCCAGCACGCTGACACCACAAGACTTCAGCTTGGAAACATATTCCGGCTTGAACAGCAGGTCCCATTCATTGGCCGGCAGCTTGCCGCCCAGGGCCTTCTTCACCTTGTCTTCGTTGATACCCAGGGTAATCACACCCCAGAAGTAAGGTACGGCAAACTTGTTGCCCGGGTCGGATGCTTCCATCAGCTTGAGCAGGGCCGGGTCCAGGTTCTTGTAATTGGGGATCTTGCTCTTGTCCAGCGGCTGGAACAGACCACCCTTGATGCCTACTTCCAGCACATTGTTGGACGGTACGGTGATGTCGTAGCCGGAGTGACCGGTCACCAGCTTGGCATTCAGCGTTTCCATGCTGTCGTAAACGTCGTAACGCACCTTGATGCCGGTTTTCTTGCTGAAATCCGGTACGGTGGTCGGTGCAATGTAGTCAGACCAGTTATAGATGTTTACGACCGGTGCGCCGGCCTGAGCTGCCAGTGCAGTGGCGGCCAGCAGGCCACCGATAATCATTTTTTTCATTGTTTCCCAACTCCTTCGGTACAGGTTTGTTGCATCATGCCTGTTTAGCATATCAGTACATTTGTGATCAAATCTACCATTTCCTTAAACAGCCTTCATCCGCTGCTTGTGGAAAATGCCATGCAGAATGCAAAAAGCCGCCAAATATGGCGGCTTTCATGCGTAGAGGCAAGTGTAGTCGGCCTGTGCTCAACTTAATGGCGCGCTTCGCGTACGGCGGCAACCAGGTCGTAATCGAACAGCTCGTTGGCGTCCTCTTCGTCAAACACATAATGCTGGTTGCAGTAGTCGCAGACAATTTCCACACTGCCCTGCTCCACCAGCACCTCACCCACCTCCTGACCGCCCAGCATCTTCAGCATATTGCCCACGCGCTCGCGGCTGCAATTGCAGGAAAAGCTGACGGCTTCGGGTTCGAACACCCGCACGGTTTCTTCATGGAACAGGCGGTGCAGGATGTCGGCTGCCGGCAGGGTCAGCAACTCGTCGGCTTGCAGTGTGCCACCCAGAATGCGGACGCGGTCCCAGCCTTCCGGCTCGCCATGGCCGTCGGGCAGGCGTTGCAGCAGCATGCCGGCTGCAGTGCTGTCATTGCTGGCCAGTACCAGGCGGGTATCCAGCTGCTCGGAACGCAGCATGTAGTTTTCCAGCATCTGGCCGATGCTGTCGCCTTCCAGCGCTACAATGCCTTGCCAGGTTTGCGACTTGTCCAGCTTGGGTTCGAGCGTGATGACAAACTGTCCGGCACCACCCAGCAAATCCAGAATGGGAGCTTCGGGCAGGTCGCCATCCCACTTGGCAGTAGCGCGCACCGTGCGGTCATGGTTGCACTCCACCACGGCCAGGCGCAGCGGGCCGCTGCCATGCAATTGCAGGATGAGGGCACCGTCAAATTTCAGGTTGGCCGACATCAGCTGCGCAGCTGCCATCATCTGGCCCAGAATGTTCTTGAGCGGTGCGGGATAGGCACGGCGGGCCAGCACCTGTTGCCAGGCGCCATCCAGACGGACCAGTGCGCCGCGCACCGGTGCGCCATCAAACAGGAATCGTTGCAAAGTATCGTGTTGGCTCATGTTTATTCCTTGGCGGTGTCCTCTGCCACTTCTACGGTATAGACGGTCATCGGCAAGCAGGAATTGACGTCGAATTCACAACCGGCACGTACGCCCAGCTCGGCAATTTCACGTGCGGTCAAATCCTGCTCGTAAGCGGCAAACATCGCACCCATGGCGAATTTGCGACCCGAGCCTATCGCCCAGAAACGCGAAAACTGGTAGATCTCGCGCATGGGGTAAACACCGAAAATACCGTGGGGATTGGCAATCACCACCATCATCTGGCTGGATTCATAAGGGTCTTCCTCGTCCTCTTCCGGACGCAGGTAAAACCCGTCTTTCAATTTGGGATGCAGCTTGCGAAAGGTATCGAAAATGCCTTTGCGGCTGGAGAAATCCTTTTTCTTCAGTTCCTTCAGCGCACCTTGCAGCACCAGGTCATGGGCGGCAGAACCGGAAATGGCAAGATAGCTGTCTGCATGCTGGAAAATCTTGTTATGGAAACAGTCGTAGTTGGCCAGTAGTTTCTGGTCGTCACCAAAGGTGGTCTGGCTGTCGGCGGCAATGGCAATCTGCCCGCCTTTTCTTACTGCCACAATGGTTGTCATTGCCGGATGCGCCTGCTTGCAAGGGAAGGGGCTAATATAGGGCCGCATGGCAAAAATGCAAGCCTGCCGCGCAACAGGCAACAAGCCGACTTGCGTCGGCCTGTAACCCTGACTGCCCAGCCCTGCTTACAGCACCACGGCGGGCTTTTTCACAGGCTTGAGCTTGTTACCGGCTGAATTATAGGACTGCGGATTCGTCACATTCTGCGGCTCGGCCTGCTGCTCCACTGGCATGCCCTCCTTGGGCGGCAGGGATAGCCAGCGCACGGCGGCCAGTTCACCCGGCACACCGGGCTGGTGCTTGCAGGTGAGGCACACCGGCTTGCCGCTGCGCTCTTTCAAGGCCTGGTCTACCCGACGCCCCACCACGGCAACGCCGTGGGTGCGTTGCCACTCCAGCAGGCTGTCGGCCAGATGGGGGAAGGACGGGTCATCCTGCTTGTAATGGTTTTTATAGGCGGTGAGCCACAAATCGCCGGCCGGGTCCTGATTCAGCAATACCGTCTGATAGGCAATGGTGACCGCCGCGCCCTTTTGCACGGCATCGGCCAGGCTGAGAGCATCCGGGTTCTTCAGACGGATGCAGCCATGGCTGCGAAAACCGGGAACGGAAGCCGGCGCATTGGTACCGTGAAAACCCAGCCCCAGACGAGCCTCGCCAAAGCGGATGAACACCGGGCCCAGCGGATTATCCGGCCCCGGCGGCACCACGGTGAGCACCGGCTTGCCCTGGTTCTTCTGCTCTTCCTGAATGGATTTGGGCACATGCCAGCTGGGATCACGGTACACCCCGGTAATGGCATAGCTGCCAATCGGGGTCTGGGTCAGCATCTTGCCGACCGCCACCGGGTAAATCCTTTGCAACTGGCCGTCCTGATAAAAAAACAGGCGGGCCTGCGGCAGATTCACCACCAGATGCTGACCGGCCTGACTCAGCTGGATATCAGGCTCGGGCATGCTGGCAGCCATGATCGACGCAGAGGAGGACACCCAGACAGCAGCAGGAACAAGAAAGGAAAGCGACAACTTCATTGCGCACCAGACCCATGGTTTTTCACGAAAAACATGATAACAGAAATCAGCAAATTCCCGCCCCGGCAAAAACCCCTGCGCAGCAGCGCATATTTTGAGAAAATCCCGGTTTTACGCCTGATTTCCCACATCAATACAATGACTCAGCAACAGACCATTGCTCTGGTCGAATCCCTTGACCACGAAGGCCGCGGGGTCGCCCACGTCGACGGCAAGACCATTTTCATCGACGGTGCATTACCTTATGAAAAGGTAATATACAGCGCATACCGCAAAAAACCCACGTACGAAAACGCCGACACCACCAGCGTGCTGAAGGAAAGCTTCATGCGCACCACGCCGCGTTGCCCGCACTTCGGGACCTGTGGCGGCTGCTCGATGCAGCATGTGGAATTCACCGCCCAGGTGGCCATCAAGCAGCGCGTACTGGAAGACAACCTCAAATTCATCGGCAAGGTTAAGGCTGAGCGTATTCTCACCCCGATTGCCGGCCCCACCTGGCATTACCGTCACCGTGCGCGCCTGTCGGCCCGCATGGTGCCGAAGAAAGGCGGCGTGCTGGTGGGCTTCCACGAAAAGCATTCCAGCTATATCGCAGAAATGCGTGAATGCCATATTCTGCCGAAAAACATCTCCGACATGATCATGCCGCTGCGCGAGATGATCGCCAGACTGTCGATCAACAGCCGCATGCCGCAAGTGGAAGTAGCGGTGGGCGACAAGGTGGACATTCTGGTATTCCGCAATATGGATGCCATCAATGCCGCCGATGAAAAGCTGCTGCAACAGTTTGCCGACACCCATCGCCAGCCCGATCGTCCGGTACAGATCTGGCTGCAACCCGGCGGCCCGGACACCTGCTACCCCATCTATCCGCTGGATGCACCGCGCCTGACCTACAGCCTGCCGCAATACAGCGTGGAAATGCCGTACTACCCCACCGAATTCACCCAGGTGAACCCGCAAATCAACGCGGTGATGGTATCGCGTGCGCTTGGCTTCCTCGACCCGCAGCCGGGCGAGCGCATTGCCGACATGTTCTGCGGCATCGGCAACTTCACCCTGCCCATTGCCCGCTCCGGTGCCACCGTGCACGGCATGGAAGGCAGCCAGGCACTGGTGAAGCGTGCTGTGGAAAACGCCACCCACAACGGCCTGCAGGACAAGGTGAGCTATGAAATGGCCAACCTGTTTGAAGTCACGCCGGAAAGCTTTGCCGCGCTGGGCAAATTCGACAAGATGCTGGTCGACCCGCCACGCGACGGCGCCATCCAGCTGCTCAAGGCCATGACCGACGACACCGCGCCGCAGCGCATTGTCTATGTGTCCTGTAACCCGGCCACGCTGGCACGCGACGCTGGCGTACTGGTGCACACCAAGGGCTACACCCTCAAGGCGGCAGGCATCATTAACATGTTCCCGCACACCGCCCACGTCGAGTCCGTCGCCTGGTTCGAAAAAACCGGCCCGGCCAAGAGCCTGAAGGAAGTGGCTGACATGGAAGCGGCGGAAGAAGCCATCCGCGAAGCCAAGCGTCAGGCCCGCAAGCAGCAGGAAGCCGAGGCAGAAGCCCGCAAACAGGCGGAACTGGCGGAAAAAGCCGCTGCCAAGGAAGCCCGCCGTCAGCACTATCTGGCCAACAAGGACTACTACGACGCCCGTAGTGCTGCCCAGCAGCAGGCACGCGATGTCGCTGCCGCTGGCGAGGATGCTTCCAGCAAGGAATAAGCTGTTTTAGGTGTTTGCCTGTAGCGTTCGACCCCGGTTGTCACCCCGGAGCGAACCATGCAGGCGCACCTGACCGACAGCTATATATCCAGAATCAAGACCCCGGATTCACGTGTTGAACTCAAGGACACGCGGATACCGGGGTTTGTTTTTGTCTGACTTCAGCGCTGTTTCAGTGACGTCGGTGCGAGTCAGGGAGGCGGGGGTTGTGTATTGGCAGCCTTGTATTACTCATGGCCTGATAGCATTCATAAACAACCCTATAAAATATGTGGTTTAACAGCGACAATCCACAAATTAACAATTGTAAATAAAGAAAAATCCCCTCTAGAATCCGATCATTACAGGCAAAGCCGGTGAAAGCCGGTGACGCAAAACTAAAGGGACTACCGGAGGCCTTGCCCCCATGTCAGCCAGTTGCCCGCCACGCGATGCGTGGCTGCATGTGTACCTTTGGGTTTGTCGGATACTACTGAAGGAAAGCACATGAGCGCCTCCAATACCCTCTCTCGTCAGTCGAACAACCCGCTGGACAATACCTCCGGCTCGCAGACTGCCGACACGATATTGACGGGCTTTGCCAACAACGTGTTGCACGATGTTGCCGTCCCCCTGCAAGGCGCCATGCTGCGTTCGGCGCTGCCCTTTGTCAGTGCAGCAAGCGTAAGCACCACAACCACGGCATCCACTGCCGCCCTGGCCACCTCCACCACGACCAGCACCACCACGGTAAAGACCGGCAGCACCACCGCCCCCAGCTGGATTGCCACGCTGACCGATGTCGCCCTGAAAGCCGACATGAACGCCATGTCCGGTAACGTGACTGAAGCGGGTCTCGCCAAGATGGTGACCGACCTGGCTGCCGAACTGACCAGCAGCAAGAGCACGCTGTCCACCAGCCAGTTCAACGACCTGAAAACCATTGTCACCAACCTGAATGTGGGTGAAACGGCGTCGTCCTATTCCCAGTACACCCTGAATGCGCTGGTAAACGGCAATGCTGCCAACAGCAGCTGGACCGGTGGCGCGGCCAGTTCCAGTTCGCTGGGCAATCTGGCGGTCGGCTCCAGCGCGGCCCAACTGAGCAATCTGAACGGCAAATGGCTGCAAGGCACTGACCTGCCCACCTCAACCGTCACCGTCAGCGGCTCCACTTCCAAGATTACCTACGCCACCAGCACGGCTCCCCTGTTTGGCAGCAGCGGCCCGCTGGCCAGCGACATCAATCAGGGCAAACTGGGTGACTGCTACTTCCTGTCGTCCATTGCCGAAGTGGCGATGAAGAATTCCGGCATCATCCGGAACATGATTACCGACAACGGTAATGGCAGTTACGGTGTGGCATTCCACGTCAAGGGCGCGACTGAATACGTTACCGTCAACAATGTGCTGCAAACCGGTTGCAACTCCGGCCCCAATATGTGGGCCACCTTGCTGGAAAAAGCCTACGCCCAGTTGCAGGCCATCAATGTCACCACCGGTAACAGCTATACCGGCAACAGCTTTACCGCCATCGGCAACGGCGGCCTGCCGGAATATGCACTGGAGTCCATCACCGGTGCTTCGCAAATCACCGACTACAGCGGCAGCGGCACCAGCTGGCTGTGCCGTACTTACAATTCTTCCTTGTCCGGTACCGGCTCGCAAAGCGGCCTGAGCAATGCTACGGTATTGAGCTCGCTCAAAACCCATCTGGCTGCCGGTGATGATGTAGTGCTGTCGTCCTACACCTGGAGCTACGACGCCGCAGGCAAGGTGCAACTGGTGGCCGGCCATGCCATGTCGGTTTACGGCATTGATGCGGCCAACGGCTATCTGCAGATTCGTAACCCGTGGGGCAGCCAAACCGGCCAGTACTGGAACACCACCTTTGAAGTCAGCCTGTCCACCCTGCTGGCCGCTGGCGATACCATCACCGTGGACAATGCCGGCGGCTCGGTCCCCGTCACCCCGAAAGCACCGGTCATCACCGCCCAGACTGCTGATCAGACAATTGCCGCCAACCATGCCTTCTCGGTATCGCTGGCGAATGTATTTACCGACCCGCAAAACCAGGCACTGAGCTACAAGGTGACACTGGCCAATGGCCAGGCGCTGCCGTCGTGGATGACTTACAACGCCAGCACCAACACCCTGTCCGGCACCACACCGCTCACCAGCAGCAGCACCCAGGTAATGGTGAAGGTAACGGACACTTCCGGCCTGTCTGCCTCGGAAACATTCACCATCAACGATACGGCCTACGCGCCGACGCTGAACAAGGCCACCGCCACCCAACTGGTGACCCCGGGCCACTCCTTCAGCATTGCACTGCCGGCCGGCACCTTTACCGATCCGCAAGGCGAAACGCTGAGCTATACCGCCAAGCTGGCCAGCGGGGCTGCACTGCCGTCCTGGCTCAGCTTCAACGCCCAGACCCAAACCTTCAGCGGCACCGCCCCCACCGCCACTACTTCGCTGTCGCTGCAAGTGACCGCCAGCAACCAGGCCGGTTTGTCCACTTCGGAAACTTTCACCCTGAATGATGGTTATGCTGCCCCGACACTGAACCAGCAAACGGCCACGCAAACCATCAGTGCCGGCAAGGCCTTCAGCTTTACCCTGCCGTCCACCACCTTTATCGACCCGCAAGGCTTGGCGCTCACCTACAAGGCTGCGCTGGCCAATGGTCAGGCTTTGCCCAGCTGGCTGAACTTCAATGCCCAGACCGAAACCTTCTCCGGCACCGCGCCCACCACGGCAGGTAGTTTCTCGGTCAAGCTGACCGCGACCGACAGCGCAGGCTTGTCCACCTCGGAAACCTTCTCCATCAACGATATCGCCACGGCACTGAAGGCACCGGTGGTGAACCCGCTGCCCCTGATGGTCGGTTTCAATGCCAATGGCACGCTGAATATCAGCGTACCGCAAGGAACGTTTACCGATCCGCAAGGCTTGTCCCTGACCTACGGTGCCAGTCAGTCCAACGGCCAGGCATTGCCGAGCTGGATCACCTTCAACGCCCAGAACGACAGCTTTACCGCCACCCTGGGCCACCAGACTGAATCGGCCATCATCACGGTGAAAGCCACCGATACGGCAGGCCTGTCCGCCAGCGAAACCTTCTCGCTGACGCTGGGTGCCGTGGCCGCCACCCATGGAGTGGTTGGTGAGGCAGCGCCCACCATCTCGCTGGTTGGCGTACAGCAACTGGCACCAACTGATTTGCACGCAGCTTGAGCCGGTCAGCAACAAAAACGGCCTGCTGTCCCTGGATAGCAGGCGTTTTGTTTTGGTCCCGGCCCTGCCGTCAGGGTGCGGGCTGCGGCTTGCCCTGCAGGAAGTGGCGGTCCAGCAAGGCCAGGTCCGTCTGCTCGATGGCACCGCTGGCCGCACGCAGTGCAATCCAGCTCACCAGCTGGTTGTACTGGGCCAGCAGCAAATCACGCCGCGCCTGATACAGCTGTTCCTCGCTATTGAGGATGTCGGTCAGCGTCTTCACCCCGGCCACCAGACCAAGCTTGCTGGCCTTTACCGTCTCGGCGCTGGAGAACACTGCTTTTTGCAGCGAGGCCACCTTGCGCGCGCCGGTGCTCACGCCGTAATACTGCCGGCTGACTTCCAGCTCCACCTGGGCGCGGGCATTGTCCAGTTCCGCCTGCGCCTGTCGATACTGTGCCGCGCTCTGCGCCAGCTGGGCGCTATTGTAGCCACCGTTGAACAGCGGCAGGCTCACCTCCACGCCAATCACGTTCTGGCTGATGCGCTGGTTGATGGTGGAGACCGAACTGGCACTGGAACGGTCCTTGCTGGCGACCAGATCCAGCGTCGGATAATTGCCGGCGCGGCTACGTTTGACCTCTTGTTCGGCAATGCGCAGGTTCTGTTGTGCCGCCTGAATGTCCGGGCTGCTGGCCAGGGCCTTGTCGCGCCACTGTGCCAGCTCGCCCTCCGGTCCCAGATAGCGGCCGATGTCTTCCTGTGGTTCGGCCAGTTCGCTGCTGCGCTGGCCGGTGGTGGTTTGCAAGGTACGTTCGGCAATCTGCTGCATGCTGCGCGCTTCCAGCAATTCCGCCTCGGCCATGGCCATGCGGGCTTCTGCATCATGAATGTCGGTCACCGTGCCATCGCCCTGATCAAACAGCTTCTGTGCCTGGGTACGTGCGGCTTGCAGCGCATGCAGCTTGGCTTCGCTCAGCGCCAGGTTTTTCTGTGACAGCAACACTCCCAGATAGGCCGACAGATAGCGCAACACCAGCTCGTTTTCCTTGCGGGCAAACAGCGCGTGGCTGTAGTCCACCCGCGCCAGGCCCTGCTGGTACAGCGCCCAGCGTTGCAGGTTGAACAATGGCTGACGCAGCTGGATGGCGGCGTCCTGACTCATGTAATTGAGCGGCGAGGTGGAGATGGCACCGGTAAAATCCGGTGCGGTATCGCTGCCGGTGACCTTGCTGCGGTTAAAGCTGGCATTGACGGTGGGCAGCAATTGCGCGCGGCCCATCGGGCCATTGGCTTCGCCGGCTTCGCGTTCGGCGGTAGCCGCCTGATATTGCGCATCGTAGGCGCGGGCCAGTTGCAGGCCTTCCAGCAAGCCATAGCCCGCAGACAGGGCAGGCATCGCCAACAGACAGGCCGCAGCCAGCAGCGCCGGGCGAAACAGCGGACGGTCGGTCATCAGCTTTCCTTGAAGGCCAGATTCATGCGATCGAGCACCGGCTTGAGCAGATAACGCAGCATGGTGCGCTCGCCACTCTTGATGACAATGCTGGCCGGCATGCCGGGCTTGACCTGCTGATCTCCCAGCAAGCGCATGCCGGCCGGGGTCACCTTCACTTGTGCCAGGTAGTAGGGCATGCCGGTTTTGGCATCCAGCAAGCGGTCGGCCGAGAAGGTGGCCACCTCGCCGGGAATCACCGGGGTGGTTTGCTGGTTGAGCGCCGGAAAGCTGACATCCACCGGCAGGCCGGGGCGTACCTTGGCACTCATGGCCGGATCCACCATGGCTTCAATCAGCAGGGGCTGGTTCTCGGGCACCACTTCCATCAATGGCTGTCCCGCCTGTACCACACCGCCGACGGTATGGATTTTCAAGCCCAGCACCCGGCCTGCCAGCGGCGCGCGGATGGTGCTGTTGCGCAGCACATAGCGCTGGGCAGCCAGTCGGTCTCGCAGGGTGGCGGTTTCTTTCTGGATGTCGGTAAGCTGCGACTCCACTTCTTTCTGGTAATCCTGCTTGCGCGCAGTGGCGCAACCGGGTTTCGGCAATGCCGTCCTGCACCCGGCCAATGCTGGAGATGGTGTCAGCCAACTGGCCACGGATTTCCGCCGCGCCACGCTCCAGCTGGTACAGGCGGTTCTTGGGCACATAGCCACCGGCTGCCAGGTCGCGAATGCCTTCCAGTTCCTTGTCCTGCCATTTGCTTTGTTCGGCACGGGCGGCCTTCATGCCTTGCAGGCCGCGTAATTGTTCCTGCAGGCCCTTGATGTTTTCATCTTGCGCCTGCAGTTCGTCACGCAGGCCGTCGCGCCGGGTATGAAACAACTGGGTTTGCAGCTGCTTGGCCTGCTGCACGCGGGTTTCATTGCCCGGCAGTTCCTGACCCAGCTGATCCAGCTCGGCAGAAAAGCGCAGGCTGGCACTGCCCTCGCGCTCGGCCAGCAAGCGGTCTTCAATGGCACGGGCGGTGATGAACTGCGCCAGGATGCTGCCCATCTGCGCCCGCACTTCGGTATCGTTCAGTGTCAGCAGGGCCTGGCCTTTGCGCACCACATCGCCTTCGTTCACCAGCAGTTTTTCCACGCTGCCACCAGTCAGGTGCTGCACGGTCTGACGGTTGCTGGCGACGATCACGCTGCCGTTGGCGGTCACGCCCTCGTCCAGCGGAGCCAGTGCCGCCCACAGCACAAAGCCTCCGAAACCGATCAACAACACTTTCAGTCCCCAGCGCCCCACGCGTTTGTCGTCGGTATCCACCCGGCCAAAGGGTTCAATCGCAGACGGGGCAGCAGGCGTAGCCTGATCCCGGCGCAATGCAGTCAGTTTGCGGAACAGATTCATGCCACGCTTTCATCCGGATTCTTGCCTGCCTGCTGCTGCATGGCGGCTTGTTGTTGCAAGGCCTGCTGGGTGGCCTGGTTCAGGGCATACAGCACCTGGTCGCGCGGGCCGAACAGATGCAGCTGACCGTCGCGCATCACAAGCAGCTTGTCCACGGCATTGAGGATGCTGGTGCGATGGGTAATCAGCACCACGGTGCAACCGCGAGCCTTGAGGTCCATCACGGTATGGATCAGGGCTTGCTCGCCCACGTCATCCAGATTGGAGTTGGGTTCGTCCAGCACCACAAAGGCCGGGCTGGCATAGATGGCACGCGCCAGACCAATGCGCTGCTTCTGGCCACCGGACAGCATGTTGCCGCCATCGCCCAGACGGGTATCGTAGCCTTGCGGGAAGCGCAGAATCATTTCGTGCACCCCGGCGCGGGTGGCGGCTTCAATCACCAGCGCCGAGTCCACCTTGCCAAAACGGGCAATGTTTTCGGCAATGCTGCCTTCAAACAACTCGATATCCTGCGGCAGATAGCCGACATGGGGGCCCAGTTCGTCCTTGCTCCACTGGAACACATCCGCTCCGTCCAGCCGCACCTTGCCCGACTGCGCCGGCCAGATGCCCACCAGCAGGCGCGCCAGCGTGGATTTGCCCGCGGCACTGGGGCCGACAATGCCCACTACGTCTGCATGCTGCATGGCAAAGCTGATGTTTTTCAGGATGGGCAAGGCGCTACCGGGCGCAGCCGCCACCAGGCCTTCCACCTGTACATTGCCCTGCGGGCGCGGCAGGCTCATGCCGCTGATACGGGCCGGATATTCGGTCAGCAAGTCATCCAGCCGCTGGTAAGCCGCACGTGCCGATATCAGCTGCTTCCAGGTGGCGATGGCCATTTCCACCGGCTGCAAGGCGCGGCCCATCAGGATGGAACCGGCAATCATCATGCCGGGAGAAATTTCATTCTGGATGGCCAGCACCGCGCCCACCGCCAGCACCAGCGATTGCAAGGCCAGCCGGATCAGCTTGGAAACCGCACCGATGCGGGCGGCACGGTCCGAGGCTTCCGTCTGCTTTTCCAGCACCCGGCTTTGCAGCAGAAACCAGCGCTCGCGCAGCGCCGGCAGCATGCCCATGGCCTCAATCACCTCGGCATTGCGCAGATTGTTGTTGGCATAGTTACTGGCGGCAATGGCCGCCTGATTGGCTTCACCCAGCGGTTTGCGCGTGGATAGCTCGGTCAGCCATGCCAGCGCACACAGGATCAGCATGCCTGCCAGCACGAACAAACCCAGTATCCAGTGGAACATGAAGGTCACCACCAGATAAATCGGTGCCCAGGGCGCATCGAAAAAAGCAAACAGGCCATTGCCGGTGAGAAACTGGCGCAGCGTGGTGAGGTCGTGCAGCGCCTGGCTGGCATTGCCGTTGCTGCGGCGCAGATTGCGTTCGAAGGCCGCGGTGAACACGCGGAAGTTAAGCTGCATGTCCAGCCGGTTACCCACGCGAATCAGCACCGAGGAGCGCACCATCTCCAGCACCGACATCAGCCCGTACAGGCCCACCACCATCAGGGTCAGCATCAGCAGTGTGGTTTCATTACGGCTGTGCAGTACCCGGTCGTAAATCTGCAGCATGTAGATGGAAGGCAGCAGCATCAGCAGATTGATGACTGCACTGAAACCAGCCAGCTGATAAAAAGCCTGCCGGAACAGCAGCATGACCTGTGCCAGTTCGGAGCGCGACTGCAAAAGACGTTTCATTGGATGGTGTCTCGGAATGGCATGCGTGGCACAGTCAGGCTGCGCGGCCTGCTGGGCGTGTTAAAAAATGCAAGCAATCTTACCATTGGCATGTTTCTCCCCCTACCCCCATTTTAGTGGCAGGGTTTATGCTTTGCCGCGCCATGTCAGCCGCCAGGCTTGTTGGCGGGACGTTCTGTACTGGGGTATGGTAGGCCGCGTATTTGCCATCAGTGAAAGAACACATCATGTTTGTCCAGGACAGCAGCAGCATTGTCTATCGTCAACTCAGCACTGCGGATGGCAAGGTGTTTTCAGTGCCGGAGTTCATCCTGCGCATGGATGAGGCCAACTTCCATGGCTGGCAGCTGCGCTATGGCGAATGGACCGACTTTGCCGACCTGCCCGGTGCCGATGGCAGCGCCCATGCGCTGCAACGCGCAGTGGAAGAAATGCTGGAACGGGTGGAATACCGGGGTAAATGAACAGGCCACGCCCGGTGACATGGCCTGTTGTTATGCGGACTAAAGCTGGTACTGGCTGATGATGTTCATCTGCTGCTCGGCCTGACTGCGCAGTGACCTGGCATGACCCGCCGTTTGCGCTGCCACCGCATTGGCCTGCTCCGACATCTGGGCAATGCGCTCCACCTGCCGGGCAATGCTGTTGCTGGCTGCGCCTTGCTCCTTGATGGCCATGGAGATGTCAGCCACCATGCCGGTGGTTCCGGCAGCCGCTTCGCCAATGCTGAGGATGGCCCGGTCTGCTTCATCCGCCCGGCTGACCCCACCCTCCACCAGCTGCTCGGCATTGTTCATCTGCGCCACCACCGCTGCTGAAGCCTGCTGCATGGCCTGCAGGCTGGCTGAAATTTCCTGGGTGGAGCTGGCAGTACGCTCAGCCAGCTTGCGCACTTCGTCGGCCACCACGGCAAAGCCGCGTCCCATTTCCCCGGCCCGCGCCGCTTCAATGGCGGCATTGAGCGCCAGCAGATTGGTCTGGTCTGCCACATCGCGTATCACCTGCACCACCGACATGATTTGCTGACTCTGCGCATTCAGACCACGCAATGCCTGCCCGGCACTGGCAATGGCGGTTGAAATATCGCGAATATCGCTGATGGTCTGGCTGATGGTGACCGAGCCCGCTTCGGCTTGCTGGCTGGATGTCTGCGACAGGCGCTGCGCTTCGTCGGCACGCTCGGCCACATGATTGACGCTCACCGTCATCTGCTCGATGGTGGCTGCCACTGCCGCAGAGGATTCGCTCTGTGCAGATGCCGCCTGGAAGATGGTATCGGCTGCCTCGTTCATCTGGTGCGACGATGCCATCACATCCTGGGCACCATGCTGCAGCTGTTGCAGGTTCTGTTGCAGGCTGTCCAGCAGCGAATTGAATGCCTTGGCGGTGCGACCCAGTTCATCCCGGCTGTCGTTGCGCACCCGCAGTTTGAAATCCCGCTGCCGGCTGAGCAGTTCCATGGTGTGCTGCATGTCGGTCAAGGAGCGGGTAATGGCCCGGATCAGCCACCAGCCGCCAATGGCGGTCAGCAACAAGGCCGCCAGGGCCAGCGACATCTGCAACCACTTGGCCATGGCATAGGCCGAATGGTTGGCTTCGTTCTGGCGGTTGCCCAGCTGGTAGTTGTAGTTGATCAGCTTGTTCAGGTCCGCTTCCAGCTTGCCGGACAACTGATACAGCGTGCCGCTCTCCAGCATGGCCGTGGCCACCGACATGTAATTGGACCGGGAGTTGTTGAAAAACTCGTCCATGGCAGTACGGTATTGCGCCATGTCGGCCTTGGCCTGCTTCACCATCTGCCGGTCGGTGTCATCCACCGCCAGTTCGGTCTCATATTGGCCGACAGCCTTGTCAAACTGCAGGCGCTTGCTTTCGATGGCCTTTTCGTCTTCCTGCTTCTTGTCCTGCTGCACATGGGATACATGGTTGCGCAGCGAGGTCCGCATGTCGTACATGGCGACTTGCGCACTTTGCAAGGCTTTCAGACTGGGAAAGGTATTGCTGCTGATGTACTCGAAACGGGACTGTGCCGCACTCAGTTGCCACAGCCCTACTGCGCTGACCACCAGCAGTGCCAGCAAGGCAATGGATAGTAGCAGCGTGATTTTCAGCTTGATTGTCATCCTCCAACTTCCTTTTCGGTTTGTTATTGTTGGACATGCTTCTGACTGGTCCTGCCCCATCTGTAAATGACCGGCAGGGAAAGTGCCGGTCATTGCGCAGGGCTTGCTGTTTTATACATGAGTGCCCGGATGATGACGATGAGAACTTGCAGTCGCTGCGGCAAAACAGACAGGGCTGGTCGCACCGAGATTCGCCTTGAAGTAGCTTTGTCAGCTGCTTATAAGTGAAGCAGGTGACTTTTCCAGATCAAACAGGTGGGTTTCAGCCGGAGACGTAAGCCGGTCAGGTACAGGACTGTGAAATTAATCCATATCAGCGATACGCATCTGGGCAAAAATGATAATGCACTCCGCTTCTCCCGCCTGGTGGACCAGCTTGTCACCGCGCCCCCACTCCCCCCGCAGGAATGCCTGCTGATTCATACCGGTGATGTGATCGATAGCGCCAGTGCCGAAAACCGCGCAGTGGGTTGCCAGCAATTGGCCCGCTTGTCCGCCGCCGGCTATCGGGTGTATCTCTGCCCCGGCAATCACGACTATGGCAATGCAATGGCCATCAACAACCAGGCGGCGCATGCTTTTCTCCATGATTATCACCAGTGGATTTTCCACGATCAGCCCGCCAGCTTTCCGGTGGTGCATCACCTTGATGCTGCGCATGTGCTGATCCTGCTGGATTCCAACGCCGCAGAACTGGTGTGGTACCAGCGCTGGTTTGCCGAAGGCCATCTGGGCAGCAGCCAGCTGGCGGCACTCAACACCTTGCTGGACCAGCCCGACATCAGGGACAAGCGCATCATCCTGTGCTTGCATCACCACCCGTTTTACTACGGCTACAGCGTCGCACCGGATGTCGGAGACGGGCATCTGGCCATTCACCTGCTGGCTGGCGTCACCCGCAGTTTCCGCCGGCTCAAGGATGCGTACTCCTTGTGCAAGATCATTCAGGACCGGGTGCAATTACTGCTGTTCGGTCACATGCATTACGGGCTTGATTGCAGTTCGGAAAGTCAGAAATACGGCATCCCGCAGGCGTTTGATGGCGGATCGTCCACCGCTACCGATGATGATTGCGACCGCCTGCGTTACCGCCAGATCGACACCGACACCCGCGTGGTGCACACCAGCATGCTGCGCCTTGATTAACGGCCGGAGGGGGATGAAAGCACATGAAAATCATCGACAAGTTTTTGTTGCTGTTGCTGGCCATATTGGCGCGCCCCGCCTACCTGCTGTTGCGCTTCATGATGATTACCACCCTGTTCAGCCCATTGCTTGTGTTACTGGCATGGCTGCTGCCGCCCGCTTACCGCGCCATTTTCCTGTCCTCGGCCATCACCCTGCTGTTTGTGCTCAATCTGTTTGGCGTAGCCCTGCCCCCCTCCCGCCCCACCTACTGGGGCAATCCGCAATATGGCGGCTGGAAAGGCTTGGGTAATTTCCTGATAGACCGCCTCATCAACTGGATAGGGACATTGAAATACGCAAGCTTCCGTAGCGGGCCAATCAGCATGGCTTACTGCGTGCAGGAGGATCCGGGCGGTTACAAAATTGATGCACGTGCCATTCGCAGTCTGCTTGATGGCGGGCAGGATGGCCTGCCATTGCAACCGGGCGATATCCTGCTCAGGGGTTTTGACCATTTCATTGATGGCGCTTTCATCAATATGGCGGGCAATAGCGGAAATGACGCGCAGTATTATTCCCATGCCGCCTTGTACGTGGGTGAACTGACCGAGGCCGACCGCAAACTTGCCGCCAGTGAACTCAAGGTAGCCAGCGGCAATGCAGGCTGGACGGAAGCCAGCGAGGCAGAAAAAGAAGCTGTCAGGCATGACCCGGCCTACTTCCAGACCGGACGGCAGATGGTGATTCACTCGATGTCGCGCGGCGTCTTTGTGGAAGACATCCTGACCTTCACCCGCTGCGATTATCTGTGCGTTATCCGTTTGCAAGGCCCGTTACAGAAAGAGAGTGGCAGCCTGGCAAAATCCCTGCCCGGAATGGCAGCATTGAGCGAACCTGAGTCGGCTATAAACCAGCAATTGCAGCAGCATTTGGCGGTGAATGTGGCCGATGTGGTGAGTGCAGCACGGCATGCTGCACTAAGCCGTATCGGTAGCGCATATGACTTTCAATTTGATGATGGCAAGACATTTCATCGTTTCAGCTGCTCCGAGTTTGTCTATTTTTGCTATAAAAGTGTACATGGGTTGATTGGTTTGCAACTGCAACGTCACGCTCTTTTCAAGGTCCTGTTTGCCCGCAACTCCATCACTCCACCTGACATATACAAAACAGCCAAGGCAGGGAAGTTCATGAGGATTGTCTGGCGCTGTTAGCGTGCTTGGTCGATGCGATCGGGGAAATCATGACCAAAACTGCCAGAGCGCTCATCACTTACGATGCAGTGCTACGTACGGTGTGCTCACTGCTGGGATTGAATGTACAAGCGGTAAGCACTTTGGAAGAAAGGCGCAAGCAGGCGGTCATCGCCATTGCACTGGCTTTACCCGTCACCCTGGTGTTTGCGCTGGTCAATTATTACCAGTTTCACTTTGAAGAACTGGCACAAGCCGAGATCATCGTCGCCGTCCTGTTCTTGCTGCCCGCGTTTTTATTGCTGAATATCGAGCGGGCCATTCGCTGGGCGGAATCACTCATCCTGTGGTACGGCATTTTCATTTCCAGCGCACTCATCGTATACGGGGGGCTGGAAGGCAGTGGCGTACTGTGGGTATTCACCTATCCATTCCTGGCATTTTTCATCAAGGGACAACGCCTTGGCTGGCTGTATTGCCTGGCCTGGGTGGCCGTATGCTGGCTGGCGGTAAAGCTGCTTGGCAATCTGCCGCATGCCTGGCAATACCCGGATGCTTATGTGGGCCAGATGATTCCGGCCTTGCTGTTTTATTCCACCATGGCCGCGGCATTCAATCTGGTACGGGCCCGCTTTGAAGAAATGCTGCACGACAAGGTGGAAACCAATACCGCACGCGCACGCGCCTATCTGGATCAGCTGCAGTTTCTGGCCCAGCATGATGAAGTCACGGGCTTGCCCAACCGCAACCGGCTGAACGTACTGCTGGAGGAGGCCATCGCACAGTGCAATCCGGCTCAGGAAGCCATTGTGGTGATTGACCTGCGACTGGAGCGGCTGTTTGAAATATCCAATATCCTGGGGGAGAGGGGCGGAGACTTGCTGATGGAGTCCATTGCCCGTTCGCTGCAGGACCGCTACGGCAAGATAGGCTGCCTGGGACGCTGCGCCGCGACGAGTTCGGTTTTTTCTACCAGGCCGATTTGCAAAATACCCAGCCTTGCAAGCTGGCCGAAGCGGTGTCTGATATCTCGCTGAGTTATCAGGTGGACAACTACCCCATCCACATTGAAAACACCATCGGCATTGCACTCTACCCCCAGCATGCACAAACCCCTGCCGAGCTGTGGCTCAAGGCAGAGCAGGCCATGCTGCATGGCCGTGCCAACAAGCTGGACATATCCATTTACAACGAGGAGCTGAACCAGCAATTTGTCCGGCGTAACCTTTTGTTTGGTCAGCTACGCCATGCACTGAGCACGCAGGAGCTCAGCCTGCATTTCCAGCCGCAAATCGACCTGAAAACCGGCAGGCTGGTGGGAGCAGAAGCACTGGCGCGCTGGCGTACCGGTAGCGGGCAGTATATTTCCCCGGCCGAGTTCATTCCGGTTGCCGAAAGTTCAGGCCTGATCAAGCCATTTACCAAATGGCTGCTGTCCGAATTTTTCCGCCAAACGGCACAATGGTGGCAAGCAGGCATGAACCTGCACTTTTCAGTCAATCTGTCGGCACGCAACCTGGCCGACCCCGAGCTGATTTCAGACCTGCGCCACTTGCTGGCCTTTCATGCAATACCTGCTGAAAACATTGTGCTGGAGATTACCGAATGCTCGTTTTCCGACTCGCCAGACCAATTCATGATGACGGTGGATCAATTGCACAGGATGGGCTTCCGGCAATCAATTGACGACTTCGGGACTGGTTATTCGTCGCTCTCCTACCTGAAGGACCTGCGGGTGAACGAACTGAAGATAGACCAGAGTTTCGTCACCAACCTGACAACGGAGAAAAGCTGCATCGCCATTGTGAAATCCACCATACAACTGGCGCATAACCTGGGGCTTACCGTCGTGGCAGAGGGAATAGAAAGCGAGGAAGTGGCAGCCTTTCTGAGTCAGGCCGGCTGCGACATTGGCCAAGGCTACTACTACAGCAAACCACTGCCGGTGGATGCATTCTTCAGCTATGCATCATCGAGCACAACGCCCTGATACGGGTGCCCATGCAATCCGGCGCAATGTGGCCAGCCGAAGGGAAAAACAAAAAGCCCACCATGGAGGTGGGCTTCTGTTTGAATCTGTTGGCTCCCCGAGCAGGGCTCGAACCTGCGACCTGCGGATTAACAGTCCGTCGCTCTACCGACTGAGCTATCAGGGAATCGCCTAAAGAGAAAGCTATTCTATAAACTCATTGCGAAACCGTCAAGCCCCTGCACGTAGTTTTTGCAGGGGCCATGCACGGCATCAGCTGTTGCGGGTTTCCACCTGCTTGAGTTCAATCGCTACCGGCTGCTCTTCAGTCTGACGTACCACATCACGACGACGCGGACCGACAGGTACTTCAACCTGCGGCACCACAACTTCAGACACCGCCTTGGTGGCAACCATGACCAGACCACCCAGATCAGCCGGCAATTCGGCTTCGATCTTGGGCTGGGCTGCTGCCACAGTTTCCACGGCCACCGGTGCCACGGCCACAGGCTCGCTCACGGCAACTTCTGCAACTTGCGCAGCAGCAGGCTCAACGGCAGGTGCCGGTTCGGCGGCAACCACCACCTCGGCCTGCTCAAGCGTGGTTTCTGCCACGGTGGTGACCTGCTCCAGCGGGGCAGCCACTTCGGCAACTTCCACAGTCTCGACAGCCACAGCAGCTTCGGTCACGACAACTGCAGCAGGTGCAGCAACCTCGGCCACCACCACTTGTTCTGCCTGCACAACCGGTTCGGATGCTGCTTCAACCGGGCTGGCTTCAACAGCAACCGTCTCAACCGGTGCAGCCGCCGGAGCAACAGCTTCTTGCGCTACCTCGGCCGGGGCTGCGGCAACTTCCACCGCGTCCACTGCAACGGCAGTTTCTGCAGCCGGCTGGGCGACCGCTTCGGCAACCACCACAACGGCAGCAGCGGCAGCCACACCAGCAACAGCCACTTCGGCAGTCACATCGCCAGCGGCAGCTTCTGCCACCTGAGCGGTGCTATCACCTTCGACATTGTCACGACGACGGTCACGACGGCCACGACGACGACGACCACGCTCGCCACGCTCTTGCTGTTCGGCGGACTCGGCAGCCACTTCCACGCCTTCGGCACCATTCAGGTTCAGTTCTTCCTGAGCGGCAGCCTGCGGCTTGTCGGCTTCGTTGCGTTCAGCCTGCTGGCGACGACGGGACGGCTTCTCGGCGGCTTGCGGTGCAGCCTGTTCGCCACGCTCTTCAGTCTGCGGACGAGTGTTTTGCTCACGCGCTTCGCGGTTTTCACGCGGCTCGCGTTCGCGGCGCTGACGCGGTTCGCGTTGCGGCTGCTCGCTGCGCTCGGCACGTTCCGGACGCTCTGCGCGTTCGGTGCGTTCGGCACGTTCCGGGCGTTCTACGCGTTCCGGACGCTCCTGACGATCACCGCGCTCGCCACGCTGACGACGACCATCCTGGCGCTCGCCATCGGCACGTGCTTCGGTCGGGCGCTTGCCGGCCTCTTCACCCTGACGGCGATCGTGATGGTCACGGCGAGCCTGGCTGCCCGGACGACGCTCGTTATTACGCTGGCGGTTGCCATTGCGCTGACCTTCGCGCTGGCCGGCAGCGGCCGGTTTTTTCTTCTCGGTTTCCTGCGGAGCAGCTTCCGGCTCGGCAAACAGGCTCTTCACCCAGCCAAAGAAGCGGCTGACCACGCCCTGCTCGGCCACCACTGGTGCAGCGGCGGCAACGGGCTGGGAGGATACCGGGGCCGGCTGTTGCGGGGTAATGCCCTTGACTGCGGCTTCCTGACGTTCGGCCTTCGGCTTTTCCTGACCAAAGTTGGTGATGATGTCTTCTTCCTGCACTTCCACGCGCAGATAGCTCGGGCCATCGCCCAGTTCAGCCAGATCGTCGTGACGGATACGGGCGATCTTGTAGTGCGGGGTTTCCAGATGAATGTTCGGAATCAGCACCACATCCACGTCCAGACGCTCTTCGATGGAGTGGATTTCTGCACGCTTCTCGTTCAGCAGGAAGGTGGCAACATCTACCGGCACCTGTGCGTGTACCGCACCGGTGTTTTCCTTCATTGCCTCTTCCTGGATGATGCGCAGGATGTGCAGGGCGGAGGACTCGGTACCACGGATGAAGCCGATGCCATGGCAGCGCGGGCAAGGCTCGTGGCTGGTTTCACCCAGCGACGGTTGCAGACGCTGACGCGACAGTTCCAGCAGGCCGAAGCGGGACAGCTTGCCCATTTGCACGCGGGCGCGGTCGTGCTTCAGCACATCGCGCAGCTTGTTTTCCACTTCGCGCTGGTTTTTCGGGTTTTCCATGTCGATGAAGTCGATCACGATCAGACCGCCCAGGTCGCGCAGACGCAGCTGGCGGGCGATTTCTTCGGCGGCTTCAACGTTGGTGCGCAGTGCGGTTTCCTCGATGTCGGCACCCTTGGTGGAACGGGCGGAGTTGACGTCGATGGAGACCAGTGCCTCGGTGTGGTCGATCACGATGGCACCACCGGACGGCAGCTGCACGCTGCGCGAGAAGGCGGTTTCGATCTGGTGCTCGATCTGGAAGCGGGAGAACAGCGGTACGTGATCCTTGTACAGCTTCACGCGGTGCACCATGTTGGGCATCACGTGGCTCATGAACTGACGGGCCTGTTCGTAGATTTCGTCGGTATCGATCAGGATTTCGCCGATGTCCGGATGGTAGTAGTCACGGATGGCGCGAATCACCAGGCTGCCTTCCTGCAGAATCAGGAAAGGCGCGCTTTGCGAGCCGGCCGCGCCTTCAATGGCACGCCACAGCTGCATCAGGTAACCCATGTCCCATTGCAGTTCTTCCAGATTGCGGCCGATACCGGCGGTACGGGCAATCAGGCTCATGCCATTGGGGACTTCCAGCTGGGACAGCAGGTCTTTCAGTTCCTGACGTTCTTCACCCTCGATGCGGCGCGATACGCCACCACCACGCGGGTTGTTCGGCATCAGGACCAGATAGCGGCCAGCCAGGCTGATATAGGTGGTGAGGGCTGCGCCCTTGTTGCCACGCTCGTCCTTTTCTACCTGGACAACCACTTCCATGCCTTCGCGCAACACGTCCTGAATGCGCGGACGGCCGCCGTCATAGCCCTGGAAATAGGAACGGGATACTTCCTTGAACGGCAGAAAGCCGTGACGTTCGGTGCCGTAATCGACAAAGCACGCTTCGAGGGAGGGCTCGATACGGGTGATGATGCCCTTGTAGATATTCCCCTTGCGTTGTTCCTTGCCAACGGTTTCGATATCGAGGTCAACGAGCTTTTGCCCGTCGACGATGGCAACGCGCAGCTCTTCAGCCTGCGTTGCATTAAACAACATGCGTTTCATGAATATTCCCTGCGCAGGCACTCACGCAAGGGATGCAGCCAGTATTTGACGGCCCAGAGACTAGTGATGGGCGCTTTCCGAAAGAAGTGTTGGTATAAAGATCATTACAACCGAGATATCAAGCCTACTTCCTGACGTAATTTCACACGAGCCCGGGGGTTTGAGCGCATTAGCGCAACGGATATTTTCTTCCGGGTTGCCATCACGGGCAGCCTGGACAAACTGGAGAGCATCGTGCCGGGTCAAACTTTGCTGCAATATCTCCTGACTGGCTTTGCATCAGGAAATGGAATACTGGTGAGTGCGTTATGCGACTAAATGCATTACCATCGCTGCTTTTTGGTGAGCGAGTTAACCTTGGCTGCGGCCGGTTGACGCGGCATCAGGTCAGGGTCATTACCCTGCCGGCCGGTTCACTTTCCCGCAGCAGCATCACGCGGCAATACTGCCTGTGACCATGGCTTTCCGGAACGCTGTCATCGCACTGAAATGTGCGGTCGAGCGCACGAAGTATAAGCAATATGACTGACATTCGCAAAGACTCCGTCACGTTTCTTGACGTGGACGAGGGAGATTCCGGCCAGCGGCTGGACAACTTTCTGGTACGCATCCTCAAAGGCGTGCCAAAAAGCCATATTTACCGCATTCTGCGCTCGGGCGAAGTCCGGGTGAACAAGGGGCGCAGCGATGCGTCCTATCGCATCCAGGCGGGCGACAGCATCCGCATTCCACCCATCCGCCTGGCCGAGCGCCCGGTCAATGACGTGCCGCCGGGCAGTTTCCCGGTGGTGTACGAGGACAATGCCCTGCTGGTGATCGACAAGCCAGCCGGCGTGGCCGTACATGGCGGCAGCGGCGTGTCCTTTGGTGTGATCGAACAGCTGCGCAAGGCCCATCCGGACTGGAAATACCTGGAGCTGGTACACCGGCTGGACCGCGAAACCTCCGGCTTGCTGATGCTGGCCAAGAAGCGTTCGGCACTGGTAAAGCTGCACGACATGATGCGTGCCAATGTGCCGGACAAACGCTATCTGGCACTGGGTATCGGCCAGTGGGACCCCAGCAAGAAAGCCGTCAAGCTGCCCTTGTTCAAGTTCCATACCGCTGACGGCGAACGTCGCGTCAAGGTTGCCGAAGGTGAGGACGGCCAGTTTGCCCACACCAATTTCAGCATTGTGGAACGCTTTGCCGACTTCACGCTGGTGGAAGCCCACCTGCGCACTGGCCGTACGCATCAGATCCGCGTGCACATGCAGGCCAGTGGCTGCCCGATTGCCGGTGATGAAAAATACGGCGACTTTGCGCTCAACAAGGAACTGGCCCGCAGCGGCCTCAAGCGCATGTTCCTGCACGCGCGCAGCCTGACCCTGCCCCACCCGCTGACCGGCGAGACGCTCAAACTGGAAGCACCGCTGCCCGCCGAGCTGGAAAACTATCTGAAGAAGCTGAGAAGCTGATGGCACGCGCATACGATTTACTGGTATTCGACTGGGACGGTACGCTGATGGACTCCACCGCGCACATTACCCACTCCATCCAGAATGCCTGCCGCGAACTGGGTCTGCCGGTGCCAGACCGCCAGGCCGCCAGCCATGTCATCGGCCTGCGGCTGGACCAGGCCCTGCACATGGCCTGCCCCGGCCTTGACGACACACAGCACAAAGCCCTCACCGAAAGCTTTATCCGTCATTACCGCAGCAGTGACGATGGCGTGACGCTGTTTGATGGTGTGCGCGAAGGCCTGCACGCCTTGCGCGAACGCGGCGTATTCATGGCAGTAGCCACTGGCAACAGCCGGATCGGCCTGAATCGCCTGCTGGCGGAAACCGGCCTGGGGCCTTTGTTTGACGCCACCCGCACCGTGGACGAATGCCATTCCAAACCGCATCCGGCCATGCTGCAGGAACTGAGTGACGAGCTGGGTGTGGAACTGGCGCGCACCGTGATGATTGGCGATACCAGCCACGACCTGAACATGGCATTGAATGCGCGCGCCCATGGCGTGGGCGTGAGTTACGGCGCACACGACGTGAAGCTGCTGCAGGACTGCCAGCCGCAAACCATCGTCCACAGTTTTGCGGAGTTGCAGAAATGGCTGCTGGAACGACTGGACTGATCTGCGATAGCAGCGCGCTGGTCGATAGCGGCCGCGCGGTACGCTTCGAAGTCACCGGCCCGGATGGCAAGCCACAGCCGGCTATCGCCCTGCGTTATCAGGGCCGGGTGTACGGCTATGTCAATGCCTGCCGCCACATCCCCATCGAACTGGACCTGGAAGACGGCAATGTGTTCGACCTGTCCGGCCAATACCTGGTGTGCAGCATGCACGGCGCGCTCTACCTGCCCAATAATGGCCGTTGCGTCAGCGGCCCCTGCCGCGGGCAAAGCCTGCAAGCCCTGCCTTTGTATGAGTCAGACGGCAAGGTGTGGCTGAATATCATGCCAGACTGATTTTTTGTTAGACTGCCGACATTCGCAATCAAGGCAACTGCAATGAACGACACTCCGAACTGGGAACGTCAACTGGTGGAAAAACTGGCCATGGCGGCCCTGGTGGAACAGCGCCGTGCCCGACGCTGGAAAATCTTTTTCCGCCTGGTGTGGCTGGGCATTATTGGCGGCCTGCTGGCCACCGCCTTCCTGCGCAATGAAGACAAATCGGCCGAAGCCCTTACCGGTGGCGGCCACACTGCTGTCATCAGCCTGGAAGGCGTGATCGACAGCGAGAACAATACCGCCGAAAAACTGAGCGCTGCTCTGGAAGACGCCTACAACGACCACGGCACGCGCGGCATCATCATCGAGGCCAACAGCCCGGGTGGCAGCCCGGTGTTGTCCGGCATGGCCTATGACGAAATCCGCCGCTTGAAGAAGCAGCATCCGGCCATTCCGGTGTATGTCACCGTGCAGGAAGTGTGCGCATCTGGTTGCTATTACATTGCCGCCGCTGCCGACAAGATTTTTGTCGACAAGGCCAGCATCATCGGCTCCATCGGCGTATTGTCGGACGGCTTTGGCTTTACCGGCCTGATGGACAAGCTGGGCGTGGAGCGCCGCCTGAAAACCGCCGGTGAAAACAAGGCAATGGGCGACCCCTTCTCCCCCACCAACCCCAAACAGGAAGCCATTCGCCAGCAACTGCTGGATGACATCCATCAGCAGTTCATCAAGGCCGTCAAGGACGGACGCGGCAGCCGCCTGAAGAGCGACCCGCAGCTGTTTTCCGGCATGGTATGGATTGGTGAAAAAGGCATTCCGCTGGGGCTGGCAGATGGCCTGGGCAGCACCCGCTCGGTGGCTCGCGACGTGATCAAGGCGGAAAAGACTGTGGACTACACCCAGCAGGATGACCTGTCCAGCCGTGTGGCACGCAAGATTGGCGTGGAGTTTGCCGGCGGCGTACGCAGCCTGTTCAATACCCGCCTGTTCTGACCCTTTACCGTCACGGAGCACCCAATGGCACGCAGAAGACGCTGGCAGGAAGAAGAACACGAGAACCACGAACGCTGGCTGGTTTCCTATGCCGACTTCATTACCCTGCTGTTTGCCTTCTTCGTGGTGATGTATGCCATTTCCTCGGTCAACGAAGGCAAATACCGCGTGCTGTCCTCTGCCATTGTCGATGCCTTTCGCAGTGGCTCCACAGTAAATATCCAGACTACCCCACCCACCGGCGGGGCCAATACCATGATTGAAATTCCCGACACCAAACCGATTGCCAAGGCGGTGAAGGGAGACCACCACATCGACCCGGCCTCCAAGCAGGGTTCACTGGCGGCGGACCTCGCCAAGGTGATGGACCCGCTGGTCAAGGGCGGTCAGGTCAACATCACCCAAAGCCCCAAAGGCGTTACCGTGGACATTCGCGATACCGCCCTGTTTCCGGTAGGCCAGGCATCACCGAATGACCAGTCGCGGCAGATCATGGCCGGCATGGCAGCCCTGCTGTCCAAGGTGGACAACCAGATCCGGGTGGAAGGCTTCACCGACAACGTGCCGATCAAGACCTCCACCTACCCGTCCAACTGGGAACTCTCTGCCGCACGTGCGGGCAGCGTGGTGCGTCTGTTCCAGGAAAACGGCATCAATCCTTCACGCCTGGTTGCAGTTGGCCGTGGTGAAAACCTGCCGGTAGCGGACAATGCTACGCCAGATGGCCGCGCCACCAACCGCCGCGTATCCATCACCGTGCTGGCCGAAGACCAGAACGAGGCTGAAGTCTTGCCATCACAACCGTCCACCACTCCGGCACCCGTGGCTACGCCGCCGGCAAAATAATCATCAGCCCAGAACAAAGCCTGTCAGGAGGAGACCATGACCACCCCGCTTTCCACCACTGCACTGGAACAGCTGTTTTACAATGCACGCACCCACGGCCACTGGCAAAACCGTGCCGTGAACGATGAAACCCTGCACCAGCTATTCGACCTGCTGAAGCAATGCCCGACCAGCGCCAATGCGTCTCCCGCCCGCTTCGTCTTTCTCAAGAGCGCTGCGGCCAAGGAAAAGCTGCGTCCCTTCCTGATGGAAGGCAATGTGGAAAAAACCCTCAGCGCACCGGTCTGCGTGATCGTGGCACAGGACATGCAGTTTTATGAACACCTGCCGCGCCTGTACCCGTATGCCGATGCCAAGAGCTGGTTTGAAGGCAATGCAGCGGCGATTGAATCCACTGCCGCACGCAACAGCAGCCTGCAAGGCGCTTACCTGATCATGGCTGCGCGCTCGCTGGGACTGGATTGCGGCCCGATGTCCGGCTTTGACAATGCCGGCGTGGATCAGGCCTTTTTCCCGGATGGACGGTTCAAATCCAATTTCCTGATCAATCTGGGCTATGGCGAAGCCGGCAAGCTGCATCCGCGTGCGCCGCGCTTCGATTTTGCCGACGCCTGCCAGATACTCTGAACCTCCATTCTGACGGTCAGCCCTCCTGCTGACCGTCAAAACTTCGGTTTCACCGGCCGCCCCGGTTATACTAGCGGCCATATTCACTCCGGAGACGCCGATGCTCTACCCCCTTCTGCGCCCTCTGCTGTTCAGATTTGACGCAGAAACCGCCCACGAACAAACCCTGCACCTGCTGGACAAGGCACACCAGCTGCGCCTGCTCTCACTGGCAACACCGGCCGCCACGCGCGCACCGGTCAAGGCCATGGGACTGACCTTTCCCAATGCCGTAGGACTGGCGGCCGGACTGGACAAGAATGGTGATCACATTGATGCACTGGCGGCTCTGGGCTTCGGCTTTCTGGAAATCGGCACCATCACACCCCGTCCGCAGGATGGCAACCCCAAACCGCGTCTGTTCCGCGTTCCGGAACACCAGGGCATCATCAACCGCATGGGTTTCAACAACCGTGGCGTGGATGTCCTGCTGAACAATGTGCGCAACTGCCATTTCAATGGCGTGCTGGGCATCAATATCGGCAAGAACGCCGTCACCCCGATTGAAAACGCGGTGGATGACTACCTGATCTGCCTGGACAAGGTATATGCCTATGCCAGCTACATCACGGTCAACATTTCTTCGCCCAACACCAAGAACCTGCGCCAGCTGCAACAGGGAGATGAACTGTCCCGCCTGCTGTCCGCCCTGAAAACACGTCAGCAACAGCTGGCAGACCAGCATGGCCGCTATGTGCCGCTGGCGGTCAAGATTGCCCCGGACCTCGACGATGAACAGATTGCCGATATTGCCAGCCTGCTGACCGTCAACCAGATTGATGGCGTCATCGCCACCAATACCACGCTGTCACGGGTGGAAATTGCCGGTCATCCGCTGCAGGATGAAGCCGGTGGCCTGTCTGGCGCACCGGTACGGGAGCGTTCGACCCAGCTGATCCGCAAACTGGCTCGTGAACTGGATGGCAGCTTGCCCATCATAGGTGTTGGTGGCATTTGCAGTGGTGCAGATGCCGTGGAAAAACTGCAAGCCGGTGCTACGCTGGTGCAGCTGTACAGCGGCCTGATCTACCAGGGCCCACCGCTGATCAGCCAATGCAGCCAGGCGATTGCCCGTCACTTGCAACAACAAACCCGAAACTGATTTCGAGGAGCCGAAATGTTCTACAAACTGACTCGATTGACCTTGCTGGGCAGCCTCTCGCTCGGCCTGCTGGCTGGCTGCGCCACCTCCGACTCGGCTGCCGTCTACTCCCAGGGACAGATGCGCCGCGCTCAAACCGTAGAGCTGGGTACCGTGGTTTCGGTAAACAATGTCAAGATGGAAGGCAAGAACAATGAACTGCTGACCCTTGGCGGTGCCGCCTTGGGCGGTCTGGCAGGCAGTGAGCTGGGCGGTGGCCGCGGTTCGATTGCTGGTGGTATTGTCGGCGCACTGGCCGGTGGCTTTGGCACCCAGGCAGCCCAGCGCAGCCTGGGCACCAAGAATGCCCTGGAAGTGACTGTCCGGCTGGATGGCAGTGGCCGCCTGATTTCCATTGTGCAGGATGCCGATATCCCGCTGGCCGCCGGTCAGCGCGTCCGCGTCCTTACCGGCGGTGGCGACGACCGCGTGGTTCCGTACTGAAGCACTCCGCGGTAAAAACAAACAGGCTGACAATGTCAGCCTGTTTTTGTTTCAGCCCGCTCAAGCAGCATCTGGCTGCTGCATCGGTATCCAGCGGCCATCTCGCAATTGCTCCAGCGGCCGGTACTGGGATTTGTAAGCCATCTTTCGGCACTCCCCTATCCAGTAGCCCAGATACAGGTAAGGCAGCCCCCATGCACGGGCAAGCTCCACCTGCCACAGCACATTGAACACGCCATAACTGGCCTTGGCATCTTCCGGCTCATAAAAAGTGTAGACCGCCGACAGGCCATCCCCCAGCCGGTCAATCAGGCTCACCATCTTCAATGCGCCGTCCAGACGAAACTCCGCCAGCATGCTGTCCACTCCGCTCTTGAGAATGAACTCCGAATATTGCTGGACATTGTCTTCGGCCATGCCACCACCGGCATGACGGGATTGCTGGTAACGGTGATAAAGCTGGTAGTGGTCGTCACGGTATTCCAGCGGCAACAGGCTGACTTCCATGGCCTGCAGACGCTGCCAGCCACGGCGCTGACTGCGGTTGGGGCTGAAGTCCGCCACCGGCAAGCGCACCGGCACACAAGACTGGCAGCTGTCGCAATACGGACGGTAGGTATACAGGCCACTACGGCGAAAACCCAGCTTCACCAACTGGCTGTATACCGCGGCATCAATGGCTTCAGCAGGAATAGCCACCTGCGAACGCGCTTGTCGTCCGTCCAGATAGCTGCAGGGATATGGTGCGGTGGCATAGAAATGAATGGCAACCGCTTGCGGGTGATCACGATGGCTCATTGTCGAAACGATAGGTCCACATGCCGTCCGCCTGGGGCTCAAGCGTACTTTGCTTCAGCTTAGCAAGAAATTTCGCTCTTGGAATCAGCATTGCGCCCAGGCTTTCCAGATGCGGGGTGTGCATCTGGCAATCGATCATCTCCACGCCGTGACGCGCCAGGTGACGTGCCATGTGGACGAAAGCAATTTTGGAAGCATCGGTACGGTGCGAAAACATCGATTCACCGTAAAACATCCGCCCCAGCCCCACACCATACAGGCCACCAGCCAGCTCACCATCCATCCACACTTCAAAGGAATGGGCGGCACCCAGTGCATGTAACTGGCAATAGGCATCCACCATGGGCGGGATGATCCAGGTGCCGGCTGCACCCTCGCGTGGCGCAGCACAGGCTTCAATCACCTGCCGGAAAGCCGTATTGATGGTGACGCGGTAGGGACGGTTGCGCAGCACTTTGTCCAGTGAACGCCGGACATGCAGTCGCTCGGGAAACAGAACCATGCGGTGGGAAGGCGACCACCACAGGATGGGTTCCCCCTCGGAGAACCAGGGGAAGATGCCCAGTGAGTAGCCCAGTAGCAGCCGCGCGGGAGACAAATCGCCTCCGGCTGCCAGCAGGCCATCCGGCTCGGCCAGTGCAGTGCGAACCGGGGGGAACGCCAGTTCTTGGCCAAGCCAGGGAATCATTACTTGGTTTTGGCGCCGGATTTACCCTGGCAATCGACACATTCACCGTACAGGTACAGGGCGTGCTCGGCGATGCGGAAGCCATGTTGTTCGGCAATACGATCCTGCAGCGCTTCGATTTCCGGGTCGAAGAACTCCATCACGCTGCCGCACTTCACGCACACCATGTGGTCGTGATGACCGCCCTGGTTCAGTTCGTAAACCGCCTTGCCGGACTCGAAATGGTGGCGTACCAGGATACCGGCCTGTTCAAACTGCGTCAGGACACGGTAAATGGTGGCCAGGCCGATATCGATGTTTTCGGCCAGCAGTTTGCGATAGACATCCTCGGCAGACATGTGGCGGTCATCGCTCAGCTCGAACAGGTCGAGAATTTTCAGACGTGGGCCGGTAGCCTTCAGGCCGATATCTTTAAGGTGACTGGCTTTGCTCATCGTGATATAAATTGGGTCGATTTTTGAAGCATGATAAAGCCTTTTTGCGGCTTTGCCTAACATCGCCTTTAAATAATACTCAGCTCATCGGAGTCTCATGCGCGCCCTGATCATTGCTGCCATCCTTGCCCTCGCTGGCTGCACCTCCATGAATCCCCTTCACTGGATCAGCCCTTACAAAATGGAAATCCAGCAGGGCAACTATGTCACGGAAGATGCCGTGGCAAAACTCAAGCCAGGCATGACTCGCTCGCAGGTACGTTTCCTGCTGGGCACGCCTCTGCTCAGCGACCCTTTCCACAGCAACCGCTGGGACTATCCTTACCAGGATACCAAGCAAGGCACACTGGTGGACAAGAAGCTGCTGACCGTGTTCTTTGAAGGCGACACCATGGTACGGGTAGAAGGCACGGCACAACCGGCCGAGCGCGCCGTACTGCCGCCTGATGCTTCCGCTCCCGCCCAGGAAACCGTAAAACAATGAGTGAATTGAATATCGTCATTGTCGGCGCTGCCGGCCGCATGGGTCGCACGCTGATCGAATCTGTACTTGCCACGCCCGGTGCCCGTCTGCATGCCGCCATTGACCGTGCCGGTTCCGACTTCATCGGTCAGGATGCCGGCCTGTTCATCGGCCAGCAGACCGGCGTGAAGATTGCCAGCGATTTTGCCGCCGCCCTGTCCGGTGCCGACGTGGTAATCGACTTCACCCGTCCGGAAGCCACGCTGGACTACCTGCAACACTGCCAGCAGCACGGCGTGCAGATGATTATCGGCACCACTGGCTTTGACGATGCCGGCAAGGCCGCCATCAAGGCTGCCAGCGAAAAGATCGGCATCGTGTTTGCCTCCAATTTCAGTGTCGGGGTCAACCTGACCTTCAAGCTGCTGGATATGGCAGCCCGTGTGCTGAACGAAGGCTACGACATCGAAATTACCGAAGCCCATCACCGCTTCAAGGTGGATGCGCCGTCCGGCACCGCCCTGCGCATGGGCGAGGTGATTGCCGACGCACTGGGCCGTGACCTGAAGCAATGCGCGGTTTATGGTCGTGAAGGCGTGACCGGCGAGCGCGACCCCAACACCATCGGCTTTGCCACCGTGCGTGCCGGTGATGTGGTTGGCGATCACACCGTGCTGTTTGCTGCACTGGGCGAACGCGTGGAAATCACCCACAAGGCCTCCAGCCGCGCCACCTTTGCCAATGGTGCGGTACGCGCGGCCAAGTGGCTGTCGGAAAAGCCGTCCGGCCTGTTCGACATGCAAGACGTACTGGGTCTGCGTTAAGCCCCGCCAGAAGCCTGCCTTGCACGGCAGGCTTCACTACTCACTCCCTTCCTTCGCCTTCCCGATGTCACGCACCCTGCATGTTTGCCTGCTCTTGCTTGCTGCCTTGCTGCTGACCGGGCTGGGCAGCTTGCTGCACGACAGCGGCGTCAGCCTGCATGTCTTGTTGCACCCTTCCTCTCTGCCCGCGCTGGAAAGCCAGTTGCTATGGCAATTACGCCTGCCACGCCTGTTGATGGCCGCCTGCAGCGGCATGTTGCTGGGCTGCGCCGGCAGTGCCGTGCAGGCCCGTTTTTGCAATCCACTGGCCGAGCCCGGCTTGCTGGGCATTTACAGTGGCGCAGCACTGGCCGCAGCGCTGGCACTCAGCCTGAGTGCCGGACTGATGGCTGTCTCGCTGGCAGGCTTTGCCGGCAGCGTGCTGGCACTGTGCTTGCTGCGGGCGCTGGCCGGCCAGGCCAGCGGCACCCGTTTATTGCTGGCTGGGGTTGCCATCAGCACCTTGCTGGCCAGCCTGCTGACCTTGCTGATCACCACCTTGCCCGATGGCGCGCTGCGCAGCGTCACCTTCTGGCTGATGGGCAGCTATGCCGGTGCACAATGGCAGCAGGTGGGCTTGATGCTGCTGGCCACCCCGTTGGTCTGGCTGGGCCTGTTCCGTCATTGGCACTTGCTCAATGCCCTGCAACTGGGCGAAGCGGCAGCGTTTCATCTTGGCTTTGATGTACGGCGGGGAAGCTGGCTGATCGTGTTGCTGGCCTCCATGGCGGCCGGTGTGGTGGTGGCCAGCTGCGGCATGATCGGTTTTGTCGGCCTGCTGGCACCGCATCTGGCCCGTTTGCTGCTGGGCAGCGACGCCCGGCGGCTGTTGTTGGCAGCCCCATTGTTTGGTGCCTGGCTGACGGTGGGTGCCGACTGGCTGGCGCGTAGCCTGCTGGCGCCGGCGGAGCTGCCGGTTGCGTGATTACCAGCCTGTTGGGCGCGCCATTCTTTCTGTGGCTGCTGCGTCACGCCAAGGATGAACATGCTTGAACTGCAAGAGGTGAGCCTGAAACTGGGCAGCAAAACCGTTATTCGCCAGGTGTCACTCCAGGCGCAGCCGGGTGAGTTGTGCGTGATTCTTGGCCCCAACGGGGCTGGTAAAAGCACGCTGTTGCAGCTGATGTCCGGCTATCGCCATCCGGATGACGGACAGGTATGGCTGGCCGGCAAGCCGCTGTCTGGTCAAGGTGCAGCCAGCCTGGCCTTGCAGCGTGCGGTAGTAGAGCAACACCCGGCCCTGCCTGCGGGCTGGCGGGTGTCCGAACTGATTGCCACCGGGGCGTATCAGGCCCGCGCGATGGTATCTGACAGTGCCTGGCAACAAGCGCTGGCATTGAGTGATACCGGCATGCTGCTGGAACGCACGCTGGGCAGCCTGTCCGGTGGTGAAGCCCAGCGGGTGCACCTGGCGCGCGCGCTGCTGCAATTGCTGGTTTCTTCCAGCCCCGAACGCTATTTATTGCTGGATGAAGCCACTTCGGCACTCGACTTTGCCATTGCCGATGCCATGGTGGCGCGGCTGCACCATATCGCCGGCAGTCTGGGAATCGGCATTGTGGCGGTGATGCATGACCTGAACCTGGCCGTGCGCCATGCCGACCGGGTCGTGCTACTGCGCGATGGCTGCGCCGTGGCCTGCGGCAAGACAGCAGAGGTGATGCACAAGCAGCAGCTGGAAGCCATTTACGGTGTTGCGCTGGCAGAATTGACGAGCCCGGACGCACAGGTCCGGGCCTTTGTACCGCACACTGGCAGTTGAACACTGCGGCTACAGGCGTTGTAGCTCCAGATTGGATTTCACTTCAAAACGCTGGGTAATGCTGCCATCGCTGTCCGCGCTTTCCAGCCGCACATCAAAGCCCCACAAGCGCCCTACGTGCTTGAGCACTTCCTGCGCACTGCCTTCGTCCAGCGGACGGCGATTGTGCATGGTGTGACGCAGGGTGAGGCTGCGATCCCCGCGTACATTCACCGACCACACCTGGATATTCGGCTCGCGCGAACCCAGATTGTATTGCTCGGCCAGCTTGCTGCGGATGTCGCGGTAGCCGTTTTCATCATGAATGGCCGACACTTCCAGCTTGTCCTCAAGGTCGTCATCACGAATGGCAAACAGGCGGAATTCGCGAATCAGCTTGGGTGACAGGTACTGCGAGATGAAGCTCTCGTCCTTGAAGTTCTTCATGGCGAATTCCAGCGATGTACGCCAGTCGCTACCAGCCAGGTCAGGGAACCAGGCCCGGTCTTCCTCGGTGGGGTTCTCGCAAATGCGCTTGATGTCCTGATACATGGCAAAACCCAGCGCATACGGGTTGATGCCGTTATACCAGCGTGCAGTCACCGGCGGCTGGTACACCACATTGGTGTGACTTTGCAGAAACTCCATCATGAAACCATCGGTCACCAGCCCTTTCTCATACAGGCGGTTGAGTATGGTGTAGTGCCAGAACGTGGCCCAGCCCTCGTTCATCACCTGGGTCTGGCGTTGCGGGTAGAAATACTGCGCCACCTTGCGCACGATGCGCACCAGCTCGCGCTGCCATGGTTCCAGTAGCGGCGCGGATTTTTCGATGAAGTACAGCAGGTTTTCCTGCGGCTCTGCCGGAAAGCGCGGCGGTTCGCGATTGGCGTCATCCCGGTCACGGCGCGGAATGGTGCGCCACAGGTCGTTCACCTGCATTTGCAGATATTGTTCGCGCTCTTCCTGCCGCGCCTGTTCTTCGGCCAGCGACAGTTTTTGTGGCCGCTTGTAGCGGTCCACGCCGTAGTTCATCAGCGCATGGCAGGAATCCAGCAGCTCTTCCACCGCATCGATGCCATAGCGTTCCTCGCATTTGCTGATGTAGGACTTGGCAAACACCAGATAATCGACAATGGCCGAGGCATCGGTCCAGGCACGGAACAGGTAATTGCCCTTGAAGAAGCTGTTGTGACCATAGGCGGCATGGGCAATCACCAGCGCCTGCATGGTCATGGAGTTCTCTTCCATCAGGTAGGCAATGCAGGGGCTGGAGTTGATGACGATCTCGTAAGCCAGGCCCATCTGGCCGCGCTTGTAGCTTTTTTCGGTGGAGACGAAATGCTTGCCGAAGCTCCAGTGGTGATAATTCACCGGCATGCCTACCGAGGAATAGGCATCCATCATCTGCTCGGCCGTAATCACTTCCAGCTGGTTGGGATAGACATCCAGCTTGAATTCATCCACCGCAATCTTGCGGATTTCGCGGTCGTACTCGTCAATCAGGTCGAAGGTCCATTCGGACCCGGTGGAAATGGGTGTCATGCTGTTTTCCCCTTGGCTGACAGCCCTTGCGCTCAAGCGCGCGTGGCTGGCTGGCGTTTGAACAGCTCCCGGAAAACCGGATAAATGTCGGAGGCCGAGCGGATTTTCTGCATGGCAAAGTGACGCTGACGCTCCTTGACCTTGAGGTACTCGTACCACAGGTTCTGCGGCTCCCCTTCGGTGATTTCGATGTAGGCGAAATACTGGCAGTAAGGCAGCAGTTGTTCTTCCATGATGCGACCGCAATTGGCCGAATCACTGTCCCAGTTGTCGCCGTCGGATGCCTGGGCGGCGTAGATGTTCCACTCGCTGCTGCTGTAGCGTTTCTTGACGATGTCCGCCATCAGGTTGAGCGCGGAGGACACCACGGTGCCGCCGCTTTCGCGCGAATGGAAAAAGTCCTCTTCATTCACTTCCACCGCACTGGTGTGATGGCGGATGAACACCACTTCGATCTTGTCGTAGTTACGCTGCAAGAACAGGTAGAGCAGGATGAAAAAGCGCTTGGCCATATCCTTCTTCTGCTCGTCCATGGAGCCGGACACGTCCATGATGCAGAACATCACCGCCTGGCTGGTGGGCTTGGGCTGCTGGATGCGGTTGTTGTAACGCAGGTCGAAGGGGTCGATGAAGGGAATGCTGCCCAGCTTCTCGCGCAACAGATGGATGCGCTTGCGTTGCTCGCGCACTTCCTGGGTGCTTTCATCGTCCGATTCCAGCAGCGCGTCCAGGTCCTCCTCGGCCTCGCCCAGCCGGGCCAGCGTTGGCGCAGCCATGGCCACCCGCCGCGCCAGCGCACCGCGCAAGGAACGCACGATGCTGATATTGGCCGGCGTGCCGTCATTGGTATAACCGGCCCGCACCTGCTTGAGTTCTTCCACCCCCATCAGCTGGGTCTTGATCAGGTTGGGCAGCGCCAGGTCATCAAAGAACACATTGAGAAATTCTTCGCGCGACAGCTCGAAGACAAAATCGTCCTCACCCTCGCCGTCCTGGCTGGCCTTGCCACCGCCTCCGCCCCCTCCTCCGCCTTGCGGACGGGCAATGCGGTCGCCACGGATGAATTCCTCATTGCCCGGATGCACCTGTTCGCGCACCCCGCCCTGGCCATGATGGAATACCGGCTCGGAAATATCCTTGACCGGAATGGACACCTTCTCGCCACTCTCGATATCGGTGATGCTGCGCCCCTTCACCGCACGGGAGACGGCTTCCTTGATTTGCGCCTTGAAGCGGCGCAAGAAGCGCTCGCGGTTGACCGCGGACTTGTTCTTGCCGTTCAGGCGTCTGTCTATGATGTGGGACATGGCAACCTCGCTGTTGTCTCCTGCGGCCTGACGGGGCATAGCTGCATACCTGCGCCAAGCCATGCCGGACCTGTCAATTAAGACAGGCCGGGCCAGAATTGGTGCCGCCATGCCGGGCGCACGCACCCGGCAGGCTCGGCTTGGTCAGGAGGACTTGCGTACCCGCAGATACCATTCGCACAACAGGCGTACCTGCTTGGCGGTATAGCCCTTTTCCACCATGCGGTTGACGAAGTCTTCGTGCTTCTTGGCATCTTCCACGCTGGCCTTGGCATTGAAGGAAATCACCGGCAGCAGCTCTTCGGTATTGGAGAACATCTTCTTCTCGATCACCGTGCGCAGCTTTTCGTAGCTGGTCCAGGTCGGGTTCTTGCCACCGTTATTGGCCCGGGCCCGCAGCACGAAGTTGACGATTTCGTTGCGGAAGTCCTTGGGATTGGAAATTCCGGCCGGTTTTTCGATTTTCTCCAGTTCGCCATTGAGCGAGGTACGGTCGAAGATTTCGCCGGTGTCCTGATCGCGGTATTCCTGGTCCTGAATCCAGTAGTCGGCGAAGGTGACATAGCGGTCGAAAATGTTCTGCCCGTATTCCGAGTAGCTTTCCAGATAAGCGGTCTGGATTTCCTTGCCGATGAACTCGACATACTTCGGTGCCAGATACTCTTTCAGGAAAGTCAGGTACTTTTGTTCCTGCTCGGCCGGGAACTGCTCGCGCTCAACCTGCTGTTCCAGCACATACAAGAGATGCACCGGGTTGGCGGCGACTTCCTGATTATCAAAGTTGAACACCTTGGACAAAATCTTGTAGGCAAAGCGGGTGGAAAGCCCGTTCATGCCCTCGTCTACCCCGGCATAGTCGCGATATTCCTGCAGTGACTTGGCCTTGGGATCGGTGTCTTTCAGGTTGTCTCCGTCGTACACCTGCATCTTGCTGAACAGGCTGGAATTTTCCGGCTCTTTCAGCCGCGACAGGATGGCAAACTGGGCCATCATCTTCAGCGTTCCCGGTGCGCACGGTGCATTGCCCAGGGAAGAGTTGCGGATCAGCTTGTCGTAGATCTTGATCTCTTCGGTCACGCGCAGGCAGTACGGCACCTTGACGATGTAGATACGGTCAAGGAAGGCCTCGTTGTTCTTGTTGTTGCGGAACTGTTTCCACTCCGACTCATTGGAGTGCGCCAGCACGATGCCGTCGAATGGAATCGCGCCGAAGCCTTCGGTTCCCTTGAAGTTGCTTTCCTGGGTAGCCGTAAGCAGTGGGTGCAGCACCTTGATGGGGGCCTTGAACATTTCCACGAATTCCAACAAACCCTGGTTGGCCAGGCAGAGGCCACCGGAGTAGCTGTAGGCATCCGGATCGTCCTGGGCATATTTTTCCAGCTTGCGGATATCCACCTTGCCCACCAGCGAGCTGATGTCCTGGTTGTTTTCATCGCCCGGTTCGGTCTTGGCCACGGCAATCTGGCGCAGCACCGAGGGATAGCGTTTCACCACCTTGAACTGGCCGATATCACCATTGAACTCGTGCAGCCGTTTCACCGCCCATGGGCTGGGGATGGTTTTCAGGTAACGGCGCGGAATGCCGAATTCTTCTTCCAGAATGGCGCCGTCTTCTTCCACGTTGAACAGGCCCAGCGGCGACTCGTTCAGCGGGCTGCCTTTCAGGCAATAGAACGGCACTTGCTCCATCAGCTCTTTGAGCTTTTCGGCAATGGAAGACTTGCCGCCACCCACCGGCCCCAGCAGATAGAGAATCTGTTTCTTCTCTTCCAGCCCCTGGGCGGCATGGCGGAAATAGGCCACCACCTGCTCGATCACCTCTTCGGTGCCGTAAAACTCACGGAAGGCAGGGTAAACCTTGATGACCTTGTTGGAGAAAATACGCGACAAACGCTGGTCGTGGCGGGTATCCACCAGCTCCGGTTCGCCTATGGCCGCCAGCATGCGTTCGGAGGCGGTGGCATAGGCAGAGGGATCACGCTTGCAGATCTCCAGATACTCCTGGATGGTGTATTCCTCTTCACGGGTTTTGTCGTAACGGGAGGCGTAGTGGCTCAAGATATCCGGGTGCATGGCTCTCTCCTGGCTGGTTGCAGAGGTCCACACGGTGTGCGTGATGCACCCGCCGTCCCCTTGCAAAATTTAGAGTACTGACTGGCTTTCAGATTCTCTTTTTTTGGGTATAGCACATGCAGGGAAGAGCAAGAGCAAAAGCAACAAAACAATTGAAAACACTAAAAAATCTATATAAGTGTCTGAATTTGATAGAGAATTTTCTTAGTATGACTAAAGAAAAAACCTGGGAAAAGAGTTTACCATTGGCATGGTTAAATTTTTATCTTTTAAAATCAAAGACATAAAAAAACCCCGACTAAAAGTACTGGGGTTTTTACAGATGTATCAATTTGTAAGCAGCTGTTTCAGCTTTTGCGCTGGATGATGCGCGTGCCAATTTCATAGACCTGGCCACGCTTCACCTCGTTGCAGCGCCTGACTTCCACTTCCGCAGCCAGTGGCTTGCCCGGTAAACCACCCACGGCCGGGGCCAGCACAATCACCGACAGGCGTTCGCCATGCTGGGGGACGTAGGAGCAACGAAAGGCCATGCCATCCACCGACAGATCAACACACTCGCCATAGTGTGTTTCACCGGTGTGCAGCGACTTGATGCGTGCCTTGCAGCCCATCTGCAAGCGGCGCGCACCGCGCCGTTCGTGGTAGGGGTCAAACGGCGGCACCAGGCAATCTCCCGTCCAGATGGGCAGCCAGCCAATGCAGGCCGACAATGGACTTGCTGTCGCAGATTTCACCGCTCAGCGCCATTTGCATCACCTGCTCCAGCGGCAGGGTGAAGACTTCCAGAAACTCGCCTTCGTCCAGTTCGCGCTCACCCAGTTCCAGATCCTCGGCCAGGTAGTAGCTGATCTGCTCGTTGGAATAACCGATACAGGGATACGCCGTGCCCAGATGCAGCCAGCGCCCGGCGCGATAACCGGTTTCTTCCAGCAGCTCGCGTCTGGCGGTCAGTGCCGGGGCTTCGTCGGGGTCTATCTTGCCGGCCGGAATTTCCACAAACACACGGCCCGCCGGGTAACGGTACTGGCGCTCCAGTACCAGCTGGCGGTCAGACGTGAGTGCCAGGATGGCTACCGCACCGGGGTGCAATATGTATTCTCGGCTGGCCTCGGCACCATCGGGCAGCAATACCTTGTCCTTGTGTACCTGAAGAAAACCCCCTTCGTACACCAATGCGGTTTGCAATTGCTTTTCAACAAGATCCACGTGCTGCCTTTCTTTTCTTCCAGTTACGCACTACCGCCCAGCGCCAGCCCAGCATCACCAGCACATAGCCCGACACCGACAACAGCAGCCCCAATACCAGCAAGCCCAACAACAAGGGCCAGCCCAGCAGTAACAACCAGTCAAGCAACTGGCGGCTCCATTGCCACAGGGTCTGGTTCTCCCAGAGTGGAGGCTGGCTCATTGTACCTGCAGTGGGGTCCCCCAGTAACAGCAGTCCGCAGGAATAAGCCAGAAAATAAAGTGGCAGGATGGTGAGCGGGTTGCTGTACAGCGTTGCCAGCAGGGCTGCCGGCACATTCACTTTCAGGCAGAACGCCAACAGCAAGGTGGACAGCCGCTTGGGCGGGCCGGGCAGCAAACCGGTGGCCAGCCCCAGTGCAACACCGCGCGCCACTTTGCGCCGGTTCAATGCCCAGCAGGCCGGCTGGTCCAGCAATGGCCCCAGCCAGCGCAGCGATGGGCGCTGCAACAGGTGGTGACGCCCCTTGCTGACACGTTGCAGCAGTTTTCGCAAAGCGGACATGAAGATGATGCTTCCCGTTGTCGTAATGCCACACCAGCAGCAGCCTGCCGCTAAAAGATGTTGTCAAAGCCGGCGGAATAATTTAAACAAGCGTTTGAATTAAGCGCATGCAATCAAATCGCCTTGCGTTCACGGCTATTCGACCCGGAAAACCCGGGCAGCGCAACCTACAGGAGAAACACCATGCCCGCATACAATGCACCATTGCGCGACTTTGACTTCGTACTGAACGAACTGATCAAGGTGCAGGACATCATCCCGCAGCTGCCCGGCTACGAAGAAGCCACCCAGGACATTTTCACTTCCTATCTGGAAGCTGCCGCCCAGTTCTGTGAAAGCGAGCTGGCACCCCTGAACCGCCAGGCCGATGAAGAAGGCTGCCAGTTCGACCCCAGCACCAAGTCCGTCACTACCCCGCCGGGCTTCAAGGAAGCCTACAAGCAATATTGCGAGCTGGGCTTTCCGGCACTGGACTGTGACCCGGCTTACGGCGGCCAGGGCATGCCCAAATCACTGGCTTTCCCGGTGATGGAAATGCAGTGTTCGTCCAATGTGGCTTGGTCGATGTATCCCGGTCTGTCGCACGGCGCCTATGCCGCCATTCACGCCCACGGCAGTGATGAACAGAAAGCCACTTACCTGCCGCGACTGGTGGATGGCAGCTGGACCGGCACCATGTGCCTGACCGAACCGCACTGCGGTACCGACCTGGGCCTGCTGAAAACCCGTGCCGAACCCAATGCCGATGGCAGCTATCGCATTACCGGCACCAAGATTTTCATCTCGGCTGGCGAGCACGACATGTCCGACAACATCATCCACCTGGTCCTGGCCCGCCTGCCGGATGCGCCGAAGGATGTGAAGGGCATCTCGCTGTTCATCGTTCCCAAGTTCCTGGCCGATGGCCGCCGTAACACCGTGGCCTGCGGCAGCCTGGAACACAAGATGGGCATCAAGGCCAATGCCACTGCGGTGATCAATCTGGATGAGGCACAAGGCTGGCTGATTGGCGAAGCCAACAAGGGCCTGGCCTGCATGTTCACCATGATGAACGCTGCGCGTCTGGGTTGCGGCATGCAAGGCCTGGGCATTGGCGAAGCGTCCTTCCAGGGCGCACTGGCTTATGCACGCGAACGCCTGCAAATGCGTGCGCTCACCGGCAACAAATGCCCGGACAAGCCGGCTGACCCCATCATCGTGCATCCGGACGTGCGCCGCATGTTGCTGACCCAGAAAGCCTATACCGAAGCCGGCCGCGCATTGACCGCCCTGCTGGCCTTGCAACTGGATATCGAAGACAAGCATCCGGATGCCGCGCAGCGTCAGGACGCGGCGGACCTGGTGGCCCTGCTCACCCCGGTGGCCAAGGCCTTCATGACCGATAACGGTTTTGAAGCAGCCAATATGGGCATGCAGGTATTTGGTGGCCATGGCTTCATCCGCGAATGGGGCATGGAGCAGCTGGTACGCGACTGCCGCATCTCGCAAATTTACGAAGGCACCAATGGCATCCAGGCCATCGACCTGCTGGGCCGCAAGGTATTGCTGGATCAGGGCCAGAAACTGCGCAAGTTCACCAAGCAGATTCACCAGTTCTGCCAGGCCAATGAAGGCAATGCCAAGTTGGCCGAATACATTGCTCCGCTGTCCAGGCTGATGAAGGATGTCGGCGAAGTGACCATGGGCGTGGGCATGGCCAGCCTGCAGAACAAGGACGAAGCCGGTGCAGCCGCTACCGACTACCTGCGCCTGATCGGCCATCTGACCTATGCCTGGCTGTGGGCGCGCATGGCTGAAGTGGCACATGCCAGCCTGGGTAAGGGCGATGATGCCTTCTACCAGGCCAAGATTGCCACCGGCCGCTTCTACATGGCCAAACTCTTCCCCGAAGTGCATACCCTGCTGGCGCGCATCAAGGGCGGTGCTGCACCGCTGATGGCGCTGGATGAAGAACACTTCGCGTTCTGATTGATTGCTGGCTCTACCCTTTGCACGGCCCTGCGGGGCGTTTTTTTTCGCCAGATTGCCGCCAAGTAGCTGTCGGAAAACAAAAAAAAGCCCGGAAAAACCGGGCTTATGAATAAAGGAATGAAAAAAAGAGAGCTCGTACTCTCGGTTTCATTCTAATCAAAACCGTCACGCACTGTCATGCTTTTTGCATGACAGCACGGGCAAGCAAGTACTCATGTCCAGCAGGAAGCAATGCAACTCAAGCCTGCAAATACACCACATGACTATGCGTGTACTCGTACAGACCATGCTTGCCGTCAGCCCCACCGATGCCGGATTGGTGTATCCCAGTACGGTAACCCTGCGTCGTTTCAAATCAGCCATTGCTGAATTTCAGACATCGGAATGCTCCTGAAAAATCATGTTGCCATGCTGGGCGCACATCACCAGCATGGGCTCTGGCCGGGGGATGGCTAATAGCCCTGCTTGCTGGTGACAGATAAAGAAGAAGCGCGGAAACGTGCCAGGCTGGCCAGTGCCGCCTGACGCAGCAGCGGGATATCGATGCTGATGGCAATAAAGCTGCAACCCCACTCGGCATAACGGCGGGCATCCTGCTCATTGGGCGCCAGAATGCCGCAGGCCTTGCCCTGCGCCAGGCAGCTGTCAATGACGTGGCGGATGCTGTGCTGGACGTCGGCATGGCTGGCATTACCGGCGTGGCCCATGCTGGTGGATAAGTCGCCGGGCCGATAAAAATGGCATCCACCCCTTCCACAGCGGCGATCTGCGCCGCGTTTTCCACCCCGCGTGAAGATTCGATCTGCACCACCAGGCACAGTGCCTGATCGGCCTGCGGTATGTAATCCGCCACCGCATCCCAGCGGGTGGCACGAATCAGTCCGCCGCCGACACCACGTATCCCCGCTGGCGGGTAACGCATGGCCCGCACCAGCGCTGCGGCCTGTGCTGCGCTCTCCACCATCGGCACCATCAGGCTTTGCGCACCGATATCCAGCACCTGCTTGATCAATGCCGGGTCGCCATGCGGGATGCGCACCACCGGATTGACGGGATAAGCCGCCAGCGCCTGTAGCTGTCCCAACAGCGTGGGCACGGTATTGGGCGCATGCTCGCCATCGAGCAGAATCCAGTCATGGCCGGTGGTCGCCAGGATTTCCGCGCTATAGGCGGAAGCCATGCCAGCCCAGATACCGTACAAGGGCGAAGAGGTGGGCATCTGCCTTAAGGCAAGTTTGAATTGATTACTTGGCAGTTGCATGGGCAACTCCTATTGCAGATTGACATACATGCCGCCATCCACCAGCAGGCTGGCCCCGGTGACATAACGCGCCAGGTCTGAGGCCAGGAACACCGCCGGACCGACCAGATCCTCCGGCTGTCCCAGCCGCCCCAGCGGGATGCGGTTTTGCATAGTGCTGCGCTTGTGCGGGTCGGCCAGATCCTCCCGGTTGATGTCGGTTTCTATGGTGCCCGGCAGCAAGGCATTGCAGCGGATGCCAAACGGCCCCAAGGCAATGGCGCAGGACTGCATCAGCGACAGCAAACCGGCCTTGGTGGGGGTGTAGTGGGTTTGCATGCCACCGCCCACCAGGGCACTGATGGAGCTGACTGCAATGATGGCACCGCCTTCGCCCTGCTGCTGCATCTGCCTTGCGGCCGCCTGTACCGCAAAATAGGCACCGTTGAGATTGGTATTCACTGTGCGGTAATACGTCTCGTGCGGCATGTCCAGAAAGGCGTGGAAGGGACAGATGCCGGCATTGCTGATGAAGACATCCACCCCGCCCAGGCGCTCCACCGCCATGGCAATCAGCGCAGCACCGGTGTCGGGATCGGCAATATCACCCGCCTGATCGGCCACCTTGCGTCCCAGAACCTCAATCTGGTGACGCAACGTCAGGATGTCATCCGCACTACTGCGGCCACTGTGGCCCAGCATCACATCCGCCCCATGGCGGGCACAGCCCAGTGCAATGGCCCGCCCTATGCCACGGGACGCCCCGGTAATCACCACTCGCTTACCTGCTAACAACATCGCTTTGTCTCCTCAGAAATACCGGCGATACCAGCCCGATGTGCGACAGCAAACCCTTGATCCCATGTCCATCACCGCAGGCCGGGGCCAAGGACAAATCCCGTTTTGCCAGCCGTGCTTAGCGCTGCTAACAAAACCTCGTAGAGAACCCGAGCCAAGGCGCGCCGCCGCAGACAGTACGAGGCGTTCGGCAAGGCGGCGCAACGCTGGAGCGGGGGTTTTGTTAGCGAGTCTTAATGGACGGCACTACCAAAACCCACCATGCCGATGGCGGCAATGATGACCACAATGCCCAGCAACAGGATGCGGCGTGTCTGCCGCGCAGTGCCGCGCCACTCGCCCAGGCAGACACCCCACAGATTGGAAATCAGGATGATGAAAGACATGTGCAGCACCCATGAGCTGGTGGGGTTATGCAAGCGGCTTTCGCCCATGCCATAAAAGAAGAACTGCAGATACCACAGCAAGCCACCCAGCGCGCACAGCAGGTAGTTGCGCAGCAAGGGGGTGTTGCGATTGACGAATTCGCCCAGACTGCGACGGCGCAAGGACAGGTGCAGACACCACAACGCATTGGTGGTGAGGCCACCGAGCATGATGACGGCAAAGGTCAGATTGTTCATGAACAGGGAATTGGCACCGTGCGCCACCGCGGCCAAGGCCAGTGGTTTGCCCGCATTGATGCCATAGCTGAAGCAGGCACTCAGGCAACCGGACACCAGCGCAACGGCGATGCCCTTTTTCATGTTGAATTCCCTGACCGCACTTTGCTTGGTTGCCAGATCGACTTCGCGCTCCTTGCGCATGCCGGCCACCCCGCACAACACGATGCCGATCAGCGAGCCCAGCACGCCCAGCAGCACCATCTGCCCGCCGCTGCTGAGCAGCATCTGGCTCTGGCGCAAACCATCCTCGCGGCCAAACAGGTCATTGAACAACGGCGGCATCAGGGCACCCAGGGCGGATGTCAGGCCCATGATGATGGACATGCCCAGCGACAGGCCGATATAGCGCATGGCCAGGCCAAAGGTGAGGCCACCGATGCCCCATAACACGCCGAAGAAGTAAGTCCAGCCCAGTGTCCCGCTGTCGGCCGCCTCAAGGATGGAAGCAAAACCCGGAATGGTCAGCGCAATGGCCAGCCACGGGGCAATCAGCCAGGAAAACAAGCCGCCCAGCAGCCAGAAGTTTTCCCAGGACCACAGCCGCACGCTGCGATACGGCAGATAAAAACTGGCGGACGAAAACGAGCCGATGAAATGAAACAACAGGCCCAGCAGAATGATGGCCATCTGGCTAGTCTCCCAATTGGTAAAAACGCCAGGCGTTGTCGGCAAACATGGCACGCCGCTCATGTGCCGCTGCCTGCGCCAGCAAGTTGTCATAGGCCTGCCACAGCCTGCGGTAGGAGGTGTACAGGCTGCACACCGGGAAATTGGAAGCAAACATGCAGCGTGCGCTGCCGAAGGCGTCGATGGCCTCGTACACCAGCGGCCGCAGACTGTCCTCGGTCCAGTGGTGGTCGAGCATGCCGAAACCGCTCAGCTTTACCTGCACATTCGGGCAGGCTGCCAGGGCACGCATGCCATCCCGCCACGCGCGCCAGCCGGCAGGGGCATGGCGATCCACATACATGCCGGCATGATTCAGCGCAAAGCGCACCGCCGGATAACGCCTGGCCAGCGCAGCAGCTTCCTGCATTTGTGAGGGGTAGATTTGCAATTCGAAGATCAGGCCGTGGCGTTCCAGCAAGGCCATCCCGCACTGCCATTGCGCCTCGCGCATGTAGTGGCGGCCCACATAGTCGAACTGCGGGTCGGCATGCACGTTGAGAATCTGCCGCACGCCACGTACGCGGGTGGAAGCTGCCAGTTGCCGGGCAAGCTGATCCGCCACCTGAGGGTTGGCCAAATCGAGAAAAGGCAGCAAAGCAACTGGCAAGGTATCGCCGGACAAGTCGAGCATGTGTTCCAGTTGGCGGGTTTCCTCCAGCGCATCCGTCGCATTGGCTTCGATATGCACCACGCCCGCCAGCTCGATATCGGCCTGCTCGGCCAGCTGTCTCAGGTCCGGCAACAGGAAGTCACGTGCCAGCGCGGCGTAATCACCCAGCAGATTGGGCTTGCGCCGGGTCAGCCAGGGGTACTGCCCTCCCCCCAGCCACCAGAAATGGCAATGGGCGTCTACGATGCGCATGGCGGCCCCTCCCCCGTACTCAGCACAAACATGCTGCACAAGCCTACCTGTACCGGCGAAAGGTCTGGCTGGGTCACCATGATGTCGGCCATATAGGCCCACCATTGCTGCATCACCGGCAGGCTGGGCAGGTCAGCCAGCCGGCCGGGCTGCCGGCAATACAGCACGGCAAACAAGGCGTCATCATTGTCATCATGAAAAATGCGGTACTCGACAATGCCGGCATCCAGTAGCGCGGTTTTCAGTTCCGGCCAGATGGCGGCATGGCGCCGTTGATATTCCTCGGCTTGCCCCGGAAACAACTGCATGCGGAAAGCCAGGGTGCAAAGTGCTTGTCCATGTGTCATCTCAGCCTCCCGGCGTGTGCAGGTAGGGGCGATGCAAGGCGCAGGCGGGATTAAGCTCCACGCCGAATCCGGGACGGTCCAGCCGCGATACCGGCATGCGGCCGTTTTCCGGCACCGGCTCGTGCAATAGCTGTGGACTGAACATCGGCACCACCCGATCGGCCTGCGGTGCCATCATCAGGAATTCGGCAAACGGGCTGTTATGACGGGTGGCGACAAAGTGATAGCTGTACACGCTGGAGCCATGCGGAATCACCAGCGCCTGATGCGCATCGGCCAGTGCCGAGATTTTCAACAGCTCGGTAATGCCGCCACACCAGCCGACATCGGGCTGGATGATGTCGCAGCAGCCCATTTCCAGCAGCATGCGAAAGCCCCAGCGCGTGGCCTCGTGCTCGCCGGTGGTGCACAACATGCCCGGCGGCAATTGCTGCCGCAAGGCGGCATAGCCCCAGTAATCGTCCGGCGGCAGTGCTTCTTCTATCCATTTCAGGCCAAACGCCGCTGCCGCCTGTGCCAGACGGGTGGCGTAGTTCAGGTCCAGGCTCATCCAGCAGTCAACCATCAGCCAAAAGTCCGGGCCTACCCGCTCGCGCATGCTGGCCAGCAAGGCCAGGTTTTTTTGCAGGCCGTCCTCCCCCTCTGCCGGCCCGTGGTGCAGCGGCATTTTCCCGCCGATGAATCCCATTTCGCGGGCGAGGTCTGGCCGTGCGCCGGTGGCATAAAACTGCAGCTCGTCCCGCACCGCACCGCCCAGCAACTGGTACACCGGCTCCTGCCGCACCTTGCCCAGCAAATCCCACAAGGCCAGGTCCACCCCGGAAATGGCGTTGAGCACCAGGCCCTTGCGTCCGTAAAACAGGGTGCCGTGGTACATCTGGTCCCAGATGCGCTCGATATCGCAAACCCGGGCCCCTTCCACGAAACGCGCCAGATGGCGCTCGACGATGAAAGCTGCCGGTTCGCCGCCTGTCGTCACGGCAAAGCCGACATTGCCGGCGCTGTCTTCCACCTCCACCACCAGCGTGCCCAGCACATTGATGCCAAAGCTGCGTCGGCTCTGCCGGTAGGCAGGGTATTTGGACATCGGCGTGGCGATGTGGTCGTCAATCCAGTGGCCATCGGCCTGATCGTGATAATCCGCACCACCACCTTGCAAGGTAAAGGCACGGACGTGTTTGATGACTGGCATTTGCTTCATGGTGAACTGCTCCGACGTTGAATATCCGAATCCAAACTGATCAGAAAAAACCAATATCCGGGATGAATTTACTGGAATGACTTGCGAAATTAATCTCAGCCAATAATAAAACCGACATAAGAATATTCACCCCATTCAATCAGGAATTATCTTTATTTTCTTTGGTAAATATCAGGCCATTGATGACAATCAGAAAATAAGCGGCAGCAGCAAAACTACGACATACTCGCAGAACCATCCAATTACATTTAATTAACTGGCAATACCTTCTGCTTATGGATAAAACTGCCATGCTGCCAGCAACACAGCACCGTCATTTACTGCAACGCCTGCGTTACAAGCATTTGCAAATGTTGGTGTTATTGGGGAATAACCAGAATATGAAACGGACGGCGGAAGGCATGCATATGTCGCAACCAGCTGCCAGCCGCATGCTGCAGGAAATCGAGGATATGTTTGATTGCCAGCTGTTTGACCGCCTGCCACATGGCATGCGCCCCACGGCACTGGGCGTGGTGTTGGTCAAATTTGCCACCCGCAGCCTGCACCACCTGGAAGGCTGCATGCAGACGCTGGCAGTGCAGAAGAAAGAAGGCTTTGGCTACTTGTCAGTGGGTGCCATCATGGGTGCGGCACCCGAGCGGGTCATGGCGGCGATTGCACGTTTGAAACAGGAAAGGCCCCGCCTGTGCATCCGCGTGATGGGAGACACCAGCGACGAAGTGATCCGCCTGCTGGAACAAGGACGCATCGACCTGGCCATTGCCCGGCGCAGCGCGAAAACCGAAGATGCGGCTTTTGATTTTTGGCCAATGGGTAATGAAGTATTGCGACTGGTGGTGGCTAAACACCATGTGTTATTGCAACAGCAACATATCGAATTGCCGGTATTACTACGAGACTGGCCATGGATATTACAAGCACCCAGCAGTCCAGCACGCATGGCATTGGAGCAATATCTGCTGCACGCCGCACTGCCCTTGCCCGGCAATATCATCGAGAGCAATTCGGTTTACTCCATGCTGCAACTGATTCAACGCACCAATGCGGTGATGCTGTTAGCGGAATCTGCCATGTCAGACTATCTGGAGATGGGCATCGTGCAGATATTGCCAATCAAGGTAGACATACCACTCCCTCCTTTTGGCATCTTGACGCGCAAGCATGAACCACTTAGTGCCGAACAACAGGATTTCATTTCATACCTGCATCAATCCTGAACCATGACCACCACATGGCAGTAAAAGAAAAAGCCTCCGTGTGGAGGCTTTCAGGTAGGGCATTCACCAGCCCGCAGACCGGCAGAAAACTCAGTTGCTGCCGCAGCAGGCCTTGTACTTCTTGCCGCTACCGCAGGGGCAAGGGTCGTTGCGGCCCACCTTTTCGCCTTCACGGCGTACGGTGGCCGGAGCCTGTGCCTTGGCGCGCCAGTAGTTGAATACGGCAATCAGGGCCTCTGGCAGCTGTTCCTTGCAGTCTTCCTTTTCCTCGTCGGTAAAGGTGACCAGGTCTTCTCCGTCTTCTTCCTCGAACATGCCGCCCAGCACCAGAATCGGCATCAGCAGGTCTTCGAAGCCTTCATCGTCCGCTGCTTCGAACCAGTCGGTATCCACCACGTCCAGCGCGTACAGATAGGCATTGCACCACGGCCAGTAGTCGGCTTCATCGTCGTCGCCGTCTTCGTCGGCGTACAGGATCAGGTCCAGTTCGCGGCCATCGGCCAGCACATGGGCGGTAACATCAAACAGCTTTTGCAGCAGGGCTTCCAGCTCCGCCTGTTCTTCGGCATTTTCAAAAGCCGGGGCATCGCCCAGCACTTCAGCCAGCCACATGCTGCGGTCGGCGACATCCGGTCCGCTGGCCAGCGCGGCAAAGAAGCCTTGTACTTCGTCCGGGCGCATGGTGCTGCCACTGATCGACAGGGGCGTCAGCAACTGTTCCAGCCGGGCCAGATCGGCGTCATTGAATACGATATCAGTCATGGTGCGCTCCTAGCGGTCAGATTGAATGGGCGCATTGTAGCGAAAAAAGCCCCGGCTCGCCGGGGCCTGTGCATACAAAGTTTGATCCATCTGCGTTTACGCAGTCTGACTGTCGTTCAGCCCCAGTTTTTCCTTCATTTGCTGGCGCATGACAAACTTCTGGATCTTGCCGGTAATGGTCATGGGAAAGCTGTCGACAAATTCGATGTAGCGCGGAATCTTGTAATGGGCGATCTGGCCCTGGCAAAAGGCACGCATATCCTCGATGCTGGCCTGTTCGCCATCGCGCAGCTTGATCCAGGCACACAGTTCCTCGCCAAAGCGGTCGTCCGGCACGCCAATCACCTGCACTTCCTGAATCTTGGGATGACGGTAGAAGAACTCCTCCACCTCTCGCGGGTAGATGTTTTCGCCGCCGCGAATCACCATGTCCTTCACCCGGCCCACGATATTCACATAACCCTCGGCATCCATCACTGCCAAGTCTCCGCTGTGCATCCAGCCGGAACGGTCGATGGAGTCGGCGGTTTTCTGCGGGTCGTCCCAATAGCCCAGCATTACCGAATAGCCACGGGTCAGCAGCTCCCCGGTTTCGCCATGCGGCACGATGTGGCCATCGTTATCGACAATCTTGACCTCCACATGCGGATGCACCTGCCCTACGGTAGACACGCGCTTGTCCAGCGGGGTGTCGGCACTGCTCTGGAAGCTGAGCGGGCTGGTTTCCGTCATGCCGTAGCCAATGGTGACTTGCGACATGTGCATCAGGGTAGTGACGCGCTTCATCACCTCGATGGGACAAGGGCTGCCGGCCATCACGCCGGTGCGCAGGCTGGACAGGTCGAATTGCGCGAACTGGGCGTGGTCCAGCAAACCGATGAACATGGTGGGCACCCCATGCAGCGCGGTACAGCGTTCTTCCTGCACGGTTTGCAGCACGCTGAGTGCATCGAAGCTTTCTGCCGGGAACACCATGCATGCCCCATGCGTGAGGCAGGTAAGCGTGCCCAGCACCATGCCGAAACAGTGGTACAGCGGCACCGGGATGCACAGCCGGTCGGCCGGACTGAAACCCATGGCCTGTCCGGTAAAGAAGGCGTTATTGAGAATATTGTGATGCGACAGCGTAGCCCCCTTGGGGCTGCCGGTGGTGCCGGAGGTGAACTGGATGTTGATGGCATCATCGAATTGCAGGCGATCACCCAACTGCTGCAAAGCCATCCGCTCGGCTGGGGTCGGTTCGGACAACAGTTCGGCAAACCCCAGCATGCCCGGCGTGGCCTGCTGGCCCATACGGATCACCCATTCCAGCTGCGGCATGCGGGCGGCCTTGAGCTGACCGGGCTGGCTGCCTGCCAATTCAGGCAGCAAGTCTTGCAGCATCTCGATGTAATTGCTGCTCTTGAAGCTGGGCGAAGCAATCAGGGCGCGGCAACCTACCTTGTTAATCGCATATTCCAGCTCGGCACGGCGGTAAGCCGGGTTGATATTCACCAGCACCAGCCCGGCCTTGGCGGTGGCAAACTGCGTCAGCACCCATTCGGCGTTGTTCTGTGACCAGATGCCGATGCGCTCGCCCGGCTCAAGGCCAAGGCGCATCAGGCTGCACGCCATCCGGTCCACTTGCTCCTGTAACTGGGCATAACTCCAGCGTATGCCTTGCTGGCGTACCACCAGGGCGTCCCGCTGGGCGTGGTGCTGGCAGGCTTCGTCAAACATCTGGCCGATGGTCTTGCCAATCAGTGGCTGCTGACTGGCTCCGTGCACGTAGCTGGCGTGCTGCATTGTGTGTCTCCTTGTTGTGGTCTCTTTATCCGGATGCGTCGTTTCCCTTGCGACGGCAGCCACGCTGCATGGCGCGGCCCATTTTTCTGGCATTAATCCCACAAGTTGACGATTACGTAAACGTAATACGTCTATCATGATGAGAAGCCGTGGGAAAAACGCTACAATCCGTATAAATACTGAAAGCAGATACCATGACAGAACAGGAAGTCTTCACCATTTCGGATCTGGCGCGTGATTTTGACGTCACACTGCGCACCATCCGCTTTTACGAGGAACAAGGGCTGATCGAGCCGCAACGCGATGGCCGCCAGCGCGTATTCACCCGCCGCGACCGCGCCCGCCTGCGGCTTATCCTGCGTGGCAAGCGCATTGGCCTGTCCTTGTCGGAAATACGCGAAATCATTGATCTGTATGATCTGGCCCGCGATGAAGCCAGCCAGTCGCTCAAGCTGCTGCACTTGCTGGTGGCCCGGCGCGAACAGCTGGAAGAACAGCGGCGTGACATCGACGTGGTGCTGGCGGAAATCGATGCGCTGGAAAAACACTGCCGTGGCGTGATCGACCAGATGACCACCAAGGCCGACAACCCCGCCTGAACACCTGCCCTCGTGCAGGTTTTTTTACCACACCATATTGACGCTTACGTAAACGTAATTCAATATTCAAAGCAGTAAGGCAACCATCACAATAGCCTGTCAGGCACAGCCGCCACGACCGGCACCGAGGAGAAACACCATGTACAGCAGCCTGCGTTTTGACCACGGCGACACTTACGACATGTTGCGCCAGAGCGTGAAGGATTTTGCCGACGCCGAAATCGCCCCGCGCGCCGCCGACATCGACCGTGACAACCTCTTTCCGGCCGACCTGTGGCGCAAGTTTGGTGACCTGGGCTTGCTGGGCATCACCGCAGAAGAAGAATACGGTGGTGCCAATATGGGCTACCTGGCCCACATGATCGTGATGGAAGAAATCAGCCGTGCCTCGGCTTCAGTCGCCCTGTCCTACGGCGCCCATTCCAATCTGTGCGTCAACCAGATCCGCAAGAACGGCAGCACCGAACAGAAAGCCCGCTACCTGCCCAAGCTGATTTCCGGCGAACACGTGGGCGCGCTGGCCATGTCCGAACCCAATGCCGGTTCCGATGTGGTCAGCATGAAGCTGCGCGCCGATAAAAAAGGCGACCGTTATGTACTGAACGGCAGCAAGATGTGGATTACCAACGGCGGCGATGCCGACACCCTGGTGGTGTATGCCAAGACCGACGTCAACGCCGGGCCCAGGGGCATCACGGCTTTTATCGTGGAAAAGGGCTTTGCCGGTTTCTCGCATGGCAGCAAGCTGGACAAGCTGGGCATGCGCGGTTCCAACACCTACCCGCTATTCTTCGACAACTGTGAAATCCCGGCCGAAAACGTACTGGGCGGCGAAGGCAATGGCGTGAAAGTGCTGATGAGCGGGCTGGACTACGAACGCGCCGTGCTATCGGCAGGCCCGCTGGGCATCATGCAGGCCTGCATGGACATCGTCGTCCCCTATCTGAATGACCGCAAACAGTTTGGCCAGGCCATTGGCGACTTCCAGCTGATGCAGGGCAAGCTGGCCGACATGTACGTCAAGCTGTCTGCCAGCCGCGCCTATGTCTATGCCGTCGGCCAGGCGCTGGACCGGGGCGATACCGGCCGCCAGACGCGCAAGGACGCTGCCGGGGCCATTCTGTACGCCGCCGAAAACGCCACCCAGATGGCGCTGGATGCCATCCAGTGCCTGGGCGGCAACGGCTATATCAATGAATACGCCACCGGCCGCCTGCTGCGCGATGCCAAGTTGTATGAAATCGGCGCAGGCACCAGCGAAATCCGCCGCTGGCTGATTGGCCGCGAACTGATGGCCGAGACACGCTAAGAGCCGGATAAAACGCCTGATGCCGCGTTGCGCCGCCTGGCCGTACCCAATGTACTGTCTGCGGCGGCGCACCTTGCCTCAGCCGCGTTCTCCACGCGCTTCGTTTTGCCTTGCTTTACTTGGCTTTGAAAAAACCTGACGGATCGGCACAAAAACAAGAGGCTCTCCATGCCAGTCATCGAATCCAAACTCTCCCCCCGCGCGCCGGACTTCCAGGCCAATGCCGACAAGATGCGTGCGCTGGTGGATGACTTGAAACAGAAGGTCGCTCAGGCGGCGCTGGGCGGCGGCGACAAAGCCCGTGACAAACACACCGCGCGTGGCAAGCTGCTGCCGCGCGAGCGTATCAACCTCCTGCTGGACCCTGGTGCGCCCTTTCTGGAACTGTCCCAACTGGCGGCCTTTGGCATGTACAACGATGATGCGCCGGGTGCCAGCCTGATCAGCGGCATCGGCCGCATTGCCGGGGTGGACTGCCTGATCATCGCCAACGATGCCACGGTCAAGGGCGGTACTTATTACCCGATGACGGTGAAAAAGCATCTGCGCGCGCAGGAAATCGCCAGGGAAAACCGCCTGCCCTGCGTCTATCTGGTGGATTCCGGCGGGCCTTCTTGCCACTGCAGGACGAAGTGTTTCCGGACAAGGAACACTTTGGCCGCATTTTCTTCAACCAGGCCCAATTGTCTGCCGCCGGCATTCCGCAAATTGCGGTGGTGATGGGCAGCTGTACCGCTGGCGGTGCTTATGTACCGGCCATGTCGGACGAAACCGTCATCGTCAAGGAACAAGGCACCATCTTTCTGGGCGGCCCGCCGTTAGTGAAGGCCGCTACCGGCGAAGTCGTCACCGCAGAAGAACTGGGCGGTGGTGATGTACATGCGCGCATCTCCGGCGTGGCCGACCACCTGGCGCAGAACGACGCCCACGCGCTGGGCATTGCCCGCCGCATCGTGGCCGACCTCAACTGGCACAAACAAGGCGTGCTGGACCGCGCCGAACCTAAAGCACCACGCCATGCCGCCGAGGAAATCTACGGCGTGATTCCGGCTGACCCGAAAAAGCCGTTTGATGTGCGTGAAATCATCGCCCGACTGGTGGACGACTCCGACTTTGACGAATTCAAGCAGAACTACGGCACGACGCTGGTCACCGGTTTTGCCCGCCTCAATGGCTGGCGTGTTGGCATCATCGCCAATAACGGCATCCTGTTTTCCGAATCGGCCCTCAAGGGTGCGCACTTTGTCGAACTGTGCTGCCAGCGCGGCATTCCGCTGATCTTCCTGCAGAACATCACCGGCTTCATGGTGGGCAAGAAGTATGAAAACGGCGGCATCGCCAAGGATGGCGCCAAGCTGGTTACCGCCGTGGCCTGCGCCAGCGTGCCCAAGTTCACCGTGCTGATTGGCGGCAGCTTCGGGGCGGGTAACTACGGCATGTGTGGCCGCGCTTACAGCCCGCGCATGCTGTGGATGTGGCCCAACAGCCGCATTTCGGTGATGGGTGGCGAACAGGCCGCCGGGGTGCTGGCACAGGTAAAGAAAGAACAACTGGGCGAGGCCTTCACCGCCGAGCAGGAAGAAGCGCTGAAAGCACCGGTACGCGAACAATACGAACGTCAGGGCCACCCTTATTACGCCAGTGCACGGCTGTGGGACGACGGCATCATCGACCCGGCCCAGACCCGCGATGTACTGAGCCTGGCACTGGAAGCAGCCCTGTCCGCGCCCATCGAAAAGACACGCTTTGGCGTGTTCCGCATGTAAGGAAGCGCCATGAGCCAGTATCAGACTCTCGATATCCATCACAGCGGCAGCACCGCCACTGTCTGGATGAACCGCCCGGAACTGCACAATGCGCTGAACGAAATGCTGATTGCCGAGCTGACCGCCGCCTTCAAGGCACTGCAACTGGACGACAGCGTGCGCGTCATCGTGCTGGCCGGACATGGCAAAAGCTTTTCCGCCGGGGCTGACCTGGACTGGATGCGCCGTGCCGCCGGCTACAGCGAGGCAGAAAACCTGGCCGATGCCCAGCGCCTGGCCGCCATGCTCAAGGCCATTTACCGCAGCCAGAAGCCAGTAATCGCCCGCATCCACGGCCCGGCCATTGCCGGTGGCACCGGCCTGGCTACCGTATGTGACATTGCCATTGCCACCGACGCCGCCCGCTTCGGCCTGACCGAAGTGCGGCTGGGCCTGATTCCGGCCACCATCGGCCCTTATGTGGCCGATGCCATCGGCTGGCGGCAGGCGCGGCGCTACTTCCTGTCGGCCGAGCGCATTGACGCCGCCACCGCCGCCCGTATCGGCCTGGTGCATGAAGTTGTCGCCGCCGACATGCTGGACCAGCGCATCGCCGACATCGCCAGCGAACTGGCCAAAGGTGCACCACGCGCACTGGGGGCCGCCAAAGACCTGCTGGCCGAACTGCATGAAGGCTCACCGTGGGATGACGACCTGCTGGCCGATACCGCCAGCCGCATTGCCAGTACCCGCAGCGGACAGGAAGCCCGCGAAGGCCTGGCCGCCTTCTTCGACAAACGTCCGCCCGCCTGGCAACAAGAACAATAAGGACACTGCCATGTTCAAGAAAATCCTCATTGCCAACCGCGGGGAAATCGCCTGCCGGGTGATCAAGACCGCGCGCCAGCTGGGCATTGCCACTGTTGCCGTTTATTCCGACGCCGATGCCGATGCCCGCTTTGTCAGACTGGCCGATGAAGCCTGGCGACTGGGTCCGGCTCCGGCGGCGGAATCCTATCTCAAGGCCGGGCTGATTCTGGACATTGCCCGCCAGAGCGGTGCCGAGGCCATCCACCCCGGTTATGGTTTTTTGTCGGAAAACGCTGATTTTGCCGCCGCCTGCGCTGCCGCAGGTATCGCCTTTATCGGCCCTCCGGCCAGCGCCATTGCCGCCATGGGCAGTAAATCTGCCGCCAAGGCACTGATGGAACAGGCGGCCGTACCGCTGGTGCCCGGCTATCACGGCGAGCGCCAGGAGCCGGATTTCCTGCACCAGCAAGCCGACCGTATCGGCTATCCGGTACTGATCAAGGCCAGCGCCGGTGGTGGTGGCAAGGGCATGCGCATTGTCGAGCGCAGTGAGGATTTCGCCGCTGCGCTGGCCTCCTGCCAGCGCGAAGCAGCCGCCAGCTTTGGTGACGACAAGGTACTGGTGGAGAAATACCTGCCACGTTCGCGCCATGTGGAAATCCAGGTGTTTGCCGACAGCCTGGGCGGCTGTGTCTACCTGTTCGAGCGTGACTGCTCGGTGCAGCGCCGTCATCAGAAAGTACTGGAAGAAGCACCGGCACCGGATTTGCCGGTCAGCACCCGGCAGGCCATGGGCGAAGCCGCCTGCGCCGCTGCGCGTGCGGTGGGCTATGTCGGTGCGGGGACGGTGGAATTCATCATGGCGGTACAGGACGATGGCCGCCCCGGTGACTTTTACTTCATGGAAATGAACACCCGCCTGCAGGTGGAACACCCGGTGACCGAAATGATCACCCGGCAGGACTTGGTGGCCTGGCAGTTGCAAGTAGCCGCCGGTCAGCCGCTGCCGCTGCGGCAGGACGAGCTACAGATTCATGGCCACGCCATCGAGGCGCGTATTTATGCAGAAGACCCGGACAAGGGCTTCCTGCCCGCCACCGGCCAGCTGATTCACCTGGCTACCCCTGCCGAAAGCGCACAGGTACGCATCGATACCGGGGTGGAACAAGGCGACAGCATCAGCCCCTTCTACGACCCGATGATTGCCAAGCTGATTGTCTGGGGTGAAAACCGGGCTGCCGCCTTGCAACAGCTGGACGCGGCACTGGCGCAGTATCAGGTGGCCGGTGTCACCACCAATATCGCCTTCCTGCGCCGCATTGTGCAGCACCACAGCTTTGCCAGTGGTGCAGTGGATACCGGGCTCATCGCCCGCTATCAGGATGCCTTGCTGCCACCAGCCACTCCTGCCAGTAGTGCTCAGCTGGCTGTGCTGGCGCTGGTCCAGACGCTGGGCGCGCAGACGGACTTCCCGGTGCGCGCAGGCTGGCGACTGAATGGTCAGCTGGAAACCGTCCAGCAATTCATGCACGGCGACACCCTGCACAGTGTCAGCGTGCGCCATCTGGAGCACGGTTTTGCCGTGACGGTGGCAGGACAGACATATCAGGCCATGGCACGGCTGCAACACGGTGAATGGCATGTCACGCTGGACGGGCAACAACTGCGCGCCACCGTCATTAGCCAGCAGCAGCTGCGGGTGTTGTTCCTGCAAGGCGAACGGCTGGAAGCAAGCTGGGTGGACCCGTACGCCGCCAGCGCCGAAGAAGTGCATGGCGCCACCCACCTGAAAGCACCGATGCCTGGGCGGGTAGTGGCCTTGCTGGCCAGTAGCGGGCAGCAGGTGAGCAAGGGTGAGCCCCTGTTGATTCTGGAAGCCATGAAAATGGAGCACACCATCCATGCCCCAGCCGATGGCACGGTGAATGCCTTTTACTTTGGTGCTGGTGAACAGGTATGCGATGGCGACGAGTTGCTCGACTTCGACGCCGACTGATCCGGAGGACAACACGCTATGCCAACCGTAAAAATCGTCGAAGTCGGCCCGCGCGACGGGCTGCAGAACGAAAAGCAGCAGGTGGATACCGCCAGCAAGCTGGAACTGATTCGCCGCCTGGCTGAAAGCGGCCTCACCACCATCGAGGCCGGCGCTTTTGTCTCGCCCAAATGGGTGCCGCAAATGGCCGACAGTTTGCAAGTATTGCAGGCACTGGAGCTGTCCGGTGCGGTGAATTACCCGGTGCTGGTGCCCAACGACAAGGGCATGGAACAGGCACTGGCAGCTGGCGTGCGCGAGATTGCCGTGTTTGGTGCGGCCAGTGAAAGTTTCAGCCAGAAAAACATCAATGCCAGCATTGCCGAAAGCCTGGCCCGCTTTGACAGCGTGATGGCTACAGCACGGCGCGAGGGCATCCGCGTGCGCGGCTATGTGTCCTGCGTGGTGGATTGCCCCTACGAGGGCGCCATCGCCCCGGCCAAGGTGGCAGAAGTGGCTGCCCGTCTGCTGGACATGGGCTGCTACGAAATTTCGCTGGGCGACACCATAGGCACGGGCACGCCCAACCGGGTACTGGACATGCTGGAAGCAGTCAGCAAGCTTGTGCCAATTGCACAACTGGCAGGCCACTTCCACGATACCTACGGCATGGCCATCAGCAATATTCATGCTTCTTTTCAGGCTGGCATCAGAACATTCGATTCCTCGATTGCCGGGCTGGGCGGCTGCCCGTATGCTCGTGGGCATCCGGCAATGTGGCCACCGAAGACGTGGTGTACCTGATGCATGGCCTGGGCGTGGACTGTGGCATAGACTTGCCGACACTGGTGCAAACCGCCTGGTTTGCCGCCGGCCTGCTGGGCCGCGCCCCCACCTCGAAGGTGGCGCAGGCCATGGGCCTTAGTCACTGATACGTGGATGTCCAGCCCGCCACCCACATGAAAAACCGGAGTAAGAAATCATGGAAACCAAGAAGTATCTCGTTATCCAGGATCACACTACCGATTACCCTGAGCCCATTAGCTTTGCAAAAGGAGCTCTTCTTACCGTAGGTGAGAGATACGATGGCCCGGAGGGATGGGAAGACTGGCTTTTCTGTGAAACACCAGGACAAAAAGGCGGCTGGGTTCCAGCGCAGATCATTAAATTCGTTAAGGACAAGACTGCTATTTCCCTTGAAGACTACACGGCACGAGAATTGAATGCGCGCAAAGGCGAAGTTCTTATCGGAACAAAAACGATAAATGGCTGGGTATGGTGCAAGAGCAACGACAGCTTGGAGTCAGGATGGATTCCACTTGCGAATCTTCAAGAAACTTATCAATAACGGCTGGCCATGGGCTAAGGCTCATTCAAGCCGACGTGGCCTTCTGGCGCGAATTACTTTCAGATAAGGAATAACATGCAGCATTCCACCCTCCCCATCTGGCAACCATCCGCCGAACGTATTGCAGGCTCCCACCTGCATGCCTTTACCCGCCTGGCCGAAGCAGCCTATGACCGCCCGCTGCCCGACTACCAGACGCTGTGGCAAGCCAGCGTGGACGACCCAGGCCGCTTCTGGGCGCTGGTGTGGGATTACTGCGGGGTGCTGGGTGACAAGGGTGGGAGCGCGCTGGAGCAGGCGGACAATATGCTGGCTGCGCGCTTTTTCCCCGAAGCCCGCCTCAATTACGCAGAGAACCTGTTGCGTCACGATGGCGATGCCACCGCCCTGGTGTTCTGGGGGGAAGACAAGGTCAAGTCCCGCTACAGCTGGCAGCAGCTGCGCCAGCTGGTGTCCCGCTTGCAGCAAGCCATGCAGGCTGCCGGCATTGTGGCGGGCGACCGCGTAGCCGGTTTCCTGCCCAATATGCCGGAAACCGTGGCCGCCATGCTGGCTGCCACCAGCCTGGGTGCGGTATGGACCAGTTGTTCGCCCGACTTCGGCATCGACGGTGCCATCGACCGCTTCGGCCAGACCGAACCCAAGCTGCTGTTCTGCCCGGATGGCTACTGGTATGGCGGCAAGCAGATCGACATCCGCGACAAGATGCAGGCGCTGGCAGCCGGTCTGCCTTCGGTGCAGCAGTTCATTGCCGTCCCCTATCTGGGCGAAACCGCTGCCTTTGCCGCAAGCCTGCCGCGCACCATCACGCTGGACGATATCATTGCCCGCTTCGCTGCGCGTCCCTTGCAGTTTGTCCGGGTGGAATTCAACCATCCGCTGTTCATCCTGTACTCCAGCGGCACCACCGGCAAACCCAAGTGCATCGTGCATGGCACTGGCGGCACCTTGCTGCAGCACCTGAAGGAGCACCAGCTGCACGCCGACATTCACCATGGCGACCACCTGTTTTACTTCACCACCTGCGGCTGGATGATGTGGAACTGGCTGGTATCCGGTCTGGCCAGCGGCGCGGCGCTGATGCTGTATGACGGCTCGCCGTTTGCCAATCAGGGACACATCCTGTGGGAATATGCGCAGCAATGGCAATTCACCCAGTTTGGCACCTCGGCCAAGTACATCGACGGCCTGCGCAAGATCAACCTGGCTCCTGCCACGCAATACCGGCTGGATGCACTGCGCGCCATCTTCTCCACCGGCTCGCCACTGATGGCGGAAAGCTTTGACTGGGTATACGCCAACATCAAGCAGGACATCAATCTGGCCTCCATTTCCGGTGGCACTGACATCGTGTCCTGTTTTGCCCTGGGTTGTGCCAACCTGCCGGTATACCGTGGCGAGCTGCAATGCCGTGGCCTGGGTATGGCGGTGGACATCTTCAACAGTTACGGCAGGCCGGTGCGGCAGGAAAAGGGCGAACTGGTATGCACCCGCCCCTTCCCCTCCATGCCGGTGGGGTTCTGGCAGGACGAGCAAGGCAGCAAATACCGTCAGGCCTATTTTGGCCGCTTCGATAATGTGTGGTGCCACGGTGACTACGCCGAAATCACCGCCCACAACGGCATGGTGATTTATGGCCGTTCCGACGCGGTGCTCAACCCCGGTGGCGTGCGTATCGGTACCGCGGAAATCTACCGTCAGGTGGAAAGCTTCCCGGAAGTGGTGGAAAGCCTGGCCGTGGGCCAGCGCTGGCAGGACGACGAGCGCGTGGTATTGTTTGTCCGGCTGCAGCAGGGCCATGTGCTGGATGAGGCGCTGGTCAACCGGCTGCGCGAACAGATCAAGCGTGGTGCCAGCCCGCGCCATGTACCGGCGCGCATCATTGCCGTCACCGACATTCCACGCACCATCAGCGGCAAGATTGTCGAACTGGCGGTGAAAAACGTGATTCACGGCGAGCCGGTGAATAATCTCAGTGCACTGGCCAACCCGGAAGCACTGCAGCTGTTTGCCAATCTGCCGCAGTTGCAACACTAGCCGCTCAGGGCCTCCCGCCGGGAGGCCCGGCTGTCCTTGAGAGTGATCAAGGCATATCTTCTGCCACTGGCGCAGGCTGTCTGCCTGACCGTTAACAGCCACCATCATGAAACGCAGCGCAGCCCTTACCCCACTCTCGCACGACCATCACCATGCCCTGTCCCTGGCCATGCAAGCCGGCAAAGCGGCACGGCAGGATGATGCTGAAGCGTGGCAACGCGTCGCCCAGCGGCTGATCCAGCATTATCAGGACAGCTTGCAAGCCCATTTCGCCCAGGAAGAACGCCTCTTGTTACCTGCGCTGTCACAAGCCGGCCAGCAGGCTGCGGTTGAGCGCACGCTGGCAGATCACGCCCATTTGCATGCCCTGCTGCAACATCCGCAACTGGCCTCGCCAGCCATGCTGCAAGCCTTTGCCGATGCCATGACTGCCCATGTCCGCTTTGAAGAGCGCGAACTGTTTGCGCTGGCGGAAAGCCTGCCGGCAGTGATGGCTGCCCTGAATCAGCACGGGCAGGACTAAAAGCAGACAGGCCGCATGTGCTGCGGCCTGTTGTCATCTTGATGAATCCTGCTGCACGGCTAGTGCGGTGAGCGCTTGAACAGGCCGAACAGCTCGTACTTCTCACGCGGTCGCGATCCCTGCCACAACAAGCTCCAGCCCGGCTCGGCCAGACCCTCGGTACGTGAACGCATCAACAAGCGGTAGTCGCAGGGGCTGCTTTCGCCAGCCGGATAAGCCACCAGATCTATCCCGCCATAATAGTGCCAGCTGATGCGCGCCATCATGTTCTCGCGCTCGGTGGCAATGCAGCTGCTGCCATTCAATACTGCCGGTGGCACGTTGCGGAGCATGCTTGCCACCACCGGACGATAGCTCTTTGCCGCATCCAGCCACGGCAGCCACAGGCTCAGCGCCAATCCCCAGCACAAGGTAAGCCCGGCAGCCCAGTTGGTAATGGCTTGCCGACCACGCACATGGCTGCGGGTGACCGCCCATATCCAGGTGATGGTGGCCAGAATGGCAAAGATGGCGGCCAGCAGCGAAACATGCGGCACATAGTAAGGACTGAAGTACTGTGCCCGGCCTGCCAGCCGTTCTGGCCAGCCATAGTTCATCGCCGCCCAGCCCGCCCAGATCAGCAGGCCGAACACCCCGAACGCCATCAGGCCGAACCAGTTGAGAAAGGCAGCAGCGCCACGCCGCAGATTATCCAGCTCCACCGCAGCGAGCAGGGACAGCGGCAACAGCAGCGGCATGGCGTAATCCATGCTCTTGCGCACCGACAGCGTCAGCATGATCAGCACCACGGCAAAGAACATCAGCGGCAGCTGCAACATGGGCTGTTCGTACTTGCGGTTGCGGTACAGCGTCCAGGCGGCAAGCGGCCAGGCCGGCCAGGCAAACCAGATGGTATTGAAGGTGTAGTAGCCAAAACCGTGAAACAGCCCTACCTTGCCAAAGCCATCCAGCGGGCCCAGCGCATGGTGTTCCCACCACAGGCGGAACAGCGCCGGATAGCTGCGGGACAGCTCCAGCGGCCAGATCAGCGCCACAGGCACAGCCACCAGCAAGGCCATCAGCACGGTGATGACATAGCGCTTGTTGCGCCAGGCGGCAAAGGCCGGCAGGAACAGCACGACAGCCCACACCAGCATCACTTCCAGCAGGCTGGCACTCAGGAACAGGGCGGCGCTACCTGCCCCCAGAATGGCACCGGCCAGTCCGGGAGAGCGCAAGGTGAGCGACAGGGCATAAAAGGCGGCGGCAAAACCGGTAAAGCTGGCGACCATCGGCGTCATCTGGTGGCCGGTGACAATCAGTCCCAGGCAGCCAATCAAAATCATCACCACGCTGCGTCCGTGACGGCGGCCGATCAGGTCACGCCCGGTCATGCCCGCCAGGGTGAGTCCCAGGGTCATGAACAGCGGCGTTGCCAGCCGCGCGGCATCATGGGCAGGGAGCAGCCAGGGGGAAAACAGCTTGGCAAGTACCGTGGCCACCCAGTAATACAGCGGTGGGGATTCCAGATAGGGTACGCCCTGGATGGTGGGCAGCAGCCAGTTGCCGCTGCGCAGCATGCCATCCACCACGGCCATCACATAGGGTTCGTCAGGCTTCCACGGGTCGTGACCGATGATGCCCGGCCACAGCCAGACAAAACACAGCAGCAACAAGACCCAGGGCTTTTCGGTGGGAACGGGAACGGTGGCGTTTTGCGGGGAGTACGTCAGCATCGAGGCGCGCGCCAGTTGGAATAAAGCATTATTTTAATGTGCAAGCACACGCAGCGGAAATGAAAAAAGGCAGCCTGGGCTGCCTTTTTTCCAAAGCTTACAAGCTTAGCGCTTGAAGAAGCCACCGAACTTCTGGTTGAACTTGTCGATACGGCCGGCGGTATCAACAATCTTCTGCTTGCCAGTGTAGAACGGGTGGCAGCTGGAGCACACTTCAATGTGGAAGGCGTCCTTGCCCATGGTGGACTGGGTGGTGAAGGTGTTACCGCAGGAGCAGGTAACCGCAACTTCTTTGTAATTCGGGTGGATATCAGCGCGCATGATGAGCTTCCTTGGTTACGGGTACAGGGGTTTTGCCTGTACTACTTGGTGAAGGGGTGCATTATCCGCGCTTTATCAGCACTTGACAAGTCGCCCGAAACGAAAACGGCGACAGCCCTTATCAGACTGCCGCCCTGGACTTACCCGGCCAGCAATGCAGGCTCAGGCACGACGCCAGCTGGTGCCCTGCGCATTGTCTTCCAGCACCACACCCTTGGCGATCAGCTCGTCACGGATACGGTCGGACTCGGCCCAGTTCTTGTTGGCACGCGCATCACGACGCGCCTGGATCAGGGCTTCGATCTGCTCGGCAGTCAATTCACCGTCACCCGCACCAGCCTTGAGGAATTCCTCCGGCTCACGTTGCAGCAGGCCCAGCACGCCGCCCAGGTCCTTCATCAGGCGGGCCAGTTGCACATCGCGGCTCTTGTTGACTTCACCAGCCAGCTCGAACAGCACGGCAACAGCTTCGGAGGAGCTGAAGTCGTCATCCATCGCTGCCTTGAAGCGCGCAGCGTAGGGGTTGCTCCAGTCAATGCCCGTGCTTTCCGGCAGCGCCAGACCGCGCAAGGCGGTGTAGAGACGAGTCAGGCCCTGCTTGGCATCGTTGAGGATGCTGTCGGTGTAGTTGACCGGGCTGCGGTAGTGGCTGCGCACAATGAAGAAGCGCACCACTTCGCCGTCGAAATGCTGCAGCACGTCGCGGATGGTGAAGAAATTGCCCAGCGATTTGGACATCTTTTCGCCATCGACATTGATGAAGCCGTTGTGCAGCCAGTAATTCACATACTGATGGCCATGCGCGCCTTCGGACTGGGCGATTTCGTTTTCATGGTGCGGGAATTGCAGGTCTTCACCACCGCCGTGGATGTCGAAGTGCTCGCCCAGATGGTGGCAGCTCATCACCGAGCATTCGATATGCCAGCCCGGACGGCCTGCACCCCACGGGCTGTCCCAGGACGGCTCGCCCGGTTTGGCGGCCTTCCACAGCACGAAGTCCAGCGGGTCGCGCTTGTTGGGGTCGATTTCCACGCGCTCACCGGCGCGCAGCTTGTCCAGCGTACGGCCGGACAGCTTGCCGTAGCCTTCAAACTCGCGCACCGCGTAATACACATCGCCATTGGGGGCCGGGTAGGCCTTGCCATTGGCAATCAGCTGTTCGATCAGCGCAATCATGCCGCCCACATGATGGGTGCGCGCGGTTCGTGGGTCGGCGGCAGCAGGTTCAGCGCGGCGGCATCCTGATGCATGTCGGCGATGGTTTCCGCCACCAGCTGGTCCGGGGTAATGCCGCGCTCCAGCGCCCGCTTGATGATCTTGTCTTCGATGTCGGTGATGTTCCGCACGTAGTTGACATCGTAGCCGGAGGCCTTGAGCCAGCGGTAGATCACGTCAAAGGCAGCCAGCATGCGGGCATGGCCGATATGGCAGAGGTCATACACCGTCATGCCACACACATACATACGCACCTTGCCCGGTTCGATGGGATGGAACTCTTCTTTCTGGCGAGTCAGGGTGTTGTACACGTTCAGCATGATCTAGATAACCTGTGCTTGGGTAAAAGGGGAAATTGTAGCAGAGTCGTCAAGCCCCCGCGAAGCGCCTGCACACTGCCCGTCCTGCTGCGCGGAAAATGAAAAACCGGGCCAGTGCCCGGTCCCGAGTGACATCTGCTGCCAGTAAATGGGGTCACACCGGCGGCCATTCAATACGGCGGTAGTCCGGCACGCCCTGACGGAAGGGTGGCATGCGCTCCCCTTCCATCAGCGGCAGCAGGTAATCCAGAAAAGCCTGGGTCACGCCATAGCCATCGGCAGAGATGAAGTGCGACGGGAAAGCCTTTTCCAGATCCCCCACATCAGAGAGCGGAAACTCCGCCACTTCCCAGCGGTATGGGTGATCGGACAGGCGGCGGATGCCCGCCATCACGCCGCTGCGGCCGGCCTGCAACCATTCCACGCCCTTCTGCCCCATCTGGTAAGCCTGGGCGGCATCGGTGGCCGACACCAGATGCCCGGCTGCGCGTTGCAGATAATCCACCTGCGCCACATGGGCGGACAGGCCGCGCTCGCGCTTGAGCAGCGCCGCCAGCCAGCTCCCCACCCCGCCCAGTTGCTCGTGCCCATACACGGCCGAGGCATTGGCCTCGGTGACAAAGCGCCCGGCGGCATCCACCAGGCCTTCTGCCACCGAGATGGCGCACTGGCCATGCGCCGCCAGACTGGCATCAACCGCAGCCAGAAACTTGTCCTGATCAAACGGCACTTCCGGCAGCAACACGATATGCGGTGCCTGCCCGCCGTGAATGCGCGCCGCAGCAGGTGCCGCCGCCAGCCAGCCGGTATGGCGGCCCATCGCCTCCATGATGAATACCCGGCCACGGCCCATGCTGATCATGTCCATGCCTACTTCCAGCATGGTGCTGGCCAGAAACTTGGCCGCCGAGCCATAGCCGGGGCTGTTGTCGGTGCCGACCAGATCGTTGTCTATGGTTTTGGGCACACCGATGACATGCAGCGCATGACCGGTATGGCGCTGGAAATCCGCCAGCCGGGCGGCACAGCCCAGCGAGCCGTTGCCGCCATTGATCAGCAAATAATGAATGCCGTGACGCGCCAGCACCGCTTTCATGCGCAGCCAGTCCTCAGGACATTCGTCGAAACGGCCTATCATGCGGCGACTGACGCCAAAATGCCCGCCAGGCAGAAAACCCAGCCGGGCGATATCGTGATCGGACACGCCATCGGTATTCACCAGCCGGTCTTCCAGCAGGCCTGCCAGACCATCGCGGGCGGCATACACCGAGATGCCCAGCTTGCGGGCGGTTTCGATCACCCCTTGCGCCGAGGCATTGAGAACGGCGGTGGGGCCGCCGGATTGCAGATACAGCAGGCGAGGCTGGTTCATCACACTTCTCCGCAAAGCAAGACTGAATGGTTTTGATGCTAGGCAGGACAGGTGTAGCAGGCAAATTACATCACGCCAAAGTCGACGCGCATCAAATGCTGCGCTGGCGAAGCTTGTCAGTGCCCGGCTAACGGTGTACCCGATCAACAGACATGAAAAAAGCGGGCCAGCAGGCCCGCTTGAGAGAGATTCAGCACCAAGTCGGGTAAGTAAGTGCTTACTTACCCGTTGGGACAAAAAATCACTTGCTCCAGTTATCGCGCAATCCCACAGTCCGGTTGAACACCGCACGCACACCTTGCTGATGGTCGTAACGGTCGGTGACAAAGTAGCCCAGGCGCTCAAACTGGAAGCGCGATTCCGGCGCTGCCTTCAGCACGGCGTCTTCCACATAGGCGGTGACGGTTTTCAGCGATTCCGGGTTGAGGAACTGGCGGAAGTCGACATATTCGCCATCGTCGCCACGCACCGCATCCGGACGCGGCTCGGTGAACAGGCGGTCGTACAGACGCACGTCGGCTTCAATCGCGTGCTCGGCCGATACCCAGTGAATCACACCCTTGACCTTGCGGCCTTCCGGGTTCTTGCCCAAGGTGTCGTGGTCGATGGAGCACTTCAGTTCCACCACCTTGCCGTCGGCATCCTTGATCACTTCATCGCACTTGATGACATAGCTGTAGCGCAGGCGAACTTCACCACCGGCGGTCAGGCGCTGCCACTTGGGCGGCGGCACTTCGGCAAAATCGTCACGCTCGATCCAGATTTCACGGGCGATCGGCACTTCGCGCTCGCCGAATTCCGGGTGATGCGGATGGAAAGGCGCGCTGCGACTGGCGGTGACGGCGGCATCGAAGTTGGTGAGGGTCACCTTGATCGGGTCCAGCACGGCCATCACACGCGGCGATTCGTTTTCCAGCATCTCGCGCACAGCGCCTTCCAGCACGCTCATGTCGATGATGTTTTCACCCTTGGACACGCCAATGCGCTGGGCGAACAGGCGAATGCCCGCCGGGCTGAAACCGCGACGACGCATGCCTTCGATGGTGGGCATGCGCGGGTCGTTCCAGCCATCCACCAGGCCGTCGGTCACCAGTGCCTGCAGCTTGCGCTTGGAAGTAAGCGCGTACAGCAGTTCCAGACGGGAGAATTCGTACTGGCGCGGGTGGCAAGGAATGGTGATGTTGTCCAGCACCCAGTCGTACAGCGGGCGATGGTCTTCGAACTCCAGCGTGCACAGGCTGTGGGTGATGCCTTCCAGCGCATCGGAGATGCAGTGGGTGTAGTCGTACATCGGGTAGATGCACCACTTGTCGCCGGTACGGTGGTGATGTGCGCGGCGGATGCGGTAGATCACCGGGTCGCGCAGGTTCACGTTGCCGGAAGCCATGTCGATTTTCAGGCGCAGGGTCTTGCTGCCGTCCGGGAATTCGCCGTTACGCATGCGGGTGAACAGGTCGAGGTTCTCTTCCACGCTACGGTCGCGGAAAGGGCTGTTCTTGCCCGGCTCGGTCAGGCTGCCGCGATAGGCGCGCATTTCTTCGGCGTTCAGGTCGCAGACAAAGGCCTTGCCCGACTTGATCAGCTCGACGGCATAGTCATACAGCGCATCGAAGTAATCCGAGGCGAAACGGACATTGCCATCCCACTTGAAGCCCAGCCATTCCACGCTGTCCTTGATGGACTGCACGAATTCGTCCGACTCTTTTTCCGGGTTGGTGTCATCCATGCGCAGATTGCATTTGCCCTGGTAATCCTCGGCCAGACCGAAGTTCAGGCAGATGGATTTGGCGTGGCCCACGTGCAGGTAGCCATTGGGCTCCGGCGGGAAGCGGGTGACGATGGAACTGTGCTTGCCGGAAGCCAGATCCTCGTCAATGATGTTGCGAATGAAGTTGCTGACTACTGGCGCGTTGTTTTCCGTGCTCATGATTCTGGCTGCAGACTGATTGAAAGCAATCGGTGATTGTAACCGATTTGCCCTTGCTGGGGAGAGGTAGTCCCGGCATGGCCGGTTTTGCCGGGGAAATACAAGCTGGCCGGTACTTTGCCCGGCCAGCCGCCCGCTTGGTTTACAGCAGCTTGCGCCCGGTGATGGCCTGCAATTCGGCCAGTGGCGAGCGTGCCGGGTTGGCCATGTCCTGCGCGGCCAGCCAGAAAGTCTGCTCCAGCATGAACTGGCCGGACATCACCGCATGCGAGGCATGGTCGGAGAAACACACCCAGCCGCAGCCGGGCGGGAACGGCATGGTTTCCTGCGGGCAGGTGCGCTGGTAATCCATGTCCGCCTTCATGGCATCGTGCAGATGCAGCATCAGGTGGTCGTAAGCGCTGCGTTTGCGCTTGGTGATTTTCAGCGCAGCCATCAGTGCGGCCGAACCCGGCCATTGATAAGGCACCCGTGGCAGCATGCGCCGCGCCATGTCGGCAAACGGCTCGCCCACCCGCCACACGCGTGGCTCGCCATTGGGGTTGGCATTGTAGAACACGCGCAGGATGCGCTCGCCGTAAGTGGGGCGGACGGGAAGGCATCCACGTGCAGGCGGCTGTCGTCCTTGCGCCAGGACGTCTGGCGATTTTCCACCCGCATCAGGCGCAGGCTGGTGGGTGCAGCGCGCAGCTTGCCACGGTATTCCGGCAGCAACTGGTTGACCAGGGCAAAGGCGCTGTCGCGATAGCGGGCAATCAAGGCGCGCACTGCGGCTTCGTTGGCCGGGTCGGCCACACCATGCAACTTGCCACCATCTTGCGGCTCCAGGCTGATGTTCTTGCGTTTAGGGTCGGCAATGGCCGGGTTCAGCAAGGCCAGTTCGGCAGGCTGGATGGCAAAGTCCAGCTGCGGCAGAAACAGTACCTTGCCGCTTTCCAGCTCAGCTACTTGGGATTCAGACGTTTTTCCGTCCAGATGGATGATCTGACTGCTCATGCGCAATGTTTCCTGTGCTGTATGTGGCTGATGTGAAGCAATACAACACATCAGCATGACAAACCAAGACAATCCGCAAGCCTACGCCAAACTGCGGCCAAGGTCACACGCAGACAGCGCTTGCAGGGCGGTAAAACCGCCAAACAACTGATTTCAACGGAAAATATTGTCCTCAACCCCTACTCCCAGCATGGCAATTCGCCATTAAAAACAACAATTTATGCTGATAAAAATCCGAAAGTACGGCATAATGCCCGGTTGCTTATCCACCTGCGCCACCAGCCGCTTTCATTCAGCATGACGACACAGCCAGCCGCCGCCAAACCGATTACCTCTTACCGCAAGTACTGGGCCAGCCGCTTCGGCACTGCCCCTTTCCTGCCGATGAGCCGCGCCGAAATGGACCAGCTGGGCTGGGATTCCTGTGACATCATCCTGATTTCCGGCGATTGCTATATCGACCATCCCAGTTTCGGCATGGCGCTGGTGGGCCGTTTGCTGGAAGCCCAGGGCTTCCGTGTCGGCATCATCGCGCAGCCGGACTGGCAGTCGGCCGAGCCCTTCCGCGCGCTGGGCAAGCCGAACCTGTTTTTTGGCGTCACCGCCGGCAATATGGACTCGATGATCAACCGTTACACGGCGGACCGTCGCCCGCGCTCGGATGATGCCTACACCCCCAATGCCGAACCGAACAAGCGCCCGGACCGTGCCGTCACCGTGTATGCCCAGCGTTGCCGCGAAGCCTATCCCGGCGTGGGGGTGATGATCGGCTCCATCGAAGCCAGCCTGCGCCGCATCGCCCACTTCGACTACTGGAGCGACAAGGTACGCCAGTCGGTGCTGATTACCTCCAAGGCCGATATCCTGCTGTATGGCAATGCCGAACGCGCATTGGTGGAAATCGCCCATCGTGCTGCCAAGGGTGAAAAACTCAGTGAAATCCGCGACGTCCGCGGTACCGCCTTCGTGGTGCAGCAAGGCTGGCGTCCGGATGAGGAATGGCAGGAGATGGATTCCAGCGTGGTGGACACCCCCGGCAAGGTGGATCCGCACCTGAATCCGTATCAGGAACTGCCGAAACAAGCAGCAGAAGCCACCAAGGGCAGCGACCCGACTGCACCGCAGGTGATCCGCATCGAATCGCGCGAAGAACGCCTGGCCAAACGCCGCGCCGAACGTGCCAAAACCGTCATCCGCATTCCGGCCTACGAAGCCGTGGCGCACGACCCGGTGCTGTATGCACACGCCAGTCGCACCCTGCATCTGGAATCCAACCCCGGCAATGCCCGCGCACTGGTGCAGCTGCACGGCAGCCGCGATGTATGGCTGAACCCGCCGCCCATTCCGCTGACTACCGAGGAAATGGACTTCGTCTACGGCCTGCCCTACGCCCGCAATCCGCACCCGTCCTATGGCAATGCGCACATTCCGGCGTGGGAGATGATCAAGTACTCGGTCAACATCATGCGCGGCTGTTTTGGCGGCTGTACCTTCTGCTCCATCACCGAGCACGAAGGCCGCATCATCCAGAGCCGTTCGGAAGAATCCATCCTGCACGAGATCGAGGAAATCCGCGACAAGACGCCGGGCTTCACCGGCCACATCTCCGATCTGGGCGGCCCGACCGCCAATATGTACCGCCTGTCGTGCAAGGACCCGAACATCGAGCGTTCCTGTCGCAAGCTGTCCTGTGTGTTCCCGGACATCTGCGAGAACCTGAATACCGACCACAGCCATCTGATCCAGCTGTACCGCAAGGCGCGTGCCTTGCCGGGAGTGAAGAAGATCAACATCCAGTCCGGCCTGCGTTACGACCTGGCGGTGCGCTCGCCCGAATACATCAAGGAACTGGTGCAGCACCATGTGGGCGGCTACCTGAAAATTGCCCCGGAACACACCGAAGACGGCCCGCTGTCCAAGATGATGAAGCCGGGCATGGGCGCCTACGACAAGTTCAAGGAGCTGTTCGAACGCTTCAGCCGCCAGGCGGGCAAGGAACAATACCTGATTCCCTACTTCATCGCCGCCCACCCCGGCACCAGCGATGAGGACATGATGAATCTGGCGCTGTGGCTGAAGAAGAACAACTTCCGTCTGGATCAGGTGCAAACCTTTACCCCGACGCCCATGGCCATGGCCACCACCATGTGGCATACCCGTCGCAATCCGCTCAAGCGCCTGTCGCGCAGCTCGGAAAAAGTGGATGTGGTGCGCGATGGTTATCGCCGCAAGCTGCACAAGGCCTTCCTCCGCTATCACCACCCGGACAACTGGCAGATCATTCACGATGCGCTGATCAATATGGGCCGCAGCGACCTGATCGGCCACAGCAAGCACTGCCTGATTCCGCCTACCCCGCCGGGTGACAAATCCGCTGCGGTGCGTCACCGTCTGGGCGCACCGGCGGCACGTCAGGGCAATGGCAAGCCCGGCCAGCCGCGTCCGGGTCAGGGCAAGGCCACGGCAGCGCAAG
>NZ_LNQV01000182.1 GCF_001515305.1 Aquitalea pelogenes
GACGACACCCCCTTGAAGTCGTGGCGGCCGGAATCCGCTCCCCCTCACTCAGGCGGACTTCCAACCCTCCGGCAGGCCATCCCCCGGTGACCTGCGCCCACCACGACGACACCCCCTTGAAGTCGTGGCGGCCGGAATCCGCTCCCCCTCACTCAGGCGGACTTCCAACCCTCCGGCAGGCCATCCCCCGGTGACCTGCGCCC
>NZ_LNQV01000183.1 GCF_001515305.1 Aquitalea pelogenes
AGGGCCACCAGGTGTTGCAGCAGGTCGTCGGCCAGCGGGATGTCCGGGCAGTAGATGGCAGCCCAACTGGCGACTGTCGGCCAGGCTGACGGCGGCGGCGGCAGGGCCACCAGGTGTTGCAGCAGGTCGTCGGCCAGCGGGATGTCCGGGCAGTAGATGGCAGCCCAACTGGCGACTGTCGGCCAGGCTGACGGCGGCGGC